>BTUV01000024.1:0-32022 GCA_045863035.1 Ignavibacteriales bacterium | reverse complement strand
TAACTTCATCGCTCACCGTCCCAAGTGATTCCCACTCACATTTTCGCTCACCGTCACGAGTGATTACCACTCACATTTTCGCTCACCGTCCCAAGCGTCCCCATTGTCCCCAGCAACACTGAGCCACTCCCCGAGCCACTCCCCGAGCCGGTTCCCGAGCTGGTTCCCGAGCTGGTTCCCGAGCTAGTTCCCGAGCGAAGCCGAGGGATCCCCGAGCGAAGCCGAGGCCTTTGGCAGCTCCTATTCCGTTTGTAATGCTTTGATGAAATAAACCGGAATCGGTGACTTCGAGGATGCCTTGAAATATGACAGAGTGAAATTGTGCTGCATGCTGGGTTTCTTCAGACTTTATCTTTGAGGCAGTTAAGGTCTCCTTTCTTACTTCGACTGAAAGAATGGTAAATCCACCACCTGTGCATTTGCGCTGCAGCCATGCAATTAGTTCTTCCTCACCGGTGATGCCTTTGCACTTACCCGATGCTTTTTCTCTTTTGACGGGATTGGCACGGAGACGGAAGATAAGTTTCATTCCATTGGTAAATGACGGAAAGATGAACAGGATAGACAGGATGAAAAAAGTTAAAAATTAAAAGCTGAAATTCCTGCCGCTCAGCCGGGCATGCGAAATTGTTCATGGTAAATTGTAAATTCTACATTGCTCTGTTTCCGGAGAGAAAACCTCATCCCCAGCCCTTCTCCTTGAAAATGAGAAGGGAGCCGGAAAATGGTTTGATTCCGGAGGAATCACAGGTTGGTAGAAAACGATGATACCGACATATTAATAACACCACCGGCAACCCCAAACCTCCAAAAACTCCGACCTGTCCGGCGGATGAGTTCTTTTGTCCAATCCCCCCCTGACCTTAGGATTTGAGGGGGGTTTTCAGTTCATGAGTAAATTTCCCGGAAAATTTTGTAGTTTTTACTGCAAAATTTTCTTTTTAATTTATCGTCTGAATTGGTAAAAATTTGAGATTGTTTTCTGTCAGACTCATGAAACCTTGTCTCACATGCTCCCTTGTCCCCGGCCGGCTTCTTATGCCGGTGTTGCTGGTTTTCCTGCTTGGCACGGCTATGTACCCTCAGAAAAAAGAAGTTTGCCTCACCTTTGATGACTTCCCTTACGTGCAGATGGGGCGGTATCCTGTTTCCCTCATTAAGGAAAAAATCGGACGGCTGATTGATGTCCTCACAAAATATGACACTAAACCGATTGCTTTCATAAATGAAATCCAGCTTTACAAAGAAGAAGGGATGATTGACCCGAGAAGGGTTGAGTTAGCTAAGATGTGGCTTGATGCCGGCTTTGATATGGGGAACCATGGTTTCAGACATAAAGACCTCTCTTCTCATTCAGTTGAGGAGTTTAAAGAGGATGTTCTGCTGGGGGAAAAAATATTCGCGCCGATGATTCAGGGGAAGCAGAAATATTTCCGGTTTCCACAGCTTGAGGTGGGCAATACTCTTGAAATTAAACGTAATGTTGAAAAATTTTTAGAGGAAAATAATTATATCATCCTTCCCATCACCATTAGCGCGGCTGAATATAAGTTTGCCATCGCTTACAGTAAGGCCTATTTTTCTAAAAATGAAAAGTATAAAAAGAAAATAGCGGATGATTACATAAATTATCTTTCAAAGTTTATTGATCTGGTTGAACAGCAGACTGAGTATCTTTTTAAAAGAAGGATTAAACATTTTATGCTGCTTCACATGAACGAACTGAACGTTGACCACATGGAGCGGCTTATCCGGCTCTTTAAGAAAAAGAAATACAGCTTTATATCAGCCAATGAGGCAATTTCTGATTCAGTGTTTACTATTAAAAATACGTACGCCGGTCGTGACGGTCTCGGCTTTATTGACCAGATAGCCAGCGCGAGGCGGCTTATGGGAGAGAGTTTGTTTGATGACAAGAGAATTATGCTCCCGGAATACGTGCTGGAGCTTTCCGATAATGATTTTTATGATTTCCCCTACGAGGGGGAATAGTTTTTGGGCAGTAATAAACTTAAATATCCATGAAAGGCAGGTAAACTCAGAATAATCAGTTTTTTTTCCTGAATTTTATATTTTCAGTGTATTAATAAATAACCTGTTCGGAAAAATTTCATGAAACCTTAAACCGCAGGGTTGCGGTATTTCCGGTTTCGTAAACTCTTTTTTTTAGCCGGAAGCTCTGAGACGGATGTTTTCCGCGGCTGACAATGTTGCCGGGTTGTTTACTTTCTTGTGCGGGTTGAAACCGGAGGACGTTCCTGTTTTTTTTACAGCGCATGTAAGAAAAGAACAGAAGATATTTTTACTTTGTTCTGTTTTTACCTGTTGAAAAGCGTTTCCTGATGTTTGCGAATATTCCATTTACTAATGTTTTCTGAGGAGATTACATGGTGTCGGTACAGATTATTTTTGCTCAGTTGTTCAAAAAATCCTTTATAACAGTGTTACTTCTTTTGCACGGGAGCAGCGTTATACACTCCCAGCAGAACCAGGTATGCTTTACCTTTGATGACTTTCCTTACGTTCAAATTGACCGATACCCTGTTAAATTAATCAATTCAAAGATTACCGGATTTATCAGTACTCTCAAAAAATATGATGCCAAACCGATTGCATTTATCAATGAAGTCAAACTTTACCGAAACGGCAGAACCGTTGATCCCAAGAGAGTTGAACTTTTAAAACTCTGGATTGAAGCCGGTTTTGATATGGGGAACCACGGTTATAAACATGTTGATCTCTCCTTTCATTCCGTTGAAGCTTTTAAGGAGGATGTACTGCAGGGGGAAAAGATTTTTGCCCCGATGATACAAGGGAAGCAAAAATACTACCGACTGCCAGAGCTTGAAGTGGGCAATACGCTTAATGAAAAAAAGGAAGTTGAAAAGTTTCTCGCGGAGAATGGTTACATCATAGCTCCGGTAACCATAAGCGCGGCTGAATTCATGTTCGCGTTTGCTTACAGTAAAGCTTATTTCGCGAAAAATGAGAAGTATAAGAAAAAAATTTCTGAGGATTATTTAACCTATCTTTCAGCGTTCCTTTCACTCATTGAAGAGCAGAGCCAGATGTTGTTTAAGCGGAACATCAAACAGATCATGCTTTTCCACATGAATGAATTGAACATTGACAATATTGAAAATCTGATTAACTTTTTTCAGGAGAAAAAATATAAGCTCATCTCACTTTCAGAAGCATTAACTGATTCGGTTTATTCACTCCCCAATACGTTTTCCGGCAAAGCAGGTATCGGTATGCTTACGCAGTTTGCCCTTCTGAGAAAAATGGGAGGCAGACCGGCTTTTGACTTTGACCGGATAAAAATACCGGAATACATCCTTGAGCTATCCAAAACAGATTCTTATGATTTCCCCTACAAAAACGAGTGAGTGGCATCCGGCTCACACCGGACAGAGAAGTTTACCAATTGCAGAGCGGTTATAATTTTCGGCTCTGGGTACTGTTATATTTCCCCTCTTTTTCGCATTTTGCAGTCTGAATTTTAACCAAACAACCGGAAGATTGCATGCAAACAGGTTCTGACTCTGCCACATATAAGTCCGCGGGAGTTGACATTCGGGCTGGGGAAGAAACCGTTGACCGTATAAAAAACCACGCCAAAAGCACATTTAATTCATCCGTATTATCCGGTATCGGTCATTTTGGCGCTTTTTTCAAGCCCGATTTTTCATCCTTCAAAGAGCCGGTTCTGGTCTCCAGCGTTGACGGTGTGGGGACCAAACTCCGGGTCGCAATCAATACAGGTATCCACTCTACGATCGGGCAGTGTCTGGTAAATCATTGCGTTAATGATATAGCGGTCTGCGGTGCAACCCCTCTTTTCTTTATGGACTATATGGCCTTCGGAAAACTGAACCCCCGCGTTGCTGAGGAAATTGTTGCAGGATTCGCAAAGGCCTGCCGCGAGAATGGTGTAGCGCTCATCGGAGGCGAAACCGCTGAGATGCCGGGGATGTACCAGAAAAAAGATTATGATCTTTCCGGCACTATTGTGGGTATTGTTGACAGATCAGAAATCATTGACGGAAGTTCAATCCAGGAGGGGGATGTTCTGATTGGTTTCCGCTCTAACGGGCTGCATACCAACGGCTACTCACTTGCAAGAAAAGTGCTCCTCGCTGAGTTCCGGCTTGAGGAGTATATACCGGACTTCCGGTGCTCCATGGCCGAGGAATTGCTTAAACTTCATATATCATATCTCCCGCTTATTAAAGAATTAAAAAAACTTAACTCAGTTAAAGGACTGGCGCATATCACCGGCGGCGGTATAGAGGGAAACACAAAAAGGGTGCTGCCTGAGGGGTTCGCTCTTGATATCAACTGGGATGCATGGCCTCATCTTCCGGTCTTTAAGATGATTCAGGAGGTTGGAGATATACCCGACAATGAAATGAGAAGTGCATTTAATCTCGGTATCGGTCTGGTGTGTATATGCTCCCCCGAAAATGCCCATGCGGTTATGAAAGCCGGAGACGCGTTTCGTTTGCATCCCAAAAGGATTGGCACGGTCATTAAAGATGCAGCAACATCCGATCAGGTCATTGCTGCGCTCCCTGATTTTCCGGCAGTGAAGAATGATACCCGCGATGAGGAAGAAAGTGAGAAGCACTCCATCATCGAAGTAGTTAAAGTACCTGAGGAAATTCAGCCCTGGTCTGAGCCGCCGGAGGATTCAGACAGCAGCAGGAATCAGTGAGGGGTGCGCTGAGATTTGTCCTTTTCTTTGTTTTGATATATACCGCTCAGGTCTCCGCGCAGGAAAAGATTGTTTTTACTTATTTCAGCGTACAACATTCTGAGCTGAGAGCGGGATATACAGATGACAATTTTACCTCAGTGCATGATCTGGGTTCACGAAACACGTTTCTCCCGGTATGGACTGACATAGGGGTTGTTTTCTGCGGCGAAAATTTTATCTGGCGTACCGATGCCAATGGTGAGTCGCTGCTGAAAGTTGGCAATGGTTATAAACCGACCCCCTCCCCCTCCGGAAAGTATTTCGCTTATTACGCGCCCGGTGGAATTCAGATAAGGAAATCAGACGGAACACCGGTTAAACTGGTTGAAGTTGACTTCTGGGATGATGTAAGCATTACCTGGTTCGCTGATGAAAGCGGCATTGCATTCTTCAGTGGAGAAAAACAATCAGGCATCGGTTTCAATCTCGGCACTGACAGTATATTTCAGATTGGCGCGATGGTTATTCAGCCGGTGTGGAGCGGTTCAGGTGACCGGTTTTTGTATAATGCCCCGATTGAAAATGAGAATTTCGGAATCTTTCTTGGTAAAGGGTTTTCAGTCAGCGACTATGATACGCTCCTGACTGACCCGGGTAAAAATTCCCTCATCCCCGTCTGGGATGATGATGCTGTCTCGTTTTATTTTGTGGAACTGCTTCCTGATTCATTGCAGGACTCCCCCGGCTCCCTCATGAAGGGATGGCTGAAAAGATATTCATTTGCAACAAATGAAATCACCGTTATTGATTCATCGGCAGCATTTACTGACAATGTATATCCTCAGTTTACCATCAGCCGCTCAACCGGAAAACTGTATTACACTCATCTTGATAAAACCGGTTTTGGAAAAATTGCAGTATATAATAAAAAAACCGGTACAACTGAGATATTCGGCAGTGATGATTTCAGAAATGATTTTAGATTCCCCGGTGTTTATCAAAGTAAACCGGATAAGTGAAAAAAATGCAACAAAGTACTCTCACAGCGAGGAGACAAAGCCATTTGAAAAAAATTGTTCTCTATATATTATTAAGCGGCGTGCTGCTTGCTTCCGGCTGCGGCGGGGGGATTGAGCCGGAGCCGGAAAGACCCATACAAATGGGCTTCGGCGGAACTGTAACATTTACGGGAACCTGGAATCCGGATATCATGCGGGTTCATCTGGTGGTTTTCCGCTCACCGTTAAATTCCGTTGCTGACTTCAACCCTTTCAATCTTGCATTTGTGAGTGATTCTATTCCCATCGGGGCAACAACGTGGAGCTATAACACCAACGAGAATAAAATAAGCGATATTTTTAATCTGACGGCTGGAAGTTACGCTTATGCCGCAGTAGCTTTTTCAACTACTCCCGATCTGGCTCTTGACCGCGGTGCCTGGTTTGTTGTAGGAGTGTACCGTGCAACAGGTGATACCGCATCAGTTTCACCGGTTGTTATTCCTGAGGGTCAGTTCGTCTCAGGGGTTAATATCTTTTGCGATTTTGATAACCCGCCGCCACAACCACCGGAATAACCATGAAATATATATGGATTGTATGTTTTATTGTTTCAGTTGAGCTTTTATCACAATCTGTGATTGAAGGAAAAATTTCTGATGATAAACTGAATGCCCTGCCAGGCGCAAACATTATATTGGTCGGCACTGATTATGGCACTGCCAGCGATCAAAACGGAAAGTTTACGCTCAGTGCTCTCCCCGGCGGTGAGTATCGTCTGAGGGTTTCAGCCATTGGATACACCCCTTATGAATCAGGAAAAATTATTCTCTTTAATGAAACAAGAAAGCTGAATATCATTCTGAAAGAAGAAGTTATCCTGACTGACCAGGTTATCGTAACAGCGTCTAAATATGAGCAGCAGATACAGTCACTGCCGGTAAGTGCACAGGTCTTGCAGGGAAGCAGCATTAGAAACAAAGCAGTTGCATCGTTAGACCAGGCGCTGCGATATATACCGGGTGTTACCGTCACCCTTGATCAGGTGAGCATCAGGGGTTCAAGCGGATATTCCCGCGGAGCAGGTACAAGAGTAATTACCGCACTGGATGGATTTCCTCTCTATACCGGTGATACCGGCGAGATCATCTGGGAAATTTTTCCCTTTAACGCTCTGCAAAGAATTGAAGTAATTAAAGGAGCAGCAAGTTCTATATACGGAAGCAATGCTATCGGGGGTGTGATAAACCTGATTACCGAAGAACCAAAAAAAGATGAGACGTATATACGGATGTACGGCGGCACCTACAGCGACCCTCCGTATGAACTTTGGAAGTGGAGCAGCAAAGCCCGCTATTTTAACGGCTTGCATGTAACGCAAAAACTCGCTTTCCCAAATGCCGGACTCATGCTTTCACTTAACCGCTCTGAAAGTGACAGCTACCGGAGTGATGATTTTCACAAACGCTATTCGTTATTCATTAAAGCAGATATACCCTTTTCAGCAGCAGCTTCACTCTCTCTCTATGGCAACGCCTATATGATGGAGCGTGGTGATTTTCTTTACTGGAAAGATTCCAGAAATGCATTAGTTCCGAGAGCAGAGGATGCCGGGCAGAGAGTAAATTCAAGCCGGCAGTTTTACGGAGCTGCTTATAAACACTCGCTGGGCAGCTCACTCTTTCTGACCAACCGGCTTTCTTACTACCGCAACAAGTGGGATGATCAGTCGGCAGCGGCTAACGTTTCGCAGTCAGGTCTGTTACGAAATGACTTCTCCGCTGATTACCAGATTACCGAAAAACTGCACACCATTGCGGGCTTTGAAGTTACCTCAGGCACTACGGATGCTAATATCTTCGGTGACAGAACTTCCTCCGGCGCGGGCGTATATATACAGACAGAATATGCTCTGACACCTGAATTACGTCTGAGCGGCGGTATCAGATATGACTATACCAGACTTGATTCGCTCGATTCAGAAAATGCGCTCTCTCCCAAGCTTGGTTTTAATTATAAGTTAAATCCCCGGATTACACTGCGTCTTTCCGCAGGTACAGGGTTCAGAGCTCCGTCACTGGCTGAAGCGTTTACACAAACCAATTTAAGCGGCATTGTCATTAAGCCAAATCCATCTGTTAAGTCAGAAACTGTAAGCAATCTTGAAATCGGCGGAAATTATCTTATTGCCCCCGGACATTCAGCAGATGCTTCCCTTTTTTATAATGAATACAAAAATTTCATTGAGCCGGCGGTTGATATTACGGACGGACAGATACGATTTACCAATCTGACTGACGCGGTTATCTCAGGATATGAAATAAATTTTATTAATTCAATTTCATCTCTCTCACTGCAGATCACCAACAATCTGATGTACCTGAATACAGAGGACAAAGGGAGAAACAGGGCGATGAAATACCGGCCGAAGTTTACCGCTTCCACATCCTGGCTTTATAGCCGGCAGTTTTTTACTCTGGTCTATGATTTTAGATACTGGAGCAGAGTTGATGAAATTGATGATGAACTTGTTCTGCTCGGACTGGTTAAGGACGGCAATAAACGTACAGAAGTTTTTATAAGCGATATTACCGCCGGTTATCTGCTCGGAGGATTTAACCTCCCCGTTAAAATTAGTTTTTCAGTTAAGAATATTTTTAATTACAGCTATGTAGAAATGATTGGAAATATCGCTCCCCTGAGAAATTTTTCCATCAACATTGAATCCTTTTTCTAAAATGACCTTAACAGACTCTCATGCACATCTCTATTCCTCTGAATTTAAGGAGGATATTGACGCAGTGCTCGAACGCGCCCGACAGGCGGGGGTTCACCGGGTAATAATACCCGCGACCGATATAGCAACAGCTAAGGAAGTAACCGCTCTTTGCGATACGTACGACATGATATACGGCGCGGCAGGTATTCATCCTCATGATGCAGCAAAAGCGCCTGATGATTACCTGAAACAGATACGGGAGCTTGCCTCTCACCCGAAGATTGTAGCCATTGGTGAAATCGGTCTTGATTATTTTTACGACTTTTCACCGAAGGATATACAGCAGAAAATCTTCCGTGAGCAGCTTGACCTTTCACTTGAGCTCGGCAAACCGGTTATCATCCACAATAGGGATTCCACCGAAGACATGATGCAAATCATCAGAAGCTACGCAGGCACAGGACTGAAAGCACAGTTCCACTGCTTTAACGCGGGGTTAGATGAAGCGCGTGAACTGGTGCGGCTGCATCATTATATATCCTTCACCGGCAATATCACGTTTAAGAAAATGGACGATCTGCGGCAGATTGCCGCGGGGGTTTCACCTGAGCATCTGCTGCTTGAAACCGATTCCCCCTACATGACCCCTGTCCCCTTCCGCGGCAAGCGGAATGAACCGATGCACACACGGCTGGTTGCTGAAAAACTTGCGGAACTGCATCATCTCACCACTGAGGATATCGCGAGAATTACCGAATATAATGTCTTCCGTTTCTTTGGTATCGGAGCTACTCCCGGTGTTTCCTTTACTTACAAAATCGGCAAAGCGTTATATATCAATGTCACCAACCGGTGCAATGCGGACTGTGTTTTCTGTACCAGGGAGTCGGAACCGGTTATCAGCGGCTATAATCTCGGCATGAAAAAATCTGAAGAGCCGCCTGCCTCCGAATATATACGACAGATTGGCGACCCGAAGCAGTATTCAGAAATCGTCTTCTGCGGATACGGCGAGCCGACCATTCGCTGGGATGTTGTTAAGGAAGTGGCTAAATATGTTAAAACCTCCGGAGGCAAAACCCGGATGAACACAAACGGTCATGGTTCTTTTATCAACAAGAGGGATATCACTCCGGAAATGCAGGGGCTGATTGATACTGTTTCAGTCAGTTTAAATAGCTACAACCCCGCCGCTTATGCGGAGTTAATGAAAGTTAATCAGTTGCTTTTTAACGAGATGCTCTCTTTTATTACCAAAGCACAGGATTTTGTTCCGGAAGTTGTGGTTTCGGTAGTATCGGGAATGGAAAATGAAGCCGAGTCGAAAAAATTCAGTGAGTCACTCGGCAGGGTAAAATTCAGAGTTAGAGAATTCTTTTGAAAAAGTCATTATATATACTTTTTGCACTGTCATACACCGTATTCAGTCAGACCCCGTCTCAGCGGATTGAAGAGCTGCTCAGCAGTTCTTTCTTTGATACAACGCTTATTGCGGTTCACATCACCAATGCTTCAACAGGAAAAACAGTTTTTAGCAAGAACAGTAAGATGCTCCTTCACCCTGCCTCAAATATGAAGATAATTACCTCATCTGCCGGGCTGTTGTTTCTTGGTCCTGATTATCAGTTTCATACTGCGATGCTCACAAAGGGTAATATAGCAAAAGGAACATTTAACGGTGATATCATCATCAAAGGGGGCGCTGATCCTGATTTTACCGATTCACTGCTTAATCAAATGGTTTCTGCCCTTACAGAAAAAGGTATCAAACGCATCAGGGGGCGTCTCATCGGTGATGTATCATTGCTCGACAGTATCTACTGGGGCAACGGCTGGATGTGGGATGATAATCCCTCTTTTGACGCTCCGTATATATCGGCACTAACCATTAACGATAACGCGGTCACAGTTACAGTAGCAGCAGAAGCTGGTGATACAACTCCGGTTGTATCTGTTGCACCAGCCACAAAATATCTGCCTGTAATAAACAACGCAAGAATCACTGAGAAACCGGTTAAACCGTTTACCATTAACCGGAACTATCCTGAGCATAAAGATGAAATAATCATTGATGGTCATATAAAGCCGGGGACCTCACGCAGCGAAGTGCTGAATGTAAGTAATCCGGCTCTTTACTTCATGACACTTTTCAGGGAAAAACTGATTTCAGCGGGGATTGAAGCGGTTCCGCAGCCGGTTATTACCAGGTCTGAACAATTTGCTGAGCCCGATACACTCCTGTTAATAAGCCGAAGATATGATTCGTTAATCATCAATCTCAATAAGACCAGTGATAATCTCAGCACCGAACTGGCGCTCAGAGCGCTTGCGTATAACTACTTCGGTGCCCCTGCAAGCGCGAGGAACGGTGTAAAAATGATCGACAGTATGATCGTGATGTTGGGTATGAATCCTTCCGTTTACCGCATTGTGGACGGTTCCGGTGTCTCACATTACAATCTGGTTACTGCGGAACTGCTGCATAAAATTTTAACATACTTTTATGTGAACGAGCAGGAGTCAGGGCTTTACCAGATACTCAGAAACTCTTTTCCTGTTGCCGGCATTGATGGTACGCTTGAGAACAGAATGAAGACAGGCGCGGCCACAGGAAAAGTGCATGCTAAAACCGGTACTCTGAGCGGTGTAAGCTGTCTTTCCGGTTATACAACAAACAGTAATAATGAAACGCTGATATTTTCAATAATGGTGCAGAATCATTACCGCAATATCCGCCGCGTCCTTGATTTTCAAAATACCATCTGTACCATAATTTCAGAATGAATACAATATAATGGGTAAACGGCTATTCATTAGTTCAGATAAAATGCTTTCGCATATTCCGCCATTCACGCATGCTGAAAGACCGGAGCGGCTGCGTGCACTGCTTGATTTAAACCTGCCTGAAGATTATCAAATCACCAATGACTTTTCTCCGGTCACTGAAGCTGAAATTCTGCGGGTACACAATACCGCACATCTTGAATATATAAAAAAGGGCTCTGCTAACGGGTTGCAGCTTCTTGATGAGGGAGACACGTACTGCTCCCCCGGCTCACTTGAGGGAGCATATATGGCAGCAGGCGCAGGCATTACCGCGGTTAACAAGGTTTTTACAGAGGGTTATGATTCTGTATTTTGCGCTGTGCGGCCGCCCGGTCATCATGCAGAAAAGCAAAGGGTTATGGGGTTCTGTTATTTTAACAATATCGCAATTGCAGTCTGTCATGCCAGAGATAAAGGATATATAAAGAAAGCAGTTATAGTTGACTGGGATGTGCACCACGGCAACGGTACGCAGGATATCTTTTATAACGACAGCTCAGTTCTTTTCTTCAGCATCCATCAGATGCCCCTCTGGCCGGGAACCGGATTTGCTTCCGAGCAGGGGGAGGGTGAGGGGAAAGGATATACTGTAAACATCCCGGTAATACCGCACAGCACGGGTGATGTATATACTGCCATACTCAGGGAACAGATTATCCCCCGTATCACTGAGTTTAAGCCGGACTGCCTTTTCATCTCCGCCGGATTTGATGCCCATGAAGATGACCCTCTTGCACAGGTCTCTCTCACTGAGGAGGATTATGCAGAAATGACCGTGATGCTGAAATCCTGTGTTAAGGCCCTCGGCATCCCTGTTATCTCAATGCTTGAAGGAGGATATAATCTTACCGCACTTGCCAACAGCGTGAAGCGTCATCTTGAGCACCTCTGAACAGGAGCCAGTTCACAATTTGCATTACATCGGGTATGAATCGGAAAGCGGCTCCGGCATCTGTTTTATCTTTATACACGGATTTGCCTCAGATGCCGGTGAGTGGGAACAGGTTTGTTATTCAGTTGCCCAGCGCCATACCTGTTATATGCTTAGTCTCCCCGGATGCGGGTATTCTCATTATCCCGAAGATTTCACCCCTGACGCAAATGCTCTTGCCGCTCTGCTGAAAGAATTTCTAACGAAGCTCCCATATAAGACAAAGATTTTGTGCGGTTACTCTATGGGTGCCCGGCTTGCGTTATATACTGCCCTCTGTCATTCCCCGGAAATCTCCGGCCTTATTCTTGAGTCAGGCACTCCGGGCATTCAAAATCCGGAAGATAAAAAGAAACGGATCGGGGAGGATAATACACTGGCTGATACCATTGAGCATCTTAGCGGAACGGATTTTGAAAAACTCTGGAGCCGCAGAGAAATTTTTTCATCACAGTCAGCGCTTCCTCCGGAAACCGCTGAAATGCTAAAAGAGCGCCGGCAGAGAGCAAATCCCGCAATTATGGCTGAATATCTCCGCCACTTTGGCACAGGTGTTATGCCCGATACGCGGAATGATCTCGCCAAAATATCTGTTCCGGTAATGATCATCACGGGTGAGAAAGATGAGAAATTCACCAGGATTGGAACTGAGATGAGCGGACTGATTGCCGGTTCGCGCCACCACATCGTCCAGGGTGCAGGGCACAACATTCATCTGGAGAAACCTGCTGATTTCGTAAATTTGTTGTTCAATTTTTCAGAAAATTTGCAAAAGAAATAAGATAATTATGAGTTATAACTGGACTAAAGTAAAGGACTACACCGATATCATCTATGAAAAAATGGATGGCATCGCAAAAATCACTATCAACCGCCCGGAAGTAAGAAACGCTTTCCGCCCGGAAACCGTAAAGGAGCTTTATGATGCGTTTGCAGATGCCCGCGAAGACCTGACAATCGGAGTGGTGCTTTTCACCGGAGCCGGACCCTCCAAAGACGGCAAATATGCTTTCTGCTCAGGGGGCGATCAGAGAATCCGAGTTGACAAAGGTTATATGGGGGGTGATGGTGTTCCCCGCCTTAACGTACTCGACCTGCAGAAACTCATCAGGAGCATGCCGATACCCGTTATCGCGCTGGTAGCCGGATACGCCATTGGCGGCGGTCATGTGCTTCATGTTATCTGCGATTTGACCATTGCGGCAGAGAACGCAATCTTCGGACAGACCGGTCCTAAGGTTGGCAGCTTTGACGGCGGCTTTGGTTCAAGCTACCTCGCCCGCGTTGTGGGGCAGAAGAAAGCTCGCGAAATCTGGTACCTCTGCCGTCAGTATGATGCGCAGGAAGCGCTGGATATGGGTCTGGTGAATAAAGTTGTCCCCGTTGATCAGCTTGAGCATGAAGGTGTGCAGTGGGCGATGGAAATACTGGAAAAATCTCCCCTCGCAATCCGTCTTCTGAAATCCGCTTTTAATGCAGAATTGGATGGTCAGGCAGGAATTCAGGAGCTCGCCGGCAATGCAACCCTGCTCTACTACATGAGTGAAGAAGCACAGGAAGGCAAGAACGCTTACAATCAAAAGCGCAAGCCGGATTTCAGCAAGTATCCTAAACTTCCGTAATGAGCTCCCCCGCTCTCTCCCCTTTTCAGATTTGGATGGCCGCGGCAAGACCTAAAACTCTTGCCGCTGCTTTTGTGCCGGTCGCTGTGGGCAGTTCAATAGCTTTTCGTTTTGACTCTTTTAAGTTGTCCTCATCAGTCATTGCTCTGCTTGTCGCGCTGCTTATTCAGATTGGAACGAATTTTACTAATGATCTTTATGATTTCCTTAAAGGCGCTGATACAAAAAAACGCGTTGGACCCCTCAGAGTAATGAATGCCGGACTGGTATCAGAACCGCAGATGCGCCGGGCTATATATATTGTGTTCGGAGCAGCGTTTTTGCTCGGGATGATTCTGGTTGTGCAGACTAGCTGGTGGCTTCTTGCCATCGGTATATTTTCAATCTTTGCAGGACTTGCCTACACTGCCGGACCTTACCCTCTTGCTTATAACGGACTTGGTGATATATTCGTTTTTATCTTCTTCGGGCTGGTTGCAACTGTGGGTACATTTTATGTTAACACCGAAACGGTAACTCTGGCCTCCGTTATTGCATCAGTTCCGGTCGGACTGCTTATCACTAATATCCTTGTCGTTAATAACTACCGTGATGCTGATCAGGATAAAACCGCGGGCAAAAGAACAACGGCGGTGCTTTTTGGAAAAGGTTTCGCAAAATTTCAGTTTGTTATTTCATTTGTTCTGGCTTTTGCTGTTCCCTTCTGGATATATACTTTTGGCTATGCCGGTTATGGAATGTTTTTTATGCTTTTTCTGCTCGTACCCGCTGTGATAATCATTAAGGGATTTCTCACTCGTCAGGGTGCCGAGCTGAATAAAACACTGGAGAATACTGCTAAGTTTACTGCTGCATACGGACTAACTTACTCTCTTGGGTTTTTGCTGTGATCATAGAACAGGCGCTGTTTGAACCATTCGCATTGAAGTTCAAAGAGCCCTTTGTCTTTGGCGGAAATACCCTCACGCACAAAGAAGGTTTTCATCTTACAATCAGGTTCAGCGAATTCACCGGGAAAGGTGAAGTTTCCATACTCACACCGTTTGGCACTCCATCTTCAGAAGAAGCGAAAAAGTTTTTCCCTGAGGCGGAGTCATTCCTCCTGCACCGCAATCCGGTGGATATACTCTCCGACCTGATCACCGGCGTGCATCAGTTCCCCGCAGTGGTTGAATCAGCAATTGAGCAGGCAGTATTGTCACTTATTTGTAACAGCACACAAGTTTCACCGGACGAATTGCTAAACAGAACTCCGGCTAAGAGGATAAGTGTGAATGGTGTTGTGAGTTATTCAGACCCGCAACAGTGTGTAGCCGCAGCAAGACGGCTTCTGCAAAATGGTATTACAACTGTAAAGGTTAAAGTCGGTGGCGGTGATATACAAACTGATCTGGCAAAGATAGCAGCGCTGCGGGAGCATTTTGAAGATCAGATAACGCTGCGGCTTGATGCCAACGGAAGCTGGTCCTTTGATAAGGCAATATCATATCTGCCGCAGTTTGAACAGTTTCAGATTGAGTATATAGAACAGCCGGTCAGAGACTGCAATTTATTCAGCCGTCTCAGAGAATATACCACTATAAAACTTGCAGCAGATGAATGTGTGGAAGATTATCAGACTGCTGTTTCACTTATCCGGAACCGTGTTCCTGATATAATGATAATTAAACCTATGCTGATTGGTGGAGTCAGAAAATCCTTCGCCATAGCTAAGCTTGCTAAGGATACCGGTATTGAAACGGTTATCACCACCTCACTTGACGGAGCAGTCGGAAGGCGAGCCGCAGTTGTTACCGCCGCTCTTATTGAATCTGATATGAGCCACGGGCTTTCAACCGGCGCTCTTTTTGAACATGACCCTGAGCCGGATTATTATATTCCGCTTAACGGATATATTGACACCCATGACCTTCGCATCTGATTCAGGATTCAGAATATCTGCTTCAGGCGGACAGATACTAAGCGGCAGCGGGTTTCTTGCTCTTGCCAAAGCTGAATCAGTTAAGCTGAAATTAAGGTTTGCAAAAACATCACCGTATATTATCCTTCCGGCAGAGAACTCCGCAGTTTCGCTGATCCGTATATATGCCACCTGGCTTGCGGGATTCACTCCGGTTCTTATTTCACCGGATGCAACAGCCAATGAAATAAAAGATTACAAAAGCCAGCTTGCCAGAGAAACTAAAATATATTCCAAACTGCTTCTGAAGAAAAAAGAGATTGCAGGAATTAAATCCGGATTAAAACTAAAACCGTTTATACTACCTCCCCGCAAGGAAGCTGTTATTATCTTTACCTCAGGCAGCACCGGAAAACCAAAAGGAATTATTCATACATTCGGATCTCTCATAGCTTCAGCAGTGCTACAGAACAAACTCATGAAATCGGGGGAGAACTCTGAATGGCTGATGAGTCTGCCGCTCTATCACATCGGCGGATTCATGATTTTCTTCCGTGCAATGCTCAGCGGAAGCGGATTGTATATAGCTGAAAAATCGGGGGCGGGATATCTGAAGGAACTGCTGCCGCAAAAAGAAATCACTCATCTATCACTCGTTCCGGCTCAGTGCTCTGAATTGCTCAGAACTCCGGAAGTGTTCAAACGGGTAAAATGCCTTTTGCTGGGAGGCGGACCTGTAGAAAAAAAGATTATCATTGAACTGCGAAAGAGAAAAATTCCAACACAGATTATCTACGGCTCGAGTGAAACTGCCGCTTTCTGTTCATCGGTAAAACCGGAAGAAGTTAAAAATCCGAAGCGGCTGGGGACAAAACCACTGCGGGGCATGCGTTTTATGGCGATTGATGAATACAGAAAACCTCTTTTATCAGATCAGGAAGGAAGGATTGTTATCAGTTCTCAGGGGCTCTTTAAGGGATATACAACCGGAGATCAGGAAAGTTTTTTTGAATACCGCAGGAGAAGATTCTATATCACCAGCGATATGGGCTACATTGATTCAGACGGATTTATTCATATCACCCGGCGGGCAGACTCCATCATCATCACAGGTGGAAAAAAAGTATCTGTGAGTGAAGTTGAGAAAACACTTGTGGAAATTGCAGGTGTTACTGAGGCAAAAGTTTTTGGCACCAAAGATGATTACTGGGGAGAGATGGTCTGTGCTGCTGTTGCAGCTAATGGTATCAGTTCAGAATTTCTTATATATGCATTAAAGAAAAAGTTGTCGGGCTTTAAGATTCCAAAGAACTGGCTGATTATGAGAGAACTGCCCAAAACCGGATTAGGGAAAACCGATACCGCCGCACTTATCAGAATGATTAGCTGACCTTAGCTCCTTTGCACCCGATTCGTCATCAGCAGTGTCGCCAGAGAATGATAACATGCTGTAAAACCAAATCCGGCTTACTTCATTAAAATCAGCTTTTTAGATACGACCACCGCTCCTGTTTTAAGCATGGCAATATATACTCCGCTTGAAAGCTGATGCGCCTTTACATTTGTTGAATACTCTCCGGGTTGATGCGTTTCATCAGTTAGCTTCATAATTTCATTACCGAGCATATCATAGAGCAGGATGACAACTTTTCCATATTCAGATACTCTGTAGCGTATCATTGCCTCATTGTTTGACGGATTAGGATAAATTTCAATCGTATTCTGAACAGGCAGAAGAGTTTCATTCAACAGATTAGTAATCGTTCCGTAAACTGCCCCGTTAATAATTGCACCGGTCAGTTCATAGTATTGCATGGCATCAGGACCAAACCCGGTGAGTCCAACTCCTTTGGCAACAGGACCACCTGCTCCTGCTCCGATCGGATTCCAGTTTGTATCCGTCCCGGCGATACTGATATCCTGAAATCCTGCAGTTTCAAACGATGAAGCGGAAATTTGCAAAACTCCTCTGGATTTTCCCCTGAACATTCGGTGGGTAAAATTTCCATACTGATGATAGGTGCAGAAACTCCAAATCGCGGAGTCAGGGAGAGTAAAATCATAGAGCTTATTTTCAGTGCCGGTACATGATGAATCCAGTATATTGCCTGAGCCGGGGACGAAAACTTTATTATCCTCAATGCGTTCGTAAAAATAATAGCGGGAAGTTTCACCGTGCTTATGCTGTTCGATAATTTTATAAGTTTTACCGTTTGCAAAAAGCGTGTCTCCCAGAACTTTTTTTGAAATAACTGAATAATTTGGGGAGATAAATGCTGTGTATTCCCAATAGTTCCCGACATTCAGCGGGTACCACTCAGTCGTGTCTATCTGAGCAAAAGACGTTAAAGAGAAACAGAAAAAAATGCCAACAAGAATCCCGGAAGCTTTCATTTTTTTACCTCAATAAATGAGCGTATTCTGAAAATAATATTCGATAAAATTAACCATTTTATTGTTACTATCCAAATAGAATGGGGATTTGTCAACTCTGCAAGGTTGGTTCAAAACGCCAAATCGTCATAAGGCGGTACGGATTTAATTTTTTGCGTCTTTGCGCGAGGTTCTTCATCTGGCGTTTTTGATCAGCGTTCATCCGCACTGCATAGCATCCGTAAAATCAGCGTCCCATTAGCGAAGAAAATGTTTGGTGACCAAAGGCAAACTGCGTTTGACGTAATGAATTAACGCTTTGCGAAAACTTCTTTAACATTGCGTTAAATTTTCGAACTAAGCTTCGTCAAAAACTCAGGTAACTTCTGCTTTGCACCGGTTGCCTTAGAAATACAAACATGCGCTATTTTCAGTTCGGCTGTTTTATTCCCATCAAGAAAAAATTGAAAGAATAATTCAAATGATGATTCTTTCATTTGTGACACGGAAATAAAAACATCCAGTAAATCCCCCAACCGCACCATTTTTTTGAACTCCGCGCTCGTTGAAATCACCGGATAAACCAGTTCCGCGCCGTTATAAAACTCCGTAAACTCCCCTTTCTCATTGAAGAACTCCGCAATTGCCGCCTGAGCATAACGGAAATAATTCGCAAAGAAGATAATGCCTGCCGGGTCACAATCCTCAAACCTGACCAGCCGCCGGCCGGTATGAAAGTGATTGGTTAGTGATACACCGCTACTCATTTCAGATAAACCAGCTTTTTGGAAATTGCGCCAAGCGGACTCTGCATCGTAAGAATATATACTCCCGCAGGAAGTCCGTTAGGGGTGAAATATTCCTCATACTCCCCTGCTTCCATCTGCTCATCACGGAGGAGGGAGACCAGTTCACCAAGCTGATTATATACCGAAAGCGTGACCCTTGTGCTCTGCGGGACAGTGTAGGAAATCTTAACCGATGGATTGAATGGATTCGGATATGCATCATGCAGTGAGTAACTCAGATTATCCGGTAGAATACGTATCACTTCAGTGCCGATTACCCTTGCTGTGCCGTCAAAATCATGCTGGGTAATGCGGTATATATAATTACCGAAAGCGCCGGGATTATCCGTAAGTGTATAATGCCGTGCAGTTACAGTCGTACCGGCACCATCAACTGTTCCTATAACTGTATAACCGGCATCCTGATTTACAGCGGAGCGTTCAATGGTATAGCTGCGGTTATTGGTTTCGGTGGCGGTATTCCAGTTGAGGAGTACCGATGAACCAAACTGCTGCAGAGTAAATGAAGTAAGTTCAACCGGTACGGTAGCATAAAAGCGATTGTATAGTTCATTCCAGAGCTCCTGCCGATCGCCGTCATAACCAAGCGCCCACATCCCGACGCCAAGATAGTTTTTTGACTGGGCGAGTGCATACTTTAACCCCAGACTTGAATCATCATCATACCAAACCTGATACCATTCATTATTGGTCTGATACCGGTACCACGGCACCTGCTGGTCTGATGCCCAGAGCCGGCCGTAGGTCTGTGCCAGAGTTACATCAGTTTTAAACCGGGAAGAGGATATATAATCCACCACAGTCGAATGTGGCTGGTCGGTCTGCGTTTTCCATTTCAGACCGTAATAAGGAATCCCCAGAATAAGTTTTTGCGGAGTATTGTTTGTCATCCACGCGTATTGTGTGGTAACAGTATTTGTAATATTTATTGAGCCGCCGGTTAAAGGAGAGCAGGCGCCTGAGGTTGAGCTCCAGCTTCCCCAAAACGCATAGCCCATGATAAACACATAATCACAAGAAGCAGCAAGACCGGATAAATTGTATCCGGAAGTAAGAGCCGGACCTGCAAACGATACTTCACAGTTCGGCATGGAAGCTTTCAGAAATACTGAAAGATCCGTCATAAAGGTATTAAGCACGGTTCCCCTGTCGGCTGAATAGAGTCCCTCAAAATCTATATTCACACCGTCAAGCTGATACTGCTGAATCCTGGTCTTTATATTATTAAAGAAGGTCTGCTTAACAGTTGCATTGGTCATAATGGTGCGTATATCATCCGCGTCAAAGTTCACCGCGGTAAGTATCACCTTCACGCCGTTCTGGTGCGCGGTATTAATAACATCCGTCCACGGCCAGCCGGAAGGATTACCTACTGCACCGGCAGCACTCACAGTAAAATCGAACGCACCGATATGAGTTAATATATCATAACGGAGATACTGGCGGCTTGGACCGTACTCCCAATCCGGAAGATAACCGAATATAACGGTATTAGTCTGCCGGCTTTTATCAAATTGGAGAGGAATAATATCATTACCGCGTGAGTCAAACTCTGAAGAAAGTTTATGCGGACTGCCAAATTGCTGATAATGCTCTTTGTGGACTGAGTAATCCTGCGCAAAGTTCATTGCAGCAACTAAGAGGGTGATGAGTAGTGCTTTATTCATTTGGGACTCTGGTTTTTATTCGGGTTTTTTCTTTCGGGAGAGCAGTTGATATATCTCATCATTCTCGCGGGAGAGGGCGCTTATTTTTGCTTCCTCACTGCTCTCTTCTGATTCTTTTTCAAGAGACTGGCTGAACTCCTCACTGGTAATAACGGTGCAGAGACATGCCTTTGCCAGATTGATAATTTCATGATCGGATGAAATAACAGTAATCAACTTCGGATTTTTGCTCTGTTCAATTTCTTTGCGTATATAATAATCGGCAGGTTTTCCGCCCGAGTAATGGAGTGTCATACCCGCTGATGATATACGACCGTTTTCAACTCCGTCAAAAAAGATTTTCACTTTTGCCTTGCGGAGCTGCGGGGACTCAAACAGAAGTGAGACCAGAAGTTCCCGGCTTCCCTGCTTTGAGGTCTTCCACACTGATGCTGTCCGCTTTATTTTCAGCATAAGATTATTTCCGTCTATAAGATATATCTTCATGCTATCTTCCACCGAAGAAGCGGTCTGTCTTGGTAATCTTCAAATCCTGAAGCTGAGATGCTTTTACTCTGATCTCAAACCTGTAGCCGGTATAGCTTCCTATCGGGTTCCAGGTAAAATTCATAATCCAGCAATGGAGATCACGGCTGACTGTCACCTGCGGAGCGGCAAATTGCTTCTGATCAAAATCGTAACTTCCTACTAAAATGAATTTCCAATTCTTTGTCAGATTAAAGTTGATATTTGTACTTATGTTTGAGTAGGATGTACTGAGCGATGGTGACGGCTTTGAAAGACTGTAATTATAGTTTAGCGAAAGACTCCAAGGAATATTGAAATCAGCTTCCGGAACGTCATATATACCGCGATAGTTGGCATTGTTATCTCTGAAAAGAGGATCCTCAACCGGTATATTATCTTCCTGTGCCTCTCCTGATGGTGTTTCCGGTTTCAGCCGGTCACCTGAAAGTGTAGTTGAGACAGAAACACTAAATGATTTCAGTCGCATCAAACCCCTGCCTTCGGAGGCAAGAAAGCGGTTAATCGTGCCTTTATTCTGAACAAAATCATAGAACGTGTAACTTGAAAACCCGCTGATATTTAACAAGTCGCCAATTTGAGTGCGGTAGCTAAGCCGCAAATCCGAAAAGCGAAGACTGTCAGCAGCGATGTCATAATTCAAATCTGCGCCAAAATTCAACAACTGAATTTTTTTCTCCTTCGAAGTAGTATCAGTCGGGTCAACCATGGTTTTCATTTCAAAGAGATTATCAAGCCGCATAGTAACCAGGCGGCTTTCTCCCTGAGAAGCACCGCCGAAGATTTCACGTTCATATTTATTATACTTAACACGTGTGCCATCGCTGAGAGTATAATGATCATAGTAACCCCAGCCGTCAGTAGAGAAATCCGGCTGAAAACTGAACCCGATTGAAGGTTGAAGAATATGACGGATTGAGGCGACCCCAAGCTGATTAGCATTAAAGATACCATACAATTTTGTTGCAGCATTTGCAGATAGACTGAAGAGCCGGACCATGGAAATTTTATTTACGTCATCAGTGACTACAGTATCGTTACCGGAAAAAGAGGAAACTTCAGCCCGCTTACTGATCTGTTTATTGTACCATGCTTCCCGGTAGTTAAGCGAAGGAGATATATTTATATATCCAATCTTTGGTGATGCACCTATTGACGCAGTGTGCTGCATTCCGCCGCGGATTCTCAGCTCGCCGTCAGTTTTATCCCGTTTGTTCTGAAGCTGCCCGCTGTAACTCACACCAATCATTTCGTACCAGCTCTGATTTGAGACCAGTTTGCCGGTGCGGAACGGATAAAACTGTGACTTAGTAAAATAAAGTGACGGAAGCACTTCATTTATATCCCCCGACTCAAGATTCTGGCGGCGCGAGTAGTTCAATGACATACTGCTCCCCCACTCTTCCCAGCTTTTTGAGTAGGTTGCGTTTGAGTATATATCATTGGTCAGAAGCTGGTTATAGTCAGCGCTGGTCTGACGGTAAAAGTTTCCTGACATGAACTGCATATTAGCATCAAACCGGCTCGTGGGCGTTATCGTCTGATTATGATTCCAGTTGGCTCGATATTCGGTAGTGCGGGTAAAATCAGGATCAGTCTTCTCGCCGGCGTACAAATCAGAGTAACTTGCTTCAAACTGTCCGGTATAGTTATACCGCTCTGCATATCTGAATCGGCTGTTTAATGTATATCCCCCTTTCAGATAATAATCTGCGGTAAGATTTACATCTGAGTAATCACTCAGCGCCCAGAAGTAACCGAAGCGGCTAAAGTATTTTCCGAATCCCTGTCTTTCCCCATAAGCAGGAGCAAGAAAACCAGAACGGCGGCCTGACTCAAGTGGAACTACCGCAAATGGCAGCGGGATGGGAAACGGCACATTGTTAAATGCCAGCCATATCCATTTACCCACTAACTGTTCCTTTTGAATCACCTTCATTTCAGTGCCGTAGAAAAAGTAATGCGGTTCATCAGCATCACATGTGCTATATACTCCGTTTTCAACAAAGTAGGTATCCTTAGTTACCTTTTTTATTCGTGCACCGGAGTAAGAAGTTTCAGCTTCTTTGGTTTTTGCGTAAGTGATAAAGCCCTTAGTAGTTTTGTAGTTATACCGCATCCGTGAACCGCGGTATTCTTCCCCCTTGTCACTAAGCACAGGGCTTTCGGTAAGTTCGTCAGAGGTATCGGTTTTTACACCGGTTGCCTCAATCTCATTCTTGTTAAAATCAATAAACACCTTCCCCGCGCTCAATTCAGTATCCTTATAACGGACATTTCCGGAGCCATAAAGATCCATGTTTTTTTTCGAGACGGAAAAAATAAGGGAATCTTTGGCTGATGTGTAAATCACAGAGTCCACGTCGGAGCGATTTTGCCCGGTTATTACGCTATCCTGAATTACCGGAGGAGCATCCTTTGGGACTGGGGGGGTATCCTGTCCCTGCACGGACATGGTGAGTAAAATCAGAAAAACCGGGAGAATCAGCAGCGGGCTTTTTCCATGTGTAAAATGGATACTTCCTGCCTGCCAATTTCCGCAGGGAAATGAGGATTTCGTGATTTTTTCATAGATTTTCTTCATTTGCAGGTGCAATTTACGAAAGGATTTATGAGGGAGGAAGTGTGATTTTGCATATCTGCTGTGGGAATGACCGGGTGACCTCATTCGTAAACTCTTTGTCACCGGAGGTAAAAGGCGGGATGCAGCCAGCCAAAAAAAACACTCACCGGTAATGAACAGAAAATAACAAAAAATTGATTGCTGCCCTGTCAGTTTACCGTGCACATCTGAATTATACTAAATGAGCGTGATACTGCTTCTATACTATTCCAGATAGCTTACCGGCGGTAAGTATTTGTTTTCGATCGGCGAAAATCCGCGCTGCGAAGCATCAGTAAAATCCGCGTCCAATCAGAGCAGACGGTGTACCTTAACTCAGGTAGAAATTAAATTCATACTTCATAATTGATACTTCATAATTTTGACTATACACTTTGCGGCTTAGCGTCTTTGCGCGGGATGTTATTACTTACCCTGAAGAATTTGCAACACCGACTGCTGAGTCTGAATGCAAGACCCGGCGATGAACTCGGCAAAGTTCCGCAGATTACACCGGTCAGCTTCAGCGAGAAGTTCTATATATTTCCGCCGACACTCATTTCTTACAATTGCAGGGGGGAAACCTTTTCTGATTAAAATCAGATTCATCAACAGGCGTGCTCCCCTTCCGTTGCCGTCATCAAAGGGATGAATGCGCGCCATATTATAGTGTGCCACCGATGCGGTTATCAGAGGGTGTATTGAATCCATATTCATATTTATCCAGTGGCAGAGATATTCCATCTCGGAAGCAACATGAACCGGCTCAGTATATTTATGAATGGTGCCGTCAGACTGCAGTACGTGATTCGGAAGAAGCTTATATTCCCCGGAAGTAGCTTTCTTTTCAGTTTTGTTTCCATAGCGATCAACGGCCGGAGTGGAGGAAATGCCTGAAAGCAAAAAGGCATTAAACTCTTTAAGCAGTGAGGTTGATATATCCCGCTTCTGTTGAACAACTTCATACAGAAATTTTATCGCCTCTGCATGATTTTTTGCATCAACAAAATCTTTAAATGGTTTTCCCTCAACTGTAAGACCATGCTTTAGAAAAAAAAGCGTGTCACCCTGAGTTAGCGTACTCCCCTCTATCGCGTTCGAGTGATAGGTCCACTCAACAAGAAGTTTTTCTTCAATTGCTTTCCAGAGATCTCCACCAACTGGTTTTCTCCTGCTTATATTCTCCTTGAGCTGATCCGCCTCATGCAGCAGACCGGGAAGTTTCTCACCGGCATCAATATAATACCACTGTTCAGGGTTATCACCACCCTTGAAGTAAGTATCATCTGCCGGCGCCATTTTGCTTCTCGGATATATTGTTTTAATATTAATTGTACTTGTAGTAAACAAGTGCGGAAGCGCCAAGAATGCCCGCTTCGTTTTTAAGTTTTGCGGGAACAATTTTTATGAATGACTTGAGTGACTTTCCGACCCGGTCTTTAGCTCCGTCTTCCATTGCGGTAAAGAGACGTTTTCCGAATCCTGCCACACCACCTCCGACAACAAAATTAGTGACATCCAGGATATTTGCTACATTCGCGAACGTATAACCCAGCTTGCGGCCAAGATCCTCAACTACGCTGATGGCAAACTCATCCCCGGCTTCCATAGCACGCGAGATAATTTTAGGAGTGAGCGGAATTTGTTCTTCGCGCATAATACGTGTTATAAAACTATCCTCCCTCTGAAGCAGTGCATCTTTAACCCGCGCGGTAAGGTAATTATTTCCGGCATAAGTTTCAATACAGCCATAAGAGCCGCATTTGCATTGCGGTCCAGCATAGTCAATTGAAGCATGACCAATTTCACCGGCAAAACCGCGACTGCCTCTGAACAGTTTTTTCTCAAGCACTATACCGCCGCCAACTCCTGTGCCGAGTGTTATCATAATAAATGAATCAAACTTTTTACCTGCTCCGAAAATCAGTTCTCCTATTGCAGCAGCGTTTGCATCGTTATCAACGAATGACGCAAGTTTAAACTCTTCAGTGATTTTTTTGCCAAGTTTTACTTTAGTCCAACCGGGGAAATTCGGCGGGTTTTCCACAATGCCATCCTTCAACTGTACCACACCCGGCGCACCTATCCCGATACCCTTAATTTTATATCCGCCCGGCTTCAGGACCTCGTATATACACTTTTTAATCTGCTTTACAACTCTGTCAGGACCTTCATCAGCGAATGTATCAAGAACTGCTTTTCTTACGATCCTGCCTTTGCTGTCAACCAGTCCAACTTTAACGGTTGTTCCGCCTAAATCTACGCCTACTGCTGCTATTTCTTTTGTCGCCATATATAAAAATTAAGAATTAAGAATTAAAAATTAAAAAAAACTGTTTGAGAAATATGAACCCATCATGGTGCATTATTCTTTGTGCATTGTACATTATTCATTGTACATTGTACATCGTGCATTGAAAGTTATTTGTCAGAGAATTGGGTGTCAATGATGCGGATTTCGTTTGGGGCTCTCATTGAACCAAATTCCGTCCTGATAGTCGGCTGTGCAAAAAGTTCAACCGATGAGTTGCCCGATCCGATTCCCGCAAGTGAAAGAGCTATATTAAGTAGTGACTCATAACTCTTGCTCTTGAACGTCTGCACCAGATCAAATGAAATGCTCAGCGGAATCACTGATGTTTCACCCGTGCCGGGAACGGTAAACGCGCCGGCAATATCACCCTGTAAAACCTCAGTACCATTAATCACGAGCCGGAAAGGAAACTCCTCAATGGAGGCATTTGTACGCGGGAAACCGCCGCTTCCGGTATTAGGGTTCTTTGCATCCACATTCAGAATAAAAGAGATGGGAAGATTTCCCTTGGCCACTGCTGAGGTGAAACTGAGGATGTCACGGGCGTTAAAATCAGATA
The DNA here is from genome assembly GCA_045863035.1 of Ignavibacteriales bacterium. Classification (GTDB taxonomy): domain Bacteria; phylum Bacteroidota; class Ignavibacteria; order Ignavibacteriales; family Ignavibacteriaceae; genus H2-BAC3. Next base: position 5,478 of record BTUV01000024.1, on the reverse strand, counting down.
CACTGCTCTTTCCCGAAAGTGAAACACCTGCTACAGTGATGCTGCCCGCGCCATTGAGTTTATACTGCAAACGGCCAATATTAGCCAGAGTTTTATATACCGAGCAGGATTGCAGCAAAAGCGCTGAGCAAGTTGCAAAAAGCAGAATAAACGAATAAACCATCTGTTTTCTTGTCATTGCGATATCCTGATTTTATTGAGTGACTCGGTTATCTTTTCATTAATGAGCGCGGCAACCTGCAGTGCACGCAGTCCGTCCTCACCTGAGACCACCGGACGGGTGCGGGTCTGTACCGATCGGACAAACAATTCAAGTTCATATTTCAGCGCGTTTACTTCTCTCGGTTCAGGTTGTTCGTAGATAACTTTCTTTTTAGTATCTCCCGCGCCTATTTCTCCGAAGCTGATATATCCGGTTGCAATTTTCTCGTCTGCATCGGTAATGCGAAAAACCTCTGAGTTTCCTGTGGTGAAATCGAGTGATATATAATTGTCCTTCTGAAAGATTCTCATCTTACGCATTTTCTTTTGTGAGATACGGCTTGCGGTAACGTTAGCTACCGCGCCGTTTTCAAACTCAATGCGCGCGTTCGCTATATCAATCAGGTCGGAGACAACCCCTACTCCGCTGGCATCAACTTTAACAACAGGGCTTTTAACTAAACTCAGGATGATATCAATATCATGTATCATTAAATCGAGTACCACATTTACATCAGTGCCGCGCGGGTTAAACTGAGCGAGGCGGTCTGTCTGGATAAAAAGCGGGTTAAGCAGATACTTTTCCAATGAAAGCAGAGCCGGGTTAAAGCGCTCAATATGACCAACCTGCAAAATTTTATTTTGCCGGGCCGCGAGGGCAACAAGCTGCTCCGCTTCTGATATATCAGAAGTAATGGGCTTTTCTATAAAAATATCCTTGCCGGAGTTAAGGCATAAGGAAGCGGTTTCAAAATGTGAGGTGGTAGGAGTTGCAATCGAAACAGCATCACACACAGCAAAAAGCTCTTCGGGGGTGATGCAGACCCTGCAACCATAGTCTGAGGCAACCTGAGCTGCGCGGTCAGAGCTTACATCATATATACCTGCTAAATTTGCAATCTCCATCCCCGCAAACATCTTTGCGTGCAGTGAGCCGAGATGCCCGGTCCCCATTACGCCGACATTCAGTTTTTCTGTCATGGTACTATAAACCGAAAATTTCTACGCACTTGATTGCGTTATGCGGAATAAAAATCCGGACTGTTTCACTTTCTCTGGAGGTTTCGAGCAGAAGACCTTCCTGAAATGCGCCAATAAGCTGCCCGCTTTTGAACACAATTTCATAAATGGGAGTGTTGGATTTCGGCTCCATCACTATGCCATAATTTTCGTGCATAGTAACGTTGAGTACTTTTCCGATATAACTGGTCCAGTCCATTTGCATAATGATTGCTCCTCAGAATAATTCTTGAATCTTAATAAATATTTGTTGCTTATCAGGACAGTTGTAAAACTTCTCAAAATATTTTTGTGCGAGCGCCTTTTCTTCTGAGGCAATATAATTAAGGACAATGGTAATGACCGTCCCGAATATCCTCACCGACGTTTCACAAATATACAAATCGTCATTGAATTGCCCTGTGAGCATTTCGATGAGCATCTCGTTTGTGCGGGAGAAATCCTCATAAAGATCAGCGCTGATATCAGGCAACTGCTCTCCATCATAGACAAAGTAGCGAAGCGGGTTATAGCTCCCCCGGCTGCCTTTAGCGAGAAAGACGCTGTCCATCACCGGATTTCCGCAGATGATAACAAATGAGTTGAGCTCCAAATGATAATCAACTTCCGGAGCCACAATGCCTGAGTAAAGGGAATCTACATAACTAAAGACCCTGTTACCGTCAAAAATCACCATCGAATGCAGCAGAACCCCCGTACTGTTTCTTTTTAAAGTAACAATAAGTTCTTCGTAACCATCAGAATTCAAATCGAGTTCCGTTATTGATGCTTCACCGCACTGATAGGTATCAGTTTCGTAACCATTGGCATCAAAAAAGAGAATCTTCCCATCCTCAACAACCCAGAATGGTTTATCAGCCGGCTCCTGAGCCATCAACTGAGCTGCAAAAAAGACCGTGCAGAAGAACCCTATTCCTTTTTTCAACTGCATGAAGTTCACTTACATTGCTTTAAGAGCATTGTTAAGGCGAGTTACCGCTTCCTTAGCATCACCGAAGTACATGAGTGAGTTCGGGAGATAGAAAAGTTCATTATCAATACCGGCGTAACCGGCGGCCATCGAACGCTTAATAATGATGGTGGTTTTACCATAATCAACATTTAATATCGGCATACCGTAAACCGGCGAAGAAGCATCATGCCGGGCGGCGGGGTTCACCACATCGTTTGCCCCGATAACCAGAGAGACATCGGTATTTCTGAAATCTTCGTTAATATCTTCGAGCGCAAGCATATATTCATACGGGATATTCGACTCCGCAAGAAGGATATTCATGTGTCCCGGCATTCTTCCTGCAACCGGGTGAATAGCGAAACGAACAGATATACCCCGCTTGGTGAGTATATCCATCAGATCTTTAACTGCATGCTGCGCCTGTGCTACTGCCATCCCGTATCCGGGAACGATGATGACCGATGAAGCGGAATCAAATATCATTGCTGCTTCTTCAGAATCAACCGATTTAACCGGTATATCTTTCTTTCCGGTGTTAGAAGGGCCGGATGAAGTTGCGCCAAATCCGCCCAGCACCACACTCATAAGCGAGCGGTTCATCGCCTTACACATGATGTTAGTGAGAATGATACCGGATGCGCCAACCAGCGCGCCGGCAATAATGAGCATATTGTTATCCAGCACGAAACCTGTAGCCGCGCCGGCAAGGCCGGAGTAAGAGTTCAGCAGTGATATAGCCACCGGCATATCAGCGCCGCCTATCGGGATAACAAGTAATACTCCAAGCAGAAGTGATACATTCAGAATTATCCATATATACATGTTCTCATGCGGATAAATCACCAGAAATATCATGCACACCAGTGAACCGAGTATCAGCACTGCATTAACAGGATGCTGCATCGGAAACTGTACCGAGTTGCCGGATACGATGCCCTGCAGTTTACCATAAGCTACAAGCGAACCGGTAAAAGTAACCGCGCCGATAAATACTGAAAGCCCGATCGTTACGGCAATTTTTGCTGATATATCTCCCGGAATAGCGTCATACTTCAGGTATTCCGCAAGACCTACCAGAGCAGATGCCGCGCCGCCGAATCCGTTCAGCAGCCCCACCATCTGCGGCATGGCGGTCATTTCAACTTTGGTTGCAAAAATTAAACCGATAGCTGAACCGACCAGAAGACCCGCAAGAATATATTCGAACGAAAATATGTGCTTATCAAACAGTGTAAAAGCAACCGCGAGCAGCATTCCGAGGGCTGAAAGGGAGTTACCCTGCCGGGCAGTCTTCGGGGAGCCGAGTTTCTTGATGCCGTATATAAAAAGCACCGATGAAACAAGATATACAATGTTTATTAAAAGAGAAGTATTCATTTCTTCTCCTTCTTCTTAAACATTTTGAGCATTCTGTCGGTAACCAGATATCCTCCAACCACGTTTGTCGTGGCGAAGATAAGAGCAACCATACCGAGAATCTGCGCTGCCATATTATCTTCGAGCCCTGATGCGATGATCGCTCCCACGATGGTAATGCCTGAGATAGCATTAGAGCCCGACATCAGCGGTGTATGAAGATTTGGCGGTACTTTAGTGATGAGTTCGAAACCGGTAAAGATCGCCAGCACGAACACATAGATAAACATTAAAAAGGTAAATGAATCCATATCTTAACCATTCTTTGAAATAAGACTGAGTACACGGCTGTTGAATACGCTTCCCTGCCAGGTGATAAGGGACTCCTTTACGATTTCATCTTCCGTGTTAACCGTGAGTGTTTCCTGTTTGCCTTTCATATACTCAATGAGTGCGTATATATTTTTTGCGTAGAGATCGCTCGCCTGCGGTGCCATCTGCGAAGGGAAGTTTGATTCCCCGATAATGGTAACACCATGGGCGGTGATCGTCTGAGATGGTTTTGTAAGCGTGCAGTTTCCGCCGAAATCAGCAGCCAGGTCCACAATCACGGAGCCGTTTTTCATCTCCTTCACCATATCCTCCGTAATAATCTCAGGAGCTTTTCTTCCCGGAACCACGGCGGTTGTAATGATGATATCGTTTCCTTTAACGTGCCTCAGAAGAGCTTCTTTCTGCTTCTGAAGTTCTTCCGGAGTGGCTTCACGGGCATAACCGCGTTCATCCTGAAGATTTGCACCCGGGAGGATGTCAATAAACTTACCTCCGAGTGACTGCACCTCTTCTTTAACCGCAGTTCGGACGTCTGTTACTTCCACCACAGCGCCAAGCCGGCGAGCGGTTCCGAGTGCTTGCAGCCCTGCCACCCCTGCGCCAATAACCAGAACCTTTGCCGCAGTAATAGTTGCAGCCGCGGTCATCAGCATCGGAAATATTCTGCCGTAATGATTGGCTGCAGTCAGTGCGGCCTTATAGCCGGCAAGATTATTTTGTGAACTGAGAGCATCCATCCGCTGTGCCTTGGTGGTACGGGGGATAAAATCCATTGAGATAGCATTTACCCCGCGGGCTGCTAGATCCTGCATAAGTGCAGTATTCTGCATCGGCTGAAGGAAACTAACCAGAAGTGTATCCTTTTTCAGGAGCGATACCTCATCTTTCCCTTCTGCCTGTGTCAGTGGCTGGCGGACTTTAAAGATAATATTTGATGAACTGTATAATTCTTCAGCAGTGGGAGCAATCTGTGCCCCTGCTGCGGTATAGTCTGAATCTGAGTAGAAGGCACGATCCCCGGCGCCTTTTTCGACAAGGACGGAAAACCCATCCTTCACCAGTTTTTTAACAACATCAGGGACCAGTGCCACCCTGTTTTCCCCTGTAAATCGTTCAACCGGAACACCTATTTTCACGGTTTTCTTCCATAAATAATGATAAAATAATCCTTTAAAATACGGAACTATTGTGAAAGGTGGATTGAGAAATGGGGATTTTTGCCACGAATTCCGGGAATTTAACGAATGTCACAAAACATATCGCCGGATGGCTATTATGGATTTTTCCTTTCCCTATTGGGATGAATCTGAAGATGTAACAGAAGGATTCACTTACCGGCTCAGAAGGGGTTTTTTTACCCTGAGGATAACTATCAACCCTGGTGAGGGAACAATAAAAGCATACTGACCTCCGAATTTCAAACACACCTGCCCAAAAAATCCTGTTTGTCGTCTTCAAACTCACCTGTCCGAAAAAAATCCTGTTTGTCGTCTTCTGACTCACCTGCCTGAAAAAAACTTGTTTGTCGTCTTCAGACTCACCTGCCCGAAAAAAAACTTGTTTGTCGTCTTCAGACTCACCTGCCCGAAAAAAATCCTGTTTGTCGTCTTCAG
>BTUV01000023.1:0-32422 GCA_045863035.1 Ignavibacteriales bacterium | reverse complement strand
CTTCATACTTCATACTTCATACTTCATACTTCATACTTCATACTTCATACTTCATTCCGTTTTTGTTGAATTGCTCCCCATCGCTGCTTTTTCTTTCACTCTTACATAAGCAATCATCTCATCAAAAAACTTCTCCCACCGCTTGGTATCTTCCGAAAGGTATTTTACGGTTGCCTCATACTGCCCGTGCGTAATGCCGTGTTTTTTATATACATCCTCACGGATTTTCTGCATCGCGCTGAACTCCATCCCCCGGCTTTCCTGCAATACAAGTATATCATAATAGACTTCTATGAATTTCTCCTGATCAAGCGGCTTCTCGTCTGAGCATCCGGTCAGAAGAAAAACCACCGAGCCCAATAGCAGGACCGCGCTAAAAACTTTCATACCCGCTGAACTTAGCAGATTATCTCCGGTCTTCCTTATTCATCCGGCGGCTTGCTTCAAAAAGTATCCGCTTTTCGTCTTCGGTCAGATTCTTATAACCCGACTGGCTGATTTTATCCAGAATACGGTCAATTTCTTCCTGCGAAACTTCACGTTCTTCCTTCTTCACATCCTTATATCGGGCATCTTCAACATCGCGGTAGGAAGTTGTGCGTGAAGTATATCGGTCATCTTCTTCATCTTTGTTGAACATACCGCCGCTTCCGAAGGGATTTGATGGTCTTCTCCCTTTACTTCCGCGGTAAAAACTATCCTTCCAGCCGGACATCCTCTGCTGTATATCAAAACCGAGACGTTTGTCGAATGCTAGAAAAAGAAACCCGAACACCGCACCGCCGAGATGCGCAAGATGGGCCACACCGCTACCGGCATCATCCACGGCCAGTACGTTTATCAGTATCAGGAATGCGATAAAATACTTGGTCTTTAACGGAATGAAAAAATAAAAAAGTATATACCGGTCAGGAAACAGCAGCCCGAATGCGACCATCACGCCGAATATTGCTCCCGATGCGCCAATGACGGGAGGAATAATTCCCTGAAAGATTGCAGAAAACAGGAGATGAAAAACGGCTCCCCCTATTCCGGCAACCAGATAAAAAATAAGAAAATTGCGTGACCCCCACATATTCTCAAGTTCAGCCCCGAACATCCACAGAGAAAAGAGATTGAAAAACAAATGGCTGAAACTGCCATGCATAAACTGATAGGTGATGAACTGCCAGATTTGGAAATATCCTGAGTCAGGTGACATCAGTGCAAAATACTTCAGCAGAACATCTGAACCGCGCAAACCATCTATTACGACTGTTTGTGCCAGATTCTGCAAGAGAAATATAACACCGTTAATAATCAGTAAATTTTTGATGACCGGAGGGAAATAACTCCATCCCATTCCTCCGGGTCTGTAATATCCGTCAGACATACCTTAGTTTAACTCTTTCATTTTAATATCAATTAGACGCTTCTGTTACAAAAATAACTAAAAATACCACTTAGTTCCCCAAAAGATTTATCAGAGAATACCATCCCGTATGATTCAATTCACACCAGGCGGATTCCGGTCAATGAACGGGCTTTCCTGCACATACAATAAAAAAGCCGGTCAGCCACTTTTTTGGGCAACCGGCTTTCTGAATTATTCAGTTTAATCAGACCTGATCGAGAGCTTCAACTCCGGGGAGGACTTTTCCCTCGAGGAACTCAAGGGAAGCACCGCCTCCGGTAGAAACATGAGAGACTTCAGTTTCAAGCCCTATTTTGGCTATTGCGGCGGCTGAGTCACCTCCGCCAACCACAGTTACCACACCCTGCTTTGTGGCATCGGCCAGCGTCTGAGCGATGGCATTGGTACCCTTTGCAAAGTTATCGAACTCAAATACACCCATCGGACCATTCCAGACAACCGTCTTTGAGGTCATAATGGCTTCGGTAAAGAGCTTTATTGATTCAGGACCGATATCCAGACCCATCTTTTCAGCGGGCATGGCAGTAACCGGTACCACTTCCTGTGGGGAGTCATCCTTAAATTCAGGAGCAACAACCACATCCACCGGAAGAAGAAACTTCTTGCCTGATGCTTTAAGTTTGTCGAGCAGTTCTTTTGCGAGATCCACTTTTTCTGCTTCAAGGAGCGAGGTTCCGATTTCCAGACCCTGTGCTTTGTAGAAAGTATAAGCCATTCCGCCGCCGATTATCAGCGTGTCCACTTTATCAATCAGGTTATTGATCACATCAATTTTGCCTGAGATTTTTGCACCGCCGAGTATAGCGCAGTATGGTCTTTCCGGAGAAGCAACCGCCCTACCGAGGTAGTTCAGTTCTTTTTCCATCAGATAACCTGCTACAGCCGGACGCAGGAATTTGGTCACACCTTCTGTTGAAGCATGGGCACGGTGTGCGCTTCCGAAAGCATCGTTCACATAGATATCACCGAGTGATGCAAGCTGTTTTGCGAAAGCATCATCATTCTTCTCTTCTTCCTCATGGAAGCGGAGGTTTTCAAGAAGGACGATATCACCGTTGCTCATAGCGGTTACTGCTTTTTCGGCTTCTATACCGATGCAGTCACCGGCCAGAACCACTTCCTTACCCATCAGCTCAGCAAGCTTTAACGCTGCCGGTTTGAGGGAGTATTTCGGATTTACCTTCCCTTTGGGACGGCCAAGGTGGCTCATCAGGATGGCTTTTCCTCCTGCGGCAACTATTTTTTTTATAGTCGGAAGAGATTCAACGATTCTTTTGTCATCGGTTACCTTCATGTTCTCATCAAGAGGAACGTTGAAATCAACCCTGACCAGTACCCGTTTTCCTTTTAGATCAACTGTGTCTATAGTTTTTTTGTTCATGGCTTTGTCTGCCTGCTTTCTGTAATATCAGCCCATTTTGGCTATTTTGTTCAGCAGGTCAACAACGCGGCAGGAGTAACCCCACTCGTTATCATACCAGGTTACAATCTTAAAGAAACGTTTTTCATCCTTAAAATTATTCTGCATGGTTGCCTGTGAATCATAGATTGAAGAACGGTCATCATGAATAAAATCAGTTGAAACCACTTCTTCTTTGGTATATCCGAGGATACCTTTCAGATAGGTCTCAGATGCTTTTTTCAGAAGCGCATCAATTTCCGCAATAGAGGTTTCTTTTACTGATCTGAAGGTCAGGTCAACTACAGATACATCAGCGGTCGGAACACGGAAGGACATTCCGGTCAGTTTTCCTTTGGTTGCGGGAAGAACTTCACCCACTGCTTTTGCGGCACCGGTGGAAGATGGGATGATGTTAATAGCTGCAGCGCGTCCGCCTCTCCAGTCCTTCTTTGAAGGGCCGTCAACGGTTTTCTGGGTCGCGGTATAAGCATGGATGGTGGTCATCAGACCGGTCTCGATGCCAATGCCTTCTTTCAGAAGAACGTGTACAACCGGAGCCAGGCAGTTGGTGGTGCATGATGCATTTGAAATGATATGATGCTTATCATGCTCATATTCATTGTCATTAACGCCCATTACCACAGTCTTAACATCGCCTTTACCAGGGGCTGAGATAATTACTTTTTTAGCGCCTGCGGTCAGGTGACCTTTGGCTTTATCAGAATCAGTGAAAAGTCCGGTTGACTCAATCACATATTCAACTCCGAGCTCTTTCCAGGGGAGCTGTGAGGGGTCTTTGGTTGCAGCAACGCATTTAACTTTGTTGCCGTTTACTACAAAAACATCGTCATCGGCAAGTGAGGGGTCACTTTTTTCAGTCGAAAGCTCAGCTTTCAATTTGCCGTGAACTGAATCATACTTTAACTGATACGCAAAATACTTAGCATCGGTGCTGACATCAACTACAGCAACCACATCAACTTCTTTACCGAGCAGACCTTTTTCAACCAGTGCATTAAATACCAGTCGTCCGATTCTGCCAAATCCATTTATACCTACTTTAACTGCCATTTTTCTGTTTCTCCTAAGGGAAATATTATTTAATACAATTATAAATTTACCGAAAAAGCGGGTGAAATTCAATTTAGGGTGAGAAGAATTGGATAAAAGGGGGGCAGGCGATTATTGTTCAGGAGAACCCCCGCGGTTTGGAGAATATTTCAACTAAAGCTTGCCAAATATTTTTCATTTATACTTATATTTGATCTAAGCAATAGGAATTGCATCCGGGGTATAATACTTCGGAGAAAGATTATATTTTCCGGTTTTGAAGAATCAGGGAAATAACCTGACACTAATACATTTTTATTTCCCGGGCTTGAATTCCGGCTTTTATTCAATCTGAATACATTGGGCGGATTCTGCACATCACCTTTTGGCGGGATGAGCCATAACCCGGGCGAATAAGTTCGGATACAATGGAACTAAGAATAACGGATGAACATTAACACTGACATTAACCTTTTAGGCGGACTTCCGGACTGGAATCTTATTACTCTGTTTTATCAGAATGCGGATCTTGCTACCAAATCTGTTGACCAATTTCATACTTATACCGGATTAAAAACCGCAAGATCTGTCACCAGATTCAGAAAAGCTATTACCACTACTCTGCTCCGGTTTCAACAGGAAGAAGCAGAAAAACTATTCTCATCCCTTCTCAGACACAAGGGTATTGATTCGGATACCCGCCTTTACCTTTTTTGGAATGCTTCCTTCAATAATGATTTGCTGCATTATCTAAACAGCCAGGTCTTCTTTCCGGCCCTCTTCAGCGGAAGGGTTTCCATTTCCAAATCAGAAGCAGAATCATGCCTGCGTGAATTACGCCAGAGTTCAGATGAACTGCGGGCATGGTCAGATTATACCCTGACCTTAACAGCCTCAAAATATCTGACACTTCTTAAAAAATTCGGTCTGATGGAAGGATCACTCAGAAAAAAAATGACCACAGTCTATTTGTCAGATGCCATGATGGTAATTTACATATACTGGCTGGCGGCGGCAAGCAAAATGCCTAACCTGCTTAAAAGCAACTGGCTGCAATACAGCTTTATGGAGAGAGAGAGTTTTCTTTCAAGAATTACCCAGAAAAAGTTTGCCCGGTATTTCTCATTAGTATATACTGGTGATCGCCTTACTATTGAACCACTCATTCCAGGTGAGGAACTATATGAAATCATTTTCAAACCCTGAGCAGCTGATCAGCCAGGTTAAGGCAATTGTTGAGTCAGACAGGCGATCTGAAATACGCCTGAACGCCAACGGCGGAAACTGTGTCCTACTTGTCTGCGATCCTTCACAGGAGCAGTTATTCATCAATGAGATGAATTCGCTGCTGAACGGCCACCAATATCAGATTATTGACCTGAACTCTATTATTGTTTCTTTTGCTGAAAACAACCTTGCGGATATTGAATCCGGATTTGAATTTCTGCAGGGCTCAGTTGAACAGATTTTTAAGGCCCCCGCGGGAGAAAACCGGCCTGACCTTTACAAATATATATTATCCGCAATCGGAGGTGCTTTCTCAGCCGGAAAGATTCCGGTACTGGTCAGAAGCGGAGCTTTATTTGCCACGGGAATTGATAATATTCATCTGATGGAAAGTGAACTTGTTATGAAATCTGACAAGCCCCTTATCATTCTCTATCCGGCAACACAGGAGGGAGATCAGTTACGCTTTCTTGGCACCCGTCCGGCTTCCAAATACAGATGCATGATTGTTAACTAACACTTACCAGAGCAATGAAAATAAAAGATATTCTTACCATTGATTTATCAGAAGACATCAAAAATGTTATTGATCTTGAAGATATCTCTGAACTTGAGATAAAAACAGAAATTGATCACTACATCGTTACAGACGGTCTTGCCGGTTCATATTCAGATTTCCTCAGGATTTATACTTCAAACATCCGGGAAACCGGTGTCTGGATATCGGGGTTTTACGGTTCCGGTAAATCTTATTTCGGCAAACTGCTCGGCTATCTTTTAAGCAACCGCGTTATTGGGGGCACGCCTGCCCGGCAGCGCATATTGCAGAGGTTTACCGGGATTACAGACGAAGAGCTGGTAAAAAATTCCATATTTGCCCTGGATGCTGTCTCCTCAAAAGTGATTTTTCTTGATGTTGCTAAACAGGACACTTCAAAGGGGCTGGCCTTTACTCTCTTTAAAGGATTTTTGCGAACAGAAGGATTTCCCGATAACGAACATGGAGTGTTTCTTTACAAACTCATGGTAAGCGAAGGGAAAACAGATATCAATGAGTTTGTTTCAACATGGATAAAAAAAGAATGGGCTTCCTTAAGGGATAACACCTTTAAGTATGCCCCGGCAATACGGGAAATATATATTGCATCCGGAAAATCCGATGCTGATTACCAGAATCTGATCACTTCAGTAAGGCGCGAAATTGACCAGTTCAGCGCGGCACGGCTTAAAGAAGAGCTTGAAAACTATCTGGCGATAAAGAAGAATGAAAAAATTGTCTTCATGTTTGATGAAACCAGTGAAGCCGTAAGCCAGCAGAAATTCACCCTGCTCGATCTTGAGGGGGTAAGTGAAGCGCTTTCTTCGCTCGGAGGTAAGGTCTGGACTATTGCCATAGCACAGGAAAAACTTGATGATGTAATAAACAACTCCAATGTTGACCGCGCGCAGCTTACGAAAGTTACCGACCGGTTTAAAACAAAAATTCATCTTGAGGCAACCGAGGTTGATGTCATCATCCGCAACCGGCTGCTCAAAAAAAATGAAAAGGGGCTTAAAGAGCTTGCTGATTATTATGCAAAAAACTCCGGCAAGATAGCAGACCATGCCTCTCTTCATGGAGCCGGTGTCAGTAAAACAGACAATCAGGAATCATACAGAACCTATTACCCTTTTTATAAATACCAGTTTGACCTGCTGCAGAACTTTCTTTTTGGCACCAAAGGATATGCTTCCACAAAAGTAGCGGCACGCGGTATGATAATCACTACCTATGATATACTCCGCCAGGAAGTGCAGCATACCGATCTGTTTCATACGGTAACCGGCTGGCACATTGCAAAGGAAGGACAGCCCCAGCCGCCGGTACGCTTAGTGAGCCGCTATTCCAATGCTGAAAGAACTCTCACGGAAGTTAAATCCACCGTTAACGGCAGGCGTTTGCTCGAAACAATTAACTTCCTCACTGAGGCAGAAATAACCCCGCCAACACTCCCGAATATAACCCGGTCCTTTATCAGTGACCCCGACCAGTTTCATAAAACGCAGGAACAGATTCTTAAAGCACTCGAAATTCTGGTTGAAGCTAAAATTCTTCTCGAGAATAATAAAACCTACAGAATCACATCAGATATTGAACAGCGGCTGCTTGATGAGATGAACGGGTTTACCGTGCAGAGCTTTGCAAAGAAAAAACAACTTACAACGGCATATAAAACTTCCGAAGCAGTTAAATCTTCAGCCCGCGTTTCTGATAATGGCCTGCAGTACGATTTTTATATCACCACCGATAACGATGATGAACTTACCACCGCAAAGCAGAAGTATCTTCAGATTAAGATAAAAAGTATTTACAATTTTTCAGACGACCGCTCTGCTGATATTTCAGCTCTCAGGGCACGGCATCAGAACGATAAAGACCTGCTCTGGCTTGTGCCTGATAATACTTCCTTCAGGGAAATTGACCGCCTGATTGATGAAGCAGAACGGATAAGCTATCTCGAACAAAAGTACAGCAATCCACAGTCAGAAGAAGGCAGAATTCTGATGAGCTTTTCAGCCGCTAAGGAAGAAAAACTCAGAAGAGTTACTGATCTGGTGAATAATGCCCTGCAAAATGCCACCATAATCTATATGTATAACCTTACCGAGGTTACACCCGCAACCTGCCTTAGCGATCTGCAGAAACAGCAAAAGCTGATGATCGGTAATGTTTACAGCAAACGGCTTTCCTCACAGCTGAATGACACCATAGCTGCCTCGGTCATTAAAGAAGCGAATAACTCACGACTGCATCAGTATTTTAACGGGAGCGACTTCCTCTTTTTTGACGCACAGGGGAGCTTTACCGGCGCAAACCTGAAGGTCTCTGAAGAAATTTTATTCCGGCTGAGAAACACTTTTGTTGACGGTGCATCTCTTGAAACTGAACTTGAAAAACCGCCGGCAGGATTTACCTTCGGTACGGTTATCACATCAGTTGCGGCACTGATGCGCGGTGGAAAGATTATAGCCCGCCACAACGGAGCAGATAAATTTTCCTGGAGAGATAACGGCGCGGCTGATATATTCTCCTCGGCAAGGGAATTCAGAAAAGCATCTTTCAAGGCAGTTTCCAAAACACTTTCACTTGCGCAGAAACAGCAACTTGCTGAAACGATCATGAATCTAAACCCTGCTCTTTATACTGACCGGCATATTGATTATAATACCAGTGACTTTGATCTGGTTAATACCATCCGTGATATATCAGTAAAATTAGCAGACAGAACTGATGTGCTTTCCAAGAACATTAAGGAGTTTGGAAAACTATTCCCCGCAACTTTGAAAAGCGGCGGCTTTCTTGGCGGACTTACCGGCGCGGTGAGTGAGGCAAATTATTTTGACAAAGCAGAAGAATTTCTTAAGATTAAAGATCAATTCACGGCAGCGGTCAGTGAAATTGAAAAAACTGACAAGTTTGTTGCTGACCGCTTTCCAAAAGTGCATGAGTGGAAACTGTTTGCTGATGCAGTACATGATGAACTGACAAAATCAGCGACTGCAAGTCCGGATATACAAAAGCAGTTGAGTGAGTTTTCCTCACTTCTCACGGGAGATGTTGTCGCGAACTTTGCACAACTGCAGCAGGCAGCACAAAAAATAAAAGATGAGTATCACCGCATTTTCAGCAGTGCAATGAAAATCTGTGCTGAGGGCTATTCACAACTGGCCGTTATTACTAAAAATCTTATTGCAGAGATCGATTCACTTCCTGCGGGACTGAACAGCAGCGCAAAAGAAAAAGCCGAAGGACTTGCACAGTATGCTCAGCACAGAAGGAACCCCTCAGTTACTCTTGCTTTTGATGTAAAAGACCAGCAAAGCAGATTTACCTATTCTGAAGTGCTCTCATTTATTGAATTGCTCCCCGGTAAAAAAACCGAAGCTGAAATCATCAGAGCAGGTCTGGTAAGAGTAATACCGCCTGAACCGGTTTCAGGAGGGGCGGCCGCACCCGTGGTCAAAAAAATCAGGATACAGATGCCCGCCGGAAGCATGAAAGTTGCAGAGTACCGGAACTGGCTGCAGTCCGAACTGCATAAAATTGCCGGTGCCTCCGATAGTGACGAAGTAGAAATTACTTCCTGACTATGGAAATTTCGCAGTTACAGTTTCTCATAAATTCCGGTGAAGGAAACCGTATTGAATTTAAGGAAGCAAACAATTCTCTCCCTTCATCACTTTATGAAACCGTTGTCAGTTTTTCAAATACGGACGGGGGTACCATATTACTGGGGGTTGCTGATAACGGTAATATCACCGGTATATCCCCCGGTGCTGAACTTACACTGATTAAAAATATCATCACCTCATTACATTCCAGAGACTGTATTGATCCGCCCCTCTTTGTGGAACCCCTGCCAGTTACTCTTCCTGAAGGCCGGGTGATTATTCTGCATATACCGGCAAGCAGCCAGATTCATAATCATTCAGGAAGAATTTTTGTCAGACATTTTGAAAGTGATCTTGATATAACTCACGATCAGCACCGCCTGAGTGATATCTATCTCAGAAAAAGAAATTTTTTTACTGAAGGCATTATTTATCCGCATCTGAGCATGGATGACCTTGATGATGGGTTATTTGAAAAAGCATTTACCTTAATCAGGAACAACAAGTCCGATCATCCCTGGCTTTTACGATCGAAGGAAGAACTGCTGCGCGAAGCTATTTTATGGAGAAGGGACTTTCAGTCCGGTCAGGAAGGGCTTACTCTGGCAGCAGCCCTTATTTTCGGAAAAGATGAGACCATTCAAAGCATTCTGCCTGCTTATAAAACCGAAGGGCTGCTCAGAAAGCAAAACAAAGACCGATATGATGACAGGATCATCCCGCCTCTCCGGACCAATCTGATTGATACCTATCTTGAATTAAAAAAATTCGTGAGTAAACATCTCCCCGAAATGTTTTTCCTCGAAGGGGATCAGCGGATTGATCTGAGGGATAGAATCTTCAGAGAGGTTATCGGCAACGCTGTTGTTCACAGAGAATATACCAGCGCTCTTTCCACGGAGCTGCTTATTACTGGTCAGGAAGTAGTTATAACCAATCCTAACAAACCCCACCTGCATGGTGTGATTGACCCTGATGGTTTTAATCCCTATCCTAAAAACCCGAATATCAGAAAATTTTTCACCGCATTCGGCTGGACTGATGAGATCGGTTCCGGCATCAGAAATACCAATAAATATCTCCCCCATTATGTTAAAGGGGCACATCCCGTATTTATTGATGATGATATCTTCAGGGTTATTCTGCCGCTCCGGTTTGTTTCACTGGCAAAATACTCCGCTGAGTTTATCCCCTGGCTTGATCTGAAGATTGATCTGCCCCCTGAACACTGGGAGGGGCTTAACCAGATTGAATTACCATCAGAATTTCTGGACCGCACCTGGGAGGAGGCACTCATTCATTTGGTACCGGGCTGGCACAAAGCAGGTACCGGGCTTACCCCCCTTAATTGGGCTGAAAAACAACCTTTTGCTGAAGATGAGCTCAAAAAGATACCGGGCTGGAACCAAAAAGGTACCCGGCTTTTAAAGAAGAAAAACTGGTACATAATTTCCATACTCAGCTTATGCATAACCCCAATTAAAATGGCTGATTTATTGGCGTCATTCGATTATAAAAACACAAAAAAATTCAGGGATATCTATCTCAGGCCATTAAGAGATACCGGGCTTATCGGCTTTACCATTCCTGAAAAACCTTCTGACCCTGATAATAAATACCGCATCACTCAGAAGGGTAAGCATTTTTTAGCAATCCGATTATTGTAAACAGAGCATGAAACTTTCAGAACACGCAGAACATATAAGGCAGTTAATTGACCGGGCATTCAGAAACCGGCTCGGCAGGATGGGTATTCACGAAAAAAATTCTGACCAGATCAGCTCCGCACCTCCGCAGTACCATCGTGAGCGGGAGAGAATGGATTCCATCCATGAAGTGTTCAAAGCGGAGACCGGAACCACGGCAGACGCATACGAAAAACTTGTTGAGGAACTAACCTTTACTCTGTTTAACCGCCTTGCCGCGCTAAAGGTAATGGAAGCGCATACCCTGCATCCGGAAATCGTCACCCGGAGGGAAAGCCATGGCGGCCGGTCATTCGCGCATCTTGCCTGGCTTGAGCAAAACCCGGAAGCCCGCAATGAGGAAGCAGAAGGGCTTATCCCCTTTCTTGAAGAACAACTGAGCAGACTGGCTGGTGATATACCCCTTTTCAGCCCCGCTCATCCATATCACCTGATGCCCGCCCCGCTTGAAATGCAGAGTATTATTACCGCGTATAACAGCATTGAAACAGACCCCCAGTCTGAGCCGGATATCTGGAAGAGTGATGATATACTCGGATGGCTTTATGAAAGTTATAACAATTACAAAAAAGCTGCCCACAAGGCAAGCGGGCAGAAAACCGAATATAACAAGGTGAGCATTCAGAGCCAGGTATATACGCCCCGGTGGGTGGTGCAGTTCCTGGTTGATAACAGTCTTGGTAAGCTTTATCTGGAAATGTACCCTGAAAGCAAAATAAAAGAAAAATATAAGATAGCCGGTGCACCTGCCTCAAGGTTGCGCGAACCCAAACCGTTGCATGAGCTGCGCATGATTGACCCGGCAAACGGCTCAGGTAACTTTCTGCTCTATGGTTTTGATCTTTTTTACGACCTCTACCTTGACCAGATAGAAGAATACGGCGCTCACTATGCAATTGCAGATATCCCGGAACTGATCATTGCCAATAACCTTCATGGTATTGACCTTGATGACCGGGCCGTGCAGCTTGCCCAGCTTGGTTTATATATTAAGGCAAAACGGAAAAAGCGCTCCGTTAAAATCGAACACTTTAACATCGTCAGTTCAGACTTTTTTCTCCCCCCTTACAAGGAGGTTAAACACCTCTTTGAAACAAACGGTCAGATAGACCGCTGGGCTGAAAAAATCATAGTGGATATCTGGAAAGACCTGCAGCAGGCATATAAATTTGGTTCACTGCTGCGCCTTGAAGAAAAATTTGCCGGTCACATGAGTGTGCTTGTCAGCCAGTTTGACAGCATTCAGATTAGTCTTTACTCAGAAGCCACCCTTGCTGATTATGAGCAGTTCCGGCAAAATTTCTTTTCCGGGCTTCAGAAAGCGGTAGAGGAGCATTCAAAAAAACAAGGTCTTACTTTTCTTAATACCAAAACACAGGATGCACTTAGCTTTCTGCAGATTATAACACAGAAATATGATGTTGCAGTTGCGAACCCTCCTTATACTGACAGCGCTGATTTTGGAAAAGACTTAAAAGAATTTATTGAAACAAACTACAAAAAGCCGCATAAATTCAATTCTAATCTTTATGCGGTATTCATTAAACGAGGTTACGAACTCGTGCATGAAGAAGGGAAAATTGCGCTCATTCACCCCTTAACATTCATGTACATCACAACATTTAAGGATGTCCGGAAATTTATTCTTTCAAATACACACATAAGCATATTCGTTGACTACGGCTTAAGTAATTTATTTGGTACTATAATGACGGATCCTGCATTTTACATTTTGGAGTTAGGAAACAAAACCAAAAATGATTCACTTTTTATTTCTTTGGATCAATACACAAGAACTCCAAACGAAAAAAATAAAAGAGATTTTTGCCAGACAGCTTTATCGGATTTTGTAGCCAACCGCCCAAACAAACATAACTTTACTTTGCCTCAGGAAAAACTCAAAATCATTGACGGCTGGCCTTTTATTTATTGGATTAGTGATGGGTTTAGGGAGAAGTTTAAGGGGGAGGTTGTAAATGACTTCTTTGATGTGGTAAAAGGTTTAACAACGAGTGATAACAATAAGTTTTTAAGATTCTGGTGGGAAATTGATCGAGACTACATTTCAACCGAATACTCAAATGACAAAAAGAAATGGGTTTGTTATGCAAAAGGTGGGCCATTTGAAAAATGGTATGGGAACAATTGGACGGTATTGAATTGGGACAACAACGGTTTTGATATTAAAAATTTCGAAACTTCGGTTGTCAGAAATGAAGATTATCATTTCCTCGAAGGTATAACATATACAGCAAGTGGTTCAAAAGGCGCTTCGTTTAGATACTTGCCCAAAAACTTTATTACGGATGCTGGTGGACCCGGAATATTTCCTAATTCGTTCTCAAATATTAACTACGCCTTAGGCTTTTTTAACTCAAGTCTAATCTTCTATATATCTGATTGTCTTAACCCTACAGTTAATATTAATCAGGGGGACATCTGGCGTATTCCATTTGTTAAACCATCACAGCAACAGGAAGACAAAGTTTCCTTACTGTCTTTTAGAAATGTTTCGATAAAAAAACATATAAACTCATTTAGTTTAATTGAATCGAATTTTGTTCGGAATTCAATAATCGCTTATTCAGATAGTTCGATTAAAGATCGTTTATTGTCGTATCTTAATTTTGAAAACGGACTATTAGCTTGGATGCTTCTTAATGAAGCTGTTATAAACGAGATCATCTTTGAAGTTTATGAACTGAGCACTGAAGACCGGCAGCAGGTTGAAGAAAAGATGGGCAAATCTATTGGCTCGCTCCCCGTTTTTGAAGAAGCTCGAAGTGAGTTTCTCGCCCAGATTACTGACCCGCTGCCTGAGGTAGTTGATTATATTAAACAACTTCCTTTAGCAACTTTTGAAGAGAATACGGTTAGTGAAATTAAGGAGGGGTTTGAAACGCTTTACCAGAGCAATAATGATCTTGAAGAGTTCTGCATCCGCCATCAGGTGAACCCCATTAATGTATGGTACTGGTTTAAGGAAGCCGGAATACTTCCTAAAGCACGGGCAGCAGAAATAGCATTGGAGTTTCTTGCCGACAGCATACGTACTTTGCTTCAGCAGGATGAAGATGGCATCATCCCTCTGGTCGGGCTCCCCGGAGAAGATGCACTGAGCAAACGGCTTGAGGATTACTGCCTGCAGCAGGGCTTTACCCCGGCGCAGTATATGCAGCTTGACGGTCTGCTTGGCAGACCGGTAAATGAATATCTTGAGCATCATTTTTTTAAGGATCTCAGCAATCTTCTTAATCTGTTTATGTATCTGCCCAAAACTCCCTTTATCTGGCACCTGAGCAGCGGCCCCTATCAGGGTTTTGAAGTATATATTATTATTTATAAATGGAACCGGGACAGCTTATTTAAACTGAAATCGCAATATATAAACAGCCGGGTTCAGAATTTAGGTTACCGGCTCGCGCAGCTTGCAGGAGTTGCCACAGCCCAGGGGCAGCAGGAATTGGAAACTATCAGATACCAGCTTCAGGAAATTGATAACTTCACAAAAAAACTTGACGAACTGATAGCCGAGGGTTATGACCCGAAACTTGATGATGGTGTGGGGAAGAATATAGCGCCTCTTCAGAAAAAGGGAATGCTCCGCGCTGAAGTGCTAAAATCCGGCGGCAAGAATTCACAGCTTGAAAAATACCTTAACGCAGACTGGTGATTATGAAAATACAGGGCAACTGTTTACTTTTATCAGAAAGAAAAAGTTAACCAATGATTGATATCTGGATTACTGAAGAACTTGACAAACTGCTTGAGCCGCGCGGCAGAGCGGTTATACTTGACCCTTCCGGGCAGTGCAGTTTTCTGGTTCCCCTGCTTGAGCAGAAGGGATATACGCTGCTTAAAACCGGGAAGGCAAACTCAGAACACTGGCAGCGGGTGCGGGAGGAGTTTTTTCTCCGCTTTAAAGCTGAGAGCACACATCAGTCAGAAAAAGTAGTCTTTTATGCGGCGCGGCCCCTTAATGAGCTCAGTTTTCTGTATGACTACTGTTTTACTCACGGTATGATTAACCTGAGCTCACCTGCTGAGTGGATAAGGAAAAAACTTTTTGCCCTCACCGGCATACAGATTCAGCTTGAAAGCCCCCTGCTGATAACTGCTGCAAAGGAAAGCATTGGCAGGGATAGCGGCTGGTGGAAAAAAATTCTGCTCGGCATTGAACAGATTATTGAGATTAAGAAAGAACTTCTCCCATTTTTATACAATCCGGAAGTATATAAAAGCGAAAAAGACCCGGATGTTTACCGCCTGTTTGAAGTAAAACTTTTTGAACTGCTTGATCAGCCGGAAAGAACCATCCCTCCTAAAACACTTGCTGCTGAAATTACGCAGAAGATTTTTTCAGGGCTCATAAACAATACCCTCAGCGGTGTTCTTCTGGAGGTTTATTATGCCTGGGCTGACAGCAATACCTATTACGGCCGGCTTGAAGAATATATTGCAGCGCATGAAATAAGCAGCGTTAAAGATATCTGGGGTGCACACCCTGATCATTGCTTTGAGCAAATTGACCGGCTGCAGCTTAAAGATATCGCCTTACATTTCAGGGATAAGAGTTATATCACTGAAAAACTCCGGAAAACAGCTCAGCGGATAAAGAACAGAAAATCGCTCAGGTTTATTCCCGAATGGTGGAAAGATATACAGACCCTGGCAGAGTTTAACACAGAACCGCTTGGCGCCTGCAATTCCTTTGAAAAGGTTACAGAATTTTATAAGAACCATTTTCATAAACTTGACCGTGCGGTCAGGAATCTCTATGCTGAATTTATGCAGGAGGAAGAGCTCCTGAGACCTCTGCAGGAACACTATGAAAGTAAACTGGCAGAGCTTCTAGATCGTTGGTACGCATACAGCAGCGGTTATAAAGAAGACCAGAGCGGGCATCTGCCCCGGCTGTTCATAAGCTCAAAAGGAAGAATAGCGGTAATCGTCTGCGACGGGCTCCGTTATGAAATAGCAGAGAGCATTGCTCATGGTCTGGAATCAAACTGTCGCATTGTTATAAACAGTATGATTGCGGGAATGCCCTCTATAACCGAACATAATATGAGTGCTCTCTATTCGGAAAGCGGAAAAGTGTTTCAGATTCATGCCGAACGGGAAAAGCAACTGCGGGCAGAATCTGGAAAGGAGATTACCTTTCTTGATCTTGAAGAACTGCATGATGGGGTAACCGGAGACCATCTGGTGCTGACCTACAAGGATATAGATGACGCGGGAGAAAAACTGCAGCACGGAGTGCTGAAACTCTTCAGGGAATTTGAGAAAGTGATTGCGGAAAAAATACTGCTGCTCCTAAAAATGAATTTTCATGAAGTACATCTGGTAACTGACCATGGTTTTGTACTTACCGGGCTTCTGACCGAAGCTGATAAACTTGACCCTGCGGCAGAGGGTAAAAAGGAAGTGCATGAAAGGTTTCTGCGCACTGTTGAAAAACAAAACCGGAATGACTGGATTCAGTTTGAACGGCCCTATGAAGATTACCGTTATCTGTATGCAGCAAAAAACCACAGACCTTTTAAATCGAAAGGTGTGTATGGATTTGCCCACGGGGGACTTACTCCGCAGGAGATTATCATTCCGAATTTTGTTTTCAGCCGTTCCGGTTCCGCTGCTGCAGGGCTGAAAGTGAGCATCACAAATAAAAAAGATCTGGCATCAGTAACCGGTGAATACTTCGTGGTAAAACTAACAGCCGGCAAAGGGAGGGCTGATCTTTTTACTGCTTCAAGAAAGGTGCAGCTTTTGCTTTATGCCCAGAATATTCTGAAAAGCAGCAGTGCACTCATCACCATCGAAGCGGGTGCTTCTGAATCCGTTGAGTTTTCATTTAGCGGAAGCAGCACTATCAATGCAGTTCTGACCGATGCGGAAACAAAAGAGCATCTGGATTCAGTAAAGGTTTCAAAATCAAACGCAAGAGACTTGGAAGGTCTTTTATAGGAGCATATAGTTATGATCATATTAGATGAACTTGATAAAAAAGCGCTTGAACACTTCAGGGGCTTTGTCGTAAAAAAAGATATCGTGGGTATTATAAAGGGGGGGGCTAATGTTCCCGCTTTTGTGCTTGAGTATCTGCTTGCAAACTCCTGCAGCACCGAAGATGAACAAAAACTTAGCGAGGGGATCGAAAATGTAAAAGGGGTACTGCGAAAGCATTATGTGAATCCGGAAGAGAGTTCACTGATACAATCTAAAATAAGGGAGAGCGGCAGGTATAAAATTATTGATAAAATCTCCGTAGAACTCGAAGCAAAGAAAGACCGGTACTGGGCAAGGATAAGCAACAGCAATATCAAAAATGCAAATATCAGCGATGATCTGGTTAAAAGCCACGAAAAGCTTCTGCTTGGCGGTATCTGGGCAATTATTGATATGGAATATGATCCCATGATCACGGACGGTTCAGTGGTATATCCCTTTGTTGTGCGGGGCATACAGCCGATACAACTTTCAGCATTTAACAACGATACCATTGCGGAAAAAAGAAAAGAATTTACAACCCCGGAATGGCGCACCCTGCTGCTCCGGAGCGCGGGCTACGAGCCGGAAAGTGAGGGGCTGGATGAAAGGAAACAAAATCTTTTGCTCTGCCGCCTGATCCCACTGGTTGAGGCAAATTTTAATATGGTTGAACTGGGTCCGCGTTCTTCAGGTAAATCATATATATACAAAGAAATTACCCCTTATGCAATCCTCATTTCAGGGGGGCAGGGAACCGTGGCTCAGCTTTTTGTAAATAACTCAACAGGCAAGGTTGGCGCTGTCGGGCTGTGGGATGCAATCTGCTTTGATGAAAGTACTGACCGTCTGTTTAAAGACCGCGATGCTATTCCCCTGATGAAAGATTATATGGAGTCCGGCTCATTCTCAAGGGCAAAAGGGGGTGAGATAACAGGTTCTGCATCAGTCATATTAAATGGAAACATTAATCAGCCGGTTGAAACTGTTTTGCAGACTTCACATCTGTTCAGCCCTCTTTCAGAAGAAGTTAATTATGATACTGCATTTTTAGACAGAGTTCATCTCTTCCTGCCAGGATGGGAGATATCAAAGTTCAGCCCGTCAAACTTTACCACACACTTTGGTTTCAGTACAGACTTCTTCTCAGAGGTTTTAAAATCGCAGAGGAAAACCACTCACTTTGAAGTACTTGACAAATATTTTACGCTCGGCTCGCACTTAAAACAGCGTGACTCCAAATCCGTAAGAAAAATTGTTTCCGGCTTCATCAAACTGCTTCACCCGGACGGAAACTTTACCAAAGAAGATCTTCATGCATATCTTGAAACCGCAATGGAAATGCGCCGCAGGGTAAAAGAACAGCTAAAGCGCATCGGAGGTGTGGAGTTTTGGGATACTAATTTCAGCTATATTGATAAAGAAACACAGGAGGAGAAATATATCGGTCTTCCTGAAGAACGGGGATCTTCCCTTATCGAGAACAATCCGCTGCCTCCGGGGGTCTGTTATTCAGCCACCAGTGACGGTTCAACAACAGCACTGGTGAAAATTGAGGTTGTTGCCGTTAAAGGAAGCGGTAAATATACCGTTACCGGAACCAATTCAACCGAAGTGAAAGAAAACATCAGAAATACCTACAACTATCTTAAGGCAAACGAAAAGAAAATTCTGAATGACCAGCATTCACTTTCACAGTTCGATCTGAATATACAGATCAGCCGTCTTGCCGGGGCAACGGTCAGCGGTGGTATCGGAAGTGCAGTCTATGTGGCAATCATCTCAGCCATTTATAAGAAAAATCTGAAGCCGGCAATGGCAGTTTTGGGTAATATCTCTGTTGGCGGTGCTATTGAGAGGTCGCATGAATTTCCGGATAAATTTTCCATCCTTTCGGAAAACGGTGCAAAAACGATTCTCACACCGATAGAGAATATTTCCGAAATAAACTCATTACCTTCTGCAATTTTAGGTAAAACTGATGCGCCATTTTATGCAAACAGCCAGATGCTGCTGCAGAAATCATTGTACAACGAGTGATTCAGGGGGTGATGGTAATCTTGTGAATTTAATCCTCTTTCTCTGACCCCGCGGGGTCAGAGAAAGAAATATCAAATGTATCTGGTTTTCAAAAAAGGAATCCTGGTATTATTTTTCATTACTAATTACTACCTCCTAATTACTAATTACTCTAACTGCCTCTTAGTGCATTCACGATATTTAACCGCGCTGCACGAACCGCCGGCAGAAATCCCCCTACTATTCCCATCACCAACGAAAAGATGATTGAGATAATCACGATATCAGGCGACAATGCAAACTTAAATTCCAATTCAGAGAAGGACTGGAAGTTGAGCGTTGATATTGAGAAGAACTGCAGCGTTGATGCAAGTGCAACACCAATCATTCCGCCGACCAATGCAATGAAGAGGGACTCAATCAGAAATGCAGTGAGTACGCTTCTTCTCTTGAATCCTAACGCGCGCAGGGTTCCTATCTCAACAGTTCTGTTTGCAACTGATGCATACATGGTTATTGCAGCACCGATAATTGAACCAAGCGAAAAAACCACCGTGATGAATATGCCCAGTATCTGAATAAACATTGCAAGCCCTTCTGACTGCTCAGCGTAATAATCAGTTTCGATTTTTACTTCAAACTGATTCAGCCGCTTGTCATTCTCAAATACTCCTCGGATAGTGGGCAGTATTGATGCATCATCAACCTTAAAGGTAACAGAAGAAAATGCAGCAGGTCTGTTGAAGGCATCAAGCATCTGCAGACCGTCACCCCATATTTCGGAATCAAAACCGCTGCCGTCAGTATCATATATACCAACCACAGTCCAGAAGTCACCGGCGAATTTAATTTTATCACCGATTTTGGTATTCGCAAAACGCTCATTGATAGATCTCCCGACAATCAGTTCACGTGAGCCCGGCTCAAAGTATCTTCCTTCCGAAATAACTACCTGTGGCCTGAGTTCCTTAACTTCAGGAGAAACACCGCGCACGGTTATATTGCTCAGCCCCCCTTCATTTTTCTCAAGATTAATTATCACCACCGGTTCGAGTGATGCCACCGGTTTCCCCTGTGCATTTTTCTTTGGATATGGCAGTGTAAGTATGATATTTGCAACATCGCCGGTTACAATGCTGGAAATCTCGCCGTTGGATGCTTTCCTGACCACCTTTATATTATCTGGTGAGCCGGTCTCTGCAAGAGTTTTCTTTATGCCGTAAGCCATCATCAGCACTGCGGCAAAAACAAACACCACAAGAGCAATACCTGCTACAGTTACGCCGGTTGTCAGCTTGCGTGTGGCAAAATTACGGATGCTGTATTTTATGGGTATCATATATATCCTCCTTTATCCGATATGCCTGAAACCCTCAACAATGGGGGTACGGAGGGCTTTAATGATGGGAAAAACTGATGATATCAGCCCGACCAGAAGCGCGGCAACAAACGCGTAAACTAATATATTGTACTCAAGATTAAACACCGGAAAGATATTCTTCGGAATCGCTTCTCCAATTCCCTGCACGATGGGGAAAGACAACAGTATGCCAACCACACCGCCGGTAAAAGCTATTACCATGGATTCCCCGATAATCAGCCATGAAAGATGTTTCCCCGCGAAGCCAAGCACCTTCATAACTGCATATTCTTTTGTCCTTTCTCGTGAAGCCATAATCATCGTATTAGCCAGAACCAGCATGATAATGCCGATAATAACCCACGAGAGCACATTCATTGCAGTAAGAATGGAACTGACCGAAGACATAAACCCCTGGGCAAAAGCACGCTCAGATTCAGTTTTGGTCTCAGCGCTTGAGTTCTTAAAAAGCTCATCAATCTTCGCGGATATATCACCCGAACGGTCCGGGTTTGAAATCCGGACAATATACCATCCTACCTCACCTGCCCTGAAGGGGGATTCTTTCTTCATCCGTTCATCAACATACTCCCAGTGAAAAAACATCTGGGTAGCATCTCCGTTTTTAATGTTGGGTGTATATATACCCCTGACCACAAAATCCCATGTGCCGGGATATATATCTCCCTCAAGCCGTATCATATCACCGAGTTTAAATCCATAAAGTTTCACAAGATCAGAACCAACCACGCAGCTATTCCGCTCCCGCTTGAATGTTTCAAGCTGATCAGGGGGGACAACATATTCAGAGTAAATATCAAACGCGGTTTCGGCCTCCACTGCAAGCCGCCCGAAGAAATTGCTTTTATCTTTGTAAACTCCTCCAAACCAGGTGGCAAAAGTAACCTGCTCAACTCCTTCAATATTCTTAATCCGGTCTCGGTAGGAGTATGGAAGTGGAAAAATAAATGAGACCGCCTGCCGGGTTATCAGCCGGTTGGCAGCAGTTGCCTCTATGCCCGCGTCCCACGCATTAACCACAGTGCGGAGTATATCAAAGGCAATTACTGCTATAGCAATTCCGGCAATCGTCAGAAAAGAGCGCAGTTTATGCCGGAACGCATTTTTGAACATGAGTTTAATCAGTTTCATAGTACCGCCTTATGCCAGTTCACCTTTATCAAGGTGCAGCACCTCATCAGCTTTTCCGGCTGCGTGAGGGTCGTGCGTCACCATGACAATAGTTTTTTTGAATTCCTTATTCAGCCGCTCAAGCAGAGTAAGGATTTCCTCTGCCGAGTGTTTATCAAGATCACCGGTCGGCTCATCAGCTACAATAAGAATCGGATCAGTAACAATGGCTCTTGCTATGGCTACTCTTTGCTCCTGTCCGCCGGAAAGCTGCTTGGGGTAATGATCCATCCTGTCGCCCAGTCCTACAATTTGCAAAGCAGTTTCAACATGTTTTTTCCTGTCAGCTTTTGAAAGGGGTGTAAGAATCAGAGGAAGTTCCACATTTTCATAAGCTGTCAGAACCGGAATCAGATTATAAAACTGAAAAACAAAACCAACACTGTTTGCCCTCCATTTAGCGAGTGCAGTTTCGCTCAGGGATGTAATTTCTGTTCCCTTGACGGATATACTTCCTTTTGTGGGGCGGTCAATTCCGGCAATCAGGTTAAGCAGTGTAGTTTTGCCTGATCCGGAGGGTCCCATCAAAGCCAAAAATCTGCCTTCAGGCACCTGAAGCGAAAGATCATTCAGAACGGGAATTTCAAATTTATCCCGCTTATACATTTTCGAGACTGCATTAACGTGAATCAGGGTTTCCATTTATTCTCCTTTTATTTTTACCGGTGTTCCGGATTGAAATTCATCTGTAAGGTTATTAATAACTCGCTCACCAGAAGCAAGTCCTCCTTTTACTTCAATAAATGCGCCCATTAATTCTCCTGTAGTAATTTCCTTCTCAAGCAAAGCTCCACCGGAGAGTATATATACAAATTTTTTACCATCACGGTCACGGACTGCCGAGACCGGAAGTACGGTGTAAGTTTTGCTCTCCTCCACTTTAATTTCAGCATCCTTTTCGAGGAAGGCAACTTTTGCGCCCATTTCAGGCAGTACTTTTGAGTCATACTTTCGGAATCCGACTTTCACCAAAACAGTTGCTTTTGCCCTGTCTGCTGTCGGAACGATTTTTGTAACATAGCCCTGATAGCGTATGTCGCTATAGGCATCCAGAGTTATTTCACAGGGCTGACCGGGTTCAATCCGGTATATATTTGATTCTGATACGTCAGTTTCAACCTCAAGTGAACTCATATCAGCAATAGTGACTACGGCTGCGCGGGATGAAGCACTTGCAGCAAACGGAGCTACAATTTCGCCGACATCAGCATTTTTTGTAAGCACCGTCCCGTCAAACGGAGCTCTGATTCGGGTGTTTTCAAGATTAACTTCCTGAGCTTCAATTTGGGCTTTTGCTATTGCAATATTCGCAAGGACGCGTAAATACCGGGCTTCCGCATTTTCAAAAGCCATCTGAGAGGTAGCGCCGGTCTGCAGCATTTCTTTTTCGCGTCTTAACTGATTCTCGGCATCTTTAAGATCGGCTTCACTGAGCAGAAGCGCGGCCTTGGCAGCATTAAGCGCTGCTATTACATCGGTATCCTCCAGCCGTGCGATTATCTGGTCTTTTTTTACTTTATCCCCCTCAACCACACCAAGAAAAACCAGCCGGCCAGTACCCTTTGAGGCCACTGCTGCCTGTCTTTGGGCGACTACATAGCCGCTTGCATTAAGAACTGAAGAAACTTGTGAAGGTGTGTACTGAGTTAGTGTAACTGTGGTGACTTCGGGCGCTGAACTAAAAAATGCATCTTTATTAAGATACCCAATAACAGCAAGTATCAGAATTACGGCTGCAATAAGGTAGCTTTTCATTCCGCCACCGCCTGAGGTCTGCTTAGTCCGGTCAATCTTCAAAGAAGACAGATCCGCATTTTTCACTTCCATTAACCGGCTCCTGTTTCTAAAAATTATGAACTGTTAAGATATGAACATTTTCAAAATGAACTTCATTATTTTATGATTAACGGTTTTATGGAATGGTTGAGGCGTTCCGGACGGAAGCGGTTGCCTCGCCAATTTCTGTTTTACATGTTGGAGCAACCTTGCAAATCTCGTTATTTGGCGCGATTATTCAAAAAAAACGGATAACTTTTCCCGAAAAAACAATTGCTCATTTGTGTGGTAAAAGCGCATGCACACTAAACGCTTCATACGATAAATCCTCAGTAACGTCAATTCCGCTCCTAATCATAATTTGCCAAAAGTTTTCTATTTTGAACCTTGAAATGATTAAAATTACCCGATTAAGTTGACTCTCAGACAGATATTTTTCCTCCTCCTGTTTCTACTTAGTATGGCAGGCGCACAGCAAAAACCTTATGATATTTCCGGACGGATAACTGAGACTGGTTCCGGGGAGCCGCTTATAGGCGCGAACGTCCTTATTTACTCAGACAGCGCCCGAACTGCCGCACCTCTAAGAGGAGCAGCCACAAATAAATTTGGTTATTATTCATTCCTCAATTTGCAGCAGGGCAGGTATTACTTTTTCATAAGCTCACTCGGATTCGAAACTGCCATGGCGGTTGTCACTCTTTCCGGCAGCAACTACTCCCAAAAGTATAATTTTGAACTGCGTAAGCAGGATGTTCAGCTTGGCGAAGTGGTGGTTGAAGACAAAAAGCGGCTTGACATTACTTCCACAACCAGCACAATAGATATTTCTCCCGAAATGGTTAAGACTCTCCCCTCACTGGGAGGTGAGACAGATATTTTTCGCGCGCTTCAGCTTCTCCCCGGTGTAAAAGCCGCATCTGAAATTTCAACCGGTATATACGTTCGCGGCGGTTCAGCCGACCAAAACTTAACCCTGATAGATGGAGTAACCGTATATAACCCCTCACACCTGGGCGGCTTTGCCTCTACCTTCAACGGTGATGCAGTGCAGGATATTAAATTAATGAAAGGAGCTTTCCCCGCTGAGTATGGTGGTCGGCTTTCCAGCGTGCTCGATGTTACCATGAGGGAAGGCAACCGGGAAAAATTCATCGGCACGGCCGGGCTTAACCTGATTTCGGGCAGAGTAACCGTTGAAGGACCCGTGAATGACTCTTCAACGTATATATTCTCTGTCAGAAGGATGTTCCTTGATAGGTTGCTTTCGGCTTTCCCCGATGCTGATAATATCCCCCGCTATAATTTTTATGATTTTAACGGTAAAGTAAATTACTATTTATCAGATATTGACCGGATATTCGTCTCAGGATTTTTCAGTGCAGACCGTCTTTCAAACCCTCCGGCCAATACCGATATTGACTTTGGTATTGACTGGAGCAATGCAACAACCAACCTTACCTGGACGCGCTTTAACTCTGCCTCCGTGTTTACCAATACATCGCTGATGCTTACCAACTATGAGTTTTCAACACTGATTAAGGATAAATTTCCGAGCGCGGTATCACTCGATTTTTACACAGGTTCTGAAATTACCGATATACGCCTGCTGCGCGATATGCAGATAATTCTTGGTGAGAATCAGACAGTTAAAACCGGCGTTGAATTTATCTATCACGATTTTACCACTACAACCAGCGACTACTTCATTAACGAACTTTTATATAAGGACAGCTACGGAAAATCATTACAATCTTTTGAGGCCTCTTTATACGCGCAGGATGAAATAAAACTCGGTGATTACATCTCTGCAAACGGTGGTCTCAGGGTATATTATCTTCAGGATGCAAAATCTGTTCAATTTGAACCTCGAACCTCAGTAACATGGTTCTTTCTTGACCGGTTTACTCTCAGGTCATCATTTTCTATCGCTCATCAAAACCTTACTCTTCTCACCAGAAATGATATATTCCTCCCTACTGATGTCTGGTATCCGTCAACAGCACGTGTCCGTCCGTCACGATCTGTGCAGGGTTCCGTAGGGTTTGAAGCTATATCCTATAACAAAAGCTATCTTTTTTCTATTGAAGGTTATTATAAAAAAATGACAAACCTTCATGAATACCGCGATAACGCAACATTCGCGAACGACTCGGATTTTGAAGATCAGATAACAACCGGTTATGGCGAAGCGTATGGGGTTGAGTTCTTCATCAGCAAGCGGCTTGGTTCATTCACCGGATGGATTGGATATACACTTGCCTACACAAAACGTTTCTTTGAACGCCTGAACAAAGGCATGCCGTTTTATCCACGCTTTGACAGAAGGCATGATATATCAGTAGTATCGTCTTATACGGTAGATGAAAATTTATCATTCGGAGCGACATGGACGTATGGAACCGGTCAGGCCTATTCACTCCCGATTGGTCAGTATTCATTTCAAACACTTACCAGAATAAACCCCGGCGCTCCGGCTATACTTTTTGAATATTCAAGCCGTGACGGTTACCGCCTCCCTCCGTTTCACAAGCTGGATATTTCCGCCCGCTATATATACCGGATGGAAAATACTGATCTGGAGTTTTCGCTTAATATCTATAATGCCTACAACCGCTATAACGCCTTTTCAAAGTATATCGGCTATAAACTCAGTCCGGACGGAAAAACGAAAATACCAGTTTTAAAACAGTTCACGCTCTTCCCTTTTCTTCCCACTATAGGAGTTAATTTTACGTTCTGACAATGAAGAAATTACATCTTTTCCTGACTCTCTGTGTTAGTCTTGTTCTTTTTTACGGGTGTGAAAATTCTGTCGAAGAGGAAGCGTTTCCGTTTGAATTTCGTCTCGTTATCAGGGGGATACTTGAGCCGGGCAAACAGGTTACAAATATATATATAGGACGCACCATACCGATCACCGAACAGTTTTCGCCGGGGTTTGCCAATCTGGCTAATGCTCATGCGGTAATTCTTCACAACAACACCTTTTATCCGCTGCGTCATACCAGGGACGGTCTTTACCGCAATGACACCCTCAACATACTCCCGGGTGAAACTTATCAGCTTCTGGTGCAGTGGGAGGATAAACTTGCAACTGCCGAGACAACTATTCCTCATCAGGGGAATATTGAAAAACCGGTTATAAAATCATCAGGAGGCGGAGCATCTGCTAAAAATTTTGTCGAATGTTCTATTGCTCCCTGGTCAAACGAAGTATATGCCGCATCCTGGGTTGCTTACTTCATCAGCGGCGCTGTTGCCCAGGAAGATTCATCAATCGCAGCGGTTATAAAACAGGGGGATAATGGGCGGCTGAAAATTATTACCAATCAGGTTCCGGCTTTTCTTGGCACACAGAATCTGGGTATGAGAGTTTATATATACGATGCGCCCTTTTATGATTACTACTACTCTCAGGGTTCAAACCGCACGTCTGACCTGGTATTCGGACAGCCCCGGAATAACATTAAATGGAATGTTCAGGCAGACGGCATAGGAATCTTTATTGGCCGGCGCGACACACTCATCTCCATAAACTAAAGCAGAAGCCCGAGCTCGCGCCTTACATCTTCCTTGGCATTGCCGATCATCCGGTTATCCAGATTCAGGAGCAGCATGATTTTCCGTATCATCTCCTGCTCGTGAGTGTGAAGTTCTTCATCGCTATATACTACACGCCAGATATCTTTTACTAATTCAAATTTCTCATCAATATCATAATGATCATTAATATAGCCGGCAAATGTATCCAATCCTGAGGAATCATTCATCTGCTGCTCAGAGAGGTGAATCAGATCTTCAACTTCAAACTCATCAAGCTGAAATGTTTTCTGCAGAATCTGCACAATTCTGGCTTTCTCCCCCTCTGAAAAGTCATTATCTGATTTGGCCATTCCCAGCAGAATAGCGCAACTGGCAAGCTGAGTCTGCCGGATTCGTTCGCTGTCATCCTTGGCTTTCTTTGGTGTTGCTGAAGTTATTTTTCTGAAAATCGGTAAATCAAAAAATTTTGACATGACCTGCTCCTTGTCAATTTGATTGTTTTTGGTCCGGAAATCGTTCGTATAAATGAGAAAGATAACGGTAATAATCAGCCAGCCGGTGGTCAATCTGATCCCATTGGAAGCGCCAGCCCCAGTTGCCTGAGGGTCTTCCCGGGAAGTTCATTCGGGCACCGGTTCCAAGATTCAGAATATCCTGTAACGGAACAATTACGGTATCTGCAACAGAGGAGTAAGCAAGACGAATCAGCTTTGTGCAGATTTCATCACCATAGTAATCAAGATAATTCTGAACAGTTTTATATATATCATTTTCAGTCTGCTGATGTTTTGCATTCTCAAAATATCCGCGTGTTGTGTCATTATCATGCGAACCGGTGTAAACCACACAGTTCTTCACAAAATTGTGGGGAAGGAACTTTGTTTCCATTCCTGTACCAAATGCAAATTGCAGAATTTTCATACCGGGGAAACCGAATGTATCCCGAAGATCTTCAACTGTAGGAGTTATTACCCCCAAATCTTCTGCCATAATAGGAACATCACCAAGCTCTTTAATCACACTGGCAAAAAACTTTTTACCCGGGGCCTTAACCCATTTACCGGTCTCAGCAGTAGGCGAGTCTCCGGGAATCTCCCAGTAGGCATCAAAACCTCTGAAGTGATCAATCCGCAGGATATCCACCATTTCAAGCAGACTGCGGATGCGGTCTTTCCACCACTTAAATCCGTCTTTTTCCATTACTTTCCATTTGTAAAGCGGGTTGCCCCACAACTGACCAGTTGGTGAAAAATAGTCCGGAGGAACACCGGCCACGCTAAGCAGCTTACCTTGTTCATCAACAGAAAAAAGCTCTTTGTTCGCCCACAGATCCGCGCTGTCATAGGCAATAAATATGGGCAAATCACCGATTATTTTAATTCCCTGCGCATGAACATACTCTTTGAGGTTAAGCCACTGCTTGAAAAATATATACTGAACAAAAACCTGATAGCGTATCCGGTCAGAAAGTTTTTTCTTCCATGCTGTCAGTGCGCTTGGCTTACGCAGCGCAATATCTTTATCCCAGGTCGTCCAGAGTGCGCCTCCGTGATGCTCTTTGCAAGCCATAAAAAGGGCATAGTCATCCAGCCAGGGTTTATGCTTCTTTTCAAACTTTTTCATCTCCGCCAGATCATGAGGGTTCGGATTTTCAGAGAACCGCTTATAAGCTGTAAAAAGCCACTTTGTTTTCAGCTCAATAATGTGTCCAAAATCAATGGAGACCGGATTATGGGGAGGAATGTCGGCAACATCAGATTCAGTCAGATAACCATCTTTAATCAGCAAATCAGGGCTTATTAGAAAAGGATTACCGGCAAAAGCTGAAAAGCACTGATACGGAGAATCACCATAACCGGTAGGACCAAGAGGGAAAACCTGCCAAAGCGACTGACCGGCATTTTTGAGGAAGTCAATAAATTTATACATCTCAGGACCAAGATCACCGATACCAAATCTGCCGGGCAGTGATGTCGGATGAAGAAGAATCCCTGCTGATCTTTCAAATTTCATATATACGTTTCCTGCAATCTGTAAATTTAGATATTTGAAATCAACCTGAAGCCGTAAAGAAGATTCTTCTGCGGTATAAATCCAAGTGCAACATTGTCATAAGTAAAGCTCCAGCTATAGTTAAGAACAAAAGCAAGAGCTCCGAGTCCATAAACATTTGGCAGCAATACTATGGGTGCATCAAGTGTAATAACCGTTCTGGTGTCCGGCTGTTTTATCTGATTAATAAGACCTGTGATATCCTGAAATGCTTTTGTTTTGAGAATCAGACGGGCTGAGAGCAGTTCTCCTTCTTCACCGAGCAGAGTGCGCGGAAGATATAAAGAGACGGCCGCGTTAAACTCGTTCAAATCAGTACCGGCATAGTTGGTAAAGTAAAATCCTTCAAGTGAAAATTTTAAATCAGACGGGTCTTCGTTTTTGTAGCCAATACTTGCGTAAAAATTTGTTCCGCCTGAAGATTTCGGATATTTTGCAAACAGGGAGTCCGCTTTATTAAAACCGATTTTTCTGTCCTTCTCATAAAACGCATCAAAAAATCCCCACTCAAAACCAGGTCCAAGACGCATAAGCGAGCCGCTGAGATTGAAGAAGAAACTTTCCGTTCCGAATCTGGCGCCGAGCAGCCCGAGCTGTCCGTTACCCTTACTCAGTATCTGCCCCATGCCTCCTACAACATAAAAATAGTTATAATCAGCCAGTTCAAGGGCCGAGTAAAGTTCTGCTGCAAATGCTCCGGCTGACTCTTTAGTGTCTTTATTGTTATCCGGATTCAAATCATATCCACCGCTAACATTGAGCTTAAAATTAGCCAGAAACGGAAGATCAATACCCATTGAACCGGTAAAAACCTCAGGGCTTTCAATATTGTTGGTCATGGCGTTGATGCTGAATCCTTCTACGTTAACTCCGGCATAAGCACCGCTTTTCATGTTGTTTTCATCCAGCCGGTTATTATAATTATTCACAATCATGCCGGTGTATCCTTGTGAATACGCCTCAACTGCCCCTGCCATGACATAAGCCGTGTTTGTACCTAAATATGCATACTTGAAAGCGTTGCCAAATTTAGTATCTATCTTACGTATCTCATTTGTTGAGAGATTATAAGGTATATTGATATCGAAACGAGTGCCAAAAATACCTGGAAGCGCTAACTCAGGAGCAATCTTAACATCAAGAAAATTTCCTCCTTCTACGCCTTCAATGGTACGGTATTTAACGTCTGTGTTGAGGTCGAAATCCATATCCTGCGCAAGCGGCTGGATTGATGCGAAAGCAAAAAACAGAAAAATGGCAAAACGGGTCATAATCCTCTCGGGTTTATAGTTTAACATCCAGCCCCCAGGCATTACTGAGGGTATTTATCAGGTTTTTTTCAGCTTCAATAAAATCATCATCTGCTTTGGCGATTGCCACAAGATCTTTCAGAAAAGACTCTTTAAGGACATTATCAACCTCGTAATGAATTTTTCCGGCAATCATCTGAACCATCTCAACGCGGTTATCAGCCGTGTCATTGTACCATCTCATCGTCTCCTCAAGAAAACGGTCAAACTCCGCCTCTGAAAATTCCGCCGTGTATTTTCTTAATTGCTTAAGAATTTCATTCAGCTCCTTTTCGGAAAGTTCAGAATCTGTTAAATGGGCAAAAGCCAGATACAGATAACCGATATTTTTAAGGTTTTTCCTCTCTTGCAAATTCATGTAAATTCTCCTTTTATACACATAACTGCCGGACTCGTTCCGGAAAAACAGACATTTTGCACGGATTGAAAATTAAACAATTTTTATGAAACAAAAGTGTGCCAATTTCACAAAACTGACTCCAAGCTGCGAAAAGATACCGCCTCCCGACCCCCCGCTTCTTGCCAGGTGTAATATTTCGCCTCCCAAATCAGTGAATTTTTTTCCAAAAGGGCTAATTTTCTGTAGGAATTTCCTGCTTCTGTTTATATTCACCAGATAGTTTTAACTCATTATACATGCAGAACCTGAAAAGTTTAGAGAATTTTCGTTCCTATTTTCCCTACTTGGAAAGCGGGAAAATCTATTTCAATCATGCTTCCATAAGCCCCTTATCTACCGAGGTCACTTCCCGTGTGGAGGGTTATCTGAAAATGAGAAGTGTGACAGATATTGAGGACTATGAACTGGTAATGCAGACAACTTCACGCGTAAAAGAGAAAATTGCCTCGCTCGTTCATACAACATCTGACCGTATCGCTTTTGTTGACAACACTTCAAATGGCTTAAACATCCTGGCTCAGGGCATACAATGGAAAAGCGGAGACAGGATACTGCTGAATGATATCGAATTCCCCTCCAATGTTTATCCTTTTATGAATCTGAGAGGTCAGGGTGTGGATGTGGATTTCGTGAAATCTAAAGACGGGGTTGTTTCTGCTGAGGATATCATCCGGAGTATTACATCACGCACCCGGCTGGTTTCAATAAGCTACGTTCAGTTTCTTAGCGGATACAGAGCAGATTTGGCACTTATC
This sequence comes from Ignavibacteriales bacterium, assembly GCA_045863035.1. GTDB lineage: Bacteria > Bacteroidota > Ignavibacteria > Ignavibacteriales > Ignavibacteriaceae > H2-BAC3. The sequence goes on along the minus strand of BTUV01000023.1, from coordinate 1,074 downwards.
GGTGACTACTGCTCAAAGCGCAATATCATTTTCTGTGTTGACGGTATTCAGGGAGTTGGCGCGCTTCAGCTTGACGTTAATTCATGTCATATCGACTTTCTCGCCTGCGGCACTCAAAAGTGGATGATGGGACTGATGGGACTCGCTTTTGTATATATCTCCGACCGGCTTCAGGAAACTCTTCAGCCAAAATATGTCGGATGGATGTCCGTTGAAAACACCTGGGAACTGCTTAATTATGATTTTGTATTGAATAAAACAGCCGATGCTTTTCAAAACGGTTCTTTCAGTGTTATAGGGGTTGTTGGACTTTCAGGGGCGCTTTCGCTTTTTGAACAGGCGGGATATAAGGTAATTGAAGAAACTATACTTTCAAACACCGGCTATTTCACCGAACAGCTTTCCGCGCTTGGTTACAAACTCCCCGCTGCATCATATCCTATAGAGCACCGCTCAGGTATCGTCAGTTTCAGAACTGATAAGGCCAAACTGATATTTAACGAATTAAAAAAAGAAAATATTGTCTGCTCACTGCGAGAAGGGATGATCCGCTTCTCACCCCACTACTATAATACCCGCCAGGAGATTGACCGGACAATAGAAATTATAAAAAAGATTTAATATATATGAAGAAGATACTTATAGTTGAGAATGATATTTCTAATGCAGAAGTATTAAAGTGGTTTTTAAAGGGGTCGTATGAATTAAAAATTGTGCATGAAGGGGAAACCGCGATAGAGTTAGCGCAGGAAGAGTTTTATTCTGCAGTACTTATGGATATCAACCTTGGCGGCGGTCTGAATGGGATGGAAACCGCGACCAAGATTCGTTCACTCCCCGGCTACCAAAATGTACCCGTAATAGCAACTACTGCATTTGCCATGCCGAACGAAAGGGAGCAATTTCTGACCGGCGGCTGCACACATTTTGTAGGCAAACCGATTGACAAACAAAAATTGTTAGATTTGTTAAAAGATACCGCGGTGTAGAGTTCAGGATATCAGAATATCAGCATCCAAAGCACGTAATCTAAGATAAGGATGAGTGCCGCGGAGAGCACGAATGAACGGATGG
>BTUV01000022.1:0-34376 GCA_045863035.1 Ignavibacteriales bacterium | reverse complement strand
GTATTTTCTAGAATAATGTCACCCGTTCCGGGTTGGGGTAATTGATGATTTGTATTTTCTATAACAATGTCACCCGTTCCGGGTTGGGGTAAATGGTGATTCGTATTTTCTATAACAATGTCACCCGTTCCGGGTTGGGGTAAATGGTGATTCGTATTTTCTATAATAATGCCACCCGTTCCGGGTTGGGGTAATTGATGATTTGTATTTTCTATAACAATGTCACCCGTTCCGGGTTGGGTCAATCCGGCAATTCATATTTCATACTTCAAACTTCATAATTGTTAACATCCCTTATTTCACTACCCGTAATCTGAAATAGACCTCTTCCGGTGAAAAGAATCCCGCGAAAAATCTTTCGTAAATAACCGGCTCTATGTTAACAATAAAATCCATCCATTTAAGTGCTGCGAAGTGGCTGGTAATAAATCGTTTTTCTATTACCTCGAATTGTGCTTTCCCTTCGTAGTTGGTGCGATGGTTCAGTTTCCACTGTTCATAAAATTTCAGCTTCCGGTTACCGATATATTCATAGTTGTCAAACGTCCGGATTGAAAAGGGGATTTTATGATCCGGCTCGCCGAAGTACTTTGTATTCAGGAAAAAGGGAGCATAAACAATAAGATGCGCATCTGGTTTTGCAATACGGTAAAGTTCCGTCACGGTTTTATGGAAACTATCCAGATGCTCAAGGATATGCGAGCAATAGATTTCGTCGAAGGTATTTTCAGCATAAGGATAGGGGAAGGTGTTGATATCGTGAATATCATTTCCTCCGTAATCAACGATGTCGAGATTTACATAACCGGGTTTAATATCCTTGCCGCATCCTAGATTGAGTTTCATAGTGCCTTTAATAAATTAAAAAACGAGGTTTAAAATAAAAAAACCCGGTCTTATAACCGGGTTTTTATGAGAAGTTGATAACTAATTAAGGGAGATTTCCGGCTGATAGCCGCCCTGCAGAGTTACTTCCTCAACCTGAATTCGAGCTACACCTTTTTTAATCAGGCCAAGTTCTCTGGCAGCTCCTTTTGAGAGGTCTAACTCCCGACCGGGAATGTAGGGTCCTCTGTCGTTAATTCTTACGATGACAGACTTTCCGTTTTTCGGGTTGGTAAGTCTGAGCAGCGTTCCGAACTTCAGCTTCTTGTGTGCGGCTGTAAACGCTTCCTGGTCGTATGTTTCACCATTTGCGGTTACTCTGCCATGGAAGCCAGGTCCGTACCAGGATGCTTTAAGCAACCCTTTATCCTTGAAACTCACAACCGTTGTTAACGGCTCGCTTTCTGTGGTTTCTATTTCTGGTACAGCAGCACTTACTGTCTGTTCGTCGGACACTCCGGTTAAAAATGCAGTCTTGGTTGTAAACCCTGCAATAACCAGAATCATAAAGAATATAACAACCTTAACGATGGTTCTCAATAAGCCCTCGTGGTTTGTTAATGAAAATTTACCATACAAAAATATGGAAATGCTTTCCGGGCACCAAGTTTTTAGCCCCCTCTGAGACCGGGTTCGGACTTTTCGACCATTACGGTCTTAAAGTCGAAAAACCAACCTTATCACTTGGAATTTAAATCCAACTAATAATGGTTTTGGACTCTTGCCGTGCTATTTTGTTTCCGGGATGACCCAGGCGCAAAAAAAAAGAGCGGGCTGAAAAGTCGCCCGCTCAATTTTTTTACCTGCTATTTCAATAAAGAGATTTTAATTGATTGCGTGTGAACACCAGTTCTCAACGTGGCGATGTAAACTCCTGTAGTCAAACCGCTTGCATCAAAAAATGCAGTATAAGTACCTGCTTCTTTTTGCTCATTGATCAGAGTTTTGATTTCATTCCCGAGGATGTCATAAATCCTGAGGGAAGTTTGCCCGGCTGCAGGTATGGAAAAATAGATGGTTGTTGCCGGATTAAATGGATTAGGGTAGTTTTTGATTAAAACAAAATTCTCAGGCAGATAATCCGGTTCATCGGTCGATGTAGAAGCCAGACCATGATGACCGAAAAGTCCGGTTCCCGTACCTACCAACAGATCATCATAATAAAGAACATTAATATTCGTTCCTGATGGATAAGTGTAGCCAAGATACCATGAGGCAGCGCTCAGAGGAAAGTAGTAAATCTCATTATCAACTGCACAATAGAGAGTGTCCATCCCGAGACTGATTGCCTTCCCTTGTTTTCCTGAAACAAACGGGAATCCAGTTGTGGTAAAGGGAGTCCATTTTCCGGTTGCGGTGAGAGGTTTATAATATACGATTGGATGATTAATCCCTGCATCGGTACCACAGCCGAAAATAGTGTCACCTGTAGAAGATACCAGGAGGTCTCGTATTGTTGCTACTATTACTGTCCCTGTGCTTGTTGTAGAACCGTTCATATCCTGGGAGACAGTCCAACTTGCTCCATTTTTTGTCAACTTATAGACACTTCTGCCGGTTGGCGCTGAAAGATCATATTCAACTCCGACATAAGCAATGGTGTCTGATCCTTCTTTGTTGAATACAATATCATAGACATCCACATCCTGCCCGGATGAACTTGCATGAAGCAAAATTTGTGACCATGTATTTCCATTATCCGTTGAATAAAACAGTCCTCCCTTTGAACTGCCCTGGAGATAATATCCTGCAAAAACTGTAGAATGGTCATAATCACAAACTTCAATGGCCTGAACTTCTGAGCCCACTGAAGGGAAATTATATGGAGCAGCTTCAGCGGTAAATACCTGACTCCAGGTTGATCCGGAGTTAGTGGTCTTATAAACCCTAAGATTTCCGACATACACGGTATTAGTATCACCCGGAATCATTTCTGCTGAGAAATATGGAGAGCCATCACCGTTCGGGAAAATAGCATTTGTCCAAAGCGGGGAAGTAAGATAATTGGTAACTTTTCTGATGCCGGCTTTTGAAGCAAGCCATGCTGTATTTTTTGAGGAGGTCATATCAAAATCGTCAACCTGCACGGCTTCAACACCATCATTTATTTCAAATATTGAACTTCCTCTGTCATCAGATGCGCCAATACCCTGATCGGTAGTCATATATACCATTTGGTAATTCAGGGGATCAACGTAAGTGGAACCGTCATTCGGATGAGTTTCCATACCTCCCGGGTTCCCGAAATTCAGCCAGCTTCCTGCAATGCCCATATTATTGCTGTAAACCGCGGATGTATAGACATAGTATGAAGCGGAGGCACCTCCGAATGATATATTGGAACCGGTAACACCCTGGATCCCTGTGTTTACTATAGTCCAGGATGCCCCATCATCCGAATAAGCGATATATTTATTTCCACCTGAATGACCCGCTGCGAAGAGCCGTCCGGATGGACTAATACCGAATCCGGTCCAATCTGTTGCAGTTCCTAACGGTGACAGTGAGACCGATGTGTAAGTGGTTGTAGAACCAATTGCATTATAGGCAGAGGATGAAATATCGAGAGAAGGAGAAGAGCCGGAACTGAAAAAATAAACGAGACCGGTTGAAGGATGAACTGAAATGGAATACATTGAAGGGGGCAGTGATACTGAAAAAGGAGAACCTGATGCGGCAGTATAGGTCCCCGCGGCATCAATTGTTCCGGTATGAAGATTGCCGCCATCCAAAGCGAGCATCACTGAACCTTCGATAAGGACTGCTGCATTACCGCCTGATATAATCTTTGTCGCGGTGGTTGCCGCAGGATTGGCAGTATAAACTCCATCATTCCAGCCCCAGAATAGGTAACCGCTCGAGTGTGCTGCAAATGACTTTACACCGCCTCCAAAATTGTTATCAGCATCGGCTGACTGCAGTTTATTGAATGAGCCGACAACCGGACTGCCGGTTGATGGCTGATAAACATCTGCGTAAAAAATCGAATTGGCACTTTCGGTGCTGATAAAGATTCTGGTGGTATCTGCCGAATGGCTATATCCGGTTATTGCATTAATTCTTCCTCCATAGACATTTTCAACGTTAGGGGCGCTGAGTTGAGCCAGGAGCGTGGGGTTGACAATAAATACAGCTAACAGAAGCAGTAAATACTTTTGCATGAATTGACCTCTTTTTCTATTTGTGAATTTCTGCTGACAATATATGTGCAGAGTTTTATATATCATGTGAAGCAAAACATAAGCCCAAAAACCTTTCCTGCACTGTGAGCAGGCGCACTTATGGTATTTGGCTTTTAAGGGTACCTGTTAACAAACAGATATCCTTCTATCCGGTAAATCAATGAAACGAGCAATTCCCCGCGCCGGGGTAACAAAGTGAAATTTTGCAAAGCGCTGCCATTTTTCATTGTCAGCCGGATTGCAAAGATGAGATATATACAATAATTGAGCGGGAGTAATGATACTCCCGCCCGAAATCATGATATCAGGTTTTTTTCAAATTTCACACCCCCGCTTTATATCCTTCTGACAGACTAAGCTGATTATTTCAGATATCTTTCAAACCAGGCAACCGTGCGGCTTAACACATTAGCGTAGTGATAGGGTTTGTTTCTTATGCCATGTCCTTCTCCGGGGTAGAGGACAAATTCGACCGGCACGCCCAGTGTGTTCAGCGCCTGAAACATTTCACGGGAGTTGGCCACATCGGTATATAAATCCTTCTCACCCTGAAGAATCAGTGTTGGCGTTTTAATTTTGTCTGCATAAAAAGCCGGCGACCGGTTTACATAAAGGTTATTCATATCAATCGGGCGCTCCCAGTAGTAATATCCAAAGTACATTTTCTCAAAGACCGGCTGCCAGGAGTTGCTCCAATCTGTAAAGAAACTGAATATGCCATACATTGAGACGGCTGCCTTGAAAATAGTAGTTTGTGAAATAGTCCGGTTTGTAAGGTAACCACCGTAGCTGCCTCCTGTTACCCCTAACTGCTCTGCATTAACAAATCCTTTACCGATAAGATATTCCACACCGTCCATGATGTCTCTATAATCTGCTCCTCCCAGATCATACCGGTTTGCCTGACCAAATTCATCCGAACCGCCAAGACTGCCGCGTGGGTTTGGGGCAAAAACCAGATAACCGAGCGAAGTGAGTATTTTTGTCGGGTAACTCTGCTGAAATACATTCCTGAAATATCCATACGGTCCGCCGTGAATAGTTACCACCATCGGATATTTTTTAGAAGGATCAAACCCTTCCGGTTTAAAAAGGATGCCGTTCAGTTCAAACTTTCCATCGCTGCTATTATAGAGAACAACTTCCTGAGTGCCGCATTTAAATTCTTTTAACTGATCAGAAAAAGATGAAAGTTTTTTATTTCCGAGAATCAGTTCTGCAATCGATTCAGGTGATTCTTCACGCCAGAAAATTCTGCCGTCAGAGGTTACCTGCAGATCACTGACTGATTTATCCGGAGGTGAGAGGCGAATCTTTTTGCCGGTTCTGATATCCATTTCATAAGCGACAGAATGGAAATACTCAGCCCCGATAAACAGAATTGCATTTTTGTTGCGCCACAGGTAGGACTGCACATTAAAGTTGTAGTCAGCAGTCAGGTTTTTTCTCGCTGATCCATCCGGGTTCATAATCTCAATATCTGTTTCAGCAAATTCAATATCCGGAACGGTTTGGGTCTTGAAGGTAAAATTCTTCCCATCAGGAGAAAACATTGCTTCAGTTTCAGGACCGGGGTAGTCTGTTAACTGAATTTTTTTTCCGGATGCGTCTATACTATAGAGGTCAAATTTCTGCTCATCATTATAGTCACCGGTCAGATTGGATTGATATATTACTTGGCTGTTATCGGGGGAGAAAATAACGTCCTGAGCTCCCGGGTCGAGCTTATAGGAGTAAATCATTTTTCCATCAGGGAGACTATATACAAAAAGAATTTTATCCGGATTTTTTTTCGGAAAGATGCTTTCATCGGCGGGGAGCTTTGTGCTGCCAATGGTCAATTCAGTCTCCGGCTCCTCTGCGGTTGTGAGTACTGCTAACCGTGTACCCTCTTTGTTTACGTTAAACTCAGCCGCGCCATCATTCAGAGAGGTAACAACCAGCGCAGCGCCGTCTTTAACGGAGTATTTCCAAATCTGGCTGCTTCCTTTTACGGTATCATTAGTCACTGAACTGAAATAAGGTGCGTTGTATATAAAGAAAAGGTGTGAGCCGTCCGGGGAAAAGCGGGGGCTGCCAACTCTGAATTTTGGGGAGGTAACCGGCTGGGCCGCCAAGGTTTTGTTGTTTTTCAGGAAAAGCACCGACTCCCAGCTTTTATAATCGGATGATGGCTTCCGTATGATATACGCAATTAAAGAACCGTCCGGTGAAACAGCGGGGGAGGAAGGAGCTTCCAGACCGATAAGGTCGAGCACCCCTGGCTTTTGCTGTTGGCTTTGGAGCGGCTCAAGGGCTAAAAGACAGAGGATAGAAAATAATAACCGGTTTAAAAAAGAATTCATTCTGTTCATAGCAATATTCTTCTAAATTTCATTAATTTTAAGACTAATAAAGTAAAAATAAACAAAACAAGAAGATTATTTAAGAATTAACCTATGTCTGAAGTCATCCTCTCAATAGGCATTATATTTTTCCTTGCACATATAGCCGTATCAGTTTTTGAACGGACAAAAATTCCGGATGTGCTATCGCTTATACTTCTTGGTCTGATTATAGGTCCCTTGCTCGGAATAGTAAAGATCTCGGATTTCGGTAAAGTGGGGAGTGTATTCAGCTCAATAGCTTTGGTGGTCATTCTTTTTGAAAGCGGCACCACGCTGAACCTGAAAACATTGTCCGAGTCCATCAAGTCAACCATGTATATCTCGATAACTACCTTTGTTCTGTCAGTAGCGCTCGTTACGGTTACAGCATATTTCATGCTCAACCTCACACCCATGCCGGCGGTAATTACAGGTCTGATACTTGGGGGCACCTCCTCAGCGGTGGTTATTCCTCTGGTGAAAGCACTCAGGATGAAGGGGAAAAGTGAAACAATACTTATAATAGAGTCTGCATTGACAGATGTGCTTTGTATCGTGCTGGTTTTCAGTCTGATACAGGCGAAGGTTAGCGGAAGCATTGAGACCGGCAGAATAATCGGTTCAATACTCTCATCTCTGCTTTTTGCTTTGGTCATAGGGTTAATCGGAAGCATCGCCTGGCTGATGGTTTTAAATACGGTAAGGAGATTTCCGAATACAATTCTAAGCACTTTTGCATTTGTATTTATCGTTTACGGAATATCAGAATTTCTCGGATTCAGCGGGGCAATTGCATCATTGGCATTCGGAATAGGATTAACCAATCACGAGCGAATCCGCTCATTACTCGGAATAAAAATTCTTGAACAGAGAGTTTTTGCGGTTATTACCGAAACAGAAAAAACATTTTATAAAGAAATCGTTTTTGTTATTAAGACGTTCTTTTTCCTTTATCTGGGGATATCGGTCAAGTTCGGTGAAATTACAACCGGATTAACAGCATTACTGATAGTTATCTTTATTTATTGTGGCCGGCTTCTTTTGACGCGCTTCACCGTTGATAAACATGTTGAAAGACGCGATGCTTCTCTGATATCTATTATGGTTCCAAAGGGTCTGGCAGCAGCGGTTCTTGCATCTATTCCCCTGCAGCAAGGGATGATTGGCGGCCAGATTATTCAGGATGTGGTTTATTTAACAGTTCTGACGAGTATTATAGCTACGGTCATGTTTGTCCCGTTAATCGAAAACAATAAACTGCAATGGTTCTATGGGAGTATTTTCTCCGGGTTCAGCCCGGACACACCAAGTGAGAGTACCGGCGAGGTGAAAACTGACCCTAATGAGTATTTTTAATTCTCTCATATTAAGGAAATTCCGGATTTATTCCCTCTTTCCCTAAAAAGGGAAGGAGGGGATAGGTCGAACTGCACTTCCTGACCGATAACCTTAAAGAGTGTAAAAATTTCAATCAAACTTTAAGCTGCCCTAATCGGTGAAAAGCTGAATTGTTGAAATTGTAAACAATCCAATGCCGGATTAAGCGTATCGAAATTTTGCTTCTTTCTTTAAAAATCCGGTCATTTTCTTGCCGGAGTGCTTTCTGAAGGGGAATCTTCTCAAATACAAGATTTATTTTACCTTCTGCAACTAATTTACCCTCAAAATCCGGTCATTTTCGCGTCTTTTTTTGGCACTAAAATTGAAAATTTTTCAAGAAAAATGGAAGCACGAAATGATTAAAGGATATATTATTGCTCAAACCGAGCTATGTAAGGGATGCGAACTTTGCATTGATGCCTGTCCGCAGGATAGTTTGAGACTTTCTCCGAATTTAAATAAAAAAGGTTACCGCTATATCGAACTGTACAAAGACAACTGTACAGGTTGCACAAATTGCGGTATTATCTGCCCTGACAGTGTTATAACTGTTTACCGGGAAAACAAAAAAAAGAAAAAGCAGGCAGAGGTATAAGATGGAGAACCAGGATAACGTCCGTTTGATGAAGGGGAATGAAGCAATGGCAGAAGCAGCCATCAGAGCAGGTATGGATGCATATTTCGGCTACCCGATTACTCCTCAGTCAGAAGTGCTTGAATATCTGACAGCAGAAGTTCCCAAAAGACATGGTCTTGTTTTACAGGCAGAAAGTGAAGTAGCCGCGATCAATATGATTTACGGTGCTGCCGGAGCCGGAGCGAGAGTAATGACCTCATCTTCCAGTCCGGGATTCAGTCTGATGCAGGAAGGTATTTCATATATTGCTTCCGCGCAGCTTCCTTGTTTATTAGTAAATGTTAACAGAGGCGGTCCGGGGCTTGGCACAATTCAGCCCTCACAGGGAGACTATTTCCAGGCAACTAAAGGCGGCGGTCATGGTGATTATCACATGTATGTACTCGCTCCCGCCTCCGTTCAGGAGATGGCTGATCATGTGTTTGAAGGATTCAGAGTTGCTGAAAAATACCGGATGCCTGCAATGATTTTATCTGATGGCGCGCTCGGTCAAATGATGGAAAAAGTTGTGCTGCCTGAAGAAGGTTCGCTTGCGAAAGAAACTCCTGAATGGGGTACAACCGGCAAACCAAAAACGCGGGAAAGAAATATTATCACTTCACTCTTTATCCAGCCGGAAAAGATGGAAGAGATCAACCTCAATCTGCAGCGCAAATATGAAATGCTCAGATCAGAAATTAAATTTGAAGAATACTGTATGGAAGATGCGGAGTATATATTGACCGCTTATGGTCTTGCAGCTCGCATCAGCAAGAAAGCGGTGGATATTCTGCGTGAGCAGGGTATAAAAGCCGGACTTTTCCGCCCGATAACCGTTTATCCATTCCCTTCAGAGCAGCTTGAGCATCATGCAGTCCATTCTCGTTTTATTCTCACTGTTGAAATGAATGCAGGACAGATGGTCGAAGATGTCCGCCTGGCAGTCAACGGAGAGACACCTGTTTACTTCAAAGGAAGAATGGGTGGAATGATTCCCACTCCTGCTGAAATTGTAGATGTTGTGCAGGAAAAAATTCACGTTCTTGAAGAAAGTCTGGTGTAGGAGGATATATGGAACAAGTTAACGACCCTGTCTGTATTGACAAAGAAGTACTTGATGCGATGGATGTAGTATATGATAAAACTCCGTTACTCACTGATGCACCCATGCATTACTGCCCCGGCTGTGGGCATGGTATAGCACATAAGATGCTCATGGAAGTAATCGCTGAAATGGGAATTCAGGAACAAACCATAGGTGTGGCTCCTGTGGGCTGTTCAGTATTTGCGTACCACTATATGGATGTTGATATGCAGGAAGCTGCGCACGGAAGAGCGTGTGCAGTGGCAACAGGAATTAAAAGAGTGCGCCCTGATAAATATGTTTTTACCTATCAGGGAGACGGAGACCTTGCAGCCATTGGAACTGCTGAAACTATTCACGCGGTAAACCGCGGTGAGAATATTCTGGTACTCTTTATTAACAATGCTATATATGGCATGACGGGCGGGCAGATGGCGCCGACAAGTCTGCAGGACCAGGTGACTTCGACAAGCCCCTACGGCAGAGATACAAAATTTACCGGTGCGCCGTTAAAAATGACTGAATTGGTTGCTCAACTACCCGGCGCATATTTTGTAACACGTCAGGCAGTAAACAATGTTAACTCGGTGAGACGTTTGAAAAAGGCAATTCGCACCGCGCTTGAGTATCAAAAGGAAAACAACGGAACTTGTTTTATTGAAGTAATTTCGAACTGCCCTTCGGGATACCGGATGACGCCTTTGCAGTCGATGCGCTGGATTGAAGAAAATATGTTCAATGTATTTCCACTCGGAGATATAAAAGTTCCCGCAAAACAAGGAGCAGTATCATGAAACTTAATGAAGAAATTATCATAGCCGGTTTTGGCGGACAGGGAATCCTTTCAATGGGGCAGACGCTTTCTTACGCAGCAATTAAAGAGAATAAAGAGACAAGCTGGATGCCCTCTTATGGTCCTGAAATGCGCGGTGGAACGGCAAACTGCGTTGTTATCCTGTCAGATGCTCCGGTAAGTTCACCGATCATATCAGAGTTTGATACCGCTATCGTTTTTAATCAGCCATCACTCGATAAATTTGAAAATGCAGTAAAACCCGGTGGCATTTTGCTCTATGAAAAATCTTCTATCATACGAGTGCCGGCAAGAACAGATATTACCGTACTTGGAATACCGGTTCTTGAAGAAGCTGAAAAGCTGAAAAAGAAACAGACGGCAAATATGATTATGCTTGGAGCATATCTCGAACTGAAACCGGTCATTGGTCATGAGGCAATCATTTATGCTCTGAAGAAAGTTTTGCCTGAAAGACATCATCATCTCATTCCCCTTAATGAACAGGCAATTGAGCGGGGGAAAGAACTGGTACGTGAGCTAACCAGAAAGGAAGCCCGGAATGGAAACGTTAAGGAGTCAGTCCATGAATACACCACAGGTTAAATGTCAGAAAAACTGCAAGAATACCTGCTCAATGCTTAACGAGGCATTGAGAAAGGAGACTGCTTCAGTTCAGTTCTATGAAGAAGTGCTTGATCAGTGCAATTCGCCCGAAGTCAGGAATCTGTTTGTCGAAATGATTGAACAGAGGAGAGCAGAGATATTGATTATCATTCAGAAACTCAATGAGATACATGCCCGTTCTCAGTCTATAGACGGAGTTATACAAAGTTTTCACTGAGCGATATATAATTCGCTGCTTAAACATTCTTCGTATTGAATTATTCAAAAAGGTGGAACTGCCTTGTGCGGTTTCACCTTTTTTTATGTAGATGCGGGGAATATATTCCGGATAATACGTTGCTCACCAATGGCTCGCAGATATAACGGATCTCCGAATGCTGATTTCTGCAGATCAGAGTTTTGTCAGCAGAAAGTCCTTATTGTCTTTTTTGTCCTTACTGTCCTTTGGTTACAGCGGTAACGAAACAGAGCACGCTGATAATAAGGATCTTCGAACGCGGATTTCCGCTGATCAGAACCCCGTCGGTGTTCAGTCCTTGCTGTCCTTTATGTCTTTATTGTCCTTTGATACAGAGGCAGCGACACAAAAAACGTAGAGCCAACGCCTACTTCGCTTTCAACCCAGATTTTGCCTTCATGACTTTCCACAATTTTTTTAATTATCGAAAGCCCGAGTCCGGTGCTTCGCTCTCCGGCGGTTGAACGGACGCTTCTTTTGGCAAAAGGGAGAAAAAGTTTTAACTGATCTTCCGGCGGAATACCCTGCCCCTGATCAATAACTTTGATAATGCACTGATCGTCTGTTCTCGAGAGATTAACTTCGATCAGTTTCTCAGGGTAAGAAAATTTAATTGCATTAGAAATCAGATTATTGAGAATCTGTTCGGTTTTTACCGTATCTATTTTCAGACGCAGTTCAGAGAAATCCGAGCTGAAAATAATTTTTAACTTTTTCTTATCGGCAATTACTTTGTTAAGTGATATATTCTTCTGTGTCAGTTCAACAATATCCGTTTCTTCCAGATTGAGGGTAAGGTTGCCTGATTCAATAACTGCTACATCAAGAAGTTCATTAAGAAGTTTGAGTACGAATTCACTGGAATCTTTGATAATAGTAATAAACTCTTTTTCGTGATCATTCAGTTTAGCCCATGTTTCTTCCATCATCAGATCTGAGAAAGAGAGAATCGCACTTGTCGGGTTTCTCAGATCGTGGGCTGCAATACGGAGGAACCTGTTTTTGTCATCATTCAGCTTTTCAAGTTCAATGTTTTTTCTTGCAATTTCACGGTGCATATTCAGAAGCTGTTTGTTCGCTTCTGCCAGTTCACTGTTTTTCTGGATTGCATTTTCATAAGTTGAAAGAAGCAAATCAATGATCTGCATCCGGTCAGAATTAATGAAATACTTCTCACCGCCGAACACGATATGAATACCCATATCTGAAGAGGATGAGCTGTCACGCAGTTCCTTATTCAGGAGTATATAACTGATTCTTGAAAGAAGAAAAAACTCGTTGTAGGGTTTAGTAAGAAAATTATCAGCGCCCGCCTGTAACCCTCTGATTACATCCTGAGGGTCGGAAAGGTTTGTCAGAAGCATAACCGAGATATCTCTGAGCGCGGGGTCATTTTTGATTTTTGAACAGAGCTCATAACCATCCATTTCCGGCATAACAATATCTGAAATTACCAGAGAGGGTTTGGACTCAAGGATCATTTGGTAAGCGCTTTTTCCCTCGAGTGCAGTCCGTACACGGTACCCGTTTTGCTCAAGGATATAACGCAACTGCTCAAGCTGGGTTGGACTATCTTCAACTATTAATAATTCTTTATTCATCATACACCTGAACCTGTTATAACATATTAATAAACTTCTTCATTTCTGAAGTGGAAAATAAGATTTTTTGGATAAATTTCACCTGAAATAACCTTAGGTTATGTCATGGAAATATTCTATCATTTTTTCAGGAGAAAGCACATGTTTCTCAGCTTTGAGCTTGAGTGCCTCTCCGGGCATACCATAAACCACGCTTGACTCAGCATCCTGGATAATGGTTTCGCCGCCGGCATCTTTAATCAGTTTAAGTTCGGCAGCGCCGTCTTTACCCATACCGGTGAGAAGAATGCCAAGCGCTTTTTCTCCCGCGTTTTTTGCTACACTCCTGAAAAGCGCTGATACCGAAGGTCTTGCACTGTGTTCGGGCGGAGTATCCTCAAGGTGGATTACCATATTCTTGCAGACGGTGCAATTGAAATTATCAGGGGCAACATAACAAGTGCCTGGTTGTATGGGTTCATTTTGCTCAGCCAGTTTAATGTTAACTTTGGAAGATTTTTGCAGCCATTCAACAAATCCGTTTGAAAAACCCGGTGTGATATGCTGGACGATAATAATGGGAGTTGAGAAACGATCAGGCAGATTTGCCAGAAGCCGTTCAATCACCACCGGTCCGCCTGTTGATGCGCCTATAGCAATAAGACTGAACTTATTGTTAAACAGGTATGCTTCTTTTGTCGGGCTTTTTCTGATAAGATTTGATACGGTAATCGGCTGAACCGGAACACGTTTATATACTTTAATTGCCGAAAGCAGACGGATATTATTCAATAAGCGTCCGATAAGCACGTCAAATGTTTTTGTGCCGTAGGAATGTGGTTTTTCCGCGACTGCTGCCGCGCCTGCGCTGAGTGCTGAAAATGTATCGTTCATATCTTTAGGATTAAAATTCGCACTGCATATAATGATGGGCACCGGATTGGTTTCCATGATTTTTTTTGTGGCTTCAAGACCGTTCATCTCCGGAAGATTAACATCCATGGTAATTACATCCGGCTTATGCTTCTGATTTAATGCAACAGCTTCAAGCCCGGTAACAGCTACCGCGGCTACCTGCATCTGCGGATCATTGTTTATATACTGAACGATTAACTCCTGGATTACTGGAGAATCTTCAACGACGAGTACTTTAATCATATTAGTCTTTCTATGGTATCGAGAAGTGCCGACTGGTCAAAACTGCTTTTCACAATATAGGCATTAGCGCCGGCCTGAATACCCCTTTCCCGGTCTTCGGGTTTTGCAAGGGAAGTTACTAAAATAACAGGGAGATTACGCAGCTTTGTATCTTTCCGGATATTCTGAGCAAGTTCAAAACCGTTCATACGGGGCATCTCCACATCCGAAACAACCAGATCAAACGGCTCTAACTGCAAAGTTGTGAAAGCGTCAAGTCCGTCAAATGCTGCTTTCACACGATAGCCGAATGACTCCAGTATATCTTTAACCAGCATTCGGGAGGTGATAGAGTCATCAACCACGAGAATTTTTTTCTCGGTGATGTTTTTTTCTTCACTGCTTCGGGGTATTGCTTTGTTTTCTTTTTCAACTGAAGCAATCAGATCAAAGACATTCAGAACAGGAACGATTTTCCCGTTCGCAAGCAATGTTGCACCGGAAAAATTTTTAACTCTGCTTAACTGTGCATTAAACGGCTTAATGATGATCTCCCGTTCATCAACTATTTCATCAACCCGGAAAGCAACTCTCTTTTCACCTGATTTAACATAAAGACAGGTGAGGTATTTAGGATTACCGCTGTTTTTTGCACCACGGATACCGAGCAAATCTGCAAGATCAACTAAGGCAACAGGATATCCCTCAATGTTCACTGTCTCTTTATTCCCAACTGATTTTATATTGGACCGGTTGATTCTGATGATGCGTGATATGCGCACAGTGGGTATTGCAAAAACAGATTCATTGCATCGGAGGACAATTCCTCTCAGTGAGGCCAGATATACCGGAAGTGATATGGTAAATTTAACACCTTTGTGTCTGACCGATTCCACCCTGATTGTGCCGTCAAGTTTTTCAATTTTTTCTTTTACGATTGCCATGCCCAGACCCCGCCCTGATATATCCGAAATAGTTTCAGCAGTTGAAACATCTGAATAAAAAATCATATTCAGCAGTTCCGGATCTGTCAGATAGCTGAGCCGCTGCGGCTCCATAATTTGTTTTGAAAGAATTGATTTCTTTAGTTTTTCAATATCAATGCCGTCACCATCATCCTCAACAGTGATTATTACCTTTCCTCCTTCTGATGACTGGATGGAAATCGTGATGCTGCCCTGAACGGGTTTTTGATGTTTTATTCTGATGTCTGGTTTCTCAATGCCGTGATCAATACAGTTTCGCAGCAGATGAATAAAGGGGTCTTTCAGTTCTTCCAGAATTCGTTTGTCGCACTGAGTGTCCGCGCCGCTGATAACAATATCAACATCTTTTTTAAGATCGCGACTGAGGTCTCTGACTAATTTCGGGAAACCTGCGGTGAGATGCGTGAAAGGGAGGAGCAGAACTTCTTTAATGTTCTCAATCAGATTCTCAATATTATTTGATGACTGACGCAGTCCTTTTCGTGATTCTTTCGTGAGGAATTTTACTTTACGTGAAAGATCATTGAGCATATCCTGATGTGGACCAAGAAGCCGGTTCAGATGATTGAGGTGCTGAGGGAAGGTGCGTTCAAACTCAAACCTGGTGATGCGATATTTGTCCGTCAGACTTGTGAGCATCATTTCAATCCACGAAAGCTCACTCTGAATCTGCTCCATGGAAAGTTTAGTGTAAATGATTTCCTGGGTTTTGACAAACAGTTCATCAATCTTAGCAGTTGAGATACGTACAGTGTCTGAGATACCCGCTTCAATCACCCGCGGGTTTTTTTTATGTTCAGGCGCCTGTTTTTCGTGAAGCACTCTTTCAGGAACCGGTGCAGATATATCCACTTTAGCCGGAGCCGGACGGAAAGGTTCCTGCGGAATTTTCTTCTTTATTTTGTCAATTGAATCATCAACATTGAGAATAAGGTATTCAGATAAATCTTTTGTGAGGTCTTCAATACCGAGACTGATTTCCATTTTAGCGCTATCGTCCTTAGCGCGGAGGAAACCTGAGATAAGGTCAACACCCTCATGCAATAAATTAAACAGTTCTTTATTGACTTCAAGCTGACTTTGTTTTAGTGCAGCGAATGCTGATTCGACAGTCTGGCAGATAGTTTCAATTTCACTTATCCCAACGGCGCGTGCTGCTCCTTTAAGACTGTGCGCTTCACGATAAGTCGATTCAAGGAGTGCGGCACATTCCTTTTCGCCATTGATCTGCTCAAGTTCGAGCAGGCCATTGGTGATATTCATCAGATGTTCGTCAGCTTCAACTCTGAAAGTTTCAAGCAGGCGCTTAAAAAATGCCTGATCCATTTACTTAACCGTAAACACTGCATTCATGTCTGAAAGTTTTTCAGCAAGAGAAAGGAGACTTTTTGCTGCTCCTTCAAGCTCCTTGGTTGTTCTCACATTCTGTATGGAGGCCGATTTAATATTTTCCATGGCGATAGCCACCTGATCCATCCCGACAAATTGCTCCTGTGAAGCAACAGAAGTTTGCAATGCGGCATCATTAAACACGTTA
Organism: Ignavibacteriales bacterium; assembly: GCA_045863035.1. GTDB lineage: Bacteria > Bacteroidota > Ignavibacteria > Ignavibacteriales > Ignavibacteriaceae > H2-BAC3. The sequence goes on along the minus strand of BTUV01000022.1, from coordinate 17,965 downwards.
ATGGTTTCAGCAAGTTTTGCTATTGCCTTTTGGGCTTCAGATGAAAGCTGTACTGCTTCAGAAACAATTTTTTCACCTTCTCCGGTTGCGATAACAGAGGCCTGAATAGCACTTTGAACATCATTCAACACGGTTTTAACCTGAGCGGTTGCCTGCTTTGACTGTTCTGAAAGTGATTTAATTTCCTGCGCAACCACAACAAAGATTTTTCCTTGTTCTCCTGCTCTTGCTGCTTCTATTGATGCGTTTACCGCGAGGAGGTTTGACTGCTCAGCCAGGTCATTAACAGTTGCAATAATTTCGCCTATTGCTTTGCTTTGTTCGGTAAGGCGGTCAATACTCAGACCAATGGTTTTCATCTGACCACCGATTCGGTGAATACCGTCAATGGTATTTTCTGTTGCCATCATGCCTCGTTCTGAAATTTCGGTTGCCTGCTGCGCGACAACTGAAACTTCGCGGCTTTTACGGCTTGAAATCTCAGAGGTTTTTTTAACTTCTTCGATGGTTGCAGTCGTTTCAGTGATAGCAGTAGCAGTCTGATTAGAGCTGGTAGCAAGTTGTGCTGTCCCGCTGAATATCTGAGAGGAGGTAGAAGAAAGCACTCGTGTTCCTTCCTGTGTACCGCCGATAATACCCCTTAGAGCCGTACTCATTTTATTCAGTGAATCAATCATTTCATCATTGGCAGAGCGGGGGGTAAGGTTCTTTGAGAGGTCGCCTGAAGCGATGTGAGCGGCAAATGCAGAAACATCCCTGAGCGACTGTATCATTCTTTTGTAAGACCCCACAAGCTGTCCGATCTCATCTTCCCTTTTTTCATCAGGCAGTTCAACATTAAGATCACCGTCTGCAATACTGTTTGATACCTCTGATATTTTTCTGAGTGGTGCAGTGATCATACCGATAGACTGGAAGAAAATAAGGATACTCACAATAATTGTTACCGCGATCAATACCCAAAAAGTAACGACGCCCTTAAAAATGTCATTAGATGACTTTCGCAGAAGTGAATCCATGTCTGTTCTGATATTGTCATCAAGTTTTTTTGTGCCAAGGAGTATATCCTGAATGATAAAATTTCCTTTTTCAACCGTCAGGAGAGTATTCTGCGGATTGGCTTTCATTGACTCAATTTGGTCACGCGAAAGATTAAAATAATCCCTGCAATTCTCTTTAAGCTGGTTGAGATTGAACTGATAACGTGAATCATTGCCAAGCAGGCGTTCCAGCTCGGTCTGATGGGATTCAACATTATTGATAGCCATTGTAAGAGTTTTTTCAGCTTCTGCTATTCCTTTCCCCTGCCTCATCAGAAGCACAGCGGACATCTCATCCTTAAACAAGTGGATGGCGTCTTTTAAGTATCCGAGGTTAAAAAGCGCTTTGGAGTATTTATCGGCGATCGCAGTCTGATTCTGTTCGACCGTCTCAAAATTGGCTCTCGAAAAAAGGAAGAGTACTATCACGGTAAAGGTGATTATTGAGATCTGCAGCAGCAGCTTGTATTTGATTGAGAGATTTACAAAGAAATTCATTAGCGTCCTTTGGTGATTCTATTCCTGATGTATAATAATTTTTCTGTCGTTAAAAAGTTTTTTACCGTCAAGAAGAATAATTCTTGATGAGGTGATACCGTGAAGATATTCATCACGTTTGTCCCTGAAATTAATTACGGTGTTAAAGATATCATTCAGTTCAACTTCTTTGATTCCGTTTACCCTGTCAGCAAGCACGCCAAAGGTGAGTCTGCCATTAGTCAGGATAATAACTTTGTTCAGGTCGCTTAACTGCTGACCGGGGAGCTGGAAAAATTTTTTTATATCCAAAATGGAAAGAATCTCTCCGCGTACATTAATGAGACCAAGCACAAAATCGGGAAGCCCCGGAAGCGGAATAATCTCTTTGAGAGGGACAACTTCCCGTATATACATTGTTTCGATAGCGTACGTTTCATACGAAAGCACAAACTCGAGCACGGTAATAACTTCCCCTTTTTCCTGTCGCGGGGGTTTACGGGCAATAGCGCGCGCGCGGTCTTTGAGTATTTGCCTGTTTTTATCCGGTATATTCATGATGACGCTGAGACTTTAGGATTGAAGTGATAAGACTAACCAGACCAGCGGCAGTAATGCCGTCCATCTCCTCTATAATCTTGCCGGCAGGTATTCCTGAAGCAATCTTTAAGAGTTTCTGCAGATAGTTTATATATTCATCGGTTTCGCCCAACTGCCTATAAACTGTTGCCAGACCGAAAAGCGCCGCCGGATAGCCGGGAGAAAGAAACAATGCTTTTGTATAATAGGTAAAAGCATCTCTGGGTGAACCTGCCGCGGCCAGAAGATGACCGGCGAAATAGTTCAACCGGAAACTTTCAGGCAGCATATTTGCGCCATCCGCGGCTACTTCGGTCGCCTTGGCGGTGCTGCCGGTGTTAGCGAGCGATTTACTATATATCAGAAAAATCTTCTCTTTTTCCACGGCAGTGTAAGGGGAGAGCAGGTCATTGCTGAACTGATGTTCTTCCGCTTTTTTGATTACTTCCGTGAACTCTGACTTGAGGAATAGCTGCTCAAGCAGATAATAATCCACTAAGCGGGGGCGCTTACTTTCGTGCTGAGTATATGCGGCCGGTAAAGACGGCTCTGGTCTTCTTTGTGGCTGAGATAACGCTTCGGGTTCAACCACTTCTGAAACACCGGTAATTTCTTTCCTTATATATTCAGCGATTGATGGCGTGGCGGCTTTTTCCTTTGACGCGCTCAGTGATGACGATATGCTGCCGGGATTTTCTTTTTTAAATATTATAACATCCTCACTTCGTATCTGCCTGAATCTTTTATCGGGCTGATGTGCCACTTCGGTAAGACTTAATATCAGATATCCGCCATCATTAAGTGAATCATAGAACTTTGAGATAATCTGCTGTCTTCCTTCATCACTGAAATATATCAGAACGTTTCTGCAGAAAATCACATCCATTCTGTCGGTATTGCTGATATTTGACGGAAATTTATCGGCAATAAGATTGAGGATATTCCATTGAACGAAGCTACGTATAGAAGGGGAAAGTCTGAATTCGCCCCGTTCATTCTTCGTGAAATATTTTTTCATAATTTCACTGTGCTCGTTTCTGAATGACCATGCCCTGTAAGTAGCTGAAGCTGCTTTCATCAAAAATTCAGGATTAATATCCGTGCCGAGGATGGTAACACTCCATGAAGAAAGGTCCGGAATGGTTTCGTGAAGAAGAATTGCAGCCGAATAGGCCTCTTCACCGGTGCAGCAACCGGCGCTCCAGATGCGCAACTGTTTGCGGTTTTCCTTCTTTTTAGCGATGAGCTCCGGAATAACTTTGTCTCTGAGGAAGTCAAATACTTTTGGTTCACGAAAAAAATATGTTTCACCAATCGTGAGATATTTCGCGAGAAGCATTATTGTTTCCGCGGACTCTTCATGCTGCTGCAGGTTATCAATGAATGTATTAACGTTATCATATCCCGCTTCGATATATATGCTTGTCATGGCGCGCTCAAGATCCTGCTTGCGATCATCCGGATAGTATAGCCCCAGATTCCTCTGCAGGTAATTTTTTATCTTCGGAAACCGGTCATCACTGATAATCTGCACTTAGCTGATGCTCCCGGCAAAGTTTTTCAGTTCTGATAGAAGGTTGATGTGTTCGGAATCATGCATGAATTTTGAGGGTTCCGGAATAAACATCAGATTTTCATCAGTCATGGTAAGAGATTTGAAAATAACCATTTCATCAGTGTTTCTCAGGTTGCCGGTATTTTCATCTCTGAACACATATTCTGCCCCGCTGACTGAGTCCACCACTACAGCACCTTTTCCGTCATGAAACCGGAAGAGGATGATAAAATCATCAGGTGAGAGCTCCTTTGCCGGGAGCAGCAGTTTTTTACGCAGATTAAATACCGGAATTATTTCCTCTTCAACAATGATTACACCCTGAATGAGTTGATTATCAGTCGGCACATTTCTTATTTCTATCGCGCGGATAACCCGAATTGTATCTTCGATGTTAAAACCGAACAGATGCTGATCAAGACGGAACATCAGTACAAATCTGATTTCACCCTGCATCATGGCAGACGGCTCTCCGTGCCTGTTGCTGAGTTGTTGCATGTGTCGCTGCTGCAAGAGGACACTTTGCAAATTTGATGTAACTGATAACTATTATAATACACAATAAAAAATACGATACTTATGAAAAAAACAATATCAGAATAACTCACTGAAAAATACAGCAGATCATTCATCCGCATGAATTTTTCTCAATGATATAACTTCAGCGCTATTTCTGCTCATCACCAGACGCCGGGCGCTGATCAAATGTTACTGAGCAGAAGAAGATATTATATCGGAAAAATGTCTTGCATACAAATTTTCTTTAGTTATACCCGCGCCGGCCAGATCATGTTCGTCAAACGCGTGACACTCAAAACCGTATCTGAAAAACAGAAGCAGTCCGAAACCTGATGCAGCATCATCAAAAATTCCTTTGTGAACTGACGGCTGAGCTAAGTTTTTAAGGAACTGTTTCATCCTCTTGGCAGCCAAAGGGTACTCATTGAGAAAGAAAATGTAAACCGCAGCCAAACGGGAAATTATCTGAGCGGGGTGCAAATCCCACCCCTGATAAAACCCCATTCTCAGCGAATGCCTGATATCTGAATATGATTTTTGCCAGCCGGCTATAACCGTAGCAACATTTTCTTCGTGCAGATGAACTGCCAGAGGCGCGGCAAGCGTTGCCTTATTCGGGGCGACCGGCATTACGTTGGTTACGCCATCAACACAACGGATGCCTGAGCGTCCGAGAATGATTTTCATTAGAACTCGTGCGTAATCACAACTGGGGTGCTGCATTTCCTGAAATGACGCGCTTACCCCAAATGATGAATTCAGGTCATAGACTCCGAGATGCCCGCCGAGCAACCGGTTCCCCCCGACCTGTACAATTTCAGCCATGTATTTTTCTGCAATGGCTTCGGGTGTTTCGATCATCACTTCTGTAAGGATAGAATTTTTCGGGAGATGGTTTCGCATCTCAAGTTTGTGCAAAATGTCGTTAAGTACTGAAAGTTGCTCCGGTCGTGTTACCTTAGGAAGGGTTACCACAAAAGCCGGGGGGAGGGTATTTTCAGTAAGTTTGAGCAGTGTATTGATGTACAGGTCGAGAGTTCTTACTGCTCTTTGTGCCGTGCCGGGTGCAATTGGCTTAATCCTGATGCCGAAAATTGAAGGCAGAGCATCATTTTTAATAATTTCAGCCGTTTCAGTAGCCGCGGAAATTGCATGCTCATCCTCCTCCTCATCGGAACGGTAGCCGTACCCGTCCTCAAAATCGATCCGGTAATCTTCCACCGGTTCATCCTCAACTTTTTTATGGATTTTGTGGTACACTTTTTCGGCAGTGCTTTTTGAAACCGGCGAATCAGGCAGAGTAAAAATTGAGTAAAAACGCTCTGATTCTTCACAATAATCGTTAAAAATGCCCTGAGCAATCCTTTTAATCTTCTCGAAAGTATCTCTTTTAAAGAGATGAGCCCCTCCATAAAAGGTATGAATCGGGTACCTTATATTAGAAAAACGGAGTTTAATCTCATCATCCTGAGCTAGTGAATTAATTGTGTTAATGTGTTCATTATTCAGCAATGAATCTTTCATAAAATTTTACCTCATGAAACCCGTAAAAATCAATGTTGCAAAAGAGCGTTCTCTGCTTGTATATTTATTTTCAGTTTAAGAAAAATCCGGATTTGAGGGTTCCGGATTAACATTTTACCAAAAGTAATTAAAAATAGTAATTTTTGGGCTAAAAATGTGTGATAAAGCGTCAGAATCATTCCCTTTTTCGAAATAAATCAACTTTTCAGAAATAAAGAAGACCGGATATCCCATGAAAAAAATTGGCATTTTATTTGGACAGGAAAACACCTTTCCACCAGCGCTTGTTGAACGAATCAATTCAAAGAAGGTTGATGGCGTAACAGCAGAGTTCGTAAAGGTTGATAAAGTGATGCAAAACACCACACAGGGATACGATGTGATAATTGACCGGATATCTCAGGATGTGCCTTTTTACCGCGCAATGCTCAAGAATGCTGCCATAACCGGAGCGGCGGTAATTAACAATCCTTTCTGGTGGACTGCTGATGATAAGTTTTTTAATAATGCTTTGGCTGAGCAGGTTGGGGTTCCTGTTCCAAAGACAGTGATTCTTCCTTCAAACCAGCATCCGCCTGACACGGATTCTAATTCATTCCGTAATCTTGCTTTCCCGATGGACTGGGAGGGTATTTTTAACTATGTTGGTTTTCCGGCTTACTTCAAACCATTTGCTGGAGGAGGATGGAAGAATGTTTACCGTCTTGAAAACAAAGATGAGTTTTTTAAGGCATACAACGAAACAGGTCAATTGGTGATGATGCTTCAGGAGGAAATAGTATTTGAGGATTATTTCCGCTGTTACTGCATTGACAGACAGGATGTGCATTTGATGCAGTATGACCCAAGGCAGCCGCATCACCTCCGTTACGTTCGCAATGCGCAGCCCAAAACCAAGAAGCTGCTTGATACACTGAAAGATTACGTCCTTAAACTGAACAAAGCACTGGGATATGATTTTAACACAGTTGAACTTGCAGTGAAGGACGGTATTCCGTATGCAATAGACTTTTGCAATCCGGCGCCTGATGCTGATGTGAATTCAGTTGGTGATGAAAATTTCGAATGGATAGTTGAAGCCGCTGCAAATATGGCAATACGCCGGGCACAGCAGCACAAACCGGGTCAGAACAACTGTACCTGGGGTGAGTTTATAAAGAAAAGCGCGAAGTAGTTATATATATACAGCATCAGGAAAGTAGTGGTTTATGAGTGAGAAAGATAATCTTTTCTCGATAGGAATAGAAGAAGAAGTACAGATAGTTGATCCGGTTTCCCGCGAGCTGCGTTCTCATATTGAGCAGATACTTGAAGACGGAAAGATGATTCTGAAAGAGCAGGTCAAACCTGAGATGCATCAGTCCGTAGTTGAAATGGGCACTGAGGTTTGCATGAACGTGGATGAGGCAAGAAGGGAAGTAGTTAAACTTCGCACCGAACTGGCTAAACTTGCGATTAAAAACAATCTGAGAATAGCCGCCTCAGGAACGCATCCCTTCTCTCATTGGAAAGATCAGCGCATTACCGAGCATCCCCGTTATAAACAGGTTGTGGATGATATGCAGCAGGTTGCACGAGCTAATCTGATATTCGGGCTTCATGTGCACGTCGGTATTGATGACCGCGATGCAGCGATTCACATCATGAACGCGGCGCGTTACTTTCTGCCCCATATATTTGCTCTTTCCACAAACTCGCCATTCTGGCTGGGAAGAAACACCGGCTTTAAGTCATACCGCTCAAAAGTATTTGACCGGTTCCCCAGAACAGGCATACCCGACTATTTTGGCAGTGTGTCTGAGTATGACAATTATATCAATCTTCTGATTAAAACCGGATGTATTGATAACGCAAAAAAAATCTGGTGGGATATACGGATGCATCCGTTTTACAGTACGCTTGAGTTTAGAGTGTGTGATGTGCCGATGAGAATTGACGAGACCATAGCGCTTGCCGCGGTAATGCAGGCGGTTGTCGCAAAACTGCACAAACTGCTTAAACAGAATCTTGGTTTCCGGTTGTATCGCAGAGCGCTGATTGCTGAAAATAAATGGCGGGCCTGCCGCTATGGCATCTCAGGAAAACTGATTGACTTCGGAAAGAAGGAGGAAGTTCCGACCGCGAGTTTGATTGATGAGCTTCTTGAGTTTATTGATGAAGTAGTAGATGAGCTGGGCAGCAGGCATGAAATTAATTATATACAAGAGATTGTAAAAATGGGAACCGGAGCAGACCGGCAGCTTCAGATATGGGAGCAGTCATACGATTTGAAGCGTGTGGTTGATTTCATTATCGAAGAAACCCATGTTGGTCTTGACTTAACAAAATAATTTAATAATAGAACAAGGTTACAATTTGGTGAAAGATATAAAAGCGATCTCCTTTGATAAGGAACTTACCCCCGGCGCTTATAATGCAGTGAATATCTGTCTTAAACTCCGCCCGGAGGAGCGTCTGACTATTATAACTGATGAAGAATCAGTTGAGATAGCCGCAAGCATTGTCGCTGAAGTTGAAAAAATCGGGGCTGAATGCCACACATTCGTGCTGGAGGATTACGTTAGCCGCCCGATGACCGATATGCCCAAAGAAATACTTGAAGATCTGGCTAAGTCACAGGTTAGTATATATGCCTGCTTTACACAGACCGGTGAGCTGGGTTCACGAATTCAGATGACCGATGTGGTGAATAAGCATAAAATAAGGCACGGGCACATGGTGAATATCACAAAAGAAATCATGATGCAGGGAATGCGTGCTGATTTTGCGTTGGTTGATGATATGAGCACCCGTTTAATAGAAAAAGCACGCCAGGCCAAATTCATTACTTGTAAAACTGCTGCAGGTACTGATATTATTGCTGAATTTTCACCAGGACTGAAATGGATTAAGACCAGCGGTATTATCAATACTGATAAGTGGGGCAATCTGCCGGGTGGTGAGATATTTACTTCACCTTTTAATGTAAACGGTGTGTTTGTTGTTGATGGAGTGGTGGGTGATTATCTGTGCAAAAAATATGGAGATTTGAAGGATGCGCCTCTGACGATTCACATTAAGGACAGCCGGATAACACGGATGGAATGTGATAATCAGGAGCTGCTTGAGGAGTTCACCGCATATACCATGACGGACGAAAACAGCAACCGGGTCGGTGAGTTTGCCATAGGCACTAATCTTGCAGTAACAAAAGTTATTGGTAATATTTTGCAGGACGAAAAAATTCCCGGCATCCACATTGCATTCGGTCATCCGTACGCGCAACATACCGGAGCGGACTGGGTTTCAACCACGCATATTGACTGCGTAGGACGTGACTTTGATATCTGGCTTGATGACGAAAAAGTTATGGAAAAAGGCAGATTCTTAATCTAATATATATGGAAGCATAGTCGGAATGGTCGCGGAGTTACGGAAAAACTATAACAGCAGATATACGGATAGTGCGTTTGAAGCATTCAACAATGACCTTAACTCGATTCTGAAATATCCTGCTGATTTCCGGGTTTGCGAAACACCGCTCTTTCTTTCTGAAACACTGACGCGTGAGTTAGTGACCGCCTGTGATGACATCATCAGACAAATCAGAACTGATGAGTTCGCAAAGTACAGCAGTAATGCAATACCTGAGGGGCTGGCAGTTCCGAATCAGGACGGGCATCCGAAGTTTTTGCAGATTGATTTTGCCATAACAAAAGACGCTGATGGAAACTTCATCCCCAAGCTCATTGAATTGCAGGGCTTCCCGTCACTGTACGCGTTTCAGTATTATCTTCCACTGGTCATCAGACGGCATTTCGATATACCGGATGAGCTCACTCCTTATTTTTCCGGTTTTGATGATGATTCGTATATATCGCACCTGAAGCATATCATCGTGGGGGATGCTGACCCGGAGAATGTCATCCTCCTTGAAATTGAACCGGAAAAACAGAAAACCCGGATTGATTTTGCAGCGACTGAAGAACTGACGGGGATATCAACTGTCTGCATTACAAAAGTTAAAAAAAGAGGAAACAAGCTCTATTATGAGAAAAAAGGCAGAGAAATACCGGTTGATCGTATATATAACCGTGTAATCTATGATGAGCTGAAACGCAAAGGACCTGATTACGGATTCAGGTTTGTGGATGAGCTGGATGTAACCTGGGTTGGTCATCCTAACTGGTTTTTTAAGATCAGCAAGAATACTCTCCCCTTTCTGAAGTCGAAGTATGTTCCTTCATCTGCTTTTTTGAGTAATCTCTCCTCTTATCCGGATGATCTGTCGAAGTATATATTAAAACCCCTGTATTCTTTTGCCGGTCTGGGGGTTGAGATGGATTTTGACAAAGCGCGCCTTGACAGTATAACTGACCGGAGCAATTATATATTGCAGGAAAAGATTGAGTATGTCCCGTTGATTGAAACCCCTGACGGATATTCACGCGTTGAACTAAGGATGATGTATTTATGGGATAATGAACCGCTTTTGGTTAATAATCTTTTACGCACGAGCAAGGGAGCAATGATGGGAGTAGATTTTAACAAGAATAAAACATGGGTTGGTTCAAGCTGCGCGTTTCATCCGGCAGTGTGAGGGGTAGATTTTCCGGTTTGTTTTACGCAGTGGGAGCAATGGAATTGGTTTTGAATCAGGCGGATTCGTCAATTGGTTGAAATATTAAATTGACCGGCGTTGGCGGTGACCGGTTTATAACATCGCAACAGAACAAAATTCCCAAATCACGACGAGTCGGGGTGACCCATTCGTGCCGCATAATGCAGATTCGTAAATATATAAAACACGTCGATCTCCAAATCTGCGACTCTGCTGGAGTCGGATATGTTTCTTCCTCTTATCTTTCTACCAACTTGCAATTCCTCAGGAATTGGTTTTGATTCTTGAGGATTCGTAAACCGGCAGGAATATGTTGAATCACGATCCCCGGAATGAACTGTGATTGCGGTTTCCTGTCAGTAGAATATCCGATGAACACCCCGGCATCCCTGAACCCGAAGCGCGTGTGACCTCTTGTTTGCCTTTCTGCCGTTAATATATATCGCACCTGCTATTATCTATAACGGGATACATTTTTATACCATCCCCCGGAAAAACTCAATAATTAAAATATGCGGCAAGACCGAGGGTAAACGCTCTGGAAAGTCCGTCTAAATTTAACGGTCGTTTGAAGAAGGGAAATGCTCCCTCGATAACTACTCTTGTTCTGGATTCCAGCTTCCAACCCGCTTGCACCAAAAGATTCAGTTGCTTCTGATCACTGCCGTTTACAGAAACATAACTTTTACCGGAGAAAGGAGCCGCACTGCTATATGAAACCACACTCATCTCAGTAAAGTGGTTAATATATAGCAGCGAAATTGAGTAGTCCCGGATTTCATCATATTCATCCGAATAGGTCATCCTGAAAAGCAGATCATCCCCTCGTTTTAGTTCGGTGAGCCGGTTTTTACTTCTGCCGGTGCTTCTCTGGTATCCGGCGGCAAAAATAAACTTCTGTTTGGTGTAAGCTATACCGAGTAATAAATCATTCGTTCCCAAACCCGGCTGATACTGTTGCGGCAGACCTCCCTGGTTATCATTTCCCGTGGCGAGCCGCACTCCGCCGCTAAAAGAAACATCGCTTTTTGGGGGATTAACCGTAATAATTCCGACAACATCTCCCAGCCCGATAAGAGAACCGAGCGCGCCGGAAATTCCGTGAATCGGGATAGTAACCGAATAGCGGGTATCGCTGAAAATGTAACCCTCAGCGCCTAAATGAAAGGTATGAATGGTCAGCCGGTTGGCATCTTCACTCAGCCCCAGCGAGTAACCGGCTGAATAAACCGCTTCCTTCTTATTAAGAAGTGACTGTTTATGGATTGAACAAACACCGGCATCAGAGCACTGAGCCGATAGAATTACGGTAAGCATGCAGAATAATGCAGCGGTCTGGAAAAATTTCATCTGACAGAATTGGGGGAAAGTTAGAAAAACAACAGCTTTTGGGTATGAAAGATAACCTTCATAAAGCATTCTGTAATCAGCCCTAAAGACTTTTTTTAGCACAAAAACCAATGACCTGTCAGAAGCGGTAATTTCATTATATTTAAAATGTAACTATTCTATTCGTTTAAAGAACCCGGCTGAAAAGGCCGGTTTGTAAAATTAACCGAAAACTGGCTTCAGATGCTTCACCAGATAACGTACTTTCTTCATGTTTCAAAAGACTCCCGTGAGAAGTTTGAATTTGAGACAAATTTATTTTCATTAACCGGAAATCTTATTGTTGCTGACTTCACCGCGGCACGCGAGCTTTCCGAACGGATTAATAAGCTCGGCAGACCGGGCACATTTGTAACACCGGGACTCATAAACACCGCCGGTCTTTTTCACGAGGTTTTACACCTTGTAATAAGAAAATATGAGGAAAATGAAAACCCGGGAGTTTTTGAGCGGGGAGTAAAGTATCTTGAAGAAAAACTTCAGGAAAATGCGGGATTGATATTCCAAAAGTTTATTGAACACTTTCCTCCGCTGCCGGTTTATCTGAATGAAATTTCACCGGAGAAATATCTGACGGGCTCAACTCAGGGGAAACCAAACCGCGAAATTATTTTGGAAGAAATTCTCCTCCTGTGGCTTGAAAATGAAAATCCCGGCTTTCACGCGCTGAGTGAACTTTTTGATGATACCCCGCTGAAAGAAATTCCCGTCTATGAAACTTTCCTGAAAGAAACAGAGCAGTTTTTTGACGCGGAAATACCGGCGAGTATTGAAAATCTTCCTCTGCTGAAAGCGCTCAAGAAACCGATTCTTGAAAATCCGACTGATATATTAGCACAGCTTAATTATATATCCTTTAAATGGAAATCATCACTTACTGAGCTGGTTTCCTTTAAATTGCTCAGCGGCTCAGACCTGATTCGTGAAGATGCTAAGCTATTCATCTCACATGGCGGAACAGGAACACCTCCGGTGCCTGAGTATAGTAAGTCGCTTCAGATATATCTTGATGAACTTAAAGGAATGATGAAAGCCGGCGGAGGGAAACTAACTCCGGAAGAATGGGCAGAACTCCGGAAAAAATTCTCGATTGATGATATAAGTTTCTCTTATATGCAGGAGACTGAGCAGTTCACAGAAGATCTGGACTGGATGCCCAATGTGGTAATGATAGCCAAGAATACATTGGTCTGGCTTGATCAGCTTAGTAAAAAATATGGGAGAGAGATATCACGCCTTGACCAGATACCTGATCAGGAAATTGACCAGCTTGCCGCATGGAACATAAACACACTCTGGTTTATTGGAATCTGGGAGCGCTCAACTGCTTCAAAAAAGATAAAACAGTTTTGCGGAAATCCGGATGCTACATCCTCGGCATATTCACTTTTTAGTTATGATGTAGCTCAGGCAGTCGGCGGGGAGGGAGCATTTAATCAGTTTAAGGTAAGGTGCGCCGCGCGAGGTATCCGCCTTGCGAGCGACATGGTGCCCAACCATACGGGTATATATTCTGACTGGGTGTTAAAGCATCCGGAGTATTTTATTCAGCGGGTTTCACCACCATACCCATCCTACTCATTTACCGGACCTGATTTGTCAGAGAATCCTAAAATGCAAATCAGAATTGAAGACAAATACTACACACGCCAGGATGCAGCGGTGGTCTTTCAGGTAATTGAAAACTCGTCCGGTCTCACCCGTTATATATATCATGGCAATGACGGAACAAATATGCCGTGGAATGATACTGCACAGCTTAATCTACTGCACCCGGAGGTGAGGGAAGCGCTGATACAGAATATCATGCACGTGGCTCGTAAAACACCGGTGATACGTTTTGACGCTGCAATGACCCTTGCTAAGAAGCACTTTTCGCGTCTCTGGTATCCGCAGCCCGGAAGCGGCGGAGCGGTTCCCTCGCGCGCGGAATTTGCCATGTCGCCCGATATGTTTAACCGGCAAATGCCTGAAGAATTCTGGCGCGAAGTGGTTGACCGGATGAATGCTGAGATGCCGAACACCCTGCTGCTTGCTGAGGCCTTCTGGCTGATGGAGGGATATTTCGTCCGTACACTCGGCATGCACCGGGTATATAACAGTGCCTTTATGCACATGTTTATGAAAGAGGAAAATGATAAGTATCGGCTGCTGATTAAGAACACTCTTGAATTTAATCCGGAAATCCTGAAGCGCTACGTAAACTTCATGAGCAATCCGGATGAGGAAACAGCGGTAAATCAGTTTGGTAAAGGGGATAAATACTTCGGTGTGCTGGTGATGATGGCTACGCTGCCGGGACTGCCGATGTTCGCGCACGGGCAGATTGAGGGCTTCACTGAAAAATATGGCATGGAATACTCCCGCGCTTACTATAACGAGCTGTCGGATGAGTATCTGGTGCGCCGTCATGAGCGTGAAATTTTTCCTTTGCTTAAAAAGCGCGCACTCTTTGCGGAAGTCGAAAATTTTGAGCTGTACGATTTCCTGAACGAAGAAGATGAACCGGAAGAAAGCGTAATTGCATTTTCAAACGGAAGGGGTAGTGAAAGAACGGTTGTTGTTTACAACAATTCTTATGCTGCCGTTAAGGGATATATTAATCATTCATCCGGGAAAGTGACCGGTGATAAACATGAGGATGAGACCGCGGAGTTCAGGTCGCTTCCGCTTGCCGCCGCGCTGAAGGTTACCCCGCATCCGGATATATACTATATTTATTTTGAGTCCGGGTCAGGGCTGGAGTATATTCTTTCCGCCCAGGAAATAGCGGCGGGTGGAATGTACTTCCGGCTGAACGGATACGAATATAAGGTATTGCTAAACTTTACTGAAGTTCGTGACGTAAACGGAAAATACCGCCGTCTGGCTTCCATATTAAACGGAAGCGGAGTTCCCTCTATTGAAACTGCTATGCGTGAAATGGAACTGATGCCGCTGCATACCGCGGTAAATAATCTCTTTACAAGGGAAGTGATAACTGACCTGCAGGACTCCCTCACCGCGGAACCTGATGCTGTATATACTCTGCCGGAAAAAGCTGAACGGCTTCTTACCCCGGTTGTGCGTGAGCTTTCCCTTTTCCTTAATAAGCCGGTTCAGCAGGAAGCAGTAATCGGTCTGGTGGCTGATGATCTTTACCGACTGAAGGAGTACCGTTTCAGTATCATTCCGTCAGAGAAACTGGGGAAAAGGAATGTGAAACTGCAGGACTATACCATCCGGCTTGAGTCAGGCGCGGGGTATTATGACCTGCTTCTGATATATACCATTACGCGGCGACTGCTGCTGGTATTTCAGGATAAGGAAACCGGCCGCGGTGCCGGAGCGTTGTATGATCTGCTTATTCTGGCCAAACCCCTCTGGCAGAACTTCATTCGTCTCTCGGATAATTACCGGGTGATTAAAGATGAATTTGAACTGCTACGGATTTTCTCCACCGCTCAGAGTATCTTCCCCCGTTACAGCCGTCTGATTAAGTCAGGCACCGCGGCGGGAAAGAAATATATATCATCTATGAAGGACAGTGTTCTGCTGCTTGAACTGATTATCAGACCGGAAATCAGGGAATTCCTTAACATAAATACCTGGCAGGGGGTTGTCTATTTCAGCAAGGAGCGTTTTGAACTTCTGCTCAAATGGATGTTTACGATAGAACATCTGCGCAGAATAGAATGGCTGCGGGCTGATGCTTCTGCGAAAGATGCAACCGCTAAATTTATGAAGTCGAAAGATTTTACCGAATCCACGATGCAGATGATTGATTATTTATCCGCGCTGCATGATGCCGCGGGAGAGAGCGGTTATAACTTTGACCGGTTCCGTGAAAAAATTCTTGTAAAAGAATCAGAACCTGTTCCTGCAAAAAAACCGGCGGTTCGAAAAGCAAGAGCAAAGAAAGCTGAACCGGCAGAGGTGGTTACAACGGAAGAGAAGAAAAAACCTTTAAAGCTGAAGAAAGCCGCGGGGGAAGAAAAAACTTCGGCAGGGGAGAAATCTTTTGCTGAGGAGAAATCAGCCGCGGTTAAGAAAAAAGAGAAGCCGGAAAAAAAGAAATCAGAGAAGAAGGCAAAAAAAGAAAAGAAATCTGATTCCGGAAAAAAGAAGGACAAGAAAAAAAAGAAAAAATCCTCTTCAGAAAAGAAGGGGAAAAAGAGTTCAGAGAAGAAAAAGAAATCATAATATATATCGTTCACCCATAAAAGAGAGGGCTCTCTTACATGAAGAAGACGCTTCTGGTTCTCAGCTTCATGCTGTTTACCGCATTGCTCCTGCCTCAATACGCACTTGAGCAGGCATTTCCGAATATAACCATTACCGCGCCGGTTGATCTGCAAAGCATACCGGATGATGAAAGTGACAGGATTTTTGTTGTTGCTCAGTCAGGAATAATCTATGTATTCCCGAATGAAAAAACTGCTCCTTCGGCAAAACAATTCCTTAATATAACTGACCGGGTAACATCCGGAGGTGAGATGGGGCTGCTCGGGCTTGCGTTTCATCCGGACTATATGCAAAATGGTTACTTTTATGTGAACTATACAACAAGCACTCCGCAGAGAAGAACGGTGGTTTCTCGGTTTAAGGTGAGTTCATCAAATCCTGATTCCGCTGACAAGAGCAGCGAACTTCAGTTACTTACTTTCAATCAGCCCTATACCAATCATAACGGTGGGCAGCTTGCTTTCGGCCCTGACGGCTATTTATATATAGCAACTGGTGACGGCGGCTCAGGCGGTGACCCGCAGGGTAACTCGCAAAATCTTTCAACCATGCTTGGCAAAATTTTACGGATTGATGTAAACAACACAACCGGCTCATTGAATTATGCTATCCCTCCGACCAATCCTTTTGCGAATGATAACACCGGCAAGACCAAAGAGATATACTCCTACGGAATGCGCAATCCCTGGCGTATGTCATTTGATCCGGTAACCGGATGGCTCTGGTGCGCTGATGTGGGGCAGACAGCGCGTGAGGAGATTGACATTATTGTAAACGGCGGCAACTATGGCTGGAAAACTATGGAGGGAACTCTTTGTTACTCCCCCTCAACCGGATGTGATACCTCAGGAAAAATACTGCCTATATGGGAGTACCCCCGCACTCAGGGCTACTCAGTCACCGGCGGTTATGTCTATCGCGGACCGAACCAGCCGGGTCTGGTTGGTAAATATATCTATGGCGACTATGGCACAAAACATATCTGGGCGATAACGTACGATGGCTCAGCACCAGCCGTAAATCAGAATGTGATTCTCAGTTCGGGCAGAAGTATGTCTTCTTTTGGAGTTGACCGTTATGGCGAACTCTATATATGTGATCTGAGCGGCGGCAAAATCTGGAAATTTACTCCAACTGCCCCCGTAATTGCCCCGACCCGCCTTGTGGTAACCGGAAGCAGCTTTGGACAAATAGGACTCTCCTGGAGGGATAATGCTGCTAATGAAACCGGATATGTTATCGAAAGAAAAACCGCCGGAGGTGAATTTCTGCCGGTTGATACAACAGATGCAAATGTTACCGTATATACAGACAATACTATTACTGATACATCACGCTATTACTACCGTGTAAGAGGTATTAACGCGTCAGGAACATCCGGCTTCAGCAACACAGTGAGCAGTTCGGCTCCGGTTCCTGTTGAACTGGTTTCATTTATTGCAGCGGCTCATGGTTCAGCGATCACGCTTACATGGAGTACTGCCTCCGAAACAAACAACCGGGGATTTGAAATCCAAAGGAAACAAAGCGGTTACCACAATACCGGCTGGATGGCAGTCGGGTTTGTGAGCGGAGCAGGGAGCACGGCTGAGCCGCAGAATTATAGTTTTAGCGATGATCTTGGTAATTTCACCGGTGCGGTTTATTACCGGCTGAAGCAGATTGACTATGACGGCAAATCTTCACTCAGTAATGAATCGTCTGTTTTACTGGAATCTGCTGATAAGCAATATATAATAGTGCAGAATTATCCGAACCCGTTTAACCCTTCGACCACCATCCGATTTGCAATACCGGTCATGGCGGAGGTAACAGTTATGATAACTGATATTCTGGGAAGGGAAACATCGGTCTTCAGGATGGGGGAACTTTCACCAGGCGGACATGAGCTGCAGTGGGATGCCACCTCATTTGCCGCGGGTATATATTATCTTCGTGTTAAAGCGGTAACTTCTGAAGGTGTATTACAGAGTGAAACGAAGAAAATTGTTTATCTGAAGTAATTATGAAGTATGAAGGATGAATTATGAATTGGTTTTAATTTGTAATTCTTAATTT
>BTUV01000021.1:0-35175 GCA_045863035.1 Ignavibacteriales bacterium | reverse complement strand
TGACGGGTCTGAGACGCTGCAATCGCCGTAAAAATTTCTTAATCTGTATATATTTTTGGCGGCGATTGCAACGTCTCTACGAAAAATTGGATGCGTCCCTTATAGGAACATCTTAAATGCGGATTTAATGATTATCAGGCAATTGCAATCTTGCCGGTCAGTTTTTCCGCGGGAGCAATTATTTGAAGGAGTTGAGGTTTTTTAATTTCGATCAGTTTGGTTTTATGGCTTATTGATACCGAGCCGTTTTCTGCATCAATCAGGTTAAACTGAAAATGTCCTTCGGCATTCCTGATACTTGCCCCTGCATTTGCTATTTCTATGGATTTTCTCGTATAAGTCTGCATCTGATGAAAATGACCATGCAATATCAGGTTGACTCCATTCTGCTTGAAAATTCCCAGGATCTTTTTCTTTTTCCTTAGTTTCATGGTCTGTTTTTCAATATTCATCCAGATTCTTTCAGTAAAGCTTCCGGTCATATAACGCATTTTATTAAAATGGTGATGCACGAGTATAATCTTCGTTTTGCAGTACTTTGAATACTCTTTGAATATCGTCTGGATTTCTGTCAGCTGTTCATCAGAAATTTCTCCGTTTGAGGCGAACGGATTTCTCAGTGAGGAATACTCAGCGATGGAATTAACACCTATTATCAGACTGTCTTCAATAAGTTTAGCATAAGGGTAGCCATAACTGGTCCCCTGATAAACGCAATTGGTCTGAAGTTCACCAATATAGGAATGGAAAAGCCCGACTTTCTGCTGATAATCTGTCTCGCGGCATCTTTGCGGGAAATTAAGAATATCTTCAGCTTTAATAACTCCGCCGAAAATATCGTGATTGCCTATAACCACGCTTGTTTTATTGCCGTCCAGCAGCCCGAGCCGGCTGAGCATCTCCCTGAAAAGAATAAAATCTTCTTCTTCAGCATTGTCTGAGATGTCACCAGTAATAACCACATGATCAGCACGCTGAGATACATATTTCAGAAATTTGTAAACTCTTCCGGTCAGTTTTTTATTAAATGCATGACTGAGATGAAGGTCTGATATATGTGCTATTCTCATACAAATTAAACTGCTTTTGTGTAACTGGATTTGATGTAGCGGGCGCGTTTCTGCTCTTTTAGTTTGTCAACTTCCACATAGATGAGACCGTCTATGCAGTTCTCAAAATCAGGGTCAATGTTGAAATCAAAAATGGTAACTCCGCCGGGTTCGCATAATTCTGTGTATTGTTTTAAGAGAACCGGAATAGAAAAGCCAAGAATCTTAAGCTGATTTTTTAGCGTTAGAAAATCAGAGCGATAATTACCGGTATTAAAAAGTTCCGCGAGCTCTTTTTCTCTTGGGGGAGAGATAAAAAAGGGACTTTTTGCAATTACCTTTGACTCAGCAGGGGAGAAGTACTTCCTGAAGAAATATACCAGAAGTTCTTTTGCTGCCTGCGGGTATGCATTACTGATACTGACAGGCCCGAAAAGATACTTGATCTGAGGATTCACTGCAAGATAGCTTCCTATACCCTGCCACAGGTAATCAAGAGCATGGGAGTTCCAGTATTTAGCATTAACAAAACTCCTGCCCAGTTCAAGAGAAGCATGAAGATTTCCGGTTAATTCTTCTGAAAAGGTAAACAGTGAAGAAGAATATATACCATAAAGCCGGTGCTCGGGGTATATCCTGCTGCATTCACCTATACGGTATGCTCCCGCAATTTCAAGTTCGGTATCATCCCACAGCACTATCTGCCGGTAGATTTTATCAAAGTAATCAAGATCAATCCTCTTGCCTGTGCCCTCTCCCACTTTCCTGAAAGTAAGTTCCCGCAGCCGTCCTATTTCGCGCATGACATCAGGAGCGCTTTCTCCATCAAGTAATACGATAAGTTTACCATCTGAGGTTTCACCCAGTACATCTGACTGAAGTATCTGCTTTTTAAGCTCCTTTTTACCTACCGGATGAATGATATTTTTTTCAGTCTTAAAAATGCCGGGTTTGTTTTTGGCAATACGGATAAGATGTTTTCTGAGAAGTTTTAGAGTTGTCTTATCATCCTTGATGGAATTCAGAAATGAGGAAGGGGGTATTGAATTGCCAATACTAATTTTAATTGAAGACCGTTTTTTCTTAAATAATTCCCTTGGCAGCATAAGCATCGAAAGCAGACTGCTGAAGAGCGCAACCAGATAAAAAAGAACCGTATTTCTTCCCTCTATATATAGGGGAAGAATGGGGGAATTAGTTGCTTTCGCGAAAAAGAGAAAGCCCTTATTCCATTTGCCGTCACGGATGCCCTTCAATCCGAAACGGGAGACCACGCCTGCAGGAAATATGATAACAGCATGGTCATGATTCAGATAATCAATAATAGCCCTAACATTCTTACTTTGCGCTTTCGGAGTAGTAAGATCATACGGCAGGAAGAACTGCTTCAGTTCATCAATATTCAAAAGGAAGTCATTCACCACAACCTTTACATCAGGTCTGATTTCACTGACAAGTTTAATAAGCGCAAGACCATCCAGTCCGCCAAGGGGATGATTTGAAATGATTACGACGCGCCCCTCGCTTCTTATTTTGTCCCTGTCTTTTGCACTCAGAATATATGAAAAGTCAAGGTATTCAAAAATTTCATCAATAAAATCAATACCAGTTTTACCCTGTGACTGGGAGAGGAAGGCATTAACATCCCTAAGTCGGAGCAGTTTTTTCATTGTATAAAATGAAAGGTCGCGCAGAAAAGCAGGTGAACCTTTCAGAAAATCGGGATATTTTGATGTTATCAGCTCCCGTATATCAATTTGCTTCATAAGTTCGTTTTCCTGAATGCATAAATAACCTGCTTAATGTATCCGGACGGAAAGGATGAATCAGAGAGTCCATAAACAGACGGCTTACGTAATGACGGCAGATAGGGAGTCCGGAATAGCCAGTCCCAGATTGCCAATTTTGTCGCAAAATTCTTGTTGTGAGCATCATCTTCATCCGAATGATGCCAGCGGTGCATCTCCGGACCATTAATAAAATACTGCAGTTTACCGCTTTTAACATCAATATTTGAATGAATATACATACCCCACACAGCATCTACAGCACCTTTAAGCAATGCGACAACCGGATTTGCACCAAGCAATACGATGGGAGCAAATTCAATAGTCTGATTTATCAGTATTTCAAATGGATGAGAGCGCATACCGGCAATCCAGTCAATCTGTTTGTTTGAATGATGTGCTTCATGAATTCTCCAAAGAAGAGGAGAGTTGTGCTGCCAGCGATGAAACCAGTAGATGTATAAATCATGAGTTACCAGAAAAAACAGGAACTGAGCCCAGACTGGTATTCCGGAAATAATCTGTAAGCGTGAAAACTCTGATGTGGTGTCCAGATAGATGATCAGTTCAGAGATAATCAGCCCGAGAGCGAAGCTCTGGATGAAAGTATAAAAAACAAAATCATCCCAGAAGCCATCACGGAAAAATTTCTGATTTTTTGTATATGGATATTTTTTTTCTAGCCAGATGATAATTACGGCTGAAACAACAACAAAGAGAATTGAGAATGTCCGTATCTTCTCGGGCATCGGATACATTATCCTGCAAATTGGAGGAGAGAATCAACACGGCGGAGCTTTTGCAATGCTCCCATTTCGCTCGGGTAAATCTTTTTGATACCGTCACCCAAAGATTTTTCAATATCTCTGATGTTAGCAACCAGTTTCATAAATCCGACCACTTCAACAGAAGCTGCCTGATCAGTGCCCCACATGGCGCGGTCTAACGTAATATGACGCTCAATAAATGAAGCTCCCAGAGCCACAGCAGCCCAGGTTGGGGCAAGACCTGTTTCATGACCGGAATAACCTACCGGCACATCTCTGTAAAAATCACGGAGCGTGGTAATCATTTTCAGATTCAGCTCAGACAGATTACACGGATAAGCAGAGGTTGCATGCGCCAAAAGCAGATTCTCAGTGCCCAATAGTTCTACGGCCTGTTCAATCTGTTCAATAGTTGACATTCCGGTAGAAAGAATTACCGGCTTGCGCAGAGTTTTATGTTTTAACAGGAGTTCAGCGTCCGTAAGTGAGGCGGATGCTAATTTATATGTCAGAGGGTTGAACTCTTCAATAAAATCAACCGCATATTCATCCCAACAGGAGGCAAACCAAACAATTTTTTTAGAATTGCAATAGTCAACAATTTCTTCAAACTGCTGCCTGGTAAATTCCATTTTATGGCGGTATTCGATGTAAGTAATCCGGCCCCAGGGAGTATCGCGCTCAAGCTCCCACTGATCTCTCGGTACGCAGATTTCTGGTGTGCGTTTCTGAAATTTGACAGCATCACAACCAGCAAAGATTGCACCGTCAATCATTTTTTTAGCGATTTCTACGGAGCCATTGTGGTTAATGCCTATTTCTGCTATGATGAAAACCGGTTTACCGTCACCGACGGTTCTATCACCAATATATCTGTTCCTATTAAATTCAAAGGCCATAGGGTAAATTCCTGTTAGTGGTTTTGTGATGAATAATAAGTTCAGCAAACTCCCTGAATGCACCGAATCCGCCCGGTGCATGGCAAATATAATCTACCTGAGCTTTCACAGCGAGCATAGCATCAGCAGGGCATCCGGAAAGTCCGGCAAGACTGAGAATCTCAAGGTCATTATAATCATCTCCTATATATGCAAAGTTTTCATACGAGAGGTAAGAGTCATTCAGGATCTGATGCAAAACTTCAATTTTGTTTCGGGCATTAAGAAATAAATTTTTAATACGCAGTTTTTCAGCCCGTTTAACCAGCGAGGGAGAGTTTTCGCCGGTGATAATCATTGTGTCAATTCCGGTCAGAGTACGCAGTCGTTCAACGCCCATGCCGTCTCTTACAGAATACCTTTTCAGCTCTTCACCATCAGATGAATAGTAAACGCCGGTATCAGTAAGCACTCCGTCATTATCTGTAATAACCACTTTAATCTGGGCTATTTTTTCAGACAAACGAAAATCAGTTCCCTTTAAGGCAGTATTTACCATATCGTAAAACCTCCGTCAATAACCAGATTTGCTCCAGTCATATATCCTGATGCTTCACTCGCCAAAAAAACCAAAGCACCTTTGTAGTCCCAGGGTTTTGCCATTCTGCCGAGAGGTGTTCTCTTTGCATAATTCTCAATAAAAAATGATTCCTGATAATTCTCGACACCGCCAGGCGTAAGAGTATTAACCCTGACACCTTTTTCACCCCAATATGCAGCGAGATATCTGGTAAAGGAGATAAGGGCTGCTTTTGTTACAGGATAGGCGGGGGATTTGTAAAAATGTCTTGCTCCCTTTTTGTCTATATATAATGACTGGTCGGGAGCAACAATTCCGTAAGTTGAAGCGATATTAATAATGGAACCGGATTTCTTAGCTGCCATCTCACCTCCGAGATATTTACTGCACAGAAATGAACCGGTTAGATTTACGTTGAGTGAATTTTGCCACAATTGAAGAGGGAAGTTCTCAAATTTTGATTCTTCAACAATATCTTTTTTCCCTTCAACTTTATCGTTGATCGCGGCATTATTAACCAGTATATCAATTGTCTTAAACTCAGTGAGGATGAACTTTCTGAGGGCTTTTACAGAGTCCGGCTGAGTGATGTCTGCCTTAAAGAAGGCAGAATTATTACCAAGTTTCGCGGCTGTCTCTTTTCCTGATTGTTCATTAAGGTCAGTAGCAATCACTGTAGCACCGGCTTCTGCAAGCGCACGGCAATGATATTTACCGAGAAGACCTCCGGATCCGGTAACCACGGCAATTTTACCTGTCAGATCATACAGTTGGTTGATATTTTTCATTTTCCGGCTTTCTGCAGTAACGGCTTGGTGTTGAAATTTGTTGTGCGGCGGAAAACCGGTTCTACTGCTTTTCCTTTTAATTCCTCCTGAAGAGTACCCCTTTGGACATGGTAATCAAGCTGTTCAAGTACGTTTCGGTATATCATCAGGGTCAGAGATATATCTTCTTCGGTGTGGGAATAAGAAACGGTATGAAATCCGCTCCAGATAATACCATGTTTAATAAGTTCCTGCTGTACGTATGATTTGGCGAGCAGGGGAGGAACAACCGGATGATTGAATGAAATTATACTTCGGCAGGGGTATCCGGTGCAGGAGGAATAATCAATGCCGGTTTCATTACACAAATCATTATAACCATCCTGTAACAAGGTCCCTTTTATTTCGAGTATTTTTGGAACATTGTGAGTTCTGATGTATTCAATAGTTGCCTTTGCGGCAGCAAGCGAAAGAGTTTCACCGCCAAAAGTGGTGAAGAAAAACACATCTTTTTCAAGAAGTTTCATTATATCCGCTCTACCGCATAATACGGAAAGGGGCATACCGTTTGCAATCGCTTTTGAGAAGCAGGCAAGATCAGCTTTAACATCAAAATATTCCTGAGCACCTCCGGCAGCAATTCTGAAGCCGGTCCACATTTCGTCAAAAATCAGAAGAATATTCCGTTCAGTGCAAATATCGCGCAAAGTCTTCAGATAAGCGTTATCAGGTTTGGCAAAGACAAAGGGTTCAAGAATCACAGCTGCTGTTTCATCGTCAATGGAATCAAGCAGGTTTTCAAGATCATTATAATTAAACGTGTAAGTCAGATTCTGCACTTCATCAGGGATACCGAGATTCCGGTCAGTTACCGATATATACCAGTCATGCCATCCATGATAACCGCAGCAAAGGATTTTCTTCTTTTTTGTGAATGCCCTCGCCAGTCTTATTGCCGCGGAAGTTACGTCTGCGCCCGTTTTACTGAAGCGAACAGACTCAGCATTAGGAATTACTTCCCGAATCAGTTCTGCTACTTCAACCTCCAGTTCGTGCATCATTGAAAAAGTGATACCATCATGAAGCTGCTTTACAATAGCATTATCAACTTCTTCAAATGCGTAACCGAGAGATACGGGTCCGATTGCCATATTGTAATCAATATATTCGTTACCGTCCACATCCCATACACGGGCACCCTTCCCCCGTTTAAGATAATGAGGAGCAATGCCTCTTACATATTGCCCGGGTCCCTTGGCTAAAGTTTGTGTATATGCCGGTATTAGACCTTTTGCCCGTTCCAAAAGCCGGATAGAATTTGTAATTTCGGGATACTGGTTTGCGAATCCTGGTTTGTTCATAGTATTATTTGCAATTATTAAGTAGTTTCCTCTCGCAGCAGAGTTGTAATTCTTTCAGCTATCTGGAAACCTTTCATCTTTTCGTATTCTAATACTCTGTTCAGTAGTGCCGGTTTGAACCAGTGGTTCAGCAGGGCAATTGGAACAACACGGGGTGATACTCTGTTGCTGAGTGCGATTTCTGAAAGAATCGTAAAGAGCCCGCCGGTTATAAAATGATCTTCAACACTCACGATAAGCCCGGTTGAATTAAAAAGATTAAGGATATATGCTTCATCAATCGGTTTAAGAGTCCTGAGATTCACCAGCCCGGTCTTTATTCCTATTTGCTGAAGAATCTGCTGCGCTTCAAGACACTCCCTGAACATAAAGCCATAGGTAAGTATAGTGACATCCTGGCCCTCGCTCACAATCTCTGCCTTGCCCTCTGCAAAATTTTTATCATGTTCATATTCTGAGGGCAGATTATTAAATCGTATATAGTAGGGGGAAAAGGAACCTAATACCTGCGGGAGCCCTTTAATCATATCATCCGAGTCAGCAGGACAGAAAACTTTCATTGGAGGTATTCCCCTCATAAGCGAGATATCTTCAATTGCCTGATGAGTGGGACCGTTACCGTCCGAAAGAAAACCCGGGACGGAGCCGACGATTTTAACAGGAAGACCCGATATACCAATATCTGTTCTAATGAATTCAAAAGCTCGCATGGTGAGGAAGGTTGCCAGTGCATGAATAACAGGAATCCGGCCGCGAAGTGCCAGACCTGCCGCCATACCAACCATGGTTTGTTCGGTAATACCGGTATCAATAAATTTATTGCCGAGGGCTTCAGTGATGTTTCGAATTGCTGCCCTGTTTTCAGCAGTCATTATCAAATAGCGGTCGTCGGTTTCAGTGAGATGTAAAAGGAATTTTTCGTAGGTCATCGCCATATTAACGCACCACCAAAGTTTCTGAATTAATTCTGGAGGTCTCTCCGGTGTGCAATTCATGAAGCAGGGAAGTAATCTCTTCTTCTGTAAAATTACAAAACCAACGGTCGGCCCTGTTCTCGATGCCGGGGACACCCTTTCCGCGGACAGTTTCAGCTATTACAACTGAGGGGAGCCCTTCAGTCTCCAGTACAGTACCAATTGCTTCCTCCAGATCTTCAAAATTATGCCCATTGACTGATTGCGCATTCCAGCCGAATGATTCAAATTTTTTCTGAAGCGGTTCAAGCGGGATCAGATTTTCAGTCCCAATATTTGCCTGAAAATAGTTTCTGTCCACAACCAGTACAATATTATCAAGTTTTAATGCGCTTGCAACCAGCATTCCCTCCCACATGGAGCCCTCATTCAGTTCCCCGTCACCGGCAATAATATATACCTTAGCAGAGGAACCGGTAAGTTTCATATCATAGGCAATACCCATTCCAACTGAGAGAAGATGACCGAGTGAACCTGAATAAAACTCTACTCCCGGAATTTCGCGGTTTGGATGCCAGTATATTGCATCATTGGTATGGAGATGATTATTCAGCCGTTCCGGTTCAATCATTCCCTTCTGTGCAAAATAGGAGTATAGCGCAGGTACATCATGTCCCTTCGACAGCAGTAAAATATCCCGCTGCGGCATCGAAGGATTGGCAAAATCAAAATTGAGGACTCTCTCGTATAAATACACAATAATATCCACACAGGATAGAGAAGCACCCAGAAAACAGCCGCCTTTGGTTGCCATACGAATAACACCCTCGCGAACTTTCAGCGAAAGCTGCTCTAATTTAGTCACATTTTCTTGATGCATATTTATATAACTTTTGTTTGAAGGGGAGTTACTGTTTTTAACTGATGAAGGTGATGCCGGTACCAGTTGACGCCGTTAAATTTGATGTTAAGATTCAAAAGTTCCGGTTCATGGCTGAGAAGCTGAAGTATATCATACAGACCAAACATCGGATTCCGCTGATACAAATGATCATATACGCTTCTGATAA
This sequence comes from Ignavibacteriales bacterium, assembly GCA_045863035.1. Lineage (GTDB taxonomy): Bacteria > Bacteroidota > Ignavibacteria > Ignavibacteriales > Ignavibacteriaceae > H2-BAC3. The sequence goes on along the minus strand of BTUV01000021.1, from coordinate 26,002 downwards.
ACAGGTAGTCTTCTTCATAATCAATGGTGAAGCGGTGCGTCATCGAGAAATCTTCTCCTGTTTCCCAGCAGACATTTCCTACTTTAAATAAATTCGGATGTTCCCATATATATGGTGTAGTATGCTCTCTTTCAAAATCCTGCACTGCTTCTTTGTATGCCCGTTGAAGTGCGCTTAATGAAAATATTTCAACATCATTACCGTCAGGGAAAGTTGCCGGATGCAGATTGCTTACGTAATCATAATCCCCGATATGGTCTATATAGAACTGTATTACTCTGTTGATAATGTGAGGGTCTATAAGCGGACAATCCGAAGGGATTTTAACCACAGTATCTGCCTCAAAAAGCCGTGCTGCATGATAGTGGCGCGAAAGAACATCATTTTCGTCTCCGCGAAATATCTCATATCCCTCCCTGCGTGCAGTTTCTACTACAATATCATCAATTGGATGTTCAGTAGTTGCAACCACAATGGTACCGGTAAGTTTTGCAGCTCTCACCCTTTCGAGCATCCGGAGCAGCAGTGGCTTCCCTGCCAGTGATAGCATAACTTTATAGGGCAGGCGCGAAGAGCCAACTCTTGCCTGTACTACTGTTACAATTTTATTAATTGAGCTGTTCGGCATTATTCCTGACCGTATCGCTCTCTGATGACTGATTAAAAATCAGATGGATTGAGATAAAAATGAAAGTAATTCCCGTCAGAATTATGGCGAGATTATACTCTTCACGCAGAACTGAAATCAGATTGGTAAGAATCATTGCAACAATGAAAGAAAAATTGTTACTAAAGCTGTTTTTCATTAGACACCTGCCAGAGTTTTGTTGATTTGTTTTAAGATGAGTTTAAATGACGAGGATTTCTCGAGTTCTTCCAATTCACTTTCTTTAGACGAGACCTGAAGAAGCTCCTCGGCAACTTGGGCAATATGAACCGCTGAGGTTCCGTTATTCTGCAGGGGAGCGAGTTTGTACAGTTCATCCAGATTAAACCATGAATGTACTTCCTTCCCCAGAGAGATTCCCACATATACAACTGAGGAGAATTTAGTAATAAGGACATCGCAGTTTGCGATCAGAGTATTCGTATCTGCTTTGTCATAAACAATAGCATCGGGTATGAGAGCTTTGATTTCTTTAGTAGCTCTCAAAACATTTTCATTGGGGTGAAGTTTGAAAATAATCTGTCTTCCGGCTGCTATTTTAATGGCATTTTGAATAAACTTTTTACGGTTTTCGTATTTAAAGGTTTCTCTGGCATCAGAGGTAGCTACCAGCACATAATCCCGAAGAGGGAAGTCATTCTTTGTGTACTGAACGCAATTATCGAAATTCGGGATTCCGGTTACGGAAATCTTATCAGCGGGAGCACCTTTTTTTATAAACAGTTCTTTATATCCTTCTGAAGCCACACAGAATGAATCATAACAGCCGGAAAGTCCTGTTGTTGATGTACTGGCTAAAAACCGGGGGAGTCCGGTTAATTTAACCAGATAATACATGAAATTTTCAGGATCAGTCATCCCTTCCTGAACCAGGATCACCTTTTTCCCTTTTAAGTTCTTCTGCACAATGAGATCGCTGCAGGTAAATATGAGATCATAATCATTCAATTTACCCTTATAATCAATTTGCAGATTATTCTTTCGTAAATACTCTACGGTGGATTCAAAAAATTTGCCGGCAAGTATTGTGAATTTCAGAAAACCTGCTTTAACCAGAAAACCAATGAATCCATCAGCATAATAGGGTGTAAAATAGAGATCATGTGCTTCAAGATTTTGCGAAATCTTGTGCATCATGGTTGTCTGATTAACTGAACCGCAAATAAATAAAATCTTCTTCTTCACAAATTTCCGTAAAATGATTCGGTAAACTACTTCATGAATATTACCTTATTGTTAACTTAGTATTATCCGATTATTAATATTTTGAACAAAAATGAAAAAGCCAGCAGCACTCAAAAAGGGGGATGTAATCTCCTTTATTTCACCTTCATCAAAGCCATTTGATATGGAAAGAATTCCAAAAGCAATAGCATATTTTGAAAATTCAGGGTATAAAGTACAAGTCGGGAATAATGTGGGGAAGGAGAGCGGATATCTCGCCGGAACGGATAAAGAGCGCGCCGATGATATCCGGCAGGCATTCAGTAATAAACAAATAAAAGCGGTATTTTGCGTGAGAGGGGGGTACGGAGCGCCCCGGCTTTTAAGAGATTTGCCTTACGATAAATTTTCCGGGCATGGGAAAATCTTTTCCGGTTACAGCGATATAACCTCCCTCCAAATGGCGTTTTACACACAAGCGAAGCTTATAACTTTTGCCGGACCCATGCCGGCGGTTGACTTCCATTCAGAAATTGACCCGGTGACCGAAGCATCATTTTTCAGAGCGATAACCTCTTCTGAAAAGAATCTGGATATTCTGGGTGAATTTCCTGACCATGAAGCGGAATTTGTTGGCAAAGGTACCGCGGAAGGACGGTTGATCGGGGGGAATCTTGCGCTATTAACCGCTCTGGCCGGTTCTAAATACCTGCCTGATTTTAAGGACAAAATCCTCTTTATTGAAGATGTTGGTGAAAAGCCATACCGGATTGACCGTATGCTAAATCAGTTTGAACTTATGGGCGAACTGAAAAAACTGAAAGCAATTATACTCGGTCAGTTCACCGATTGCGCGGAAGAACCGGACAAACCAACCCTTACTTTAGAGGAGGTTTTTGAACGGTATATATACAAACTGAAAATACCGGTCATCAGGAATTTTCCCCACGGTCATATCAAAAGGAATTTAACGCTGCCGGTCGGGGCAAAAGTAAAAATTGATTTTGTTAAAAAGAAGTTTTTTACTCTTGAGAAAGTAGTTTCCTGACCTCAGACTGTATATATCCGTTTTCAAACAGGGCATAGACATTTTTACCGGGGCAGCTTGTTTTGGCATAGTCCCGGTGCGTTCTGATTGAATCAACCGGGATATTAAATTTCTCGCAATTCATCGCGAGCATTTTGATAAGCGTTTTGATTTGGGGCTCTTTTGTCTCTTCTACTTCAAAATTGCCGATGAGAGAAATCAGCAGGTGACCGGTCGGGTCATATTCTGTTCCGGTTTCACCAACGGTAAATACGTTTCTGCCTTCATAAACAATACCGGAGTAGTCTAATATATAATGGTAGGGAATGTCTGACCAGTTTCTGTCAGGTCCCATACCCCATTTCTGCACACGTGCCAAAAAGTTACCGGGGCTGCCCTTGCTGCTGTCAAACTTTGTGCCTTCGTGATGCACGGTTATTCTGACCGGCACATGAGTGTTATAGGGTTTAGGGGGCAGTGCATTCCACTGATCGCGGCTGATAAACTGCAGCTCATCCGAGGGCTTTGATCCTGCACAGCCAATGAAGCCGGCGATGATGTATAACGCAAGGGGAAGAAGAAATAATTTATAGTTTTTCATGATAGATAAAATAACAGGGGTTAATTTCAGAAATACAGAGGTCAACTGCCTCCGGCGATTCGAATAATGCAAACACTGTGGAACCTGAGCCGCTCATCTGTGTATATATTGCACCTGAGCGGTTCATAACTTCTTTCAGTTCTTTTATCCGGGGATAGTCTTCAAAAACCGGTTTTTCAAAATCGTTCCGCAGCCAGGTAATAAGTTCAGAAAGTTGTATATCCTGCCGCCCCTGCAATGAAGTAAGACTTTTCTCCGGTTTTGCGGGAGTAACTTTTGAATAAGCCCAGCCGGTAGGAACATGGATACCCGGATTTACCAATAGCAGATAATAAGAAGAAAGCGAAAGATTGATTTTTGTGAGAATTTCCCCCCTCCCCTCGCCAATAGAAGGATAGGGATACAGAAAAAATGGTACATCACTCCCAAGGTAAAGCGCCATCTTTTGCAATTCCTGACTTTCGATATTCAGGTTGAAAAGCTGATTAAGCGCTATGAGTGTTGCTGCTGCATCTGAACTTCCTCCTCCCAGACCTGCTCCGGTCGGGATGTGTTTTTCAAGATGAATTTTTACGCTCAGCTTCATTTGCGTAAACTTTTCAACCAGCCGCAATGCTTTCATAATAAGGTTATCCTCAGGCGAGGAAGTCAGATGTGGTACTGAAGCAGTAAACTCCAAGCTCTCACTTTTGGAAAATGTTATCACATCACAAAGTTTAATCGGTATGAATAAGGTTTCTATATCATGAAAACCATCATTCCGCCGGTTTATAATATTGAGACCGATATTGATTTTTGCGTGTGCTTCACGCCTGAGAGATTCCAATCTGACTTATCCTTTTTGTATATATGCCTGGTTCAGCATCTTTGCTTTTTCCCATGCACCGGTAGTATAAAAATCCATCGTTTCTTTCACGATACGGTCTAAGTCGATCATTTGAATACATTCAAGATTATAGGGGCAGCTTTTTTTCCAGCATGGTGAACAGAAAAGATCTTTGGGGAAAAGTTTCACACCTCTGCCGTAAAGGTCAATTTCAGTCCAACAGCTCAAACCAAACCATGCAATAACAAACTTTTTTAAGCCAATGGCAAGATGCATCCCGAATGAATCTCCGGTGATTACCACATCAGCCAGATTTTCATAGACAATACCTCTTCTGACACCGTCAGTTGTCGGAGTATTGATGATTTTATCTCCGAAAGGCGCGGCAATCTGTAAATTTCGCTGAGTATCCTCAGGCCCGCCAAACAGGGCGATTTTAACATCAGAATACTTAAGAAAGGAGTAAATCAGATTCTGATGCTGCTCGACCGTCATCTTTTTATTCGGGAAAAGTTCGGAACAGCCGGTGTTAAATCCGATGACAAAATCATTTTCGCGGACTTTTACTTTCTGCCGGTATTCATGGAAATATGCTATTTCCTGCTCGGAGAGATTGAGTATATACTCGTCATTCACAAAGTCAATATCGAATGTTTCAGCAAGATAATCCTGCCCCGTCCGGGTATTTTCTCTGAACTTAAAATGGTCATCCATTCCAAGCCGGAAGTTATACTCAGCTCCTTTATTCATCGGAATAATTTTGCCGTTGGGGTCAAGTCCGAAGCCCAGTTTATGTTTACCGGGTACAAGATTTAGGATGGCACATGACCGTTGTGATTTGTCAGAACACATTACATAATCAAACTCCATCGACTGAAGAATAGAAAGAGACTCAAAATCGTATGGCAGCACTTTGTCAATCAGCGGATTATTTTGCAGCAGGGGAGCAGCTATTTTAAGAGTAATCCAATAAATTGTTGAATCGGGAAATTTCCTTTTCAGTTCAGGAAGCCGGGCAGTGGTCATTACCACATCTCCCATTGCATCGAGATTGATAATCAGAATTTTCGTCCCGACAGGAATATTATCTTTGCATCCGTCTTCCCAGCAGTTATGATCAGCATAGCAGGGTTTATAACCGTTAAATCTTTTACAGGATTGAGCTTCTTTTTGCATGTATATATTTTTCTAAAAATGGTTTAAACTTTTTAATTACTTCGTCAAAACTAACATTGTCAAGATTAGGTTCTTTAGTGAGAACCACTTCATAGTCACAATTATAGGGGAACCAGATAACATCTTTGGTATTAAAATGAACGTAAAGCCCAAAAACCGGTTTTCTGAACATTGAAGCCAGATGCACCGGCGCTGTATCAGGTGAAAAAAGAATATCGCTGTATTGCAGAATAGCAGCAAGTTCTTCAAATGAAGGCGGAGCAAACACTCTTCCCGCCTCATTAAAAATCTCTTCTGTGTGATGCAAATCTTTTGGGTCTGCCAGGATGATATACTCAGTCTCCTGAGTTTTAAGAAACTGAATGAGCTTTAAGAACCGGTCTGTTCCCCAGAAACGCGCCTTGCTCCCGGCGCTGATGTTTACTGCTGTTATCAGTTTTCCGCTTTCTAAGAGAGGTTGTATTTTTTCATGCATCCGCCGATCAGCTTCTCCGGATATATACATCTGAATCTGAAGTTCCTTTGCATCCGGCTGAAAACCGAAGATGGAGCCGAGTTCAGCCAGCCGTTCGATGATATGTGTCACTTCCGGATTTTTGCGCGGTACAGTATGCGTATAGACCGGTGATGTTGTTTTTTCGAGCCCGGCTTTCACTTTGCAATTCATACCGCCAACAATAGTGGTGACCGTATTGGAAACATCATCATGCAAATCTACAACCGCGTCAAAATTCATTTCACGGAGTTTTTTAAGCTGTTCGCCTGATTTGGGCGGTTTTTTCTCATAAATAAAAACATCGCTTATCTCCGGGTTATGCCGGAAGACAAAATGATTCCGCCTGTCAGCCAGTATATATATTTGCGCGCCCGTTTTTTGTTTCAGAAGGTGAATGAACGGAGTAGTTACCAATGCATCACCCACACGGTTAAGCCGGATAAGCAGTATTTTACTTTCTTTTGTTACTGAGAACTGAAAATTTTTACGCGAGACCTTATGCAAATGAACGTACGTTTTGAGAATTACTTTTTTTACAAGGTTTTCAGCAGATTTTATAATTTCAGCCACGCACTGCTCCGTTAATCATATCAGAATAAAGTTCTGCAATTACTCCGGCAGGGAGTTCTCTGAAGCACTCATGTTTTCTGGGACAGACAAGCAGGTTACATCCAATGCATTCAAGCTCCTCTAATCTGAAATAGCGGTTATTCTTACCGTATGGTCCCTGAAGCCGGGGGTCAGTCGGGCCGTAGAGACCGAGCACCGGGGTTCCAACTGCAGTCGCAATGTGCATCGGTCCGCTGTCATTGGCGATCATTCCTGTGCATTTTTTTATGAGAGCTCCCATTTCGGTTATGCTGCACTTCGGGGCAAGGATGAATTTTCTATCTGACATTTTATGGATTTGTTCAGCATCAGCTTCATCGCCAGGTCCCCAGAGAATAAGGATTTTGCTATTGAAATTTTTCTGGACTGTAGCCGCTATTTCATATAATTTATCTGCGTCACACTTTTTTGACTCCCAGCCGCCAGTGGGCGAAATTCCAGTCACCAGATCATTCCCGGTAAAAGTCTGTTTCCAGAATGTATCAGCAAATTCAGCATCATTGCTGTCCATGCCAAAATAGAGCTTCTTCGAGGTGATTCTGATACCTGCCATCTCAATAAATTTGAGGTGAAGGTCGGCAGCATGGTAGGTTGCTCTTTCCCGCGGACCAAGGATATTATACGCATAGGTTCTCCCGCGATAAGGAAATCCAGCCCGGTATTTCGCACCTGAAAGATAAGTGATAAGGGCAGTACGCGGGTTTGAGTAAAAATCGAGTACCAAATCAAAGCGCTCACGCCTTACATCGAGTATGGTTTTGGGTCCGCCGAAGTTCTCCTTTTTTCTGAACAAATGTACCTTTGAAACAAAGGGGAGCTTTGCCAGTAACGCTTCTGAGGGCTTTTCGGTCAGATAATGTATCTCCGCCTTCGGAAATGCCTCTGTCAGGGAGTCAAAAACGATGCCGGCAAGGACGACATCACCTATGCCCTTGAGCTTAATGCAGAGTATTTTTCTGATTCCGTCTGCGGACAGATTCACGCCGGGGATTTCCTTTAAGAACAATGATTTCAAAAAGGCAATTTACAATTTTTTATATTTAGATTTCAGATTCAGGAGAATACGAACACCGTAAAATGCCCACTGTATTAGAACTGCTTGAAAAAGTCGATAAATTTTTCTCGGAAAAGGGGATTGAGTCACCCCGTCTTAATGCCGAGCTCCTTCTCGCTGAGGTACTCAACTGCAAACGTCTGAACCTCTATCTTCAGTTTGACCGTCCTTTAAAGGAGGATGAGGTGAACGGGTACAGGGAATTTGTAAGGCGCAGGGCGCAGCGGGAGCCCCTGCAATATATTTTAGGCAAGGTTGAATTCTTCGGACTGGAGTTTAAGGTAAATTCCTCAGCGCTTATCCCGCGACCGGAAACTGAAATTCTGGTGGAGGAAGTATTAAAGTCATTGGCGGGGACAGAATCTCCGGTTATAATTGATATTGGTACCGGTTCTGGTAACATTTGTGCGGCTCTGGCCTCAAAGCTGAGCAACAGTAAAGTCTATTCCATGGATATAAATGAACAGGCATTGGCTTTAGCGGAGGAAAATATAAAGAACCTGAACCTTTTGGAAAAAGTGCATCTGCTCAGGCAGGATATATTAGAAAAAAACCAGAGCAACCTGCCGGAAGCTGATCTTATTGTTTCAAACCCGCCTTATGTCCCCCATACGGAATATGAAACGCTTCAGGAAGAAATTGTGAAATATGAACCGCGCAATGCAGTTACAGATGAGTCAGACGGAATGAAGTTTTACAGACGTATCACTCAATTCGCCGGCGAAAAATTAAAAACAGGCGGGCGGCTTTTTTTTGAACTCGGTTATAATTCCTCCGATGCAGTACAGCAGATTATGGCTGAACATGGCTTCCGGGAGATTAAGATCATCAAGGATTATTCAGGTATTAACCGTGTCATTACCGGAGTGCATTCATGAGAGCGCTGATTCAAAGAGTGAGCAGCGCGGGAGTAACAATACCCGAAGATGATTATTCGGTAAGAACCGGTAAGGGTCTTGTAGTATTACTGGGAGTTAAATTCACTGATACGGAAGCGGATGCAATCTATTTAGCCGATAAGACAGTTTCACTCAGAATTTTTTCTGATGTTGAAGGAAAGATGAATCTTTCCGTGAGAGATATAGAAGGGGAAGTTCTTGTTGTCTCGCAATTTACATTATATGGGGATGGTTCTAAGGGCAACAGACCAAGCTTTAGCGAATCAGCAAAACCGCCACTGGCAATTCCCCTTTACGAAAAATATATACGGCGGCTTCGTGATCTGCTCGGTGATGATAAAGTTAAAACAGGAATTTTTGGCGCTATGATGAGTGTCGAAATTATCAATGACGGACCGGTTACCATTATGCTCGAAAGTAAAAATCCTTGAGCCATATTCTGTTGCTCTTTATAGACGGGGTTGGTATCGGGGAAGCAGATCCGGTAAAAAATCCATTTTTTGCGGGGAAGTTTAAATTCTTCAGTGAGTTTTTCCGTGAGTCGCCGCATCTTGAGAAGCAATTTTTATCGGGTGAAAGTATTGAGCTATTTCCCATTGATGCCTGTATGGGGATTGACGGAATACCGCAAAGCGGAACCGGGCAGACTTCAATTTTCTGCGGCGTTAATGCACCGGCTCTGATAAATCAGCACTTCGGACCATTTCCATATTCAACATTAATTCCCGTTATTAAAGAGCAGAATATCTTTATCGATTTTCTTAACCGTAAGAAAAAAGTTTTTTTTATGAACTCTTACCCGCAGTTGTTTTTCGATTATATAAATTCGGGAAAGAGCCGGCTGAGTGTTAGCACTCTGAGTTACCGTTCAGCCGGGTTGGAATTAAATACGGCTGACGGCGTGCGAAGTGGTTACTCTCTTTCGGCGGAGATTACCAATCGCGTCTGGCGGGAGCGGCTGAAGTATGAAGATATCGCACAAATCACGCCCGAAGCAGCGGCAGAACGCCTCCTCAGCCGGACAGCCGAAAATGATTTAACAGTTTATGAGTTTTTTCTCACTGACCATCTGGGGCACGGCAGAATTCCGCATGATTTTGATATTATCACTTCTGACCTCGACCGCTTTTTAATTCATATATTCAGTAATTATAACAGACAGGATACAGAAATCCTTCTCTGTTCTGATCATGGCAACTTTGAAGATATTTCAATCAAAGCACACACACGTAATCCTGCTTTAGGTATTGCGGCCGGAAAACATTGCGCCCTATTACGGGATAGAATTACATCCCTCGATAAGATTAAACAGGTACTTCTGGAGCTTTAAGCCGTGAAATATCCGTTGATTTCTGTTACCATAGCTTTTGCCATGGGCATTCTTGCGTCGGATATCCTGCAAATTGATTTTACTTACCTTACGCTTTCTGTCTTACTGTTTTCCGCTTTGTCACTGTTATTCTACCGATGGAAGCCGGCTTTTGTATATATCCCCCTTCTTGCAGCCGCTTTTTGCCTTGGAACATCGAGAGCCGGACTTGCGGAAGAACAACTTGCCCGGCCGCTCTTCAGTGATTATTTTATACGAGGCATCGAAATTCACGGTAACGTTTCATCCGTTGAACTTTCAGCCGGAGGAAAACTCAGTTTTGCCGTTCAACTTGATTCTTGCAGCGCAAGGGGGAATACATTCCTCAGCCGGAAAAAACTGCTGGTAAGTTTGTATGAGGACAGCGGGAGGATATATAACAACCTGAAACAAATTACGCCCGGCTCTGTTGTTTCGTTACGGGGGAGTTATTTCCGTTTTCGTTCTGAGGCGAATCCCTATGGGTTTGATGCTGAGTCCTACTACCACAATAAGGGGTTCTCAGGGGGTTTTCGGATAACAAACCCTGACTCTGTTGTGGTTAAAAAAGGGGAGGGTTATATATACGAGCGCTTAGTGCATTTTATCAGGGTTAATGCTGATTCAGTGCTTTACGCAAATTTCTCGCGGGAGCTTTATGCTCTGCTGAGGGGTCTTCTGCTCGCGGATCGCGGTGAAATTGACCTGCAGACCAAAAAAGCGTTCAGCGATGCCGGAGTTATTCATGTACTTGCTGTTTCAGGGTTACACATGGGTTTTATTGCTTTCCTGTTCAGTTTGCTCCTGACTCGTCTGGGGCGGGTAAATCGTGATATTGGTACAATTATCGGAGTAATGCTCTTCCTGTGGGTTACGGGGTTTGTAACCTCAGCAACCCGCGCGGGTATTATGATAGTGCTTTTTTTGACAGGGAGAATACTGCAGCGTGACCCTTGGCCGGTTCATACGGTATTTGTTTCTGCTTTTATTATTCTTCTCTGGAATCCGTTTGAGATATATACAGCAGGATTTCAGCTATCATTCTCGGCAGTGTTTGGTATCCTGTTTTTCATAAGACCGCTTGAAGAAACGTTCAGGATATATAAGGTGAAATCTTTTTTTCTAAAATCAGCTCTTGAACTGATGCTTATCTCTGTCTCCGCGCTCCTTGGTGTATTTCCGTTTTTGTTGTATCATTTTGGCGTTGTTTCACTTATTTCACCTGTATCAAATCTGCTTGTAATTCCGCTGACGGCTCTGATTATTGCCGGCGGACTTATTGTTTCAGCATTTTCACTTTTCTCATCCGGCCTGGCTCTCATTGCGGCAGGGGGCACAGAATTGCTCCATCAACTCCTTTCTCTTACAGTCACATTTTTTGCCGCGTATGACTTATTGCTATGGAGGGTTGAAAACATTAGCCGGATTGTTCTTCTTGCTATGATTTTTTTGTCAGGGCTTATATTGTATTGGCTTGTGGCTGAGAATTTAAGGCAGGGGGTAAGATTCGTTTTAACAGCGTGTACTTTGTTACTAATATTTCTTGTTTCGCAGTTAAAATATAGTTTGTTTGAGGAAGGGAAATTGGATGTACTGTTTTTTGATGTGGGCCAGGGAGATGCTATTCTGACTTCAACCCCGCAAGGTGAAAAATGGCTGATTGACGGGGGAGTGCTTAACAAATTTAACAATGCCAGTCTTTACAGAATTATCCCCTTTCTGGAAAGAACCATGACGGGTAAGATAGATTATGCTCTTGTTTCACATTACGATGCTGACCACTTCGGGGGTATCGCGGTTCTTCTGAAAGAGAATAAAATAAAAACACTAATTTTACCGCCAAAAGAAGAAGGAGAGGGGGCAGACGATGCTCTGGAAAAATTAGCCGGGATGAACGGAGTTAACATCATATTTGCCCGGGATACGGTAATTCACTCCGGAGGAGCAGCATTTTATCTTCTTACACCGTCAGAGGAGCATTCAGGAGAGGAAAAGACCTCAAATGAAAGGAGTATTTCTCTTAAATTAGTATATGGTAAAACAGCATTTCTTTTCACCGGTGATGCACCACAGAGAATAGAAGAGAACCTCATAAGAAAATATGGTAATTTTCTCGAAGCAAATATCTTCAAAGCCGGTCATCATGGCAGTAAATCTTCAACAGGAGATGAGTTCTTGAGACGTGTTTCACCGGAAGTAGTGGTTTTTAGCAGCGGACTTGGGAACCGCTATAATCATCCAGCAAGGGAAGTGCTCCTGCGCGTGAAGGATGCCGGTGCGCAAATAGCGCGAACGGATTATGAAGGAGCATTGATTTTTACCAGCGATGGAATTTCAGTTCAAAAGAGAGTATGGAAATAAATAATAATATAGTGATAGGAATACTTGGCGGCGGTCAGCTTGCTAAAATGTCCCTGCTTGCTGCTGCTGAATTAGGATTTGAGTGTGCAATTCTTGAGAATCATTCTCCGTCACCGGCGGGTAAGCACACCCGTTTTGAATTTACCGGACAGATTGATGATAAAGATTTGTTTGACCGCTTTATAGATGCTTCAGATGTGATAACTCTTGAGAGCGAGTTTATTGATCCAAAGTATTTGAGATATATAGAAAGCCGCGGCAAAAAAGTATTCCCCGCATCTGTAACATTGTCCCTGATTCAGGACAAGTATATACAAAAGAAATCTTTTAGTGATGCGGGTGTGCCTGTAGCAAAATTTTCTGCTGTGGAAGACAAAGTTGGTTATCATTCACTTTCATCAGTATTGGGCAAAAAATTCGTTCTGAAGAGCCGTACAATGGGCTATGACGGATATGGAAATGCTCTCGTAACAGATCAGCCGTCATTTGAGGCCGGGCTTGAAAAACTAAAGAGCCGGAATGCTGAGCTAATGGCAGAGGAATTTGTCCCATTCGTTAAAGAACTTGCCGTTATGGTTGTCCGCACAGAACATGAGACCGTATTTTATCCTGTAGCTGAAACCATTCAGGTGAATCACATCTGTAAGGAAGTGCGGATTCCGTCGGGGATTTCCGAAGAGCAGGTGGCGGAAGTGCGCCGGATGGTAACAAGTGCGTTAGATGCTATTTCGGCCAGGGGCATTTTTGGTTTTGAATTATTTCTCCTCGCCAATGGTGAGATTCTGGTGAATGAAGCAGCGCCGCGTCCTCATAACTCAGGGCATTATACCATTGACGGCTGTGTTACCTCGCAGTTCGAAAATCATATCAGAGCCGTTACGGGGCTGCCTCTTGGTTCAGCCGCACTGATTAAACCGTATGTAATTATGGTGAACCTGCTTGGTAAGGGGAGTGGTCCGGGGTATCCGGCTGACTACAAACGTCCCCTTGGTGACCCGGAGGTGAAGCTGCATATATACGGCAAAGAAAAGTCAAGAAAGGGAAGAAAGATGGGGCACTTTACTTTAGCCGGTGATTCAGGCGATATATATCAGAGAGCGCAAATAATTGAAAAGGAAACAGACATATGAAAGCAGAAATGAATAACCCTGTTGTCGGGATTATTATGGGGAGTGATTCAGATCTCCCGGTTATGAATGAGGCAGCAGAAGTGCTTAATGAATTTAAAGTGCCTTATGAAATTAAAATTGTATCGGCACACCGCACACCTGACCTGATGGCTGATTATGCAACGAAGGCCAGAGAGCGCGGGCTTCAGGTGATAATAGCCGGTGCCGGCGGAGCTGCTCACCTTCCTGGTATGACGGCTGCATATACAATTCTGCCTGTTATTGGCGTTCCGGTTAAAGGAAAGTCATTAGACGGTCTTGATTCGCTTCTCTCAATCGTGCAGATGCCAGGGGGAGTACCGGTTGCAACAGTTGCTATCAACCAGGCGAAAAATGCGGGGCTGTTAGCAGTTCAGATTATTGCTTTGCGTGATGAGGCGTTGGCTGAAAAACTGAAGGACTATAAAAAAACGATGCACACCGAATCAGCTCAGAAGAATTTCTTACTCAACCTTTGATGCAATCGCGCTTATCTCCTCGTCAGGATGCTCCTGCTGAGGTCCGCCGATAATTTTCTTCTCATCAAATATGAGAAAAACACTTTGTACGGCTTTGCGCTCAGGGCAGGCCGCAAAACCACAAAAGTGACACATTGAATAATCACAATGATCAAGATGAATTTTGATTTCTGAGGGATTGTGTAATTCGTTTACGGATTTCAAAATCGCGATTTCTTCCGTGTGCGTCTGCCGTATGGTAAAAAAATAGGGAACCAAAAGATGAAAATCAACAAAGAGTTTATTACCTGATCTGCGAACTCGTAATTGATGAACATCAATCCAGAAATCTTTCTTTATTCCGGAAATTTTCTCACAAAGTTTTTTCAGAATCTCAGGGTCAGAAGCATCCATAAGCCCGTTGAAAGAATCACGGATTAGCTTTGAGCCGGTAAAAATAATATTTGCTGCAACTATAATCGCAAACAGAGGATCGAGTATCGTATAACCGGTCAGAAGCACCAGCCCGATACCCACAACAACACCAAGACTCGTCCAGGAGTCTGTTAATACATGTTTACCGTCAGCAATCAGTGTTATTGAATTATATTTTTTACCTGTATGGATAAGATACCATCCTAAAACCAGGTTAACCGCCCCGGCCGCCATGACGATATATAAACCAATATCCAGCTTCTTTATTGCAACACCGAATATCAAATCGTGTACCGCTGCATAGATGATGGCTATTGCTGCAACAATAATAAGAAGACCTTCAAATCCGGCTGAAAAGAACTCAATATTTCCGTGACCATAAGGATGGCTTTCATCTTCCGGGCGTGAGCTGATGATAATACTGATGAAGGCAATGCCAGACGCAAAAATATGTACAACCGATTCAAGTGCATCAGAATAGATCGCGGCTGAATTTGTAATCAGGTACGCGCTCATTTTTCCTGCAAGCATCAGGAAGCCGGTGATCAGAGCTGCAAGTGCCGCGTTTCGGGTTGCCTTATTTTGCTTCATACGGCGAGTGTGTGAAGTTTATCCGGTAATTAAATTTTAAAAGACCTTAAATATAATCTGAATTATTGATTATAAAAACAATATCCGGCTCTGCACTTGTATTTATTTAAAGTACCGTAATATAAAGGCAATTAAGCATATTTTACCGGTTCCTGATGCGTGATTGGGCTTTTGGGGGCAGATTTTTTGATTGAGAAAGTATTCGATTTTTGCTAAAAAAAGCAAAAAAAATAAAAAAACACTTGTGAAGGTTAATGAATTTTCCTAACATTGAGTCATTGGATAAATAATTCCAAAAATGTTACACTATTCATTAAAAAAAGGAAACCAATGAAGAAATTTTTCTTTACTCTTTTTGTTCTCTTTGTTTCATCTTCGGTTGTTTTGAATGCAGGCGGTTATGAAAAAGTTGGTCCTAAACCAACATCTAACGGCAAAATTAACATCGTTGATGGACCGGGTCTGAGTACCCCTCTGAGTTCAGTGTCAGAGTCCTTCGAGGGAACAACATTTCCGCCGGCCGGCTGGACAAAAATTTCAGCAGATGGCGGCACGGGTTGGACACGCATCACCGTTGGCACAACTCCGCTTCCCGGATGGAACGGCGGAACCGCTACTGCTTTTTCTCCAACAAGCGGTATTGGCATGGCTTATGCCACCTGGACAACAGGCGGTGCAACTGCTAACGACCAATGGTTAATTTCACCTCAGATTACGAATGTCGGACCTGGTTACCAGATTTCTTTTGCAGTTCGGAAATTTTCCAACTATGCAGATAATCTTGATGTAAAGATTTCGACAACCGGCAACACTGCAACAACGAATTTTACCATCAATGTTGCTACTATTGTTTTTGCAGCGGCTGATACCGGCTGGATGCTGAAAACATACGATATCGGCAGCTTAGTACCTGCAAATTCAAGCATCCACGTTGCTTTGCGCGAAAGAGTAACTGACAACTTTAACGATGGTGATGCTCTTTTTGTTGACGATTTCTACTGCGGACTGGTTGTTCCGGTTGAATTAACTTCATTTAAGGCATCCTCAACAGGTAACAATGTTCAGCTTAACTGGGCTACTGCTACCGAAGTTAACAACAGAGGGTTTGAAATTCAGAGAAAATCTTCAAACGGTGATTTCGTAAGTGTTGGTTTTGTTGGCGGCAACGGTACCACTACAGACAGAAAAGAATATGCTTTTGTTGACAAAAATGTTACCTCCGGTTCATATAGCTATCGCCTGAAACAGGTTGATTTTGACGGACGTTTTGAATTTTCTGATGCAGTTAACGTAGATGTTGAAGCTCCTGCTAAATTTGAACTCAGCCAGAACTATCCTAATCCTTTCAACCCGTCAACCAAGATTAACTTTGGTCTGGAAACAGATGCACAGGTTAAACTGACCATTTTCAATATACTCGGTCAGCAGGTTGCAGTTCTTGCAAACGGATTTATGACTGCCGGTAATCATTCGGTTGCCTTTGACGCTAAAAATCTTACCTCTGGTATCTATATGGCTAAACTTGAAGCTGTTGGTATCAACGGAAAGAATTTTAACTCATTCATTAAGATGACTCTTAATAAGTAATCTTTTGGTGCCCTTTGCTCTCGCGAGGGGCGCCTTTTCTTTTTTTTGTGTTTAAAATTTCTTCTTGGTGGAAAAACTTACAGGCAAGCAATTTGCTCTTATTATCTGACTTCTCTGTAATAAAATTTACTTGTGTGTGAAGGCGTAACCCGCCTGTTGTTCGTTGTTCTGTTTTCCCGGTCTCTTAATTATTTTTCTCTTAATTATAAGGAAAGGTTATCATGAAAAGATATTTACTTTTTGTTCTTTGCTTCGTTTTTAGTGCGGCAGCTTTATATGCACAAAACGATAACGCATCAGGAGAAATACCTGAAATAAAATTGAATCAGTTTACAGTGCCTCTGGTAGAATCAACAGAAGCTCTCCTGTTTGATAATGGCCCAATTGTTTCACTCCCCGGCGGCGGATGTTCAGGCGGTGATGCAAGTCTTCTTGATGGTACGGTCGGCAGTCATACGCTTTATGGATGGGGAACAAACAGAAACGCGAATTACTATATGGCAGATGATTTTACCAATACCTCAGTCTGGGTGCTGGATTCCTTAAAGTTTTTTGTTTATCAGACAAGCGCTACAACTGTAACAATTAACGGTGCTTATGTTCAGATTTGGTCCGGTGACCCTTCATTAGGCGGAACAATTGTTTGGGGTGATACCGTAACTAACCGCATGCTTGTTGCCAGACTTTCCAATATCTACAGAGCTCAGTCAACTACTCCTACTGATTGTGCACGCAGAATACAGGAAGTTGTTGTATCATGTAATGCCACACTCCCTGCCGGAACCTACTGGCTGCAGTGGGGTATCACCGGTTCATCTACTTCAGGACCATGGACTCCTCCTATTACCATACCCGGACAGGCGGTTACAGGAAATGCAAAGCAGAAAGGTCCTAACGGCTGGACGAATGCCCTGAACGGAACCATTTCACCGAATGGCGCTCCTTTTATCATATATGGTTCTGGAAATGTTGTTCCGGTTGAGTTAACATCATTCTCCGCTTCAGTCAGCGGCACAACAGTTGAACTGAAATGGGTTACCGCAACTGAAACCAATAACAGAGGTTTTGAAATTCAGAGAAAGTCAGCAGATGAAGAATATGTTAACATCGGCTTTATTTCCGGAAGCGGCACAAGCACGGAAGAAAAAGTGTATATTTTCTCTGACAAGGAACTTGTCTCCGGTGCATACAGCTACCGTTTAAGACAGGTTGATTATGACGGAAGATCCGAATACTCACAGGTAATTGAAGCTGAAGTTTCAGCGCCAACGGTGTTTGAACTCAGCCAGAATTATCCTAATCCGTTCAATCCTTCAACGGTAATCAATTTTGGACTCGAATCAGATTCCAGAGTGAAACTTGCAGTCTATAATACTCTTGGTCAGCAGGTTGCATTACTTGTTAATGGCAGCATGCAGGCAGGGAAACACAGTGCGGAGTTTACCGCCGCCCAGCTTCCTTCAGGCGTCTATCTTGCACAGCTTGAAGCAGTTAATGCAGCAGGAAAGATTTACCGTTCAGTCATTAAAATGACGCTGAATAAGTAATAGCTTTACAGGAATTATTGTCCGTCTCCGGAAAGAATTTCCATTCAGAAAAGCAGTATCCGGCTGCGGAGTGCTTATATTGTTCTTTGTATATTTCGTATAATTTCTGACATGTGAGGAATCTGTCATACAGGCAGATTCTTCATTATGTCGGGCTTAATTTCAATCATCATCAAATAAATAAAGGAAAATTCAATGAAAAGAATGTTTTTACCACTTTTCATTCTTTTTGTGCTTTCTGTGAATCTTTTTTCGCAGGATAGCAGAGAAATTTCCCCGGAACTGACAGGATATACTCAAAACCACCCTACAGAAGCAATGTGGGATGTAGTTTTTGACGTAAGTCTTCAGGCAGCAACAGGAACACTCGGTCACGCTGGCGTGGTCTGGATTCCTACATTGCAGCAGTTCTGGGTTTCACGCTGGGCTTCTGGAATGGTAATCGTTCTGAATGCCGCAGGAACAGCAGTTGACTCATTTACTACCTCTGGTTTTACCGGTACACGCGGTTTTACCTGGGACGGACAGTATGTGTATGCAGTTGCTGCTACCAACGCTATCAGACAGATTGACCCTGCCACCAGAGCAACCCTCTCCACAATCACCACCCCTACTACCGTTACCGGACGCTTTGTAAGTTATGATCCTACAGCAGATGGCGGAAATGGCGGCTTCTGGATGGGTAACTGGAATGCCGGCAATCTTAATTATTATCTTGTCAGCAGAACAGGTGCTCTGCTTACACAGATAAATAACACTGCAATTACCGGTACTTATGGTCTCACTTGGGATGGTCGTTCACCAGGTGGTCCTTTCCTTTGGGTTTGGAGCCAGGGTACAGGAGCAAACACTCCGCAGAATCTGATTCAGATTAGCATCGCTACAGGTCAGCCAACCGGCGTTCAGAGAAACGTTACCGCTGATGTTGGCGTTGGTGATGTGAATGCAATTGCAGGCGGTTTATTCATGTCAACCGATTTTGTTACAGGTAAACTTGTTCTCGGCGGTGTTCTTCAGGGCACTCCTGACAGATTGTTCGCTTATGAACTTTTGACGTTGGATGCAGGCGTTCTTCAACCATTTAACCTGACGAATCCTCTCTCTGGTGCTACGATTACGTCATTTCCACATTCTTCAACTCCATTTACAATAACCTGGGATACATCCAGAGCTGGAGCTTCATATAAGTGGATTTTTGGAACACCAACTTTACCAACCAGATTTTTCACCTTCCCGGCAGGTTCAAATTCATTAACGATGACACTTGGTCAGCTCGACCAGCTCCTCGCTGAGAATAGTGTGCCTCCTGGTGGTACTGTGGTTGGGCAATGGGATGTGTGGGCTTTCAGAGGAAATTTCCCGGCCAACGATTCCTTAAAATCAACCAACGGTCCGTGGAATATAAATTTAAAACGCGGTCTTCCTGTTCTTAGCCCGTTTACTCTGGCAAATCCCGCTGACAACTCCACTATTGTTACTTCAGTCTTCAATGGTACACCGGTAAATATTAACTGGAACAGATCAGGCGAAGGCGTATCGTACAAGTGGAAATTCGGAACCGGACTGAAAGGCATTAACGCAGTTGTGCTTACCCTTCCTGCTAACGGCGGCGGATATGATACTGCTCTTACCGTAATCAATAATGCTCTTGATGCTGTTCTTGGCGGACTCGGTGTTAATCCGGGTGACTCGATCAGCGGTCAGTGGGCTGTATGGGCTTACAATGGAGTTGATTCAGTTCGCTCAACCAATGTTTTTAATGTTACCTTTAAAAGACAAGGCAGAGGCGATGTTGTTGTTGCATACGACTCAGCAAACACTGCATGCAGAGCTGCCAAAGATTCAGTCGCGGCATTTCTGAGCGGCAGAGGTATAACTTTTGATCTCTTTAACAGAGGATCACAGAGCGCGACCGTAGCAATCTCATTCAGAGGTTATAAGAAGGTGCTGGTGATCGGTGAAGGAACTTCATCAATGTCAGTAATTGTGAAAGATTCTCTTAAGGCATATCTTGCAAATCCTGCACCTGGTACCAGAGCACGCGCTGCAATCTTCTCAGAAGATATCGGTTACAACTATGGCAGATCGGGTTCAACATATCTTGATCTCGATTTCATAAACAACTGGCTTGGCTGGAATTTCGTTCTTGACAGACCATCAACCGGTGCAGCGCAGGGCTTAGTTGGCTCATATATTAACTTTAACCTGACTGACAGTACAGTTGGTTCATGGCCTGATGTTATCTCACGCTTTGATCCTAACACCACCCATGACCTTTATAAGTTCAGAGGTGATGGCGCTACAAGTGCAGTCGGAAAAGTTGGTGCTACCTATACCATCGCAACCTTCGGTGTTGACCTTGAGTCACTCCGTAACGCTAACGACGGTCCTGGTGGCTCTCCAATAGGTCGTTTCCTCAGTGGTGCATTTGAATATCTCAATACCGATGGAAACGTCCCTGTCGAATTGACCTCATTCAAGGGCTCTGTAAACGATGGCGTTGTTCGTCTTGAATGGACCACAGCAACTGAATTAAACAACTCCGGATTCGAAATTGAAAGAAAGAGCCAGAACGGTTCATTCGTTAATATCGGATTCAAACAGGGCTTTGGCACCACAAGCGAACCAAAAGTATATTCATTCACCGATAATTCAGTTTCTGCCGGTACTTTTACCTATCGGCTGAAACAGGTTGACCATGACGGTACTTCCACCTATAGTCCTGAAATTGAAGTTGATGTAACAGCTCCTGCTGAATATTCACTCAGCCAGAACTATCCGAACCCGTTCAACCCTTCAACCACCATTAAATTTGGTTTGAGAGTTGAATCACGCGTTTCGCTGAAGATCTTTAACACTCTCGGTCAGGAAGTTATGCTCCTGATCAACGAGAACAGAGAAGCCGGCGTTCACTCACTCAGCTTTGACGCTTCAAAACTGAGCAGCGGCGTTTACTTCTACAAGATTGAAGCTAACGGTGTTGACGGCTCAACATTCGCTGAAACAAAGAAGATGATTCTTACCAAGTAAGATTACCCTCTGAGATTCAGAGATTTCATAACCCGGAGTATGAAAATGCTCCGGGTTTTTTATTTTAAATGAATATTGAACTTTCGTAAATTATTAGCCGGTTGGAAGAATTTTCCAAAACAATCATCTTCTTTATAATAATTGATTCAGGAATGTCTCATGAAACTTTTACTTCTCCTGCTGACCGGACTTCTTCTTTTGAATGTTTCCGCGGCTAATACTCCGGCTACTGCAAAAAAACTTTATAAAAACGGCAGGATTTTTACTGCTGACCTTAAAAACAAATGGGTTGAGGCAGTGGTAACCTATGGTAACAAAATTGTTTTTGCCGGTTCAGAAAAGGATGCAGCTAAGTTTACTGATAAATCAACCGAAGTGATTGACCTGAAGGGAAAACTGATGCTGCCGGGATTTATTGATAATCATACCCATTTTTTATCCGGAGGGTTTTATCTTGACGGGCTTGATCTTCGCGGGGCTAAGAGCACAACCGAGTTTAAAAATATAATTCGTGAATATGCAAAAAATCACCCGGATGGATGGATTACCGGGGGCAATTGGGATCATGAAGCATGGGAAATAAAGGATTTACCAAAAAAAGAATGGATTGATGAATTTACTGCAAATCAGCCGGTAATCGTTGACCGCTTTGACGGACACATGGCCTTGGCAAACTCCCATGCACTCAAGCTCGCAGGTATCACAAAAGACACCCCAAGTCCGGAAGGGGGGATGATTGTAAAAGACCCGGTTACCGGTGAACCAACCGGTATGCTAAAAGACAATGCTATGGGACTGGTTTACGCACTGGTACCGGATCACTCCCCCTCAGAATATGACCGTGCGCTTGAGCTTGCCCTTTCTCATGCAAAAAAGCTCGGCGTTACCAGTATTCAGGATATTACTTTTAGAAATGACCTGCTTGCATACCAGCGTTTTGAAAAAGAAGGGAACCTCACTTGCCGGGTATATACACGCCTGCCGGTTTCTGAATATAAGAATCTGGTTAATGCAGGAATTACCTACGGCTTTGGAAGTGATTTGCTTAAACTGGGCTCGCTGAAAGTATTTGCAGACGGCTCACTGGGAAGCAGCACCGCATGGTTTTTTGAACCTTATGATCAGGATACCACAACCAGCGGTTTGCCGAATGATTATGTTATTGACGGCCGTTTGAAAGAGTGGGCAACGGATGCAGATAAAAACCGGTTACAACTCTCGGTACATGCTATCGGCGACAAAGCAAATAAATATATACTGGATATGTTTGAGGAAATAACCCGTGTAAACCCCAAATGGGACAGACGTTTCCGCATCGAACATGCGCAGCACGTGAGGTTTGAAGAAATTCCGCAGTTTAAACGTCTTGGCGTTATTGCATCTGTACAGCCCTATCATGCAATAGATGACGGCTGCTGGGCAGAGAAGCGGATTGGGAAAAGACGTATTCAATATACTTATCCTTTCAGAAGCTATCTTGATGGCGGAGTGCATCTGGCATTCGGCAGTGACTGGACTGTAGCCCCGCTCAGCCCGATTCTTGGCATTCACGCTGCTGTTACAAGAGCTACGCTTGACGGACTTAACCCTGAAGGATGGATTCCTGATCAGAAAATTACCGTAGAAGAGGCAGTAATCAGTTATACCATTACTAACGCTTATGCTGCTTTTGAAGAGAATGTTAAAGGTTCGATTGAGCCGGGTAAGTTTGCAGATTTTGTTATTCTTGAAAAGGATATATTTACTATTGCACCAGATGACATAAAAGATGTTGAGGTAGCAATGACCGTGTTTGACGGCACCACAATATATAAGAAATAGCACGACCAGGATACAATAAGATGAAACAGAATCAGATTGCAAGGGTGAAATATGTCCTGACCGCCCTTTGTATGATGACCTTCTGGTTTCTCTCAACAGGGTTTACCGGTGAGGACGGAAAAACAAAACAAGAGATCAGGACAAATCCGCCTGTATATATCGCTTTCCTCTGGCACATGCATCAGCCGATTTACTGGCCGTATGAGAGCATTGTGCAGACGCAGCAGAACAACCGCTATCCCTTTAATGTGATAGATATCCATAACTCCCGCACCGGCCCCTACACCAGCTGGCCGAAAAACGCGGTGCAGAAGGGGATAAATGCGAATATGCCTCATTTCGGTTCGCAGGTGAGTTTTTCAGGAACGCTGATTGAAAATCTGAACGCACTGGAACAGACGGGCAACGGCAACTTCATTAACTGGAAGTCTCACTGGAATTTCAGTAAGAACCAGAATACCACTCTTGGTAACCCAAGAATGGATATGGTTGCCTTTGGCTATTTCCATCCGCTGATGGGGTTGATTGATGATCTGGATATACGGAAACAGATTCAGATGCATAAGCAGATTTTCTCACAGAACTTTCCGGGACCATATTCAAAAGGTATGTTCCCTCCTGAAAATGCTTTCACACCAAGAATGATTCCTTCGCTTGTTGCGGAAAATATCGAATGGATTCTGGTGGATAATGTTCATTTTGACCGCGCCTCACAGGGCTATCCCTTTAACACCGGCGGTAATATATATGAACCCAATAAAGCTGATCAGCTTAATCCGAATCCCAATGACTGGGTGCAGCTTAACGGACTCTGGGCTCCCACACGCAACTCAGCACGCTGGGGGAGACAGCCGCATTATGTAGAGTATGTTGATCCCCAGACAGGACAAAAAACAAAGATTATTGCAGTTCCGGCAGACAGATATATGGGGAACGAAGACGGCCGCGGCGGTTTCGGGGCACTCAATTATGAAGCAGTTATGAGCCAGCTTGAGCAGTATAATACTGATCCGCAGCATCCGATATTAATTGTGCTTCACCATGACGGTGATAACTATGGAGGAGGAACTGACAGCTATTACGGAAGTAATTTTCAGAACTTTGTAAACTGGCTGCAGGCAAATCCAAGCCGCTTTGTCTGTACCACCATTCAGGACTATCTTGAAATGTATCCCCCCGATCCAAACGATGTCATCCATATCGAAGACGGTTCATGGAGCGGTGCTGATAACGGTGATCCTGAATTCAAAAAGTGGCTCGGTGATCCTGATCCGGCAGGTTACAGCCATGATCATAATAGCTGGGGGGTGCTAACCGCAGTTAAAAACTGGGTGCACACGGCAAATCAGATTGATCCGAACAATCCGAATACCATCAATGCATTTAAGTATCTGCTTGTAGGCGAAGCAAGTGATTACTGGTATTGGGACGGCTCTCTCGGCGGTATCTGGGATTCTCATCCGACCCGTGCAGCGAATCAGGCATATAACTATGCTCAGCAGGTTACCGGAACTGATCTTACACCTCCGACGGTATTCATTCCTCAGCGTGAGCCATATAACCCCGGCGGAACTGAGTGGGGAATTGCACAGACCAACAATCTGAAAGTCTGGAGTTATATATATGACAAATCCGGGCTTGAGTATGTAAAACTGATGTACCGGCTTGATCTTGACGGACAAAATCCGATGATCAGTACTCAGAATGAAACATATTCCGGCGGTGATGAAGTGGGTGCATGGCAAGAGGTTTCGATGAGCGGGATAACCATTCCTTCCCGGACAAACCCGGCACCGGTGATTAAGGCACAGGAGTTTTCTGCCTCCATCACAGGACTAAATGATAAACTGGTTGACTATTATATCGAAGCAAAGGATAATAACGGCAATATATATAAGTCACCAATTAAGCAGGTCTGGATTGGCGCTAACACCGGCGGAGGCGGCGGTACCGGCGGCAGTTCAGTATCATGGACTCCGACTGCACTTACAAAGAATGATACAATTACGATAAAAGTTACCAATGCATCTCAGGGAGCAAAACTGCACTGGGGAGTGAACAATGTCGGCAATACCTGGACTACACCAGACACCTCCTACTGGCCTGCAGGCACGGTGAAGTTTAACGGAAGCGGACCTGCTGTTGAATCACCGTTCCATGGTCCTGATACATCAGGAACTCTTACCATTAAGATAGGACCGTTCAATAATCAGGTACAGAATGTTGACAGAATTAATTTCGTCATTCACTACAATGATAATACCTGGAATAATAACAATGGACAGGATTTCCTCATCACGCTTGGTTCAGGCGGCGGCGGGGGAGGTACAGCATTTGTGATGGACGGACAGCCGGATGCAACGGCACAGATTGTTGCCACTAACAACGGCGTGAATCTGTATCTTGGCTGGAACGGCAGCGACCTCTATGTTGCAACACAGAGCGCCCAGTTGCAGGGGAAAGATGTATTTATTTTTGTTGCTGATTCAGTGCGCGGAATGGTTACGGCTCCCTGGGGTAAAAGCGGACAGGTTGGCGGATACTCAGCATATCTCGCAAATGAGAGTGCCAATAATTATGTCACCTGGAGTGAGGCATCAGGTGCAACACTTAAAGCAGCAGGGCAGATTCTGGAAGGCAGCATCAATCTGCAGCAGGAGTTTGGTTTTATACCTGCAACGGTGAAGATTGCAGTGGGACAGTATCAGACCGCTGACCAGGGGGTGCTGCAAGGGCAGGTTCCCTCAGGCAATGGTAATGGTGATATTGAAGCCGGAGAGTATTTCGTTTTTGATTTTGTCCTTTCTTCACTAAAGGAGGAAATGTTCGTTCCGGTTAAGGCAGAACTCTCGCAGAATTATCCTAATCCCTTTAATCCTGCAACAGTGATAAGTTATTTTATTCCGGATGCGGGGGAGATTACGCTGCGTATATATGATGTGCTTGGCAATGAAGTGGCAGTTCTTGCTGACGGATATAAAACCATGGGCTATCACACTGCGGAGTTTAACCCCGCGCAGCTTGAACTTTCATCAGGGATGTATATATACACACTGCGGACAGGAAACTCATTACTCAGCAGAAAAATGATGTACGTAAAATAATTATGAAGTATGAATTGTGAATTGTGAATTGTGAATTGTGAATTGTGAATTGT
>BTUV01000020.1:0-36084 GCA_045863035.1 Ignavibacteriales bacterium | reverse complement strand
TATAAAAATCCGTGCAATCCTTTAATCCCCTGACTTCTGCCAAAATCACACGAATCTTACTATAAAAATCCGTGCAATCCTTTAATCCGTTTAATCCGTGATCCTTATTTGATCATCGTCAGGAGCATCTTCGCATTCTCATCAGCGCGGAGCCCATGCGGTATATTAGCCGGCATAATGAGTATCTCGCCTGCTTTTACGGTATATGGAGTACCGCCGACTGTGATTTCCATGCTTCCGTCTATTATTTGAACTACTGCTTCGTAGGGGGAAGTGTGTTCAGTTAGTGATTCACCCTTTGCGAATGCAAAAAGAGTAATGTTTCCGTTTGGCTTTTTAATGAGCTGTCTGCTTACGATTGATCCGGTCTGATATTGAACTGCATTGATAAGTGCTTCGTGAACGATATTTTCTGCCATTATGCTTCCTTAATTTTCTTAATATATTCCACACGATATTTCATTGTAGATCGTATGTTTTGTAAAATTTACACCTGCAATGTAACTTCCGGAAGCCACTAATGTAAGTCAATCATTTTTCTTTTGACTGATAACGGTGCATGATTATGCGCGGGAAAGAACTATCCCCGCGAAAAAATTTGATAACGGTTCTTCAGCGCGTTGACTGCGCTCCTTATACTTTCGGTCAAAGCTGCCAACATTTGAGCAATTGCCGCAGTGGGTGACCCCACCATCCTTGCGCCGCAGTTAAAGTGCTTCGGGGAGGATAATGAAATTGACCACTTTATAATAAAATACTGCTGTGCGGCCACGCAGGGAATTATAACCGCTCACCCATTTTGAGAAATCGTACCACACAGTTTGAGAAATCGACCTAACTGCCCAATTCTTACGCACTTGTGGACTCACTTCTCTCATGTTGAACTTTTTTCATTTACCCCCAAAATATAGTGCCAAAATGTCACACCACCCTATTTTGAGAGGGCTATTTACCCCCTCAAAACAGGGCTATACTGGCCAGTTAAACCGCCTTTAATAGTTCATTATCAGCAGCTCAATTGACCTCGGTTTTGTATACCCGACCCGATTCTGGCCTGAGGCACCTGCCGAGTGTTTTACCGCCGACTTCTGAATTATCCTGTATTTCTTATACATCTCCTTAATCACCGGATGATCATAATAACTCAGCGTAAACTTACCCTTAATTTTGCTGAGTACCTTATGCAGCCGTTCATGATCCTCCCGCTTAAATTCCACTCCCGGCTGAGTGTAATAGTGTTCTGCCTCATAGTACGGAGGATCAACATAAAACAGCGTCTTCCGGTCATCGTACTTCCTAATCAGTCGTTCGAAGTCCATGCACTCAATTTGGGTGCGCTTCAGACGGGCATTAATTAGTTCCATCTTTTTCAGGAACGGCAGCCATTTCCCAGACATCATCTTATCTCCGGTGATGGCATAACCCCAGCTCTGGGAGTTACCCCCTGAAAAAGTCTGTGTCTTCCGGATGGCATAAGTCACTGCTTTATCTACCTCACTCAGAAACTTGTCTTCTTTCAGCCGATCAATTGCCTCGTTGTACATTTCCCGGCTGTGAAGTGACCACTGTGCACGATGTTCAAACTCGGGGTATTTATTCCTGATTATTCTGAACAAATTCACCAGACTCTTGTTCAAATCATTGTATGTCTCCAGATTGGAGGGTTCCTTCTTAAATAACACCCAGCCACCTCCACCGAACACCTCGCAATAATGCATTTGAGTGTAGTTTTTGGGGAAGTTGCTGATTATCCACGGGGCCAGATATGATTTTCCACCTACGTATGGTATCATTGTTTGTCCTTTTTTATTGAAAGAATTACTATTTTGTAGTAATCCTTCTTTTTCATTCCGGCGGGGATGGGGAGGAAGGAAATATGAAGCTCACCTTATAAAGGGTGGGTGGTTTGTTACAGCAGCCCTTCCCCGAGGGCTGGCGATCCCCTCTCCTCAGAGGCAGACCACCCTTTATAAGATGGGCTTTTTTTATGTGATGCGTCTGCTCACAATACTCGTTTTGATGTTATCTAAATCCCATTCAAACTCAACAACAATGTGCTTTTTCCCCTCGTATGAATACACTTTCCACGGATGATAATTCAGTCCGCTTAACTCAAAATCAGCATGCAGATAATTAATCGAACCCCCTTTATACCTGTAGAGTATATCCTTGAGCAGCTTTACATTGTTGGTATAATCAGGATGCTCCCAATCAGCGGTCTCTTCTGTCGGATAACTCAATCTCGGGTCTTTTGCAAGTCCGACATAAAAAGTTGTCGGCACCTCTGCAACCAATCTCTCGCACTTTAGATCGCCAACCACCAGCATTCCGGTCAAGGTTGTTGAAGCAAGAAAAAATCCCTCGGTTATTGTTTCCTCAATCTTCAATTCACTCTTGTCAGTATAGCTGCCCGCCTCCTGAATATATAAGGCATCGTCATAATCAATCCTTACATACTGGATCGGATATTCCCTGAAATAAAAAGTTGGCTTACTCAGCAGATTCATTTTTGAAATTGACACCGTATTCAAACTGTCATCATAATACAGCTGATTGAAATATGCCTTTGAACCGCTCAGAATAAATTGCGAACCAAACTGCAGACACACAGCTCGTAAAAGCTCCCGCAGATTCTCATATCGTTGAGTATGGTCAAAATAATAAGGAAAAACACTGCACGCAAGTTCACCTAATACAATATCATTCTGCACAATTATTGTTTCCTCAATAATAAGCTCCTTTGTGATTCCGGTGTTATCACTGAATCCCATAAACTGCCATTTATGATTGAACTCTGGGGTCAGCCCAATCAGATTCATAATATCTCCGATCAAATCCTGTACAGGAATCTCTTCATATTCCGTGTAGCCGAATGGATTAGTCGGATATATAATATCATACACCTGGCTTCCCGAAACATCTAATCCGCTCACCAATGTCAAAGTATCATCATCGGAGATTGAGTCAATTTTATGAACGACTCCGGCCACTCTTATATAGGCAGGCAGTTGAGGTATCTCGGTTGTAAACTTCGTTCCTGTTCCTTGCAAAAGTTTCTTTCCCGGCACGTCATCTCCGGTTCGGGCAAGTGTTCCGCTTCCATTTTTATCAAACCAAAGCGAGGTTGACTCCAGAATATCTGTTCGTGGTATCGCCGATATCCGCCAGAGCCGGGCATCCTCCTTAAACTCTGTATCCTCCAAAACGATGCTTCCCAAAAACACAGTTTCATAAACTCCCCCCGTCTGCTTCCTCTCAAGCTTAATCCTTGCTTTCCGATCGCTAATAACTTCATTAAAGAAATACAGGTCATAAAAGTATTTCTCGGTATCATATATCTCAAACACCCAGACCGGAACGGACGGAAAGTAATCCTCCTCTCTGTATATATTCCGTATCTTTCCCCAGCTCTTCATCCGCATCCCCTCATCATAAATCTCAACAGGGGAGACAATATCACTGCCATTCGGAAAACTCATCTCAAGCTTATAAATAAACCTGTCCCCATGCTTTAACTCCGGTGTCCTTAATGTTAATGGCATCTATATTCCGTAGGTTGATTCTATCCGCTTCTGTACATCAAAAGCTGAACTCAAACCCCTCCTGTCTCCGGTTAACTCTCCCCGCACATTCACCACTATCTCCTGTCTTCCCATGCTCCTGAATCTGTTCAAAGGTATTATTGCCTCAGGACCCGCCTCGCCAACCATACCCAATGTTGGCTTGGTAACTATCCCTCCCTCAGCAAAAAAGTTTAACGGCAGCCCCGCAGCAGTTGCTGCTGTCTTTACCAAAAAGACTGCTGCAGCTTTTGCGGCCACTTGTACTAATGTGTTCAGAAAGTTCTTTGCAACATTATCTGACTGCTTAAACAATCGGATATTATTCACAAGTCCGTCTCCAAGCGTATTCATGGCATTCTTAAATCCAACCCTCATAACATCCGCCGAGCGTGATGCTGCATCCATCTCCGGATTCAATTCATACAAAACCTCCAGACTCGACTTCACCTCTGGTGTGTTCAGCACCGGCTGCATTTCAAACAGACTCTTACCGCCTGAGTTCTCCTCCCGCATCCTCCAACGCTCTTCCATGCTCCCCAAATCCTGCGCAACCAGATTCCCATTCCCCTTGAGCTTACCGAACGATTTCTCATATATATCATTCTTTTGCTTTATATACGCCTTATCAAGTTCAGCCAGAAGAGCAGTGTTTCCCTTCACAATCTTTAACCGTTCATCATACCACTGCTTCAGCTTCACTAATTCTTCTTCCCCCGCCTTAGCGTTAATCAGAGCAAGCTCCTTCATCAGCTTCGCCTCCTCATCCTGCTCCTTACTCCGACCCTCCTTCCTCTCTCCGCTAATCGCCTCAATCTGCTTTTTATTAAAATCAATCCATCCCTTCACCTTATCTTGCGCATCTTGCAGTGACTTTGCGCCTGGCACAAGCAAACCAAAGTTACCCTCACCTAAATCCTTCAGCTTCTTCTCGTTCAGTCTCAACTGATCCTCAAGCTCCGCAAGCTGTCCCTTCTTCGCCATCTGTGCTCTCAGCATCTCCCGCTTTTCAAGATATAACTTGTATGCCTGATACGCCTCACCAAAAAGCTCCTCATCAGTCTGCTTTCGTGACGTATATACAGTCTGATTCAGTCCGGGTGAGTATTTCCCCTCCGTCACCGTTCCCCTCGGCCCGGCATTCGCCTCCATTTCAAAAATCTTTTCCTCTACTCCCTGAAGATAATAATCAAGTTGTGCTTGCGTTAAACCCTCATACTCATTCTTCAGCTTCTTCAACTCATCCTTCTGATCCTTCACTGCCTCAGTAGTATCTCCGAACAAATACGGCAATGCAGTCAACGCAAACATCAGCAAGTTTATTCCCAGCATCAATCCTCCGGGCCCCATTAAACTCTGCATTGCCAGTGCCTTAAAACTCTGCCCCGTTGCTGCCGCTTCCGCTCTCACCATCGCAAGACCCTGAACAACCATCGGTATATTATTCGCTACCGACATCATCCCCATTCTGAAGTTCACCAGAAACATATTTGCATCCCCCATTACCCATCCCAACTGTCCCATCGTCTGGTTCATCTGGTTTAGACCCTTGTTTGCACCGCCTGTCGTAACTTCAGTCTTTTTAATCGAATTCAGAAGCTGAGTAACATTTTGCTCCGTCATCTTCAGCGTTGCATTACCTTCCTTACCGTCAATGGTCACACGGAAGATCAGCTCTCCAGCAGTTTTACTCATCTTGTTTTCTCCATTCGCTGCACTGCATCATTAAGTTCATTTAAATCATTCACTCTGTTAAGGTAATACCAGTTATAAATACGTCGGCTTTCCATTTTGCGCAAAGCATTGTATTTACTCAAATCTCCCTCTGCCAAATAAAACAAAATCCCCTCAATGGGGGATAATGCAATCTCTGATTCAAACCTCTCACCAATCTCTGCTAACCTCCTGTATCGGTCAAATGCTCTTTCATATTCTTCATTGAGTCGGCAAAGATTTTCGCTATATCCTGTGAAGAACTGATTACGCTTAAAAAAAAACCGGCAATAATCCTTGCGGCCATTTTCCGTGCGCACTTACCCCAGTCAACATCACTGCCGTCTTCACTCTCACAAATCAGAGGAAGCAGCTCAATCAGTTCCTTATTGGAAAGCTTAACCGAAACCGTATTACCCTCCGCTCCGGCTTTTTTCAAAAGATCATTAATCTTATCCTCCTCCTCCAGAGTCACATCCTCCTTCAACTTTACCCCCTTACCTCCAATCACAAATCTCTCAGTCATACTTCATACCTCATAATTCAAAATTCATTTAACTCTTTTCCAGTGTCCTCAGTGTCCCCAATGTCCCCTCGGTCCCCGAGCCGGTCGCCGAGCGGAGCCGAGGCGTGGTCCTTCATGTCCTTTTCACTCTCTCCCAGTCAAACACCGGACTCACATCCGTCTTAAACTTCACAAAATTCCTGTGTGAGCAAATTCCTTTAAACCCAGCCATATTCTCAACCTCAGTAGATTCCTCATATATACGTGGTATCTCAAACCTCTCACACAGCCGGTCAATCAAAAACCGAAGGGCCTCATACTGCTCATCCGTGTACATCGCCCACAAAAAACCCTGTCCGCGATAATCATACGCAATCCTGGCACCCTCTCCCTCAAACCTGATCTTACCGTCATTCCAGAAATACCGGTTTTTACTCCCGATCATCCTCTGCTTCAACGGGCCTTCATTCACCAATTCAATACCAATTGAACGCCGTTCATCAGCGTAATGCTGTGCTGGTTCATTCTGTTTATGTCTGTAAAGGTGTATAGCCCAAAAAGCCGGATCAAACAACTCAACAATAGTTCCATCCTTGCCGATAATATATGCAGTCGCAACTCTTATTGCCCCCTTATCCGCCGACCAATGCCTGATCGCAGAATCAATCGTGCTGCTCACCGTGTGATGCAGCACAATTAAATCCTTTTTCTGCGGCTTCGCTATATACTCGTTCGCCATAAAATCACGATATTCTATCGTCATCTAAGTATGCCCCTCTCCTTTCCATTTCTTACCCCCCTCTCCTTTCCAAGGAGAGGGGATGGGGGTGAGGTTTCTTCCCGTCCTTGAAGTTCATAATTCATACTTCACAATTCCTAATTAAACTGCTCATAAATCATCCACACTTCCAACGATGAACTGTTCCATGCGCCTGAGCTGACGTAGATAATCTTAGTAGTCTGGTCACTCCATCCGGTCACTCCTAACTCTGACTCCTTCACCACATGGAAACCATTTGCTCCCACCGCATACGCATTCAGAATCGTTGTCCCAAGTGCGCTCACGCCAATATTCAGCGTCACAGCATTTGCCGTCGAGTTCTTTATAACAAACCCTGTCAGTCTTGCCCCTGCCGGAACCACTACATCAAACTGAGCATTTGCATCAAACTTCTGTTTTGTGCTGAAACTGGGCACCTGTCCAACCAGATATACATTCGGTGCTGAAGCACTGTTCACCGTCACCGTTCCGCTGAAATGCTCAACAGCATTTCCATTCGAATCCACTTTATACGTTTTATACGTCACATTGGCGGCCGGCAGCTTCAGCGTATCAGTCGCCTTCAGCTTTGCAGTATATTTCACACCTGCTGAAATCGCAATCTGATCAGCACTACCACCATCCAGATTCACACTCTTTTTCGTTACCTGACCAGCTCCGTTTATATACAAAACAAACAGCAGCTTTTCTCCGGCCAATACCGCTACATCAGTAAAATCCTGATCCAGAAGACTTCCTGCGGTCAGTGTCAAATTCAAAGTCGGCATCTCAAATCCTTTTTATTAATTACTAATTGTTTCCTACCCCCCTCTCCTTTCTAAGGAGAGGGGCTGGGGGTGAGGTTCTCTCACGGGTTAAAAGTCAGCTTCACATTATTCGTGTCACTATAATCCGCCGTAATAGCCGACGGGGGAAATTTTCCCGCAGCCAGGATTTTCACCTCGCTCGTGTCATCCCCCCGTACTATATCCGGCTTAAAAGTCAGAGCACCCTCAGGAAATATATACTGCTCCGTTTTTGTTGCACTCACAGATTCAATCAACTTCATCGAACCTTCCTGTGCCTTGTTTATTATGCGCCAGATATTCAGATCACTCACATCATGAGTAACCACTTCAAACTCAACCTCTATCCAGTCGTTCACTTTCCGTTCGTATGCGGTCGTGTTTCCGGCTGTCTTAATGCTAAGTCTGCGGCTCTTCAGATCAGGTTTGCTCAGCAGTGCAGTACCGCTCGGATTTTCAATCGAGAGAAAATAAGGCGCAATCTGCTTGCTAAACTTAATTCCCTTACTCCCTAATCCATTATTCGTATCAAGCAGCCAGCTATGAATCTGTGCAGTATATAACAAATCAACAAGCTGCTTGCCGAAGGCATACTCAACCGCACAGCCCAGGTCAATCTTCACCGACCGCTCTGCGTCACTCAGAAGAAAATCAAAATCAATTCCGGCGAAGTACGTATCATCCAAACCTGTATCATGGTAATTCCATGCTTTGTAATATCCGCCAACATTCTTCTCCTTAAACACCACCTGAGCATCAACACCATGATCAGCGCAGTAAACAGAAAAGAACGTGTACAGATCTTCAAGCGTTATTTGAAAGCTCTTAAAGCTCGCCATAAACTGCATTAAATTTCGCAGATTCCGGTTCCGGTCATCCGTGCCGTCTTTCACAGTCTTAATATTAAACATACCAGCCGTTTTAATACCAGCTCCGTATGGCGATGTTGGCGAGCCAGAGGTGATCTGCCCTTTTTTCGTAATCAAAAAGCCGTGAATACCGCTTCCATAAATCATTTCGTTACTCCAAGATTAAAAACAAAATCAATGATGCAGCCAATCCCGCTGCTAATCCAAATTCAAAACTCTCATACCACTCAGGTTTTACAACCAGAGTATCCACCCGTGTTATGTATATACTGTCAACTCTTTCCCTCAGTCTGCTCATCACGCTGAAATCATATCTCAGCAGTGAATCATTAACATCAATCAAAAACTCTCCAACCAGATTTCCCGAACTGTCTTTAACCACCTCATGCACTCTCTTATTCTTCCGCAGATCAACCACACCCCTTTTCTCATTTTTGAGAACGGTAACATTTTCCACTCCCTTTTTAACAGTCACCATCTCCACACCCTTTTTAACCACTGTCCCATCATGGCTTACATTCAGCAAAAGCAAAACCACAGCACCAACTACAATCACACTTAATACGGTTTTCATTCTCCGGCCCCCCTCTCCTTTCCAAGGAGAGGGGCTGGGGGTGAGGTTTCTTCACCTTTCTTACCAGCCAAATGCACCAACGCATTACTACTAAAAAACAACCCGCTCAAAATCGCATACGCACTTGCCAACTGAAATGCAAACGTTGGCATATCAATCGTGCCATTATGTTTAAAGAGTGCAACCAGCACAACAGCAGTAAAAAGAACCACCGTCCCCACAAATGCAAAAAACTTCCTGTTACCTGTCTTAACCATCTTAAATTCTCAACTTTCTTTTCTTACCCCCCTCTCCTTTCCAAGGAGAGGGGCTGGGGGTGAGGTTAAACCAGAGCCGGGGAGTGGGTTCACATCTCCCCGGCATCTGCAGCCATTCACAGCTTTTGCGTGTGTTTGTTAATCTCTGTTTCATTACTAATTACTAACTACTAATTACTAATTACACTCGGTATTGTGCTTCAACATAAAACTCCGGAACCTTTATAAGCACCTCATAATACCAGACCCCGTCCTCCTCTTGTAAAAACTTCGTTCCAACAGCAGATATATAACCGTCACCCCGTGGAGAAGCAATCCTTGTTCCTGACAGGATATCAATAATTCGGTCACAATGCTCAGCTGGTTTCATCTTTCCGTTCACAGCTCGCGTCACACTCACCACTGACACAAAAATATCCCTCTCCTGAGTAACCGCACCCGATGATTTACTCTCCGAAAACTTATCTGAATTCAGCACCACCAGATAAGCCGCAAAAGGGTGTTTTAGAACATAATTTGAAATCTCTGCTGGCTGTTCAACATCCGCCTTTTCAGTAACACTAACATCATCAATCGCTGCTTGCAGAGTTACCTGCACAAAATCCAAAGTCTCCTGTAACGTCATTTAAAGTCCTTTTTGTCCTTCATGTCCTTCATGTCCTTACCGTCCTTCATGTCCTTTTGGTCCCCGAGCGAAGTCGAGGGATCTTCATTACTAATCACTAACTACTAATTACTAATTAATAGCTGTCCCACATTTCTTTAGGAAACACTCTGTCGTCTGCCGTCTTATTAACCGTCACACCTGCTCCCGGGCTCGACTCTCCTGCTACCTCCACACCCAAATGAATCTCTCCCCGCTGAATCTTTTCAAGCACCTTTACACAAATGTTATATATCTCAATAATCGACTCCGGAATACTCTCCCGCATCCGCCTCTTGTAAAGATTATAAATACAAATATCTCGGCTGAGTTGTTTTACCAATGTCGGAGTCGAGCTAAGTGGCAGAGAGTACCTTGCTCTCAGATAACCATCAATCTCAGCGTCAGCTTCTGTAATGGCATTCACAATCCGCACCGTTGCCACATCAGTCCCCGAAGCCAGATTCACATCCTCAACATCTCTCGTTTCATCATTCACAAGAGAAACCAGCACCCGCTCCTCTATATTCTGTAAAAGCTCAGTAATAGTGTTATACGCCATTAAAATTCATACTTCATAATTCATACTTCAGCAGACGTGTTTCTTATGCCGGGTTCTGTCAAACTCAACATCTCCGGCTTGGGTAATAAAATTCTTCTCATCATTATGGAGAGAATCAAAGAGCACACAAACCTTCTTATCGCTGTTATTCCGCAAAACAACAAACTCCTTCTGACACTTCTCACACCTCACCGGCTCTTGCGTCTTTAACTGATATTTATTAGCCATCGCAACAGGTTTTTAACCTTCAAGTCCTTGCTGTCCTTAATGTCCTTTGTGTCCTTTTCTTCATTCTTCATTGTGACTTGCTAATTGTACATTTCTCTTCATTACTAATTCCTAATTACTAATTCCTAACTATCAAACAGCGGTTCATTACCAACGACCATCATCCCTCATTGGTAATGAACCTCCATTCTATCAGGCAAACCGCTTCTGCCCCGGCCCCCCTCTCCTTTCAAAGGAGAGGGGTTGGGGGTGAGGTTTTTCCTCATTACTCATTACTAATTTCTAATTATCATTTATCCTATGATAATTCCCTCAAGTCTGGCCGCGGCTTTCGCACTAAGCAATCCAATCACCGTATCAAGTTCCACCGTGTGAATATAATGCACGCTCTGTCTGCCCAGATCCTCGACCGCAACACCAACATTTGTCATGTGGGTCAGTGCATCCAGTTCACCGAACTTCGCAGCGTATATACTTGTGCAGGTTGTTCCGCCTCCAACGGTTTCATTATGAGGCAGTATCTTGTTTCCGCTTCTGTCCCATCCGGCAGGTACAAGTGGAATCCCGTTATAGTAGGCCAGTGGTCTTCCGAACTCATCCTTGTCGTACTGCACATAATCACGTGCAATCGAAGTTAAGCGGCTCAGAGTCAGATTATCCATCAGCAGTATATCTGCTCCGCCTTCTACCAGTCCCAACGTTTCATCAATCAGTTCAAGAAACTTCTGTTGACTCAGCTTCGCGGCGTTATCATTTCCCGGTGTTACCGTGTGACCGTTTGCAGCAGCAGTTTTCTTTTGTGAGCCAGTCACCAGTACTTTCAATCCATCGTATGCACTGCCATCCTGCACGCTGCTTCCGTTAATAAAATAGTTCTGAAACTGCTTTCCCAGATTCCTGGCAAAGTTCATCAGCTCCCGTGCTCTCACACTCGCAACATCGGCGCCTCTTCTTTCATGTGCTGCATCAACCATCACCTTATCACCCAGAATCTTCAGTGCTGGTGTGATGAACGCAGGTGTCACAGTGTTATCAGGAAAATCATTATCAAGCGCACGGAACCGCCCGCCTGTTGCTGTCGCAACCTTTCTCACGTAGGCAGCGTTACCCACCATCGTTGCGAATTCTGCAAAAAACAGTATCGATGCGAATTTCATCATCTCAGCTACTACACTCTGAGTCAGACTGTCCTTCGCGCTTATCTCTCTTAGTTTCATTGGATATATATCCTTTCAGATTTGTTTGAAAAATTCAATTATATTATTCATTACCCCCTTCTCCTTTCCAAGGAGAAGGGCTGGGGATGAGGTTCTTAATTATTGCAGTGCCATACTTTTTCTGATCTCAGCTTCAGCCACCCTCACCGGTGACGTAAGTAACTCATCCTGTTCAGGTTTCGGCTTCTTTGCCACCTCATTAAACTCAATCACCTTTGGCAGCCCCTTCACAAACTCTTTGAACACCGCAACAGGGTTTGCCTTCGTTCCGTCAGAAAAGTTATATACTTCGTTCCCCAGAGCATCCTTCTCCTGCATATTCACTGCACCCAGGGCTTCAAGAACCTGTTCAAGTTTTGGTTTCATCGCCGGAGTCACACTTCCATGTGCAATCTGCTCATTCAGAAATTGTTCAAACTCCGTCTTCCTCATCTTCATCCGCAGTCGTGCAAGCTCCTCCTCTGCCTGCCGTCTCTTTTGATCAACCTCATTAAACTCCTCCTCCGAAAACTGCTTCACTCCTTCTATTCCTTTAAGTCCTTCCTGTCCTTCTCCGGCCCCCCTCTCCTTTCCAAGGAGAGGGGCTGGGGGTGAGGTTTCTTCCTCTGCCTCAGCAAACTCAAAACTCACCACATCCTCTCCCTCATTAAACTGCACATCAGCAAGCCCCTTTACTGCTGGTGGTGTTCCTCCCAAAAAACCAACATGTCTCAGAGTCCCGTCACCATTCAGACTGATGCTTCGGTTTCTGTACAAACCCTTCTGCACCGCTTCAACAAATTCTGGCATAATCTTACTCGGCAAAGCAAGCAGCTTATCACCGAAAAGCTTTAACTCCTTCACCCAGCCATAAGCCGGCGAGTTATCCTGCGGATGCCCGATCACAATAGGTGCTTCATTGCCCGCTGCGTTATATTTCTCTGCAATCTCTTCCAGCTCCTCCTTTGTCCATTCACGGGTATTACCCTTGCTGTCCGTGTGAGTGCCCGTCCGGAAAATCTCAAACCATTTCATATATCTCTCTTGCCTTTTTTTATTAACAACGCTGTAAAGTTCTATAATCCTTATGCACTCCCCAAACCACTCAGTAACCAATTATTTTAGTTACTCCCTCATTCGCTTCTCACAAACCTTATAGTATATATTCGCATACATCATTCTTCTCCCCTCTCCTTTCTAAGGAGAGGGGCTGGGGGTGAGGTTTATTACATCATTTATTCAGGCATACATGGAATCAATATTCTCAAAAGAACTCCTTGACCTGCTGCTCAAAGGAGGCCTTAACGTCATCATGCTCATCGTTTGGATAATCACTCTCCGTGAGCACAAAAAGGAAACATCAAAAATCATTGCGCAGCACGAAAAGCAGTATAATGATATCATCGCCCTGCAGCGTGAAACAATCAGCGTAAACAACAAACAATATGCAGAACTTGTTGAACGAAATTTTAAATACATTGATCAGAACCTCCAGTATCAGATGATACTAACAGGCCTGCTCAGCAAAATCGAGGTAAAACTTGACAACATTGAGAGGAATCAAAAATGAATGAACGTAATCTCTATCGTGGGCAGCTTGCCGAACTTAACGACCAGTTCAAAAAGATCGAAATACTGGATGATTCTCTTTTAACGGAAATCCGCATGAAACTCAATCCCATTAACGAGTTCACCGAGTTTGATGTTGAAGGGGTTTTCTCATTGATTGAAACCTGGAGGATGAATCAGCTCAAAGGTCGTGAGATACTTGAGAAAATTGATAAACTCGAAACCCTCCTGGGCTTAAAGTAAAATGAAAAAAGCTTATTACTACGAAGAAGCCAAGCGCATGTATATCCATGACGGCTTCTCACTTGATGCCATCGTTCCGCTTCTCAAAAACGAAGTTTCCCGAAAAACTCTCTATAACTGGAAAGAAGAAGGAAAGTGGGATGAAGAAAAGAAAAAGAAACTCGAAGACGGTGCAAATCTCGAACAGGAATGGCGCGAAGTAATAAAAGTACTCGTCAAAGAAGCAAAAGCAAATCCATCTGCATCTAACATCTTCGCTGTACACAAAGCAATGATGACACTCAAGATCTTTCAGTCCGGACTCCGCTTTGAAGACACCCCTGAAGTTGAAACCGATAAACCCTCAACTCTCTCTCCAGAGTCAGTTGAAAAAATCAAAGACCTCCTCGGCCTATGACTACACTATCAAACAATTTTCTTACCCCCCTCTCCTTTCCAAGGAGAGGGGCTGGGGGTGAGGTTTTTTCGCATTTTAAGCCAGTTTCCCAAAACCTGCTACTAAGTAGTGGCTGGTTCAGAGTTTTTCAATCTCACGCGAATTTAAAGGGCTTTTAAACGCTTTTATTATGGCTACTCAACTCAAAAAACCACCAGTCACCAGAAAGAACACAAAAAAACCGGAAAAACCTGCAATCCCGGGCTGGTCCCCGAGCGAAGTCGAGGGGCATTTCCTGCCGTATCAGCTCCGGTGGCTTCACG
The DNA here is from genome assembly GCA_045863035.1 of Ignavibacteriales bacterium. Lineage (GTDB taxonomy): Bacteria > Bacteroidota > Ignavibacteria > Ignavibacteriales > Ignavibacteriaceae > H2-BAC3. The sequence goes on along the minus strand of BTUV01000020.1, from coordinate 21,900 downwards.
ACCCCTCTCCCATCAAAATCTGGCAGAAATCCCGCCGTATAGGTGCAACCTATGTCCAGAGTTTTGAAGATGTATATGACATCATCACAAACCCAAAAGTAAATCAGGTTTGGTTCAGCTCTGCCGATGACTCTGCAGCAAAGGAGTATATACTCTACTGCACAAAATGGGCACAGCTTTTTAATGTCGTGGCAGAGGATATGGGTGAAACCTTTCTCGATGAGAAAAAAGACATCACCGTATATCAAATAAGGTTTCCCAAAAATCGGCGCATCACAGCTCTATCAAGTAACCCCAAAGCATTTCGTTCAAAAGGCGGAAAAGTCGTCCTCGATGAATTCGCCCATCACTCTGATGCCCCTGCATTATGGAAAGCAGCAAAGCCAGCCATCACTTGGGGATACCCACTTCGCATGCTATCAACGCATCATGGCACAACATCGTTGTTTAACCGATTCTGTGATCAGATAAAAAAAGGCAAGCTTCATTGGAGTATGCACACAACAGATATATTCACTGCAGCTAATGAGGGCTTAGTCTCACGCATACTCAACAAAGAAGTTTCTGAAGAAGAAATCAAAGAGTGGTTAAAAAAAGAAGAAGAAGACTCATTCGATCGTGTGACCTGGCTTGAAGAATACTGTGTATTGCCAAGTGATGAAAACTCATCATTTTTATCTTACGAGTTAATTCAATCCTGTGAATCCGACACAACTCTCTCCGACCCCCGAGCGGAGTCGAGGGGCGAATTCTACCTCGGCATTGACATCGGCCGCAAAAAAGACCTTACCTGTATCTGGACACTCGAAAAGCTCGGTGACCTCAAATATACACGCGATGTCCGCATACTCGAAAAAATGCCATTCAACAAACAGCGTGATATACTCTATGGCATCATTGAAACACTCAAACCCCGACGGGTCTGCATAGATGCAACCGGACTCGGAATGCAATTGGCAGAGGAAACAAAAACAAAATTCGGCCACATCATCGAACCCGTGAGCTTCACCAACAAAGTAAAAGAAGAACTCGCATTCACACTGCTCTCTAATTTTCAGGATAAACGTGTCGTCATCCCGTCTGAGCATGCAATTCGTGAAGATCTGCATAGCGTACGTAAAATCACCACCGCAGCCAACAACATCCGCTTTGATGTTAACCAATCAGAAGTTTCCGGCCATGCCGATCGCTTCTGGTCACTTGCTCTGGCTCTTCATGCTGCCTCAACAAATTCGGGGCCTATGATAATTAAAACAGGCCACCGCCGTCAGTCATACAAACTATTACAAGGATTTTATTAATGAAAATTGAAATAAAGTTTTTCCGACCCCCCTCTCCTTTCCAAGGAGCGCATCAGGTTTTTCCGACCCCCCTCTCCTTTCCAAGGAGCGCATCAGGTTTTTCCGCCCCCCCTCTCCTTTCCAAGGAGCGCATCAGGTTTTTCCGACCCCCCCTCTCCTTTCCAAGGAGAGGGGTTGGGGGTGAGGTTCTTCCTGTCCTTGTTGTCCTTTATGTCCTTATTGTCCTTTAAGAATTTTCAAATGGAAACAACCAATGGCTAAGAAAAAAATTCAGGTTCCTCTCGGTGATGATATCGCCGTTCGTGACACTCAGTCTTCATACATACAAATGTTCAACATGCTTCCTGATCCTGACCCGGTACTCCGCAAGTCAGGCAAAAGCATTGAAGTCTATCGTGATCTCATTACCGATGCTCACGTCTGGGCTAATATACAGCAGCGCAAAGCAGCTATCACATCTCTCCTGTGGGAAATTCAGCAGAACGATACAGATGACCGCAAGTTCGGCCTCATCTCTAATCTGTTTAAATCTCTTGACATCACTCAGGTAATCGAACAGATCCTCAACGCACCACTGTTCGGATACTCAGTCCTCGAAATCAACTGGGCTGTTCAATCCGGACTTGTACTTCCAACCGCAATTCAAGAGAAACCACAGGAATGGTTCCACTTCAATCCCGAAAACATTTTAATGCTCAGAGGCAAGCGCAATCAGGAATCAATATCACTGCCTCAATTCAAGTTCATCCTCATAACCAAAGATGCGACTTACCTCAACCCTTACGGAGAAAAAGCCCTCTCACGGTGCTTCTGGCCTGTCACATTCAAAAGAGGCGGACTCCGCTTCTGGGTAACCTTCACCGAGAAGTTTGGCATGCCTTATATATTCGGCAAACAGCCAGCCGGAGCTGGCAGCGAAGCCGCATCCGAACTCCTCGCAAAACTCGAACTCATGGTGCACGATGCCATCGCCGTCATTCCCGACAATGGCAGCATTGAAATCAAATGGCCTGAATCCGGAGCAGCTGTCGAAGCATATCGGCATTTCCTTGAATTCATGAACAGTGAAATATCAAAAGCACTGCTTTCACAAACCCTCACAACAGAGCTGCAGAATGCAGGATCATACTCCGCATCACAAACACATGCTTCTATGCTCAGCAACATTACCGATGGAGACCGCAAGCTCGTTCAGAAAGCATTGAATCAGCTAATCAGTTGGATATATACAATCAACTTCGGTGCAGAAAACAACATCCCCACATTCCGTCTTTATGAAGAAGAAGATGTTGACACAGCCACCGCAGAGCGTGACGATAAACTCGTTAAACAGGGTGTCCGCTTCACCGCAGACTATTATAAAAAGACCTACAATTTCACGGATGAAGATTTTACTCTTTCCGTTCCTCCTGATAACGAAGCTGATTCCGAACTTCCGGCCCCCCTCTCCTTACCAAGGAGAGGGGCTGGGGGTGAGGTTTTTTCTGCTGCCACAGATAAGGTTACCGAAAAGCCAAACATCCCAAACTCAATCCTTCAAATGCAAATTGAACAAACATTAAAACCAATTTTCAAACTCATTGAAAATGGTTCATCATTTGAAGAAATCGAAGAAGGTCTCAAGAGCATATACCCAGATATGAAATCATCTCAGCTCGAAAACCTACTCACAAAAGTACTCTTCATCTCAGAACTAAACGGTCGCCTCAAAGATGAATGAAGAATTTCCATTTTCATTTTTACTCGGCCTAAAACCCGAAGAAGCAATTGCATATCTCAAATCCAAGAATTACAAATTCACTTGGGATTGGCATGAAATGTTGGATGAGGCACACAACTCCGCCTTCACCGTAGCAAAAGTTATGAAACAAGATATTCTTGAGGATATCAAACTTGCATTGCAGGATGCACAAGACCGCGGATTAACTCTTCAGCAATTCCGCCGACAGCTTGAGCCAATCTTAAAAGCCAAGGGCTGGTGGGGCAGAGTACCAGTTGATCAAGTCCCTACAGATGCTCCTACCCCCCTCTCCTTACCAAGGAGAGGGGATGAGGGTGAGGTTGTTCGGTTACCGAGCGGAGCCGAGGTACAGCTCGGTTCACCCTGGCGACTCCGTACCATATACAACACCAACATCCGCTCGGCCTACATGTCCGGCAAATACAAACGCTTTCTGGCCAACGCTGCCAATCGCCCATACTGGCAGTATATATCAATTTTAGATAAAGCTACACGTCCCACACATGCAGCACTCGATCAGCTTGTCTTCCGCTCTGATGATCCCATTTGGAAAACCATTTGGCCTCCAAATGACTGGGGCTGTCGCTGTGATATCCGTGCCCTCACAAAAGAAGAAGTAAGAGCCAAAAACCTTAAAATCGCCGACGGCTCCTCAATCAAATTCAAACCCGGCAAGGGCTTCAGTCACAATCCCGGCATCATCCACATCTCAAAGGTTTTAAATGCTACCACTTAAATTTTTTCGGCCCCCCTCTCCTTTCCAAGTGGCCCCCGAGCGGAGTCGAGGGGGGGGTGAGGTTTATTAATGCACATTAAAATCACTCCCGTCGACACAACAGCACAAAAAAAAATCCAAGAGCTGCTTCGCAAAGGTGAGCACTACGCCCCATTGTATCAGCAAATCGCCGGTGAGCTCGAGAATTCCGTCATTGAAAACTTCTCCGCAGGTGGCCGCCCCTCATGGCTTCCGCTCTCAAAAGAAACCCTCAAACGCCGCAAAAAGCGCTCAGGTACGCATCCAATAAAACCACTCGTTCTCTCAGGTGACCTCCGCCGCTCAATCACATCCCGCCACAGCAGCACAGAAGCAGTAGTTGGCACAAATCTTATATACGCACCTACACATCAGTTTGGGGCAGACATATTCATCGGAGGTCGGTCAGAGAAGTTTATACGGTCTCGCTACACAAGAGGAGCAAAAAAGGGGAAGTTTAAGAAAACGAAAAGTTACAAACTTGGCAAGGGCTTCACATTTAAATCACACGTAATCCATGTACCGGCTCGGCCATTTTTGCAGTTAACAAAAGAAGATATATCCCAAATCTCCCAGATCATTAAAAACCATTATCAAATATAGGAGCAGCTCCATGTCACAGTTTCAATTCAGACCCACCACAAAAAAAGAAATCAAATCCTTCAACATGGGCTACCATGCCGGGCAGCAAAGCATGAAAACCGGCACAATCATTGCAGGTGCCATAACCTTTGCAATCTCCCTCACAATCGGCATCTTTTTAGGGTATATATTCCTTTAATTACTTACCCCCCTCTCCTTACCAAGGAGAGGGGCTGGGGGTGAGGTTCTTTGCTGCCGGGGATGAAGCCGTATATATCCCCAAATTCCCGATCTTTTCCTCATTACTAATTGCTAATTGCAATCTTTCCCCTTGACTCTCAACCACCCCCGCTGCACCTTATCCCTGTAAATTAAATATAACAGCCGTAAAGGAACCAAAGAAATGAAACAGCCCGACTTCAAAACCCTGCTCAAACGGGTATATAAATTCAAATATTACCAGTATGCTCACCGCTGCATGGTCGGCTGCTCAGAAACCACAAAAAAGCCCTATTTCATCATATTAGGCGACTACCCCGGCTACTGGGTCGCCGATGCCAGAACCACCCGCCAGCTCGTAAAACTCGGCTACCAAATCGCTGAATAAAAAAAGGAGTGATAAAATGAAAACCCCGGTAACAACAATCCAGGATGCATACAACCAAATTCGCCCTTGGCTTTCAAAGGAAATCACCCAGGCGGATATATACATCCTCATCGAAACCGCAAAAAACAATTCCGAAAAAGTCCTTCAATTTCAAACCCGCAGAAACCCAGATCAATTAATGCCTCATCTCATCGCATCCAAAAACACAGCCATCATCTTCCGTCTCGTCTCATCCCAAACCAGAATCCTCTCAAACGGCCAAATACAATTGGCCATTTACAAATCAAATCATCTCGGCTGCTAAATCGCCAAGTACCAAAAAAAAGTTCAACATGTTGAACTTTCCGGCCCCCCTCTCCTTACCAAGGAGAGGGGCTGGGGGTGAGGTTCTTTCTGTCCTTCCCGTCCCTTTTGTCCTTCCTCTCCTTTAAATTCACAACCCAAACATCACCCCTCCCATCCAATTTCTCTCAGAAGAATATAATACAACCATCTTCAAACCCGCTGTAACCTCATACCCGGCAGCCCCATATACACCAATCCTTCTCCGGCTGCCATCCTCACTGTAAAACTCACCCACAACACTCTTCCTGAAAATCCTTTCCGGCATCACATCTGCCCCAAGCCCGGCATACCACTTACCAAACACACCTGCAAACCCAAACGAAAAACCCGCCTGCCTTTCCCGAACTTCACTCAGCACAACCATTCCCGCCGGAAGATTCAGGTTCTTATAACCATAACCCTCCCACCAGAAATGCACACCACCAGCAAACCTCAAATCAAAACCATTATCATTATATATACTAACCTCACCCGAAGCTCCAAGCCCCTTCAAACCATAATTCACTCCAACACTCTGCCCCTGCACCACACCCGCCAAAGCCAAAACAATTAATAAAGTTTTCATTCCTGCACCTTTCCGTTAATTAAACTCTCAAAAGTTCCGCATGCGGAACTTTTTCTTCAATAGGACATTAATATCATTCAATAAAAAGTTTACCATGATGAACTTTCAAACAGCACTCGCCAAATAAGTTGTACATGTACAACTTAGATTAGTTCGACATGTCGAACTTCCACAATCGGTAAACATATAATAAGTTGATCATGATCAACTTTCTTACAAGTTTCTCATGAGAAACTTTTCCTCATTTTTCAGCCGTTTTTTTATCAATAGTTGGACATGTCCAACTATTTTACAGTTCCACATGTGGAACTTTTCTCAAACCAACCTTCAACAATATATATAAAAGTTCGCAATTGCGAACTTTCTCACGCTCCCCAATTCACACAAAAGTTCGCCATGGCGAACTTTCACGACGACCAAATACAAAAAAAGTTCACCATGGTGAACTTCTCTCCCCATATTTTCCTCATATTTCTTTTAAGTCATTCCCGTCCCTTTCTGTCAAGTCCTGAAATTACTAACCTAATTACTAACTCCTAATTACTAACTCCTAATTACTAATTCTCCTCATAATCCGTATCCTTCAGTATCATCACCACCTTCTTCACCGTCTCCACCTCATCAAAATTAAACGCCCTCAAAGGATACGCCGGATTCAGCGAAAACAAATGAAACGTCTTCTTATTCCGTTCAACCACCATTAGTTTCTTCACAAATTGCTCTCCGGCTTTTGTTCTTACTGCCACAATATCACCTTGATTTGGCCGCTTAACCAAATCCACCAGAACAATATCACCATCCTCAATAAACGGAATCATACTGTCCCCCTGAACCCGCAGCGCAACACAATTCTTATGTTTATACGGAAATAGCACATACTCCTCAACCTCATTATCAAAAGGAATCACCTCTCCGGCTCCTATTATAGAAACCACCGGATACTCAAAACCTCCCTTACCCCTCTCTTTTCCGTCTCCGGCCCCCCTCTCCTTATCAAGGAGAGGGGCTGGGGGTGAGGTTCTTTCCTGCCCCGTCAACAGCCATGTAATATCACACCCCATATTTACTAATTTTAACAACAACTCTGCCCCCGGTAAACTCCTCCCACTTAAGTAAGCACTTGTTAAAGATTGTTGTGAAATACCTAAGTTTTCGGCAAATACCTTCAATTGGCCAAACTTTTCTTTGCCAAACTCCTTCAATCGTATTCCAACCTGTGTATTATCAATCTTCATTAAGAATATTATCTTATTTTTTGTTCTTTTTACTTGACATATTAAGACTATTGTCTTAATTTACTGTCTAAGATTTTAGCCATTACACAAAATTAGCAAAAATGCAAATAAACAAAAAACTAATTAACGTCTCCGAGCTTGCCCGCCAGTTGGGAATCTCGGTGGACTATTGCCATAAAATCATAGACGGCAAGCGCAAATCCCGCAAACACCGTCCTCGCATCGAGGCATTTCTCAAATCTGTCACCAATTTCAAGGAATCCGCATGACACAAACCAGACCACCTTTCCTGCAATATCACATCGAAATCCGAACCCTTGCTAAAGAGGACGGCTCTACCGTTATCGTCAGCACCCAGTACTACAAAGGTTCCGGATGCTACACCTTCAGACGTGCCCTTCGCTTCATTGCTACCGAGTACGCACTCATCAAACGCATCGCTGACCATATCGCATTTCAATTCCCTCCGGAAGAGTACAGCGTTTCAATCGTAACTGATCATTTCACACCATCAGAAAGGCAATACTAATGCTACTAATCCTTACATCCGTATGTGTCACCTCCGCACTGATCTCAGGCATATATATCGGTTTCCTTCTGGGCAAACGAATCTTCACCCAGCGCGAAATCGAAATGTATAAAGCAATCGGCTATGATTTAGAAAAAATCGAAGCCGAAAAAGCCGAATACCAAGAGCGCATCAACAAGCTCGAAACCACCATGCGCCTCCACAACATCGAGCCGGGAGTTTGATCATGAAAACCCCTAATACAAAGGACTCTCAAACTCCTCAAAAAAATCGCAATCCGGTTTCTCCCTCAAGCTCCGCTGGTATGCGTACTCAGCTGCGAACCTACTTATCTCTCGGTAAGCACCTCCGCTGGGTAAACTCAAATCCGCTGCCGTGTCAAGAAACCCTATTGCCGTTTTCAGCAGCTCAAAAGCAAGCCACACCACCAGCAGACGCTCCTCCTCTGAAGCATACTTCAGCCGCTTCCTCTGGCTCGGGGTTTTCGCCAATAAATCCATACTCATGTGACTTAAACGATCGAAGTCCTTATGCTCCAGGTGCGAACGCACACCGCCGCCCTTATCTGCGCCCATCGTTATTAGGATTGCTTTCAAATGGTCTTTCGCCTCTCCGTTCAGCATTGCGTGGATTTCTCTCAAGTGAGCCACCGACTCATTTACGTATCTCTTGTTCATTCTGCTGGCGCCTTTCTAATCTTTTTTATTGGACAAAATTGTCTCTTAAAAATACCACTAATCTCATAAAGGAGCGTTACTTTGGCTGAATCAAAAGCACTCGTTAAATCCCTCTCCCAACTCGACCGTTTCAACCTCGCTCGCGAAATTGACACCCGCATCGAGAACCGTACAAAAGGTTTCCTCTTCCAAACCCTCCTTGACCTCAAGGAAATTAACGACAAGGAACTCTACAAAGACCTCGGTCACAAATCAATGAACGATTATATCGTCAATCGTTTGCAAATCCTGAAGTCTCAGGCATCCGCTTATGTTGCAATTATTGATGATGTTCTTCCTTATGCCCTTGAAGCAAAAAAAGTTCATCATGATGAACTTTCAGAAATTCTGCCAAGTGATTATATGAAGCTGACAGCCCTCACAAAGCTCACTCAAAAGCAGCGCAAGCAGCTATTTGACAAAGGCAACGTCATGCTTCGCGGACATCAATACACCCTCGAAGATTTCAAACAGCTCCCTCGCAAAGAGGTTATCGAAATCATCTCAGATGCCCGCACCTCCAAACTTCCAAAAGAAGAAAAAGTTCTCATCTGGGACGAATCAGTACGCAATCGCGTCGCCGACATCCTCGACCGCTTCGAAGCAATCATTGAACAATATTCAGAAGTAATGCCAAAATCATGCGGACAAGACCTCTTACCAATAGCAAGACAATTATCAACCTGGTATCAGAACCATTTGCGCAAAGCATAATGAAATTCAATTCATTGGAAAAGAACTTCTGCCCAACGGCAGACAACACCCACCCTACCCCAAAAGGGCATCTTCCCGCCGGGATGCCCTCAGGGGTTATATATACAGAAGCGGCTACCTCGTCCTTAAATTCGGTTGCCGAGCGGAGCCGAGGCACAGTGTCCCCAGTGTCCCCATCGACCCCGAGCCGGTCGCCGAGCGGAGCCGAGGCGGCCGAGGGGGGGTCAACTCAGCATCAGCGCACCATCGCCCTCAATCGCTCAGAGCTTTTAATCAAATACCAAGACTATTTCAACTCCGAAACTCAGAGCAGCATCCTTGCCCGCAAAAAAGAATTTCTTAACAGCTACAATGCCGGCTTACTGCTCCCCAATATATATCAGCAGCTCGGCACCGTCGCATTCGGAACAATCGAACGCTGGCTCAAACAATACCGTGAGTCCGGTAACGATTACCTCGCACTCACTCCCGGCTATCGCTATAAATCAATCAGCACACACAAACTCACTCCGGAAGAAGAAGCCCTCTTCATGGACTTACTTCTCCGGCCAAATCAGTTTAACATCGGTGCTGCAATCAGAATTGTAAAAGACACCCTTCGCATCAAAGGGATGCCTTCACCATCTTCACCCGGAACTTTCCGGCGATACGTAGATGCATTTAAAAAACAAAACCTCGATGTTTGGGTACTCCGTCGCCAAGGTGAAAAAGCCCTGCGAGACAAAATCGAACCGTATATATCCCGCGACCCGTCCCTCCTTCGTGTCGGTGATGTCTTAGTTGCTGACGGTAAAACCACAACCTTTGATATAATTAACCCCTGGACTGGCCGCCCGCAAAAAGCAACCTGGGTTTTCCATGTTGATTGGAAATCAAACTACATCGCCGGTTACGAACTCATGCTCAACGAAAACACACAAGTCGTTGCATCATCACTACGCAGAGCAATTCTTACTCTCGGAAGAACACCATTAATCAGCTACACCGACAACGGCAAAGCATTTAAGAATCGCTTCTTCCCGAAATCAAATCTGGAAGTGGATGGACATTTCAACTCACTATTCAGCAAACTTAAAATCACTCCCGTCTTTGCGATGCCTTACAACAGCAAAGCAAAACATGTTGAACGTATCTGGAGAGAACTTGTTGAAATCTTTGAGCGCGGACTTCCCACCTTTACCGGAACATCTCCGCTCAGCAAACCCGCATATACAATGCGGAACGAAAAACTACACAAAGAAGAACACGGACAGCATGCCCTTACAATCGAACAGGCAGTTGAAGTCTTCCAGAATTTCTTAAATTTTTATCACAACCAACCATGCCCTCATGTTGCAGGCATGAGCATCAAAGAAGTATTCGAAGCCGAAAAAGCTCCGGCAACAATAAACGAATCAGCCCTTGATGACTTGATGATGGTCAACACAGACCGCACCTATAAGGTAGGTCGCAACGGAGTTGATCTCTTCAATGCTCAATACTGGAATGAAGCTCTCTACAACTATCAGCGTCAGCGGGTACAGATCCGCTACTCCTTCTTTGATTTATCATATATCAAAGTTTACGATGAGGATGGCAGATATATATGCGCTGCTTCTCGCAAGGCGGAAATACATCCAATGGCCGCTTACTTGGGCACTCCAAAGGATGTTAACGAACTCAAGCAGCAGATGAAGCAGGTCAGAGAATTGGAAAAAGACACCAAGCGCAAAGCAGATGTAATCAAAAAGCAGCACCAGCAAGTTGCAGCCAGTTTACAAACCGGTACCTACGCAGGCATCCAGATCAACAAGCTGCCGATCAATACACCAGATCAGCGAAAAGAGAAAGCAGAAAAAGTTTCCAAACTAATAAACCCTTACACAGGATAACAAATCCAAACCTCCGGCCCCCTTCGGTCCCCGAGCGGAGTCGAGGGGGGGGTGAGGTTCTTAACTAACTAAAATAAAGGATAAACACCATGGGTTCTCAATCAACAACAAACTTTCGTGATGAATTAAAACAATTCATCGTAAAGTCCGGACTCTCCTCAGCCAGAGTCGCAAAAGCAATGGGCTATTCTCAAAGCACATTGAGCCAGTATTTCTCTGAGAGTTACAAGGGAGATATCGAAAAGCTCGAGCTTGCTATCGAATCATATCTCCAGCGGGAAAATGAAAAGTCCGGTAACCGCTTTAAGCAGATCACCTTTGCCGAAACAACCATAGCCAGAACAATCTTCAGAACAGCCCGCACCTGCCACCTCAACTCAGTCATGGGCATGGTTTACGGCTCTTCCGGCCTCGGCAAAACCACCGGTGCCGTTCAATATGCATCTCAGTATAAAGACTGCATATATATCCTCGCTAACAAATCTTACACACCAAAAGTACTCTTCAAAAAGTTGCACCTTATTTGCGGTTTTGACGGCAAAGGTTACATAAACGAAATGTTCGACGATGTTGTTGAACGCCTCAAAGATTCCGGTCGCCTGCTAATCATAGATCAGGCAGAATATCTTAACAACACAGCACTTCACCTCATTCGTACCCTCTTCGATGAGTCAAAAGTCGGTATCCTCCTCATGGGTCTCGATGAACTATTCTACAATGTGCGTGGTCAGCGTGGCGAATTCGCACAGCTATATACACGCATTACAGTCCCTGTAAAGCTCCGTGAATGGAAGCTTGACGATGTAAACAAAATCGTAACTCAGGTCTTCGGTGATGCAGAACTTGCAAAAGATTTTTACCGCCACTCAAACGGTAACGGAATGATGCTCCGCAACCTGATCTTCAACACTATGCAGTATGGCGAAGCAAACGGTCAGGTATCTCCCGAAATCATCGCAGAAGCCGCAAAACTTCTTATCAATTAAGGCACACATGACCATCGCAAGCAAAATCATAGTCAATCTTCTTATTCATCTCTCCGGTTTCACCACCGAATGGGATGCCCTTGATCAGTATCTCGCACATGTCGCCGGCTGGATTGAACTCAAAAAATCCGCAGGCATAGATTACTCAGAAGACATGGAAATTTATAACCACCTCCTCACAGTTCGTGAGGAGCTACTTAACAATCATAAAGGATAAATATATATGGCAAAAAAGGCAGTCACCGGAATCCCCGTTAAATCCTGGGAGGAGGTCGAAAAACTACTCCTCGAATATGCAAAACTGGAATCCTTCCTCGCTGAAACCGAAGCTGACCTCAATCGCAAGCTGCAGGCAGTTCGTGATGAATTCGCAAAAGTTACCGCTAATCAGGCAGCTCGTTATAATCAGATTAAAACTGATATACAGCAATATGCGCTTTCACAAAAACACGAGTTCGACAAATCACGCAGTCGGGAGTTTCCTTATGCAAAGCTCGGCTTCCGTTACGGCAAACACAAGGTGTCCCTCCTGAATCGCAAATACAATTGGGATATCGTCATTGAGTTGGTTAAAAAGCTCTTCGGTTCCGATTATATACGCCAAAAAGAGGAACTCAACAAAGAGCAGATCCTCTCTAATTATGCAGAGCAGAAGCTTACAGATCAGCAAATCGCCGGATGTGGTATCAAGATCGAACAAGATGAAACCTTCTTCATTGATCTCAAATGGGATCAGCTCTCAAAGGAGTAAAAAATGGCAACAACAAAACAAATCAAAATGCTTCGTGCCGGTTTCGCAAAAACCGGCATGATGAACTACTGGGATGACATGCTCGCAGGTTTTGAAGTTCAACATGCAGAAGATTTGACCAACGAGCAGGTCAATACCGCCCTCAATCAGCTCCAGCAGGCGGGCTATGAAGTAAAATTACGGAAACACGCTGCACCAGAAGGGGAGAGACCCGGTTTTGCAACTACAAAGCAATTAGCCAAGCTCAAACATCTGTGGTTATCTCATCCCAAAGTTCGTGAAAAAACAGATGCTGCTCTTCTCAAATTCGTGCAGCGTCTCATCCATGTTGATGCCTTTGAATGGATCGAACGGCATCAGGTTCAAAAACTCATAAAGGCAATCGAAAACCTATGACCTTTGACTGGCTCAAAGATATACCTAATGTGAACGAGTATCTTACCAAAGATTACCGTACCATTGCAGATGAATGCGGTGTTGATGTACTTATCCGGCTGTTAACTTTATATCAGAAAACAGCCCTCTACTTCAGCACCGCACCCATCACTGATTTAATGGCACTTTACATCCTGCAGAATCGCAAAAAGAAAGACCCGACTGAGCTTGCACGGGAGCTGGGTGTTTCAAAGAAATTCGTGTACGATGTCCTCAAACGTGAACCAAAAACCTCTGGCAGTTCTGCCCAAAACGACCTATTCGGAGGAGAGCAATGAGACTAAAAGAAGCCGCAGAAATCGCACACAAATGCCTCACGGTGCTAAAAACTCATTGCGATCGCATAGAGATTGCGGGTTCCATCCGGCGTAAAGTTTCGGAAGTAAAAGACATCGAAATTGTCTGCATTCCCAAGTGTGTCGATCTGTCACAAAGCAGTCTCTTTGATAACGATGTCATCCGGAAAATTCCCTGCGAAGGGTTCACCACTACCGTTGATCAATGGCAGCCCATTAAAGGCAACCCCTTCGGTCGTTACACTCAGCGTCTCCTTCCAGAGGGCATCAAACTTGACCTTTTCATTACTAATCCGCTTAGCTGGGGTTACATATTAGCCATCCGCACCGGGCCATGGGAGTACTCCAAATACCTCGTTACACGGGCACAGAAGATGGGTTACACCCCAATTGAAGGTCATTTATATTATAGAAAGTCCATCATCCCCCTCGATAAAGAGGAGGACTTATTTGAACTTCTCAACCTCCGATATTTATTACCCGAATACCGCAGAAATCCAGTGTGACATTTTGTCAATTTTGCTCGGTAATTATCCGGCAAAACGTGTAAAATTTCTCAAACTCCCTTTCGCGCAAATTATCCTCACAACTTCCCAATAATCAAATACTTATCTTAGCTTTTCGCAAAAAATCAATTTCTCAAATTACCTGATACCTTATAGGAATCCATCGTCCTGTGGAAGAAAATGAGGAATTGCGAAAAAACCTGAGTGCGGTTGTCCATCTGCTTCTCGGCTTCTCTGAGGGGCGGTTTACCATTACCTCCTGTCCGGGACATCTGAGCAAAGAGGAGATTGAGGGAGTAAAATTCCGATTGCGTGATTTGAGCAGTATGCAGAAAAGGGACAATCCTGATATATTGCGGAACGGTTTGAACACACTTCCGGGCGGTATGGAAATTTTCCATATATCCAACCCCGATCCCGGCTTGTGGGCTTCAAAGGATAAATTCAATAATTAAAAGAGGAAAAACAGCGTGAAGAAGGCAGATATAGCGGTTATTGGCATTGGTGTGATGGGTGAAAATCTTGCTTTGAATATGGAAAGCAAGGGCTACCAGGTTATTGTGTATGATAAAGATGATGCAAAGCGGGCTAAATTGGCATCCGGACGTGCCGCGGGGAAGAACATCACTGTGGCCGACTCGATGCAGCAGGTGGCTGATAATCTTACACTGCCTCGTAAAGCGCTGATTATGGTTCCGGCGGGAAGAGCGGTTGACGCAGTGATTGAAGATATGCTCCCTCATTTTCAGCCGGGTGATATTATTATTGACGGAGGCAACTCCCACTTTCCTGACTCAAACCGCAGGACGCAGTATCTGCAGGAAAAAGGGCTGCACTTTGTAGGCGCCGGAGTTTCCGGCGGCGAGGAAGGCGCACTCAACGGTCCCTCCATCATGCCGGGCGGGTCTGTAGCTGCTTGGGAACACATCAAGCCGATATTTCAGAAGATAGCCGCTAAAGCAGAAGACGGAACCCCCTGCTGCGACTGGGTGGGAGAGGAGGGCTCAGGTCACTTTGTGAAGATGGTGCATAACGGTATTGAATATGGCGATATGCAGCTCCTTTGTGAGGCCTATCAGATTATGAAAGAGCTTGTCGGGCTTAATCATGATGAAATGTATGAGATATTTAAGAAGTGGAATGAGGGTGAGCTGGAAAGTTATCTGGTTGAAATCACCAGAGATATTCTCGCATTTAAGGATGAAGACGGAAGTCCTCTTGTCGAAAAAATTCTTGATAAAGCCGGACAAAAAGGAACAGGCAAATGGACAGTGGTTTCATCGCTTGATCTTGGTGCACCCCTTACCATGATTTCGGAAGCAGTGTTTGCGCGCACTCTTTCGTCACTTAAAGACCAGAGAACCGAAGCGGCTAAAGTATTAAAGGGTCCGGCTAAAAAACTCTCGATTCCCAAAGAGCAGTTCATAGAAGATTTAGGCAAAGCAGTATATGCATCAAAGATTATCTCTTATGCACAGGGATATATACTGCTTCGCAATGCGGGGGCTGAGTATGGCTGGAATCTGAATTACGGCGGCATTGCCTCTATGTGGCGCGGCGGCTGTATTATTCGGTCGGTATTCCTTGGCAAAATAAAAGAAGCGTTTGACAAAAACCCCAATTTAAATAATCTGCTGCTTGACCCGTTCTTCCAGGGGAAAATTGAATCTTCTCAGCAGGGATGGAGGCGCGTGATTTCAGAAGCGGTATTAAACGGCATCTGGGTTCCTGCTCTTTCGACAGCGTTAACATATTATGACGGCTACCGTAATGAGCGGCTTCCCGCGAATATGCTTCAGGCGCAGCGTGACTATTTCGGAGCGCATCAGTATGAAAGAGTTGACAAGCCGCGCGGAGAATATTTCCATACAAACTGGACAGGAAGAGGAGGAGATACTGCTTCCTCCACTTATACATTGTAAGCATTTATAAAATAACATTATCTTTTAGTAAAGGAGTTCTCGGTCATGAGAGGTATTTTGCTTTTAGTGTGTTTTCTTTTTCCGGCTATAGTTTTTTCACAAAGCTTTGGCGGCAATTTTGTCATGCCTGTAAAGCGCGATATTATTGACGGGCGACGGGTTGATTATGCAAATTTCTATCTGTATGTGGCGGAGGGGTCTGCCGGTCTGCGAGTTTATCAGCAATATTCAGACTCAATTGGTTTTCTCGGCGATTTCACCCGGCACGGGCAGTTATGAATGTGTTCAGGTTAAGGGTAACTATGCGTATGTGGCGGCCGGGAGCGGTGGTCTGCAGATTATAAATGTCAGTAATCCGGCGGCAATGTCATTGGTTGGTTCCATAGCGAATCCTGATTTGCGTGTTCTCTGCCATTACTGACAATACGTCTTTGCGGGCAGCAGTTCAAAATTATTTATCTATGATGTTTCTAATCCTGCTGCTATTACGCTGCTTTCTGAAACTAATCTTCCCGGTGAGCCGCTCCGGATAATGGCAGACCGCAACCGTCTTTATCTGGCGCTGGGTTCCTCATGGGGCGGGCTATAGGTGGTTGATATCAGCAACCCGGTCGCACCTGTTCTTACGCAGCTTATAACTTTTCAGGGGTTTGTTTATGACTGCGTGCTTGATCGGGAGGAAGGAGATGCAAATCTTTTATTTGTAGTCGAAGGATTGAGGTATCATACCTATTATGTTAACGATCAGTCTGTTTCACCTGTTCATCAGAGCGCTGATTCAGTCGGGGGGAAAGTATCGCTCGGATTGCCTTTCCGGATTTAGTTGTGGGCAAGGATGGCGCGACTATCAAATTGTTTGATCATCAGTATGTTGTTTCCTCGTAATATGCTCCGGGAGCAAGCACGTTTATAGCCGCCACAACCGGTCAGAACATAGTTGCCTGCGGTGACTCATTGCTTTTGCCTGGCATTCTTACCAGCAGCGCGGAGGAGATATATACGCCCAGCGCGATATCAGGTTTCTGATATATATCCGAATCCGTTTAATCCGGCCGCGCGGGTGCAGCTTCAGCTTGAAAGGCAGTGTTTTGTAACCGCAGAACTGATTACACCACTCGGTGAAAAACTTAAAACGCTTTCACAGGGGAATTTTTCTGAAGGCACTCACACCATTGAGGTGAATGCTGAAGGATTCAGAAGCGGAGTATATTTTGTCAGGTTTATTATTTCTGATGCTGTCCGTCAAAACAAGTCGGTTGAAATAAGAAAAGCAGTTCTGCTGAAGTAATTATTTTTTTTTTCGCGGCTGTCTGATTTCTGCAGCAGTGGCCAAAACCTGATTTTTAAAGGAGGAGTAATTAATTACGCCTCCCGGTAAGGCATTTGAAGTATATGCCGGTGTGAAATCATTTCAGGGGTTCGTCCAACTTGCTTATCTTGCATTCAAAAAAAATTATAATCGTTTATTCTTTGTAAAAAAAAGGCAATCGGATGACTGTATATAAAGTTGCACTGTTAGCGGGAACAATGGGAGAAAACAGGGAAGGACTGAAAGTGCTTCAGTTCGCCAAAAATCAGGTGTTACAGAGAGGTTGGGAACCGTTGGTTGCAGATGCGGGCGTTTATCAACTGCCCCTGCTCAGTGAAGTGTATCGCTATATGAAAGACCCATCTCCGCAGTTAACGGAAATACATGAAATACTCACGGCGGCAGACGGATTTATTGTAATTACCGCGGAATATAATCACGGAATTCCACCGGCACTTAAAAACATGCTCGACTATTTTCGCAACGAGTATTTTTTTAAGCCAAGCGGAATTATATCTTATTCAACTGGACCTTTTGGCGGGGTGCGTGGCGCAGAACAACTCCGGCTGGTATTATCTGAATTAAGAACTCCGCCTATTCCCACTTCGATTCCTGTTTCAAGAGTGCAGGATAGTTTGCTCGCCGATGGCTCATCAGTCAATGGTGACTATGAACGCCGGAGCAAAAAGTTTTTTGATGAATTGGGCTGGTATATGGAAGCTCTGGCGGAACAAAGAAAAAAGGGGATACCGTATTAGAATTATGAATTATGAAATATGAATTATGAATTTAATTAAAGAATGGAAAAGTTCGTAAAGAAAAACATATTATTAACAGTATGAATAGGATTAAAGAATGGAAAAGTTCGTAAAGAAAAACATATTATTAGCGGTATGAATAGGATTAAAGAATGGAAAAGTTCGTAAAGAAAAACATATTATTAACAGTATGAATAGGATTAAAGAATGGAGAAGTTCGTAAAGAAAAACATATTATTAACAGTATGAATAGGATTAAAGAATGGAAAAGTTCGTAAAGAAAAACATATTATTAGCGGTATGAATAGGATTGAAGAATGGAAAAGTTCGTAAAGAAAAACATATCATTAACAGTATGAATAGAATTAAAGAATGGAAAAGTTTGTAAATAAAAACATATCATTAGCGGTATGAATAGGATTGAAGAATGGAAAAGTTCGTAAAGAAAAACATTGTCAAGGAAAAAAGTTTTAAGTTTGCGATTAGAATAGTTAATCTCTATCGTTTTCTGATTTTGAGTCAAAAAGAGTATGTTTTGCCAAAGCAATTGTTACGAAGTGGCACTTCAGTCGGCGCGTTAATTTTTGAGGCAGAGAATGCACAGAGCCGTTCAGATTTCGTTCACAAGCTTTCAATAGCTCAAAAAGAAATAAATGAAACAATGTACTGGCTTAATCTGATGGTGAGCACAGGTTATCTTTCTGAAACTGAACATCAGAGTATTTTTACGGATGCAGAGGAGATAAAAAAACTGCTTACTGCAATTATTAAAAAACTCAAAGCCAACCCTAAATCAAAAGAGGAGTGAGAATAGAGGGGATTGTAAAAGTGATTGCCCCAATGGAAGAGAGTGTAAATTTACACTCTCTTATTCTATAAATTCATAATTCATACTTCATACTTCATACTTCTTAATGCTCTTCTTTTCCGAACATCTTTTCGAGAGTGCCGGCAAGCAATTCTTTTTGTTCGGGAGTGAGTTTTGCTTCAGAATGCAGCCAAACGTACTGCTCCATGGGCATAAAGTCCTCACGGATGACTTCACCTGCCTCGTGCGGATCTTTGCCGTAACCCTGCACCGATATATTAAAATGCCTTCTTCCGTCCACCACATGGTTTTTAACCGCCCATTTTACCGGGGCTACATAACTATACCAGGGCCATTTGGTTTCGTGGCTGTGACAGTCAGCGCAAGCGGCATAAAACAAATCTTTCGCCTGCATATCTGGCCATTCAATCACTGTTTCAACAGGCGGATTTTCCCGCGGTATGCCGTCCGGGTAAAATTGTATGACAATAAACAGGACAAGAAGTGCATACAGAACAATTTTTAATTTCTTTTTCATATCCTTTTTTCAGTTATTTTATTGGCAAAATATAATAATGCGATTGATAATATGCACACTATTTATCAGTGATACCGTAATCGTCATTGTGTCAGCAATTTCTCCGCTCTGAAACACTATGGGTTACCATTCCGCCGCGAACCCCCCCCTGCCGGTCCGAGAAGAACCGGGCTGTATATATTGGTTATACGCTTGTGGATTCTTGGGTCAGAGTCTGCAGCTTCTGATTAAGATTGCTAATGCTTTCGGCGAACTCCTCCATGTGATCGGCAAAAACCATCACGCGGTGACGCTCAAACCCGTCATGGGTTTTTTTGCTCTCCGAAATCATAACGTATAAATCCCCCTTGCTGCTTTTTTTAATATCAAAGAAATACGTTCTTCCTTCAGCTATCAGTTTCTCCGTGTAAATCTCATCTCCGCTGATGGATTTTCTTTTCTCCTGAGGAATGAATTCGGTGTTTGCAATACGGTTGTAATAATCCGCGGAAAGGAAATCCTTAGCGGTAAGCAGTGTTTCAAGATATCCCTGCATTGGTTTGAGATCTTCCTGTATCTGCTCCGGATTTGCCATATAGGTAATAGCTTTAACGGACTGACCGCTATCAGCCGAAACGGAAACTTCTATTCGGGAGTAATGGACGGGATAACGTTCGGGTTTATCTAATCTTGTGATATCTTTTTCATTTATTTCATACAGGATACCCTCTACAAAATCCTCCTGCAATGCAGGTAGTATTGTGGCGCGACCGCTTCCGTTAGTGGTTCTCTTGCTGAAAGACATTTTATAGCCATAGAGGATTGCTTTTTCACGACTGGAAAAAGAGACCTTTTTTGACCTCATTTGTTGCTCATCCATATTTGAGCCGTAGGCAAAGTAATACATAACTCTCCTTATTTTCCTCGACAAAGCCGGGTTTTTGTTTGAAAAATAATAGATTATCTGCTTAATATAACAAAACCCTGACATCTTTTCCTTCGGTTTTATGATGGCGAAATCCGTAATACTTGCCTGCTCTAACCTCTCTGTACGGCTGGTCACTTAGTCTGTATGAGAAGTTTGAAGTGATTTCTACCATTCCTCACCGCCATATTGCCGGTCATCCCAAAAGTGATTACATTACGATATGAAAATGATATCATTCTGATGTCAAATTTTCAAAAGATAGGAAAAAGTTATGCAGAATATAGTTGACCGTCCTGTTCGTAATATAAGCGGCTTCATTATGCTTCCGCTTGTTTTTATTGCCATCGCTCTTGATGTTCTCCTCAGCGTTTATGCTGCCTCGAATGATGAGCCGATGTATTTGTGGATTATCATTCCTCTGGCACTTTTTATATTTATCAGCTTTGCCGGATTTTTCATTGTGCAGCCGAATAACTCCAGAGTTCTGGTTCTTTTCGGAAACTATCTTGGAACCGCCGCAAAATCAGGATTTTGGTGGGCTAATCCATTTACCGCAAAGCATCTGATATCCCTCAGAATCAGGAACTTTAACAGTGATAAAATCAAAGTAAACGATTTGCATGGTAACCCGATTGAAATAGCAGCCGTAATTGTCTGGCGTGTTGTTGACTCAGCCCGTGCCCTGTTTGATGTGCAGAATTATGAGCAGTTTGTAGCCATTCAGAGTGAGACTGCCATCCGCGCTCTTGCATCAGAATACCCATACGATGTTGATCAGGAAGACAAACCCTCATTGCGCGGCACCCCGCAGGAGATAGCTGACCAGCTTAAAGCACACTTGCAGTCTCGCCTTCATGCAGCCGGTATCGAAGTAATGGAAGCCCGTCTGACTCACCTGGCTTATGCCCCTGAAATTGCACAGGCGATGCTCCGCAGACAGCAGGCGCAGGCAGTTGTGGCAGCACGTCAGAAGATTGTTGAAGGTGCGGTTGGTATGGTAGAAATGGCTCTTGCGCAGTTGAGTGAGCACAATATCGTTACGCTTGACGAAGAGAAAAAGGCATCGATGGTTAATAATCTTCTTGTCGCCCTTGTTTCTGAATCAGAAGCCACACCGGTCATTAACACCGGCACGCTGCACCAATGATGAAAAAGAAATTTCTTCTGCGCATTGATGAATCGGTTTATGCTGCTCTCGAAAAATGGGCTGCCGATGACCTCCGTTCTATCAATGCGCAGATTGAGTTTCTCCTGCAGGGGGCGCTTAAAAAGGCGGGGAGGAAGAAGATAGTTGCATCCGCAAGAGAAGCGGGTGAGGAGGAGAAAACTCAGCGGGAGGAGTGATTTCGGGGTAAATTCTGCCAAATATCATATTTTAGCTAAATTCTGATATTGTAATATCATTTTTTATATGAATTTGATAATCTAATATCTAATTTTACTAAAATGATACCTCGAGCTATAGTTTAACGAATAAAAACCCGGCTTTTTAAGGGAAAAGCCATAATATTAATAGAAGAAGCGGATGGGAAGATTACCGGATATGAGTTTAAATACTCACCTGATGCCAAGTTAAAAACAGCATCTGAATTTAAGGAAACATATAACGCCGAAGTGTATAGGGTTGACAGGAAAAATTTTTGGAAGTTTGCTGAATTGCGCATATAGTATGTAATGCTTCAGATGGAATTGGAATTCAAACTTAACTATTTTTGGAGATTTAA
>BTUV01000019.1:0-37800 GCA_045863035.1 Ignavibacteriales bacterium | reverse complement strand
TGAAAAATAAATTAAAGAACAAGTAAGAATATTTGAATTGGTACGTTTATTCGGCATTTTTTTGACTCACCCCCAAACCCCCTCTCTCCTGACAAACTTAACTTTTTCTGAGTATATACTTCAACCCAATATGATTCTTCGTTTACTTAAATCTGCATTGGAAAGAGGGGGCTTCCGGAATTGTTCATTGCACATTCTTAATTCTTAATTCTTAATTCTTCATTGATTCCCGGGGGCTTCCGGAATTCTTCATTGTACTTTGTTCATCTCAGAAGTATAACAATTACAAGTAAGGAAATTTAGAAGATCATTATTGTGGATACCGTAGCAGGGCAAACTTTTTGCAAACATTGTGGAACAAGCCAGATTTCTAAGCCGATATTGTCAATTATGAAATAAAATGCGTCATACTAATTGGCAGAAGTCAGCAAAGGTCATACCCACCGGCAATTCATGTAGAAGCAAATGGCAGATGTTGTTAGTTATGCAGGGTATTAGTTTTGTTCGATTGCGGGCAAAGTTTTATCTACAAGAACTATAACGCGGACTGTTCCGGTAACGGTAACATTTTCACCAAGGGAGGGGAGCTGGGAATTGGTAACCACCGGAATCTCGCCGGTATCATCGGATAGTATATAATAGGTTATTACTTCAAGATCAAACACGGAGGTTACCGTCCCGCTTACAGTTACACGGTGATTTGTAAACTCGCGTAGATTTTCATGTATCTCGCTAATATTGGTATTGCGGCTGCATCCGCTCAGAAGAAGGAGCAGTGTAATAAAGGGGGGAATGGTCTTTAGCGAAATCAAATTCTAACGGGCTGATTCTGATAAATTACAAAGCCCGAAAATAATAAAAAAAGGGATTCTCTTTGCAGAGAATCCCTTAATAGGGGAGAATGAAGATTACTTCTTCTGTACTAACTGAGCGTTAATTGCTATGTTAACGGTTTTGTCAACAACTGATCCGCCGAGTTCGGTTAAAGCATTCCACTTCAGGTTATAATCAAAGCGGTCAACTGCACCGGAAACTTTGTACCCTGCTTTGATATTTCCGTAAGGGTCCTTAACGGAGCCGAGATATGCAACATCAAGGGTAACTTCTTTGGTCACGTCTCTCATGGTCAGGTTACCGGTCACTTTGTATTTTTTATCGCCTGACTTGGTGATTTTTGTGCTTTTGAAAGTGATTTTCGGGAATTTCTCCGCGTTAAAGAAATCATCACTCTTTAAGTGATTATCTCTCATCGTGTTGTCGGTATTAATGGTGTTTACATCAATTGAAAATTCAATGGAGGCGCCTTCAAGATCACCTTCATTTTTGGTAACAACTTTCCCTTCATAACCTGAGAAAAAGCCATCAACCTCTGAGATCATCAGGTGGGTAACGGTGAATTTTACATTTGAGTGCGATTTATCGAAAGACCATTCGGTCTGGGCATTCAGTGAAAATGAGAGAACAAGGGTAAAAAGCCCTGCGAGAAACTGTTTCATGTGTTGACTTCCTTTTTGTGTTATTGAAAAATTAAAAACTCATAATTAAATATATGTACTAACATTTAATATCACAACATATAATTGGGGTAAAAAAACGTCCCTTTTGATTAAATTGGGGCATTAAAAGAAAAAATTATGCGTTTACTACTACCTGATAACATCTATTTCAGAGCGTTGGTTTCCATTTTACCGCCTGAAAGCAAGATTTCAGCCGAATTCAGACCATCGGCAGCACTACTATCAGCATTCGACCAAAAAGAAGCGGATTTAGCGTTTCTTCCTTCATTTTATCTTATTAAGGATGAGACTCTCCGGATTTCATCTAAAATAGGTCTTTCTTTTGAAGGATTGGGGAGTACCTCGTTTATCGTTCTGCATGAAGCACCGGAGGAGGGGAAACCGGAACTCAGTGTTACCGGAGATCATTCTATTCAGGAAGTTCTGCTGGTAAAGATGCTGATGAATGAGCTTTATGGTCTTGAACCGGCATTTCATATAAAAGCGCCTGAAGATGCGCTGGCAGATAAAAATATCATTCTTGCCGGTGATCTGGCTTTCACCTCCGGTAAGTATAAAGAAGCATTATCATTCGCTGAAGAGGTTGTGGAAATGGGTGACCTTCCCTATCTGAATTTTGTTCTTGCGGCAAGGGACAGTGGCAAGGGTAAACAGGCCGAGAAGATTATTCTTGAAGCTGTGGACGAATTTTATAATGACCTTGAAGGGGAAGAACTTTTCGGGCTTGATCCTGAAAGCAGACAATTCGTCCGCGAAAACATGCAGAATACAATCCTTGATATAGATGAGGCGGACCTTGAAGGGTTGAACAACCTGCTAAGGATGTTATTTTATCAAGGTCTCGCTGATGATATACGGGAACTGAAGTTTTTTGAGTGATAGCACTCAGGTTCAACTCTTACTCGCTCTCAGAAATTGCACGGAAAGTCCACGATCTGTGGACTATTACTGCAATAATAAAGAGTCGGATGATGACTAATGGTAATTTCTCAGGTTAATAAAAGCTCAAAAAAAAGGAGAGCATCTCTGCTCTCCTTTTGATAAAGCAACAGTGGAAATTAAATCGCTACATGCGAAACACTCAGCACATTCGGATTTTCCTTGATGCGTTCGAGTGAGTCATGCGGCACGGCTGATTTCAGCTTCATGGTGCAGCAGGCAGCTATTCCGCCGTCAAAGATGATATTTTCTACTTCTTCAACATTGATTTCGGTTTCGCGAATTACTGCCAGAATTGCAGCGAGAACTCCGGGCCGGTCATAATGCTTTACAACAAGCTGGTAACTTGCATCGGTAATCTTTGCGCGGTTAACCCAGTGAGCGATCATGCCGCTATGGACAAATTCTTTAATGACTCTCACGGTTTCAGCAGCAACGGCATTCTGTGCCTGTTCGGTTGATGCACCTATATGATGGGTAACATAAACACCGGGGGTATTCTGCAGAGGGGAGGTGACCGTACCATCTTTTGCTTCCGGTTCTCCTTTGAACACGTCAACTGCAACACGGATTCCTTTTTCCTTAATCGCTTCAATCATTGCAGCTTCATCAATAATATCCTGGCGGCTGGTGTTAATGAGTAAAGCGCCTTTTTTCATATAGCTGAACATCTCTTTATTAAAGAGACCTTTTGTCTGCGGTGTTGCGGGCAGATGAATGCTTACCACATCGCAGATAGGGAGTATCTGATCCATTTCAGAAAAATCTTTAATGGCAACTCCTTCAATGCGTGAGATATCCTTGCCATAAACATTCATACCAAATGCAAGCGCACGTTTGGAAAGTTCTTTTCCGATTGCGCCGACTCCGATTACTGCAAGATTTTTACCGTAAAGACCTTCTGCTTTTGAGTATTCACCCTTATTCCACTTTCCTGCACGGAAGTCTATTACATTATCAGGAATTCTTCTGTCCAGTGAGATGATAAGCCCCATTGCAAGTTCAGCTACTGCAATTGAATTCATACCGGGGCAGTTTGCAACATATACGCCCTTTTTATTAGCGGCTGCAATGTTAATGTTATTAACACCTGCACCTGCTCTGATAATCAGGTTAAGCTGCTTACCGCTTTCGATCGTTTCAGCGCTGACAACAGTAGAGCGTACCACCAGAATATCAATATCTGCAATTGCACCGGGCAGTTCTTTCTCACCGAGTTTAGGACTGTAAACAACATCAAGATCAAGCGATTTCATTTCTTCAATATATATATCGGGGAATTTATCCGCGACAAGAACTTTAATAGACATATTCGTTTCCTTTTTTTATTTGTTAAGCATTGGAACCTGAATGTTGTGCTCAACCGCAGTTTTAACTGCAATATCATAGCCGGCATCAACATGTCTGATGACTCCCATTCCTGGGTCGGAAGTCAGGACCCTTTGCAAACGTTTTGCGGCAGCTTCGGTACCATCGGCAACAATGACCATACCCGCATGAATGGAATTGCCAATACCCACTCCTCCGCCGTGATGCACCGATACCCAACTTGCTCCGCCGACTGCGTTAATCATCGCATTCAGAATCGGCCAGTCGGCAATAGCATCGCTGCCATCTTTCATCGCTTCAGTTTCGCGATAAGGTGAGGCAACTGAACCGCAGTCCAGATGATCGCGTCCTATAACAATCGGCGCCTTAACTTTTCCCTGAGCTACCAGATCATTAAACACCTGACCGATCAGTGCACGTTCTCCGTAGCCGAGCCAGCAGATACGGGCGGGGAGTCCCTGAAAGTGCACCTTCTCACGCGCCATCTTCAGCCAGTTGTGCAGATGGGTATTTTCAGGCAGCGCTTTTATAACTGCTTCATCAGTTGTATATATATCCTCCGGGTCACCTGAGAGCGCGACCCAGCGAAAGGGACCTTTCCCCTCACAGAAAAGAGGACGTATATATTCCGGGATGAATCCGGGTATATCAAACGCATTTGTCACACCCTCTTTTTTTGCTTCAGTACGGATGTTATTTCCGTAGTCAAAAGCGATAGCGCCTGCCTGTAGGAACTCAAGCATTGATTTCACATGAGCAGCAATGGTTTTTCCGGCGAGTTCTATATATTTTTTCGGGTCAGATTCACGGAGCATAGCAGCATCCTCAAGCGTCATTCCCATTGGTACGTAGCCGTTCAGGGTATCATGTGCTGAGGTCTGGTCGGTTATAATATCAGGGCGGAAACCTCTATTGTACAGCTCCGGGAGTAATTCTCCCGCGTTACCGGTCAAGCCAACTGAAAGCGCATTACCTTTATTCTTCGCTTCAGTTACTAATGATATTGCTTCCTCGGTTGAACCGGCGATTATATCCAAATAACCTGTGTCAATTCGCTTTTGCAGCCGTGAGCGGTCAACATCAATGCCGAGGAATGCCGCGCCGCACATGGTGGCTGCGAGCGGCTGGGCGCCTCCCATACCGCCAATACCGGCTGTGAGGAGTATTTTTCCTTTAAGCGTTCCGCCGAAATATCTTTTTGCGCATTCAGCAAAGGTTTCATACGTACCCTGAAGGATTCCCTGAGTACCGATATATATCCAGCTTCCGGCAGTCATCTGACCATACATGATAAGGCCGTTGTCTTCAAGTTCTCTGAATTTTTCCCACGAAGCCCATGCAGGCACCAGCATTGAGTTTGAGAGAAGCACACGCGGTGCATCGGGATGACTTTTGAAGATGCCAACCGGTTTACCGGACTGTACTAAAAGAGTTTCATCATCTTCAAGTGACTGAAGTGATTTAATGATTGCGTAATAACTTTCAGGATTGCGCGCTGCTTTCCCTTTGCCGCCATAAACGATAAGTTCAGCCGGACGTTCAGCCACATCAGGATCAAGATTGTTCATCAGCATTCTCATTGCTGCTTCCTGTATCCATCCTTTGCAGCTCAGCTTGGTTCCCTTCGGTGCCCTGATTTCAGGCAGTGTATTCGTATTCATTACTGATTCTTAAAATGTGTATCGTAGATAAGTGAATATTGCGTAATCATGGATTTATAAAGCCACTTCTTCCAAAACCAGCCCTTTGTGCTCTGCTCTTTAAGGAACTTCAAGTTCAGTTCCAGATTATAGCGCAGACGGGTAAACTCATCCTTTGTAAACTTTACTGTTTCATCGTCAGAATTGAGTTTGTCCAGAATCGAAGTGAATGCTTTTTCCTCGGCGAAAAGTTTCTGGTTGCCTGAAACCTGCTTTAAGAGCTGCTTCATGAAGGTTACCAGTATTTTCCTTTCGTTTTTTGAAAAATCAAAATTATAATTTCTCAGATTAAATTTCATAGATCCTTTAAAATGTTAGTGAGGTTAGTTTTTCCCGCATCTTCTGATAACCGGGTTTAATGATATTATATATATAATCAAGCCGCTCCTGATGATGACAAAATGCTGATTTCATCGCGTTAATGGTCAGTTTTTCAATATCATCAAGATTAATCCCGAAAGTTTCAACCGCGGTTAAAAATTCTTTTGTCATGTTGGTATTGCCCATCAGCCGGTCATCAGTGTTAATGGTAAGGCGGAATTTGGATTTATAAAGCACTCCAAACGGATGGTTTTCAATTTTATCAACCGCTCCGGTAAATACATTTGAAAGGAGGCAAATTTCGATTGGAATCCGTTTGTCCAGTATGTACTGCGCAAGATCACCCATACCGGTCACGTTGCCTTCCGAGTCAAAACTGAAGTCTTCAATCAGCCGTGTGCCATGACCGATGCGATGAGCTCCGCACCATTGAATTGCCTGCCAGATGGACTCCTTACCGAAGGCCTCGCCGGCATGGACAGTAATGTTAAAATTAGCACGCTGGATAAACTGAAAAGCTTCAATATGTTTTTTAGGAGGATAGCCCCCCTCTTCGCCAGCCAGGTCGAATCCAACCACCCCCTGATCCCGGTAGTTTACAGCCAGTTCGGCTATTTCGAGGGAGTCCTTCATATTTCTCATCCCGCAAAGGATCAGCCCATACCCCACACCGAAATCCCGTTTTCCCTTTTCAAGTCCTTCTAAGACTGCTTTTACAACCGCATCATTATGGAGACCCTTTCCGGTATGGAAAACAGGGGCAAACCGAGTTTCAACGTAGCAAACATTGTCCTGGTGCATATCCTCCATCATTTCATAAGCCACACGGGCTAACCCTTCTTTAGTCTGCATTACCGCGCAGGTATGCTCAAACCCCTGCAGAAACTCAACCAAATTACCTTTATTAGCCCCTCTGTGGAACCAGTCAGCCAGTTCAGCCGGGTCGCCGGTTGGGAGCTTCTTATACTTGAGTTCTCTGGCTAAATCAATGACAGTTTCAGGCCGGAGGCCGCCGTCAAGGTGATCATGGAGAAGAACTTTGGGTACTTCCCTGATAATTTCCGTTTTCAAGAAAAATTCCTTTTTTTCATAGTAAATTTACCTCTGAACGGAAGAATAACAATCAAAAATGCCGGGGCTGAGAGGGGAAAAGCGAGGTGAAAAAAGAAATATATTTATCCTGGTTATACCCTTCCTGAATCCCTGATAGGATTGAAATTATTCCTATATTTAGGGTAGAAAAAAAATCATGTTCAATCGAAAAGGAAACTAATGCAAAAATACCGTTATATCCTCCTCGGTCTGCTGGCCGCGGGAATGCTTGTAACCGGCTTTCAGTGTTCATCGGCAGATATTACCAGTGCAAAACTCTACATCCAGCAGAAGAATACTGACAAGGCAATTGAATCATTAAAGAGAGAAATTTCCAAGAATCCTAAAAGTGATGAGGGCTATTTCCTCCTCGGTGTGCTCTATGCCGAAAAAGAAGTTTTTGACACAATGCTGGTTCATTTTGATAAGTCACTTGAGATCAGTAAAAAGTTTGAGAAAGATATAAACTCTCAGAAATTGGCTACCTGGGGCACGCTTTTTAATAAAGGTGTTGCATTTTATCAGAAAGCCAATAAAACGCAGGATACTGACTCAGGCATGACCTATTATCAGAAGTCTGCTGAGTCATTTGAGATGGCTACCAACATCCAGCCCGATTCTCCGAATACCTATAAGTATCTTGCTTATGTATATCTCAGCATGGGTCGCTATGATGAGGCAATCGCCCCGTTAAATAAGCTTATAAAACTTGATGACTCACCTGAGGGTTATCGCTTTATCGGTGAGATATATTATGATCAGGGGCAGAAAATGAAGGATAAGTTTGAAACTTCAAAAGACCCTGCTGATTCAAAAGAAGCACAGAATAAATTTGAACAGGCAATAGAAATACTTGAAAAGGGAAAAGCAAAATATCCGAACGATCCTGAAATTCTTCTGTATCTTTCGAATGCTTATATCGCCGCAGGAAAGACAGATATAGCGCTCAGCGCATTTAAAGAAGGTGTTGAAAAAGAACCGGCGAACAAACTCTACCGTTATAATTACGGAGTTCTTTTACTTGGCGTGGATGATTTTAAGGGAGCAGAACAACAGTTCCTTAAAGCGCTTGAAATTGACCCTGAGTATATAAATGCTGATTACAACCTTGCCATCACTTATGTTAAGTGGGGGACAAAAATGGCAAAGGATGCTGAAACAGCCGGCATAGAAGATCCGGAAGTAAAGGTAAAGTATAACCAGGCACTTCCGTATTTTGAAAAATATCTTGAAGTGAAACCCGACGATGCTGCTGCATGGGAGCTGCTCGGAAAAGTATATTCCGTACTTGGAAGACTTGAAGATGCAACCAAAGCTTTTGAAAAAGCAGACGCAAACAGAAAGTAAAGAAAGCGATTAATGAGCCAGAATAATCTTCCGCCTCCTCAGCAGATAAATATCCAGTTGGATGAAAAAGAAGCTGAAGGCATTTATTCTAATTTTGCAATAATCACCCACTCTCCGGCTGAATTCGTAATTGATTTTACCAGGATAGTTCCGGGTGTACCTAAGGCAAAAGTATTTTCAAGGATAATCACAACACCGCAGCATGCCAAAATGTTCATGCGGGCGCTGAAGGATAATCTTGATAAGTATGAAAGCCGGTTCGGAGAAATAAAAGTTGACGGCCCCCAGGATCAGGCGTTCGGTTTTATGCCCTACCCTGAAAAAGGAAAAATCAACTAATACTGTTATAAAAAGGGCTGATGCAGATGTGTGTTCTGCGTCAGCCCTTGTTATATATCACTATTTTCTTAAATAGCTGATGTATGACACACTGTCAGACAATTATGAGAATTACATTACCATCCAAAGTGAAAAAATTCCGGAGGAAAAATGATCTTATCAGAACTTTGTAATAGATTTCTGCGGAGTATCGTTCCGGCGGCTGCATTGGCGCTGCTGGTTCTGATTCTGCAGGGATGCGAGGTTAAAAACCCTATTATGCCAAGCTGGGACGTTGATTTAACCGTTCCTGTTGTGGACAGAGAGTTCAACCTTCAATCAGTAATTGACAAGGACTCATCAGTTCTTCGTGCATACAATGATCCTACCCGGCTGGGTCTGCTTTATTACGGTGAAGTTAGCGATATTTCTCCGATAGTTGTTGGCGACAAACTAAGGATGTCACCAATTGGACTATCAACCGGTTTTACTATCGGTGCAATTAAGGTTAATCAGCCAACACCGGTAACTGTAAATATCCCGGTAAGTGAGTTTGCACCCGGCGCAACCGGCGGACAACCATTTCTCTTTCCTCCAATACCAGCTCAATCTGTGAGTAAGAGTCTTCCTCCGATTGATTCATTCGAAGAAGCAGTATTTGAGTCAGGTAACCTCGAACTTCATTTTGATAATAACAACGGCGTCACTATTACCATTAACAGTGTTTCATTTAAGAATACTGCAACAGGAGTGGTAATTCCGCAGCTTACTTCAAACACTCCCCTTAATATCCCGCAGGGGCAGAGAGGCACCATAGTATTTCCCCTTGCAGGAGCTGTGGTTCCCAAAGGTATGAGTATTGACATTGTGCTTTCCTCACCTGGCTCCGGCGGTTCAATTATTACACTGCCGAACAATGCCGGTACAGGTGTTGTGGCTCAGTTCACCAGTTTCACACTTTCGCAGGTTACCGCACCGCTGCCTGCTCAGGACCCCGTTTCTTTTGACAGCACTTTTGTCCTTGATGACTCATCATCATTTGCTGAGATTGTAATTGATCAGGGGCAGCTTAGTTTAACTCTTTCAAACACTCTTGATGTAGGCGTGATTGCCGGTCTTACAATAAATAATTTGCGCAAACCCGATAACACTCCTTTTACGGCTATGCCAACTCTGGGCAGGGTTGGTTCAGGTTCAGAAAGTCAGACAGTTACTGTTTCTGATTTGCATGACTGGAGGATAGTTAGCGGCAGCGGCGGTTCAACGCTTACAAACGAATTGGATTTTTCTGTAACGGTTAACACTGTTCCGGCAACTGACCCAAGAACACTTCGCAAAACAGATAATATAGCAGTTCTTGTATCCATGTCAGAATTGGTGCTTAAATCAATTAACGGAAAGTTTAAGCCGACTCCTCTTGATTTCGCGGCAACTAGTATCCCGATCAAACTCGGAACCTTCTCTGCTTTCACGGCTTCACAGTTAGTTTTTGATAAGTTTGGTCTTGTTCTCAATATTAATTCAACCACTACTGAGGAACTTGGTTTTTCCGGTACTATTACAGGTAAAAACAGTTATCGTACACAGGTGGTAAATATTCCTTATACCGTAATTCATCAGAATGCAAATACCATAACACTGAGCGATCAGGAATTGCGTGATTTTATTAATGCTTTTGCAACTTCTCCTCCTGATTCGATTATTCTTAAATATAACGCGATATTGAATCCGGGCTATAAAGTTGGCGCTATTGCCGCAACCGATTCACTTTATGGTAATTCTGATATTGAAGTACCGGTTAAACTCGGAATAGGCGGAGGTCAGTTTACCGATACCAGTGAAGTTAATATTGAAGAAAGCAACAGAGAAAATCTTGATAACCTGCTCTCAGCTTCTATCAGTATGAATATTGAAAACGGACTGCCTCTTGGTATATCTGTTGTCAGTGATTTTTATGATGAGAACGGAAATCTTCTTTTCAGGTTCCCGCCGAACCGGGCGCCTAATCCTTCAACTTTAAATGTGTTGGGTGGTTTAGTTGATGTTAACGGAAAAGTTACAACTCCGCGCTCAAATACTTTTACCTTACAGGTAAATCAGGATGAGTTTTCAAAACTGACCCTTGCAAAGAAAATTGTCTCAACGGTTAATCTGAACACAACAGGAGTGAATGCGCTGCCGGTTCAGTTCAGAACCAGTGACAAGATCAAGATTAAAGGGTTCGGTTTAGTTCAATACAGAGTAAAGCCATAAGGAAAGGAGGAACATCATGAAAAAATATATCAAATTAATTACGGCGGTTCTTTTCCTCATCCTCGGGGCTGATATATACGCTCAAGGTTCAGGAAGCACAGGTTTAACTGATGCTTGGACAACTTCCACGGCTAAAACATATACCATCCTCTCACGCGGACTTTACGCCATTGGTAAAAATCCTGCAAACCTGGCGCTTCCGGGTACTGCTAAGGTTGAGTTTTCCACACACTTTCCACTGCCGAACATGAGTCTTCGTGTTGGTACGGATTTCGCTAATCTTGATGAGTATAATTACTTTATCGGGGGAGTGGATTCTAACGGAACACAGGCAAGCCGGCTTCTGGATGCTTCTGACAAGCAGAGATTTCATGACCTTTTTGTTGACGGCGGCAGAATTCTGATGAGCACCTCATTTAATCACCTCGGGTTTGTAATGAACTTAGGTGAGAAAATCGGAACTTTCGGATTTGCAATAAATGATTTCGTTGACTTTAAGTTCAAAATTCCGGTTGGTATTGTTGATTTGCTCCTTCTCGGTAATCCGCAGGGAAGCATCATTGATATTAATGATCTTGATGCACAGGCCTCCTATACACGCGAATATTCATTTAATTATGCCCGCGATCTGGGTAATTTCAAACCGAAATTTATTCAGAAGCTGACGGCTGGGGTAGGCATTAAATTAGTGCATACCTATGCGTATCTGGGCATACAGGAAGTTGATACCCGCATTGAAACAACAGGTCCGACCATTGAGGGTTACGGAAAAGTTAAAACATACATGGCCTTTTCACCTGACCTTGGAATGGAATATGATTTTGACTCCACAGGAACCGGTGTTGGTGACAGTTTTGGTCCCTTTCCGACTCCTGCCGGTTCAGCTCTCGGATTTGATCTTGGTCTGAGCGCCATCGTAAATGACCGTCTGTCAGTTGGTTTTGCCATTACAGATATCGGCAGTATGACCTTTGACCAGAAACCGGTAGAATATTCAGGCAACTCAGACATATATATAACCGATATCACCAGCCAGGAGCAGAGAGATTCACTGACCAGTAAACTGCGCGGTGAAGGTAAGTATATCGGCTCATTTGAAAAAGACTTGCCCACAGCATTGCGTCTTGGTGTTGCGTATTATGTATATAAGTCAGGTGTGGATGAGCGTTACTTCCTGCTCGGACTGGACTATAATCAGGGCTTTAATGATGAACCCAGAAACAGCACTAAACCCAGAATTTCACTCGGCGGTGAATGGAACGCAACCTCATGGCTGCCATTTCTGCGCGGCGGATTCTCTTTTGGCGGTGATGATGACTTCATCTGGTCAGTAGGCGCCGGATTCTCCATCGGACCGGTTGAGATGAATGCTTCTATTCCTGATTTACAATATATATTCACTCCCGGCAAAGTTGAACGCATCGCATTTGCTTTCGGCGGAAGATGGAAATTCTAATTCCGAATTTTAAAATATGAGTATTAACTTTTAACTGAAAAAAGCCCTGGTTACTGCCGGGGCTTTTTGTTTTAAGGCATTGCTGGTTCTATAATAAGCGCTATCCGCCGAGACGGAAACGCAAAGTTTTAACCCTGTCAATAACAATCCGCATTTCGCGCAAAGAATCTAAGGCGCAAAGAAGCAGTTAACACTCAAGCAGGCAAAGTTATTACGCTACAAATGTTGTAATAATTGTGAAGTGACTGTCATGTGTCATTTTCGTTACTGTCCGTGCAGACCTTATTGTCCTCGCCTGGTTTGAGACGCTGCATCCCGACTGCGTCGGGATTTAAATTCCATATATCCGCCGCGCCGATTGCAACTTCTTTACGAAAATTTTGCAACAATCCCGAAGGGATTGATGGTGGGTAGAAATATGAATGAAACACGACACCTGTCCGACCCCGGAAGGGTCCTATGTTTCTGGTAGTGCTAACCAATTAACACGCTGAGAAGACACATCCCGACTGCGGTCGGGATTTAAATTCCATATATCCGCCGCGCCGATTGCAACTTCTTTACGAAAATTTTGCAACAATCCCGAAGGGATTGATGGTGGGTAGAAATATGAATGAAACACGACACCTGTCCGACCCCGGAAGGGTCCTATGTTTCTGGTAGTGCTAACCAATTAACACGCTGAGAAGACACATCCCGACTGCGGTCGGGATTTAAATTCTATATATCCGCCGCGCCGATCGCATAGTCTCTACGAAAATTTTGCAACAATTCCGGAGGGATTGAAGGTTGGTAGAAATATGAATGAAACACGACACCTGTCCGACCCCGGAATGGTCGTATGTTTCCGATAGTGCTAACCAATTAACACGCTGAGAAGACGCATCCCGACTGCGGTCGGGATTTAAATTCTATATATCCGCCGCGCCGATTGCAACGTCTTTACGAAAATTATGAACCAATTCATAATTCATAATTCATAATTCATACTTCAACTTCATACTTCCTTCTCATTGTTTCAGCCGTGTAAGATTGATAGCAGACGCGGCAATAAATACAAAATTGACCAGCCATGCAGTCAGAATCGGATCAAGGGAGCCGTTCTTGCCGAAGGCCTGAATTATTTTCATCATTACGAGATAGATGAATGTGATAAGGATATTTATGCCGATCTGAAGCGCAACCCCGCCTTTCCGCTTGTTTGCAGAAAAGGGGAGTCCAAAGAGCACAATAATCAGCGATGTAAACGCAAATGAATAACGTGAGTAATACTCAATTTCAATCTTACGGACGTCATTACCGGCGCGAATCTGGTCTGCAATAAACTTTTGGAGTTCGGTTAAGTTCATCTCCTCCGGCTTTAGCTGTTTAGAGGCAAGGTCAGCGGGCTTAAAATTCAGACCAGTTAAATGAAATGAATCAATACGGGTGGTGGTAAATACAGAATCAGTAAAAGTTCTTTTGTAACCAATTGGCATTACCCAGTTTCCGTTAAGGGTATCGTAAAACATCCTGCCCGCGTCAAAACGCCGGAGAACTTTGGTGATGTCGTTTTTATCGAAATCCTGAATGCTCACACGGAGTGCATTATTGTTTGGTTCATCAAAGTACGAGATTGAAACAATGCGGGTCGGGCTATCCTGAAAGAAGATATTGCTGCCCGCGAATGAATGTCCTTTGTTAAGATAATTCATTTCGATATTAAACTTTCTTTTGTTGGCGAGCGGTACAATATATCCGCTGAAATACACCGCCATCACGCTTATGAAAAAGCAGACTATCAGAATGGGCATCATATATCTGAACATACTGACTCCCCCTGCTTTAATGGCGGTGAGTTCATTCAGGTTTGCCATCTTTCCGGTAGTGAACAAAGCAGAAAAGAGAACCGAAACCGGAAGCATCAGTTTAATGATTTCCGGGATGAACACGATATAATATTCAAACACGATACTGCTGATGACGTTATTATCAATAAAGTCATCCATATTTTCCATCAGGTCAATTACCACAAAGAGTGAAGTGAAGGCAATCAGCCCGAAAAAAACTGTCTGCCCAAACTGTTTCAGAAGGTAGCGGTCAAGTAGTTTCATTGTTCTCCTCTGAGCGCCATTTCTTTGGTATCAGTTTTTTCAGGAAAGTAAAATCAAGATTTATGGTTTCCTTCGCGGTTTTATTCGTCAGAACAATACCCAGTACCCCCATCAGCAGATTTGCAGACCACATTCCCCAGAGTGGGGTCACCATTCCTCTGTCGGCTAATTTTTCACCGCCGATAAGAAATGCCCAATATATAAGAAAGAAAAAGAGACTAATGCTCGCCGCCATGCCGAAGCCCCCTTTGCGTGTCATTATGCCGAGCGGGCTGCCGAGCAGAATAAAAATAATGCAGGCAACCGGGATAGAGTATTTTTTATGAATTTCAACCAGATATTTGTCTGCTTCCCCCTGCATCATATCAACTCTCATTGAAGAGGAGATGATAAGATTTTTCTGTGCCTGAAGTTTAGTGATCATATTACGAAAATCAGGCGGGGCTGCGTCATCCGTTTTAAACGGCTTCCTTTTTTCCAGACTGTCTCCGATGAAATATCTGTTCACATCAGCCATAAACAAAGAGAAATAGGAATTCCTGATAGACATCAGACTATCAACTCTAACCCACATATCCTCCGCGCTCAGCTCACGGTCGCCCCGGTGACTTCCGATGCCGGAGGATTGGATTGAGAACTGGTCAGCATTCATGGTAATCTTATGACGGGTGAAAAGAAGTTTCCGATAGAGACCATTTTCTTTCTGGTCAGTTTCGTGTATCTCACCGTTATTCAAATCCATGATCAGTTTGGTCATATCCGCGGTAAAATAGAGTTTACCGGACTCGGCTGTTACGATGTTAATTTTAGCCGGGTCTGAATAATCATAGAGGGTAATCTGGTTCATCATTCCGGTCTGGCGGTTAATATCCCTCACCAGGATTGCAGTATTATTCACCTCCTGAGAAAAGATACCCGGTTCGATGGAGAGGGTCGGCTTTTTCTGTGAAATCTCAAACATCAGAATCTTGGCCTGGTGGTTTGCATCGGGCAGAACATCGTTGTTAAAGGAAATTAGCAGCCCGGCAACTACGATTGAAGCCACAAATGGTCCAAGCATCATCCTGTAAAGACTTACTCCGGCTGATTTCATCACGGTAATCTCGTTATTCTGAGACATTGACCCGAATGCCATAAGTGTAGCAACCAAAACCGCCATGGGAATCACCAGGACCACCATCCAGGCGAGGTTATAAGCGATTAACTCAAAAATCACGATAAAATCCAGCCCTTTGCCCACCAATTTATCTGCTGCCTTCATGAGAAACTGCAGGAGAAAAATTCCCATCAGCGTTCCGGCTGAAAATATGAAGGGGGTAGCGTGATTTTTCAGGATGTAAAGAAAAATTAACATAGACATCAAATATACAAATACGCCGCTTCTGGCTGAAGAACCCGTGCAAAATCAGCAGAAGTACGCCCGATTTGGGGCTTCTATTTAACAAGAATACCGTAAATTTGCATCGTACACCGCAGGAATTTTTGCCATCTTTTTCTTGTTAAATAAGTAGTATCAGTTCTGACGGTCATTTTTACGTCTAAGTAACAAAGCTAAGCACACTGTAACGCACAGATTTAATAAAACATATTTTTTTTAAAGGTTTAGAATACATGTCTCAGAAACAATATATTGTTGAAAACAAAGACCGTTTTATCAGTGAACTCACAGAGCTTCTGCGCATACCGAGTATCAGTACTATGGATGAAAATAAAGCTGATATGCGCAGAACAGCCGAATTTATCAGGGAACGGCTTCATGAAGCCGGCATAAGCGAAGTCACTATTTATGATACACCGGGGCATCCCATTGTTTATGCTGAATGGCTGAACGCACCGGGCAAGCCGACTGTGCTTGTCTATGGTCACTACGACGTCCAGCCGGTTGACCCCATCGAGCTTTGGAGCACTCCTCCTTTCGAGCCGGTAATTAAAGATGGCAAAATCTATGCCCGTGGCGCGACCGATGACAAAGGCCAGATGTATATGCACATTAAGAGTGTGGAAAGCTGGTTGAAAACAACCGGCTCACTT
The DNA here is from genome assembly GCA_045863035.1 of Ignavibacteriales bacterium. GTDB lineage: Bacteria > Bacteroidota > Ignavibacteria > Ignavibacteriales > Ignavibacteriaceae > H2-BAC3. The sequence continues at coordinate 21,404 of BTUV01000019.1, read as the reverse complement.
CCGGTAAATATAAAATTCCTTATTGAAGGGGAGGAAGAAATTGGCAGTCCGAATCTTGAGCCGTTTATAAATGCGCATAAGGATTTGTTAAAGTGTGACTCCGTGCTTATATCAGATACCTCTCTTTTTGCGCCGGGAGTGCCTACACTTACCTACGGACTTCGCGGTCTCTGCTACATGGAAGTTGAAGTTACCGGTCCAAACCGTGATTTACATTCAGGAACTTATGGCGGAGCAGTGCCAAATCCGGTTAATGTCTTAGCCGGTATGATTGCAAAACTGCATGACAAAAAAGGAAAAATTACCATTCCCGGTTTTTATGATGATGTTGTTAAACTGACAAAGAAAGAACGCGAGAACTTTGCGAAACTTCCTTTCAGCGAAAAAAAATATGCTGCCGCAATTGGCGTAAAGCAGCTTCAGGGTGAAGAGGGCTTTACAACTTTTGAAAGAACCTGGGCACGTCCTACTCTTGACTGCAATGGTATCTTTGGCGGATTTACCGGTCAGGGGGCAAAAACTATTATCCCCTCAAAGGCAACCGCGAAAATAAGTATGCGCCTTGTTGCTAATCAGTCACCAAAAAAAATCGGCAAACTGTTTGAAAAATATATACGTGCAATTGCCCCTAAGTCAGTTTCGGTAAAGGTAACCGATCTTCACGGCGGTGATGCAGCGCTCACTCCGCTTGACAGCAAGGCCTCGATTGCCGCATCAAAAGCCATGGAGCGGGCATTCAGGAAAAAGACGGTATATATGAGAGAAGGCGGAAGCATACCTATTGTGGCGGCTTTCCAGAGAATTCTGAAAGTTCCTACCGTTTTAATGGGAATGGGTCTGAATACTGAAAATCTTCATTCTCCGGATGAACATTTTAATCTGAATCACTTTCTGCTCGGTATTGAAAGTTCTGCATATTTCTTTGATGAATTTGCTAAATAACAGGAAGTAAATTAAGATGAAGGTGATGGAGTGGTAATGACGATTCGAAAACAGATAGCGCTATGGACTGTCTTGTTTTCCCTGTTTTTTGTTTTTCAGGGCTGTGACTGGTTTCAGGGGACACCTGAAAAGCCAAGTGATGGGCAGAATGTAGCGGATGATCAGAGTGTTGATATGAGCATCCAGGAGTTTGTAATCAGGGAAAAAATGAAAAACGCAGTCTCAAGATTTGCGGGTGATACACTTGATCTGGCATTGCATGTAATAAAAGATTATCCTCCGGGTAGTTACCTGGCTGATCTGGATAATATCAGCACCAACTTTGCCAAAAAAGGTGCGGTTATTTACTTTACCGAAAAAGGAAAGAAATATGTTTTTGCTCTCATCGTGAAATCCATGGAGGGGGGTAAACTGATTGAGATCGATAATTTTACAGGTTATAATTCCAGTTTTGTTGATTATGATTCGACCAATCTGGGTACTGCCTTTTTCTTTCTGACCTTATTTTCCTATGACAGTTCAGATTTCACGAAGGTCTGGGAGGAAATCATTCCGCAGAGCGGCGGGCTGATGAATTTTACCTACAGCACCTGGGGTCAGTTAAAGATTCCTTTTGTGAATGTTCATTTCTTCAGCGCTCCGCAGCTTTCTAATGATGAATATAAATTTTTTCTTGTCAACGGACTTGAGAATAAACCTCACCTGCTGAATGTCTATGAAGGGCATATCAGGCGAAGAAGGGTTGCTGATATCAATCAGGACAGCATCCCCGATTATTATGAGTGGCGGGTATTTTACACTGATTCTTCCAGAACATTTCTTGATTCTATCGGTTTTATCTGGAAAGATACTGTCTATGTGAATACCAGAAATCCCCGTATGACCAGAAAATATTAGTATATACAGGCATGAAACAAAAAGAAATTGCAGAGATTATACAGGAAACATTCGGCCTGCAGCCCGTGTTTGACGGTGAGAGAGTCCGGTGGTATGAAAATACTATGAAGGAGTATGAAGCGCTTCACACAGGTGTTGGCATGCGCTTTTTGGCTCAGATATATATCCTCAAACTAAGCGGGGGGGATGCACTTGATTTTCTTAATAGAATATCTACAAACAACTTAAAGGATTTGGCGGTAAACCAGACACGGAAAACCATCTTTACAACTGATAAAGGACGAATACTTGATTCTGTTTTGATTCTCAGACAGGAAAATAACCTTCTGGTTTTAGGTGCTCTCCCCAAAAAAGATGTTGTGACCGCATGGATATCAAGATTCATTATTACGGATGATGTTCATATTGAGGATATGACAGACATTCTCAGTTTGCTGGAAATAAGCGGCGGGCAGCTTTCCTCATTTGCAACGTTACTGCTGGGACCCTCGTATAGCACTCAGCAGCCAGATACGCAGCAAAAGTATGACAATGTTTTTGAAGGTCTTTCAGTATTAAACCATCGTGGTAAAAATAACCGTGAGGCAGTGTTGCTCTTGTTTGAGCATTCATTGTTAGCTGATTTACTGGCTCATCTTCAGGCGATTAAAGTGCTCTTTGATTTTTCGTTTATCGGATATGATGCTGCTGAACTTTACCGGGTAGAGCAGGGAATTCCGGAAGCAGGGGAACTGACAGATGAGTTTAATCCGCATGAGGTGAATCTTATCCATGAAGTCAGTTTTACCAAAGGGTGCTACATCGGGCAGGAAGTGATTGCCCGGCTTGATTCTTATGACAAAGTACAGAAATTACTGACGGGCGTGGTGATGGAAAACTCCTTCCCTGTTAAGCTGCCGGCGGTGATTGTGGATGATGACAATAAGGAAGTTGGTAAAATAACTTCAGCGGTGAAGGACCCTAAATCCGGATATAAAGGATTAGCGGTAATCAGAAAAGCATATCTTTCAGGAGAAAAGGACATATATATCCTCGATGATGGAAAGCAGCATCCGGTCAAAATTCATTCGTTACCTTTCAGAAAGCTCGTCTAATGAAAATTTATACAAAGACGGGGGATGGAGGTCAGACAGGTCTTTTCGGCGGCGGCAGAGTGGCTAAAGATTCAAACCGAATTGAGGCCTACGGAACTGTGGATGAACTGAATTCCGTTCTGGGGCTTATTCCAACTGAATGTAATGACCCTAAAATACTGGAAATAATCAGCTTTCTTCAAAACCAGTTATTTAATGTGGGCTCAGATCTTGCCACTCCTTTAGATTATACATCAACGCATTTCAGCATTCCCAGGGTGGGGGATGAGCAGATAGCGCAAGCAGAAAAAGTCATTGATGAACTTGAAGCAGAGCTGGAGCCACTCCGGAATTTTATCCTCCCCGGTGGCACGAAAGCGGCTTCCTACGCTCATTTAGCCCGGACAGTCTGCAGGCGGGCGGAGAGGCGTATTGTTACCCTGTCAGAAAAGGAAGAAATTAACAAGAAAATAGTTATTTTTGTAAACAGGGTTTCAGATCTTCTTTTTGTTCTCGCCCGGTATCTCAATAAGCTTGAAGGAAAAGCAGATACTCCCTGGAAAAAATAAGGGGGTGAATTTGGTTTCGACGGGGTTAATGAGACTTAAAAACGCGTACCGTGTTCTCCGTAGACACGTTAAACGACGGGAAAAAATGTAATTGACAACAATTACGCTTTAGCTGCCTAATTTAACTTAGGCGCCGTTCCCCCCACTTATGTCCGGCGGGGTGGGATGGAGCGACGATTAGCCGGAATAGCGGATCCGAGCATCCTGGTAGGTGAAGCGAAATAAACACAGGAGATATTTGACGGAATCCTGCCCTTCGGAGCCCGGCAGATGTACTTAAAAGAATGGCTACGTGCGTAGTGGGTTTAGGTATCTTAATTTCGGACGCGGGTTCGACTCCCGCCACCTCCACCAATTATAAGGTCGGTATATATATGCCGGCCTTTTTTGTTTTACTCAACAAGCTGACCATTATTATTGAGAAATTTGTGGTTCGTGATCTGATTGTATTTACAAAATAATTCGTAAGGGAGGTGTTTTGTTTCTTTAGTCGAAGTCCTCATCGTCGTTATTGTCCTTTGTGTCCTTGCAGTCGTTCTTGTCCTCGGTGGGTTTGAGACGCTGCAATCGCCGAGACGGGTTGCCTTGTTATATAAATTGGCAGCGGCGATTGCAAGGTCTCCACGAAAAATTTTATTCTGAACTATAATTTGTTTCAGTAATTTTCGCAATCAATTCATACTTCATACTTCATAATTCATAATTCTAAAGATGTGTATCATCCAGTTCAATGTGTCTTGTTTCGGGGATAAAGAAAAAACCGATGATAAATGAAACAGATGCAATGGCAATCGGGTACCAGAGCCCTGCAAGATGATTGCCGGTTGTTTCGATAAGTGTCAGCCCGATGATAGGAACCAGCCCGCCAATTACTCCATTGCCGATATGATAGGGGAGTGACATTGATGTATATCTGATTCTTGTCGGGAAAAGTTCAACCAGAAATGCAGCGATTGGTCCGTAAACCATGGTGACATAGATCACCTGAATGAATACAAGAAATGCCAGCATATACGGGTCATAATCCGGACCCGGTTTAAAGTGCTCCATGATGGTATATATTGGTATATAAGTGAGCGCGGCGGCAAGCATTCCTCCAAGGATGATTGGTTTTCTGCCAACGCGGTCTGAGAGCCAGCCGGTTACGATGAAGAGCGGAGAGGCAAGAAGAAGCGCGCCTCCTACAATCATATTTGAGTCCACCAGAGGAACATTAAATATCTTCTGCAGATAAAAGAGCGCGTAAAACTGACCGGTGTACCAGACCACACCCTGGCCCATGGTGGCGCCAAATAAGGCGAGAAGCACCATCCGCAGATTTTCTTTGTTAGCAAAGCTTTCCTTTAGCGGATTTTTTGAAATTTTTCCTTCTTTTTTCAGTTTGTTAAAGAGGGGAGACTCTTTCAAGGAAACTCGTATATATAGGGACACCGCGACAAGAATGATGGAAATGAGAAAAGGAATTCGCCAGCCATAATCAGAAAATGCTTCCTCGCCGATGATCTGGCGGGTGACCAGGATGACACCCAGAGACAAAAACAGCCCTGCGGTAGCAGTTATCTGAATAAAACTTGTATAGTAACCCCGCTTTCCCGAAGGTGCATGTTCAGCAATGTAGGTCGCTGCACCTCCATACTCTCCTCCGAGCGCCAGTCCTTGTAGTATTCTAAGCACAATAAGGATAATGCCTGCTGCCGGTCCTATTGTTTCGCTTGTGGGCAGTAGTCCCACTGCGAAGGTACAAAGCCCCATTAAGCTCATGGTAATTAAAAATGTATATTTTCTGCCGATAAGGTCCCCGATTCTTCCGAAGAAAAGAGCCCCGAACGGGCGCACGATAAACCCGACTGCGAAAGCCGCCAGCCATGCTATAATGTCACCTAAGGCGGTTCCGGTCTGATAGAACTTTCCGGCGATGACTGTTGCCAGACTTCCGAATATATAAAAGTCGTACCATTCAATCATCGTACCGACTGAAGAAGCGGTTATAACTTTGGTGAGTGATTCCGGTTTTTCGAATTCATAGAATTCATTCGGGCTGGTGTCTGGGCTCTGGTCCATTTGCGCGATGCTCCGCGGTGAATGAAGAAAAAAAAGAATTTGCGCAAATTACAACTGCTGAGGGAGGAATTACAAAGGGAAAATTACCTTTTTTAAGGGAATGGGAAAATAACTGTCAATTTAGCGGAAGAGAAACTGTAAAGGTTGAACCCTCTCCTACGGTGCTGCTGCCGGTGATAGAACCGCTGAGTTTCTGAACGAGTTCTTTTGTAAGTAAAAATCCGAGTCCTGTGCCTTTTTCCCTGTTTGTTCCTTCGGTTGAACTGGCGTCCTGGGTTTCCATCATCATCCTCAGGCGCTCCGGCTCAATGCCGACACCGTTATCAGAAACAGTAAAGAGCAGATGCTCATTGCCCTCGGATGTTGCAGCGCTTAAACTGATAACACCGCCTGCCTCAGTAAACTTAATGGCATTTGAAAGAAGATTAAGCAGAATATTTGAAAGAATCTGGCGGTCTGTATATATCTGTATGTTGCCGCTGACAGATGCATTTATCGTTATATTTTTTACGCCTGCCTGAATTGACGCGAGATCTCTGACAGTTCCGATAATATCAGCCGCTACAATGTTTTCAGGATGAACAGTAATCCGGTTCGTCTGCACTCTTGACCAGGTCAGAAGATTTCTGGTGAGGTAAAGCAGATTCTTGGATGCCTTGCCTATATCAGTTGCAAACTCCTTAATTTCCTGTTTACTTAGATCGTCAATATCACTTACCAGAATTTCCGAATTGCCGAGCAGCGCCTGAAACGGGCTGGTCAGGTCGTGAGAGATAATTGAAAACAGTTTATCTTTTGTCTTATTCGTTTCAGCAAGCGCGCTGTTCTGATGGGCAAGTTCTTCATTCAGCCGCTTCAATTCCTCTCGCTGCTGTCTGACTGCGTTATCGGCTTTTTGATTTTTTTTGTAAAGTGTATATATCCAGATAAATGAGCCGAGAATGAGAAATACTATAATGATGAGAAAATTCCTCATAAGTCTGGCATTCTGCAAATTAGCTTCAGCAATTTCTTTTTCAGTCTTGAGCAGCAGATTTTCTTTTTCCACTGACTGTATTTCGTATTGAATCTGCCAGTTGACCATTGCATGATTCAACCGTTCAACAGACTGGCTGTCTTTGAGAGCAGAGTAGTTTTTAAGGGCCTGATAAGCGTTTCGGTAGTCGCCGGTTTTATTATAAACTTCTGAGTAGAGCAGGTTCAGATCAGCCCGGAGCTGATTAGTATTATTACTGCCGGCATTAATCTCAGCAAGTTTACCGTAGCGAAGCGCATCGCTGAGATTTCCCTTAACCATGTATAATTTTGCAAGCGCGTGATATGATGCTGACTTAGAAAATTTATCATCAATAATGTTTGCAGTGTCAATAGCCGCGAGGAAGTATTTTTCCGCAAGCTGCAGATTACCCAAACCTTGTTGCGCGCGACCGATGTAATTCATCCCGTTGGCAACAGAGTTATGCTCCTTGAATGAATTATAAAGGGAAACCGCGGTTGACGCGTGTGCCAGTGCACTGTCATACTTTTCTATAGTAAGATAATAGTCCGCCAGATTAAAATGAGAATATGCCTCACCGAATATATACGAATCTTCTTTTGACTCCTGTAACGCGCCGATAAAGTGCTCATGAGCTTTCGGGAAATTCCGCAGTTTGAGAAATATCAGTCCGATGTTATTGGTGGTAATAATCATGCCTCGTATATCATTTATCGCTTTGCGTAGTTCAAATGATTCAGAGTATGCCTCAAATGATTTCTCGTAAATTCCCATCCTCCAATAAACTACCCCGATATTATTCAGAGCCATTGCCATACTGCGTTTAAGCCCCAGCTTTTTACGGATTTCGTAAGCATCGCGGAAGAGTTTAAGTGCCGGCAGATTGTCTCCCCTCCTCCAAAATATCAGACCAATGCTCGCCAGTTCCACAGAAGCAGCGCGTTCCTCACCGAATCTGGACAGGATGCCAAATGCTTCTTCATGCAGACGTATGGCTTCATCGGTTCTTCCTTCCTTCTCAATGATGTCAGCCAGACTGCTGATGATTAAAGCGTAAGAAACAGAATCCTTTCCGCTTCTTGCATCCGCCATAGCTATATTGAGGGCACGGGTGCTTTCGGAATATTTTTGTTCATTGAAATAACAGAGGGCGAGTTCAAGCCCGGCTTTAGCTTTTCCGGAAAAATTACCGACGGAAGTATAAATGGCGAGTGCTTCACGAGCGTATGTGTATGAGCGTGCTAAATCTTCCAGCCGGGTTTCGGCTGAAAGGATAAGCAAAGTCTGAGCTTTTACCTCTCCCTTTTGCGCATCTACAACCTTCATCAGACTATCTAAAGAAGGTGCCACCTGCGGAAAGGCGGAAAAAGCACACAATAGGAAAATATACAGCAACTGTAATTTGTTCACTAGAACCCGGTAACCCTAAAAATAATCGCTAAATTTTTGTTATAACATACTACAACAAAGTGTAGAATCAAAAAGAAAAAGTACTAAACCGTCTTTAACAAGAAGACGATGTGAGTTAAACCCTGCCGGGTCTTCTCCAAAGCAACTGACAGAACCTCAAAACAGAAATTCAGAGGTGGTTAATCGTATTCTACAGCATGTTCGTTAACCCGATAACCTCTCAAAATGGCTCAAAATTATCCATTTCACCCTCTAATTTACTAAAAAATCAAATATTTTTATTGAAATCCTACTACTATTGAAGTAAATTACACAGTCTATGAAAAATTATTCTTTTGCCAAAATGAACGGAGCCGGAAACGATTTCCTGATTTTTGATAAAAGTAAGCACCCTGAAATACCCCTCTCTGCCCGGAGTATAGCGTTGCTCTGCGACAGGCGAAGAGGAATCGGGGCAGACGGTCTAATGACCTATCAACCGGCGGAAGACGGCACCTTTTGTTTAGAGTTTTTTAACTCTGACGGATTGAAAGGAAGTCTCTGCGGAAACGGAGCCCGGTGCGCTCTTGAGTTTCATAGAATCAATTACTGGAAAGCTGATAATCCTGTCCGCTTCCGTTTTAACGGAAAAGAGTATAGCGGAAGGGTTATGGCAGAACGGATAATGCGCTTCAATCTTGAACCGCCTGAGAAAGTGAAACTTGGTTTCAGGATTAAGGCGGGCGGACAGATGATAACCGCAAATTTTGCTGATACCGGCTCTCCGCATGTGGTAATTGAAGCTGATAAAATCCTGCGTAATCCACTCAGACCTTCAGAGGGGGTTTTCGGGCTGCCGGATGAACTTGATGTGGTTTCACTCGGTCGCCAGGTGCGCCATCTGAAAGAATTCAGTCCGGGCGGCGTTAATGTGAATTTTATCAGTTACAGGGACGGTTTGATATATATCCGGACGTTTGAACGGGGCGTGGAAGATGAAACACTTGCCTGCGGGACGGGTTCGGTTGCTGCCGCGGTAGTGGTTCAGCTTTTGCATGCAGCCACATCTCCGCTCACGCTGAAAACCAGAGGCGGTGATCTGCTTGAAGCGGGCTTTGAAATTGGTGAAAATGGCAGGTTTCATTCTGTCTATCTTCAGGGTCCGGCTGAAGTGAATTTTATTGGAAGTATTAATGAAAAGTTTTTTATATAATATCTGAGGAAAAAATGGCAAAGGTGCTTTTTACAGTCGAATATGAAATTAATGCAGAGAACAGAGAGTCGTATCTTTCTTCAATCAGAGAATTAAAAACTCTGATGAAGGCAGAAGGTCTTGAGAGTTACTCTGTTTATGAAGTTCGCCAGAAAGCAAATAATTTTCAGGAGCAGTTCGTGTTTGCATCAGAAGAATCATACGATAATTATGATGATGCTGATGATGACCGTATCAATATTCTGCTTTCAAAAATTGAACAGTTAAAAAAACAGGGCAGCACTCGCTACAATACAACTGTAGAGATCTGATTTCCCCCGCCCCTTATTTTTAAGACCGGTTGTTTTTGGCACATAAACGCTGAAAACACCGGTCTTTTTTTTACGGAAAAAGAGCAAATACCCCTGACAGACTTTTAGAGAAATGAATAAAACTTTTCATAAAATATATATTGCTTCTTTTTTTATTGCCGGGATTGCTTCCCTCATTCTTCTCATCTGGTACGGTTATGACTATTACCGCTTGCCTCTGACCGAAAGACCATTTTCACAAAACCACGCCGCGCTGAAGCCCAGTGGCTTAATCGGGCATGGGTTGGGGATATTGGGTACACTGATGATGGCTGCCGGTGTTTCAACTTACATGATACGCAAGAGGGTGAGGATGTTTTACTCCTGGGGTTATCTGAAATACTGGCTGGAGTTTCATATCTTTCTCTGTACCCTGGGGCCGGTATTTGTTCTTTTTCACACAGCATTTAAATTTGGGGGAATTGTTGCCGTCAGTTTTTGGAGTATGACCGCGGTGGTGCTGAGCGGGTTTGCAGGAAGATATATATATGTGCAGATACCCCGGTCAATAAAAGGTAATGAACTTTCTCTCAGTGAAATTAATGAATATCGTAGTTCACTTGATTCGGAAATCGGACAAGTAATAAACAAAAGCAGTAAACTAAGGGAGCGGATACGGCTGCTTTTTGAAAGCAGAATTGAGGCAGTGCCGGGCGTCTGGGGGAGTCTTTTGCAGCCGGCGCGAGATTACTTTTTTATGAAACGGCAAATTGCATTCTTGAAAAGCGAAATAGCCATGGAAGGCGGAATTTCACGAAGCTCTGGTAAGGAACTTCTTCGGGCTGTTAAACTACGTTTTCAGCTTGAGCGGAGAAATGTTATTCTCAAACAGATGCAGCGCCTGTTCAGGTACTGGCATATTTTTCATCTGCCGTTTGCTATTACCATGTTTGTCATTATGATTATTCACGTGGCAGTAACAATTTTGTTTGGATATAAATGGATTTTTTAGAAAGGAAATAGAATGAAAATTAAAACTGCGTACCTCTACCCCCTTATGATGTTAGTGCTTGGTGCCGGTGTGGTGTTGTTTACACAGCTTACAAAAGAGGAGTCGCCATCCCCGGCGGTGACTCAAGGGATGCCTAAGGATGATATACACAGCGCGCTTCCTTCAGGCGGTGATACCCCTTCAAAAGCAAATGTTAATCAGAGTTATCTGAATATGGTGAATGATCTTAACGCGAAAATTCAGGCAAACCCGGCCGACACCCTGAGCATGAGAGAGCTGGCTGAGCTTTATTATGCAGGACATAAAGTGGAGGAGGCCTTTGCGTTATATAATAAAATTCTTGAAAAGAACCCGAAAAGAACAGACATCCTCTTTGAACTGACACAGTACTATTATGACAAAAAAAATTACGCGGAAGCTGAAAAAGTAACACAGAGGATACTCTCTTACGAAAAAAACAATTTCAGAGCAATGTATAACCTCGGCTCGCTCCGCATTGCACAGGGAGACAAAGACGGGGGGAAAAAACAGTGGCAGATGATTATTGAAAAATTCCCCGGAACGGAAGCGGCTAAACTGGCAGAGGAGAATCTGGGCAAAATCTGATGGAAGTCTTTTTTGAGGAGCTTGGTGCATATATATTTGCAGCCCTGCTGATATGCAGTGTGTTCTTTATATATATCAGGCGGCTCAAAAGAGTAAACCGGGAAACTGCATCCAAAATAAAAAAAGCAAAAGAAACCGGTCTTTATGAACCGGTATCACTTCATCCGTTTGTGGATCATGATATCTGCATAGGCACCAGCGCGTGTATTGATGCATGTCCTGAAAAAGATATACTGGGGTTTTCGCGGGGGAAAGCAGTAACGGTAAATGCGAGCCGTTGCGTAGGGCATGGGGCGTGTTTTCATGCTTGTCCGGTCCAGGCGATATCGCTTCTGATAGGGACGGAAAAGCGGGGGGTTGAACTGCCGCACGTCAGTCAGGAGTTTGAAACAAACATTCCTCTGCTTTATATTGCAGGAGAACTCGGCGGCATGGGTCTGATAAAAAACGCAGTTGAACAGGGAAAACAGGCGATTGATTATCTGACAAAAAAATTAAAGAAAGACCATCATACGGATGCTGATGTAATTATCATTGGTGCAGGCCCTGCGGGTATCGGAGCAACACTTAACGCGGTTAAAAGCGGGCTTCGTTATATTACTCTTGAGCAGGATACTATCGGTGGCACTGTTTCCAGTTTCCCCCGTGCAAAATTGGTGATGACCTCACCGATGGAGCTTCCGCTCTTTGGCAAGGTCAAACTGACTGAGACCTCAAAGAGTGAACTCATTTCACTTTGGCGGAGTCTGATTGAGAAATATCAGATACAGATCAATGAAATGGAAAAAGTTGAAGAGATTAAAAAGATCGATGATATATTTCATGTAAGAACAACTAAGAGTCAATATCGTTCTTCATCGGTAATCCTTGCTATTGGGAGGCGGGGGACTCCGCGCAAACTTGGCTGTACCGGAGAAGATCTTGATAAGGTTTACTACCGCTTGTTAGAACCTGAACTTATTAAGGGACAGGATATACTGGTGGTAGGAGGCGGTGACTCAGCGATTGAATCTGCCTTGCTTCTTGCTGATGAAGGGAACCGTGTAGTTTTATCGTATCGCTCGGAGAACTTTAGCCGCCTCAAGCCGCAAAATTCAGAAAGAATAGCAGCCGCGGAAAAGAGCGGAGCGGTTAAACTTCTTATGAATACGAGTGTGAGTGAAATAAGAAAAAATACAGTGCTGCTCAAAGATAATGCTTCCGGTAATATGGATGAGATAACAAATGACCTGGTTTATATTTTTGCGGGGGGAGAACTCCCGACTGCTTTTCTTGAAAAAATCGGGGTGCAAATCACAAAAAAATTCGGAGAAGCAATTTTACGGCACTGAAGATGTCCCTTTTCTTCATATCTTTTGACTGTTTATTATCGTACACCTTTTTATATAGTTGACCGGATTGTAACATTAAAACTGGACTTCATTATTTACTGAACTGCGGTTTTCTTGCCTTAGCTCTCACTCTGAGGGTAACTGCTCAGATCTCACCGGGTGAGCTTACCAAAGCGCACGCAGGGCTTGAGGGAATGAGCAACTGCACGACTTGCCATGTTCTGGGCGAACAGGTATATAATTCCAAATGTCTGGACTGTCACACCGAAGTTAAATCGCTCATCAATGCAGGAAAGGGATATCATGCCTCTTCAGAAGTAAAAGGAAAAAACTGTTGGAGCTGCCATAGTGAGCATCATGGCAGAACGTTTCAGATTGTGAGGTTTGATGAAAAAAAGTTTAACCATGAGAAAGCCGGATATACCCTGACAGGTCAGCATAGTGTAATTGAGTGCAGCGACTGTCACAGAAAAGAATTTATCGCCGATGCAAAACTTAAAAAAAGGCAGAAAACTTTTCTCGGCCTTAATCAGAATTGTAACTCCTGTCATACGGATATACATCAGAACACACTCGGGAAAAACTGTCAGCAGTGCCATAATACTTCTGCATTCAAACCTGCTGAATTTTTCGATCACGGCAGGTCACCATTCAAACTAACCGGAAAACATCTTTCTGTCCAATGCGAATCCTGCCATAAAACTGAAACCAGAAACGGAAAACCATTTCAGAGGTTTAAGGGCATAGCATCGTCCAACTGCACGCCTTGTCATGCTGATCCGCATCAGAACAGATTTGGAGCAGACTGTCAAAAGTGTCATACAACAGCAGATTTCAGTCAGGTGAAAACAGGTAACTTTGATCATGGCAAAACCAGATTTCCATTGCTTGGAAAACATCAGCAGGTCACTTGTAATGACTGCCACAGCGGAAGCAAAGCATCAGGACAAAAGTCTGAGTATTGCACTGATTGCCATAAAGACGCGCACAACGGGCAGTTTGTAACAGAGGGAAAACTAAAAGACTGCTCACTTTGCCATACGGTAAATGGATTTGCTCCCTCTCTTTTTTCTATTGAACAGCATAGTGGTTCTTTCCGCCTTGAAGGGGCGCACCTTGCTCTCCCTTGTTTTAGTTGTCACAAAAAGGATGAGCAATGGGTGTTTAAACCGCTTGACAGAAACTGCAATGCCTGCCATAAAAATGTGCATGGGGAAGAGATACGAAGTATATATGGCGGAGGCACAGCTTGTCAAGACTGTCACACTGTTCAGAACTGGAATCAGGTAACATTCGATCATGCTCAAACAGATTTTATATTGAAAGGCAAACATAGCAAAGCACTCTGCGCGGACTGCCATAAATCTGAACACACAGAAAACAAATACCGTTTTGCTTCATCGACCAAAGATTGTACTCAATGCCATGTGGATATACACGGCGGGCAGTTTACTGAGAGAGGAGCAGAGGCGTGTGCAAACTGTCATAGCTTTGAGCGATGGAAACCGGCGTTGTTTGACCACAACACAGTCAGGTTTTCACTTGCCGGAGCTCATGCAAAAGTACCATGTGCCGGGTGTCATACTCCGGTATCTAAAGATGGTTTGACGTATATACAATACAAATTGCAGGATTTTAAGTGCGCTGCCTGCCACAAGTAATTTTGCTCATCGCTTTCTGTTCATTGCTGAATTTTGCGCAATCACCGCACGGAGCAAAGCTAATTTCAGACTGCTCTGACTGCCATTCAGCAGATGCATGGAACAAACTGCTAAAGCCAATGAAGTTTGATCACGGGAAAACTAATTTTCCGCTGGCAGGACAGCATACAAGCGTTGACTGCAGGCAGTGTCATAATGAACTTGTTTTTGATAAAGCAGAAACTGACTGCTTTACCTGCCACAAGGATATACATAGCAGCACGCTTGGCAATGACTGCGCGCAGTGCCACACCCCGAAGAGCTGGCTGGTTACTGACGTACAGGGACTTCACGAAAAAACACGTTTCCCCTTGCTTGGCGCTCATCAGGATGCAGATTGTGGTCAGTGCCACACCGGATTTGTTAATCTTCAGTTTGAAGTTCTGCAGCCAGAATGTTTTACCTGTCATAAGCAGGACTATTTTTCTGCAAATAACCCGAATCATTCCACCGCCGGATTTTCGACGGACTGCACAGAGTGTCATGCGATAACAGACCGGACATGGATTGATGGCGGTTTCAGTCATGAGCTCTTTCCGCTGGCAGGCGGTCATAACCTGCCAACTTGTTTTTCCTGCCATAATGCTGGAGTGTTTACCGGGTTGAGTCCTGATTGTCTGGCTTGTCATCTTGATAATTATCAGGCAGCCGCAAACCCGAATCACACGGCTTCCGGTTTCAGCACAGATTGCAAAAACTGTCATAGTATATACGGCTGGTCACCGGCAAACTTTAATCACAACCTGACAAATTTTCCCCTGACCGGATTGCACACAAACCTCAGTTGCAATAGCTGTCATGCATCCGGTTACGTAAATACACCCACTGACTGCAATAGCTGTCATAACGATAATTATCTGAGCACCACAAATCCGAATCATGTAAGCGCGGGATTCCCCCTTAACTGCATCCAGTGCCACACCACAAGCGGATGGCAGCCGGCTCAGTTTGATCATGACGGGCTTTATTTTCCTATCTACAGTGGAAAACACAGGAATGAGTGGAATCAGTGTTCAGACTGTCATCAAACGGTGAGCAATTTTGGAATATTCACCTGCATAAGCTGCCATGCCCATAATCAGCAGGAAATGGATGAAGAGCATGATGGTATTACTGATTACCGGTATAACAGCACTTCCTGTCTGAACTGTCATCCCGACGGTCAAAACAAGCTCATGCGACCCGGCGCGGAGAAATCAATCAGATGAGATTATCCGCAAATCTGTATATATACACGATGATTCTGCTACTACTTGCCGGTAAATCTCAGTATATCTTCGGGCAGCAAACTGAATACCGGCAGGGGAAGGTGACGTATGTGACTCCCCGGAACATTTATACTGAATTCACACCGGCTGTCGGAATTACTTCGGGTGACACTCTCTTCCGCCTTGATGGTCTTATATATACGCCGGCAGTTCTTGTAAAATTCACCTCCTCAAGGTCGGCCGCGGGACCGGTTTTGGAAGGAATCCGGATAAAAGCAGGGGATATACTTTTTGCAAAAATTGTTATAGCCGCAATGAAGGATACTGCTTTGTCAAGTGTTGAACCACCTGACAGCGCTGAAGGGGAGAATGTAACACTAAAAATTATTTCAACAGCAAATCAGCAAGCCCAAACTGATTTCAGAATAAGAGGAAGGGCTGCGATTCATTCAGCTACTACTTTGGTAAACACAGGGGCTGCAGATGATAATCAGAGGTGGAGATATACACTTTCGTTAACAGCGGAGGATTTTACTCTGAGCGGGCTGACATTTGGTACCAATCTGAATTACGCATATAGTGTAAAAGAGTGGCAGAGAATAAGCTCATCTCCCTTGAACAGACTGATTCCGTTTGATTTATATATTTCTTATGAGACTGAAGATTTTGGAAAAGTAACAGCAGGGAGAAAGATGAGCCAATGGTACCAATCAATAGGTGCAGTAGATGGAATTCAGTATGAAAGTGCTTCCGCCGGGTTCAGTTATGGGGCATTTGCGGGTTCCAGACCCTCCGCGGTTCAGTCAGGGTTTGATTTTAAACTGTTTCAGTTGGGAGCATTTCTCAGCCGTACTGATACTTCCGTGATTGGCACTATGCAAAACACGCTCTCATGGGTGTATCAGACAAATAGTTTTACCACCGACCGTCAGGTAATTTCATTGCAACACACAGGCAGTTATTTGGGATGGTTAACGCTCTTTGGTTCCCTGGAATCTGATTTGTATAAGAAAATCCCCGGTAGAACAGGGGGAGTTCCGGAGCTTTCGAGTATATATCTTCTGGCGCGAGCCCGCATGAGCAGGAATTTTAATGCATCTGTTTCGTATGATGCACGCAGAAATCCTGTTTACTATCATACTTTCAGAAATCTTATTGACAGTAGTTATTCAAATCCGATGAGAGAAGGTGCAAGAGTTCATCTGCATTACCGCCCCCTGCGATATCTGACACTTAATTTTTCCGGGGGAGTCAGATTCAGGCAGGGAGATGCAAAAACAGCCGTCAATTTTAGCGGATATGCCGCCTGGTCTGAAGTTCCTTTAATCGGCGGGAGCGCGGATTATTCCTATACCCGGAATAAGACCTCCTATTCCACCTCAGACATACATTCTCTGATTTACAGACATGAAATTGCTCAAGAGGCATCCTGGTCTGCCGGCTTTAGGACTATGGCTTACACTTATGGCTCTGCTGGTCTGAAATTGCACCAGAATATGCTTTTTGCTGATCTTAACCGGCGATTCTTTGAAAAAACCTACCTTGCCTTTAGTATTGAAGAATCCGTTAACCGAAGCATCACCTCCGGTCGCGTGTATGTTGCGTTAACACAGCGATTTTAATACGTCTCCGCCATGAGTGGTCAAAATTACCGCTCTCCATAAATACATTGGCTCTATGGGGGAATTTGATTAAGTTTGCAACAGTATGAATATGTTTGAATACACCGGTTCAGTTCACATCCACTCTGTTTTTTCAGATGGTTCGGGAGAAGTGCCGGAAATAGTCCGTTTTGCTCAGGAACTGGGTCTGGATTTCATTATGCTCACTGACCATAATACCCTGAGAGCAAAAGATGAGGGGTTTGAGGGATTTCATGGTACTACCGCCCTTATTACCGGGTATGAGATTAACGATAAAGAAAACCGCAACCATTATCTGGCTTTCGGCGTGGAGAAAACCATTTCTACCAGATTTCCGGCAAAAGACTATGTCAGAATGATTAAGGAAGCCGGGGGAATTGGATTTCTTGCCCATCCCCACGAAAAAAGAGACTCTAACAAAGAATATCCCCCTTATCCCTGGACTGAATGGGATACTGAGGATTTTACGGGTATGGAAATCTGGAACCACATGTCTGAATGGATGGAAAACCTGACTGAGGAAAACAAGTATTTTTCGTTTGTACACCCCTTAAAATCAATCAAAATGCCGCCCCGGGAGACTCTTGAAACCTGGGACCGGCTTAGCCAAAAAAGGCGGGTAGTTGGTATTGGAGGGGTAGATGCTCACGCTCACAAAGTCAACCTTCTGGGGCTGATGGAGGTAGAAGTTTTTCCTTATAAAGTATTGTTCAAGTCCATCAGAACCCATATTTTGTTGCATGAAAATTATGATTTTAGCATAAATGAGCAGTTCACCGGTTTCAGGGTGGCTCTGCTTGATGCTCTGAAAAACGGCAGGACATTTTTTGCGAATCATTATTTGGGGGATGCAAAGGGTTTCAGGTTTGCCATGGTTTCCGGTGGCACTATTTACTATATGGGTGATGAGTTCCGGCTTGAGAAGGAAGCTGAAATAAAAGTATCAGTTCCTGGCACAGCAAAGAACTTTATAAGAGTATTAAGAAACGGAGAGCTCTTCGCAAGCAGCGAGGAAGGCGATTTGAATGCAGTGATTACCAGACCCGGTGCATATCGCGCTGAAGTGTTGCGCGGTAATCGCGGCTGGATATTTTCGAATCATATAAGAGTTTTATAATAATAAATATATAACAGGATACAATGCTGAGGAAAAAGAAAGATTTCGCTAAGAAACAGGAAATCAAACCAAGTTCGATGACCGCCCGTTACTACGAGGCAGCGGACTGGGTCGAAAAATCAAAAAAAGAAGTTGTTATTGCTTCTGTAATTGTTGTTATGGCGGTTGCCGCATATTTCCTGGTCGGTTATTACAGAGGCCTGGATAACGAAAAAGCGAGTCTTGAGATTGCAAAGGTGATGAGCATTTATGACAGTGGTTCATATATTGAAGCTATTGACGGCCGCCCTGCTGCAAATGTAAAAGGTCTGAAATCATTAGTTGAAACATATTCCGGTACCGAAAACGGCGAGTCTGCTCGTATATATCTTGCCAATAGCTACTATGCGTTAGGCAAATATACCGAAGCCAAAGAACAGTATGAAGAATATTCAGGTTCAAACGAACTGCTTAAAGCAACTGCACTCGCGGGACTGGCTGCTTGTTATGAAGCAGAAAAGAAACCAAAAGAAGCAGCAGAATATTATCTGAAAGCTTCTGAAGTTTCTGATGATATGGTATTCAAACCACAGTATCTGCTTTACGCCGGTATTAACTATCTGGAAGCCGGTAATGCAGATGAAGCAAAAAAGTTGTTTAAACTGGTAAAGAAAGATTACAACAAATCTGCATTTGTTCGGGATATCGACAGATATCTTGCACAAGTGCAATAATTCTAACTATAATCAACGGAGGACCGTGTGAAAAAACTATACTTATCCGTTGCCTTTGTACTCGCATTCTTTTTCACTGCTGAGGCGCAGTTGAATGTAAACGCAACAGGCAATCTTTTCGGAGTTGGCACTACATTGCCTGACAGTGTCAGACCTTACAGCACTGACAAAGGAGCCAGAACTGTTCACTATGCAGGTGATCTTGATGGTGATGGTAAAAAAGAATTTGTTGGCACTGACTATACAAACGGCGGAAGAGTCCATGTTTGGGAACTGACCGCTTCTAACACTCTTGAACTGGTATGGTCATCAAAAACCAGAGTTGGTGTCAGTTCAGGAAGCACCCCGCGCTGGGTAAGAACCGGCGATCTTGACGGTGACGGCAATAAGGAAATTATTTTTCCGTTAACTACTACTGCCACCGACTTTGAAGTTCATGTATATGAATATCAGGGTTCAGGTGACAACAACTACGGAACAGAACCTGCTTTTGTTTTACCTGCTAACTACTTTGCGGCTCAGGGTGTAGGTAACTTCAGAACCAACCGCGAAGTTGGTTCTGTTGCAGACTTTGACGGTGACGGTCTTGATGAACTCATCATGTCAAACCGTGATCACGGAGTTTACGTTCTTGGTGTGTTTGGTTCATTCCCAGGATTCGCAAGCTGGCAGTTAGAAGGCGGAGACCCTGCAGTGGTTACCGCTAACAGTAAAGTTTTCAGCGTTTCTCACTGGGAGTCTCAGCTTGCTGACGTAGCAGGTAATGATAAACCAATGATTGTTAACATGCACTGGAACTTCATGGGCTTCTGGGGCATTAAGCCAAGAGGAACTGACTCCTACAGCTATCCTGATACCGGCGTTGTTGGCTTCTATTCAGAAGTTACCCGCGGTACTTTAGGTGACCATGTTGGTTACATGGGCTTTACCGTAGCTGACGTTGACGGTGACGGAAGTGACGAAATTGGCGCGGTTCTTTATGGCGGTGACTCACTCGCTTATGGTCTTGGTCTTCTTGATTTCGCTGCTACGGATACCGGTCTGTATATATTCGACCCTTCTAAGTTCGGGGTTGTTTCTCCGAACGGCTGGACCGCAGGTGGTGCTGCTGAAGGATCGTTCTGGGGCATTGGCTCCGGTGACTTTAACGGTAATGGCAGACAGGAAATCCTTCTCGGTGGTACCAACGAATATAACATCGTTGCAGTTGAATATACCGGTCAGGGAAGTTTGCTTGATCCCGCTAACTATACCAATACTGTAGTATAT
Organism: Ignavibacteriales bacterium; assembly: GCA_045863035.1. Lineage (GTDB taxonomy): Bacteria > Bacteroidota > Ignavibacteria > Ignavibacteriales > Ignavibacteriaceae > H2-BAC3. The sequence continues at coordinate 1,374 of BTUV01000019.1, read as the reverse complement.
GACGGACAGAAACCCAGAATTTTTGCTTTTGTTGATATCTATGATTCACTCGGAACAATTGATACGGTATTTACTGAAAGCCCTTTCATTTCAAAGTTTACCAAAGCGTTCGATTCAGACGGCGATGGGGCTCTTGAAATTGCTGCTGCTTTCCAGAGCGTCTATGATTCAATAACAGTAAGAAACCGTACATGGAATCCTTCTGATTCTACTTACACCTTGGTCAGCACGACTAAAATCAACAACGAAAGAAAAATCAACCTCATTCACTTTGAAGCAACCAGCACCGGCCTCGAACTGAAGGAACTTGATTTCATTTCTCCTGATGATTATGTTCTGGCTCAGAACTTCCCGAATCCGTTCAACCCATCAACCATGCTGAGATTCTCCCTGCCGGTTGACAAGAAAATCTCATTGAAGATTTATGATATGCTCGGAAACGAAGTAAAGACCCTCATCAATAATGAATTCCTGGCAAAGGGTTCTTATGAATTGAACTGGGACGGTACTTCAAACGCCGGCGCAAAGGTTGCAAGCGGTAACTATGTTGCTGAACTGCAGTTCGGTAACTTCTCAAAGACCATTAAAATGCAGATGCTGAAATAAGCATCAGTACATAACTGATCTTAAAAGACCCTCTCTGGTGTTGTTACCGGAGAGGGTTTTTTGTTTTAATTAGGAATTAGTAGTTAGCGATTAGTAGAATATATATAACAGCTTAAAATCTACTGATTAAGGATGATCCTGCTCGTTAATAAAACGCTAAGTGTTAAAGGGGGATCATTCAATCAAGCCGAAGCATCAAAGCAATGGCACGGCGTCCCAAGTGTTCCCATTGCCCCCGGCTATATAAATAATGAAGATTTTAAAAGCAGAGTGAGCAAAGGAATCGCAGAGTTCCGCAGAGTATATATAAGCTTTAAAAATAAAAACCCCTCCTGTAAAAGCGGGGTTCTGTATATTCAAAAGCGAATTACTCAATCAATTCATACTTCATACTTCATACTTCATAATTCATACTTCATACTTCACAATTGATTTTTGCGTTTGCGTCGTCTTGGGGAAAGATATAGGGCAAAAACCGGTAAAGCACAGATACACGATGAGACGACGCAATCGCAAAACCCCTCGTATATAAAAATTTGTCATGGCGATTGCATCGTCTCTACGAAATTTATAATTTAAACTTCATAATTCGCCGGATAAATACCGGATAGTATGAAAGACCCCCTAAAAACAAAAACCCCGCGTGTAACTGCGGGGTTTGATAAAATTTAAAAGCTGAATTACTCAATCAATTCATAATTCATAATTCATACTTCATACTTCATACTTCATACTTCATACTGGATTTATGCGTTTGCGTCGTTTCGG
>BTUV01000018.1:0-39483 GCA_045863035.1 Ignavibacteriales bacterium | reverse complement strand
CCCCTTTCGGGCTACGCCCTCAAGGGGTTAGGTTCAAGTAAAATGTGTAAACACTTTCAGGACGGCACGAGAAAAAATTATTGTTATCATCGTAATTTGTTTTATTTTTGTTATCATTGGTCTGCAGTTATAATGTATTACCGATGATAGGGTTGTTTGACATTATTCTGGGGGGTTACCAGACTCGCAGAATCCAATCTGAAAGCAATCCGGACAAGACTTGCCAATCAAGAGACCAAATGATGATGAATCTTTGGTTCTTCATCTTCTTTTGCTGGGAGGTCTTGCAGAGCGTTTTTCCTTTGGTAAATTTATACGAGCGTTGACACGATAACATGATTACGTTTATTCATCTTTCAGATTCGCACCTCGGTTTCACCGATAATGACCTTTTGGATGATGAAGGTCAAAACATCCGGGAGCAGGATGTTTATGATGCTTTCTCTCAGTCGGTTGATATCATCCTCAGGGAAGATCCTGATTTTGTTTTGCACACCGGCGATATCTTTCACCGTTCCTCACCTTCAAACAGAGCGTTAATCTTCGCGGCATCCCAGCTTCTGCGCATAACAAATGCGGGTATCCCTTTCTATATGATTGCGGGGAATCATGATTTTCCGCGGACATTTCAGACCGCTCCTATTCATGAACTCTTTAGCATGAATACCGGTGCGGTAATTGCCTGTTCAGAACAGCTTCAGGTCATTGAAAAACCGGAATATATACTGCATCTCTTTCCCCATTGCAATAGTGATTCATCGTTTGAACAGGAGCTTGAAAAAATTGCTGTAACCGATAATACAAAGCCAAACATCCTGGCCATGCATCTCTCCTTTGGCACATATCTCATGGATGAGTTTGGAGAGCGGGTTTTTCCTGAAAGCAAAGCCGGTCTGCTGAAACAGTTTTCCTATGTAGCTATGGGGCACTGGCATAAATTTCAGAAAATGGAAAAATATGGGAACGTTTGGTATGCAGGTTCGACCGAGCGAACTTCAGTTTCGCAGGCAGGGTATGATATGGGTGTGGTCAAAGTTACCATTGACTCAGATCTTAAGCCAGAATTGCTGCCGGTAAAACTAAGGGAGTTTGCCAAGGTAATTGTGAAAAACTGTTCAACGAAAACTGAGGATGAAATTAAGGATGAACTGAATAAGCAGGTAAAAATATATCACCCTGAAGGAAGCATTTTCCATTTTCTCCTGGAGGATGTTAATCTCTCACAGCAGTCTCAGTTTACAACCGCAATCCTAAGCGAATTTATCCCCGCTGCCCTGTGGTTTACGGTAAGTAAGACCTCAGCTGCTACCGGTGAAATAATTACTGCAGAGTCAGGGTCCGAAGCGCTGAAAGATGGGCTCGCAAGACATCTGAGGCAGCAGTTGGATGAGGTGGATTTTATAAAGGCAGACACAATAATCAGTAAACTGTGGCAGGAAGTTGAAGAAGAGGAGGCAGCCATTGCAAGTTAAAATACTTAAACTGAAAAACTTTAAGCAGTACCGCGATGCTGACATTTCCTTCCCTGAAGGACTGATTGGTTTTATTGGTAAAAATGGAGCAGGTAAATCAACACTCTTCGAAGCAATTACGTTTGCATTATTCGGTAAATCAGACGCCAACAAAGACTCCATCCGGAATGATAAAGTATCGCCAAAAGATGAAGTTTTGGTAGAGCTGTTTTTTGAGGACAGGGGGAAAGATTACCGGATTGTAAGAAAATATAAGGGAAAAACTCTCAGTGCGGAAGCTGAACTCTTCGCTGAGGGCAGGTCTCTTTGTTCCTCAGTTAAGGAGGTCAACAGACAGATTCTCACAATTATAAAAATTGACTACGATAACTTTTGCAGCAGTTTTTTCGCGCATCAGAAGGATGTTGGGGTTATGCTCGATATCAAAGAAAAAGATCGGTCCGCCTTGCTGAGAAAAATGCTTGGTCTTGATATACTTGATAAAATGGGTGACAAATTAAAGGAAAAGCAGAAAACTCTGAAAAGTGAACTCCATGGTCTCAGAGAGGGAGCATTAACCGGAGAGCAGGAGTCTCAGCATAAAGAGGATTTGGAAAAACTGCAGGATGAAAAATCACACCTATCCGCCGAAGCAGCAGCACTAGAGCTTAGTGTGGCTGAAGCAGAAAAAATATTTCAGGAAGCTGATCTTGTATATAAAGAACTTGCTGAAAAAAGAGATGAACACGGCAGACTTGAAAATAACCTTGCTCTTCAGAACATGGCGATTGAGACTAATAAACAGCGGCTTGAAGCTCTGCATGAAAAAATTAAAAATCTCGAGGCCTTGGTAATTGAACTCAACAAACTTCTGCCGGTACGGGAAAAGTATGATGCGCTTAAGGGTGAAATGGAAAACCTTCAGCAGCAGAAACAAAAGAAAATACAACGTGAAGGGCTTGAATTATCATTTGATCAGTTGGTAAAAGAGCTGCAGAATAAGAAGAATGTGATCAGTCAACTTCAGACTGACATAAGGGAACATGAGGATGCCCCCGCGCAGATTCTGACTAAAAATTCACTGCTTGCCGCTTCGACGGGGCATCTTGAAACACTGATGCAGTATTTTCACAGCTTCTCGGCAGAAAAGGGTAAACTTGCCGGTAAACAGTCAGATACACAAAACCGCCTGAACAAAATTACTCATCTTGGCAGTGAAGCTCCGTGCACCGAATGTGAACGACCGCTTGGCGGGTATTACAACGAACTTGTAACCCGCTACAGACTTGAACTCAGTGAGACAGCTTCGCAGATTGCTTCCTTAGAAGAACAAATGACCCGGAATCATGAACAAAACAAAGAACTCAGCACACACATTGAGGAACTGAGAAATGAGGTACAATTTTTAACTGCCCGTGAAGCTACCCTGAAATCCCTTTTGAACACATTGAACCGTACTCAGAAGGAGCTTGAACAATTAGAGAACAGAAAATCAGATCTGCATGAGGCAATAGCTCAGTTAGGAGAGGTCTCATTTGATGAAAATTTGCTTCTTGAGACAAAAAACCGGCTTCAAAATATTGAGCCGGAGTATAACAGAACCTTTCAGATTGAGGGAGAAGTAGCAGGACTGGAACATGTTAAAACTGAGGAAAAAGACACCGCTGATAAACTTGAGAAGGCAGTCAGGGCAAGGGATGCTTTTCAGAAAAGTATTGCAGAGCTCGGCTTCAGGGAAGATGTATATCGCTCGGCCGCAGAGGCAAAAGAGACAGCAGAGGTAGATCGAACCGAAAGGAAACTTGTATTGATACAAAAGCAGGGGGAAATTAAAACAAAAGAAGCAGAGATTCGGGGGAGAGAGGAGAGCATCAGCCGGAATGAAAGGATAAAAAATGATATTCAGATAAAAACCGCGGAAGTTAATCTGTATAACACCCTGGAAACTTCCGTTAAAATTTTTAAAGAAAAAGTTACGTCACAGGAACTTCCTAAAATATCTTCGATTGCATCAGGGTATTTCAATAAAATAACCCGGGGCCGGTTTGACAACCTGCGGATAACAGAAAATTTTGAACTCAAAGTGCTTAGAGATGGGCTTGAGACACACGTATCCACACTCTCAGGTGGAGAAAAAGACCTTGCTGCCCTCTGCCTCCGCATCGCAATAAGCAAGCGGATATCCAGTCTTGCGGGAAGGCAGAATATGGGCTTCCTGGCTCTGGATGAGGTTTTTGGGAGTCAGGACCGTGAACGGAGAGAAGAACTTCTGCTTGCGCTTAATGTTATTTCAAAAGAGTTTAAACAGATATTTGTAGTGTCACATAATGAGGATGTGCAGGACCAGTTCCCCCACCGGCTCAATATCATCCAAAAAGGGGGAAACAGTACGGTGCAAATGATCTGAAACATCCAGGGAAAAAATCGCTGACAAGGAATTTAAAATTTTAATTGAAAACTTAATTATATTTGAAACAAAAGTATAAAAAGAAAGGGTAGAATCACATGAGTAAAAAAATCTCAAAACTCTTAAAGGAAAAAAATGCTTTAGCTTTGGAAATCTCAAAACTGAAGATAAAAATCAACCAAAACAATGTTATGGTTGGAGAGAATGTCAGTAAATATGATGTTGCCAAGCTCTATAATGAAATGCATGAGCTGGTCGGTAAACTGGTGGGAGTGAAAACCCGTATTGCTAAACTCAATGTGGAAATCTATGACAAGATATTCATGATGAGCGAGCTTAAATCATTGCTGGTCTTCCTGCGCGACCTTGACACAAAAAATGGGGTGTATTCGTCATTTAATCGTCGTACTCAGGAATCAGTGCCTGAAAAATATACCGCCACGCTTGATGAACTCTTCGTTGATGCGGAAACAAAAAAAATTACATCACAGATGGCTGCTTTACAGGATGAACTCGATGAGTTTAACCAAAAGGCGGTCACGCTCGAATAACATTTTTCCGGAACGGGCGGCGGCCTGCATGAAGTAAATAGTCTGTCACCAGGAACATGCAAGCCCCAGTTAAACTGTTCGCAGAAGCAGATAACGCGGGGTATATGATAGGAACTGAAATGAATTCAAGATGCATCATTCAGTTATGCAACCTGCAGAAAAGCAGAACGCAAATCGTAAAACGCATTGACCGGCAGATTCTTTTTACGGAGTGCCGGCTCCGTCCGGTTCCGGATATAATGACCAGAAGATTATAACAATTTTAATGAATATGGTGCCAGTTGGTTTTAATAAAATTTGGTCCCGCTGACATTAAAGATTTAATCCTTAAATAAGTCCGGGATCATCAAAATTCTTTTTAGAACTGGCTCAAACAATCCAAAGTTAAAAATGTTGTAAAAATTCTAATTCACGATTTTTGCTAAAATTGTGTATGATTAATCTCTGGGATTACTGGAAATTTCAACAACTTGAACATTGTATTCCGTTGATAGATGCTTGACTGCAGCGTAATTTGCAGAGAAAGCAACCACGATTGCAATTATATTTTTATCTTCAAGATTTACTCCTGCTTCTAATGCGGCTAGCGCTCGGTACTTAACAGCTTGATGAACTCCGGTAATCAGATTTTCTTCTCCTTCTAGTTCAATTTCAACAACAGCTATTCTATTATCCTTCAACCTGAAAAACAAATCAACTCGATCATTAGTACGGAACTGATATTCAATATGAGTCTCAAGACCTGTTGACGACTCTATACCGGCCAATTCTGGCTTGCTCGCAATTAAAAACTTCAAGTTTTTATGAGCATCAGACTCACCGCCACTTCCGTATTTATGTACATCGTAATTAAGTGGGGCTTCAACTGGTTGTTGCAAAGGTTTATCTGAATATAAAAAATCTCTGGTGACTATTTCAGCTAAATTATTCATATTTAAAATTCTTTCAGTATCCAATTCTTTATTCCATTTGAACTGGAATTGATTGTTCCTTACTACAATTTTTCCATTCCATCTATCTTGATTTTCAAACGGCTTACGATTGTCTTTATAATTGAGGACATACTCTCTCATTTTAAGATAATGACATAGATGATAATAGTATTGTCTTTTATGCTCCTTAAGCATTAAGTAGTAATCAAATGGAATATCTTTAATAATTGGCTTTTCATTGTTATTTTGAAACCAAGCTGTGTTTATATTTACATAGTACCCGCCATATGGAGGAATTACTCTGATATTTTTCTTATTTCCGCAAGGGAAGCCGGCTATCTCAATTACGATTGTCCTTGGAGGGATTTTCAAAGATTTCATAGTTATTCCAAAGATATTTGCTTCGTTCAAATCTTTGTTAAAAAGATCTTGTGTAATTTCAACTGCTTTTTCAAGCTTCATTTTGGTCCTCGATTAGTTGTTAGTAATGTGTTGTAATTGATTTTTGCATTTGGCAAAAGTAAATTATATGCCCTGATATTGAAATTGATATGATTGAATATGTTCTTAATGTATTTTTTTCATTTGAAATTCCTTTCTTAATATCTACACCAAGTGACAATTTCATGTTTGCCTTAAATTCAGAAATAGTTTGATGTAATATAAATATAACTAAATGTCATATTTGGAAAATTAAGCATTTCTTTCTATTCTTTAGGAGAAGTTGTAAAGTAAAGACTTTCAAGGGTTAACTATACCTTTCCTTACCCAAGTGTGGTTGCTCTAATCGCAATTATTTATCTTCGCACAATTTTTTTCTAAGTAACTTGTTCTAACTCCAGTATTCGTCTGTTATTTTGTCTTGATCTATTGATTTGGCTGAACCCTGGTCGAACCTACCCGAACTTTCGAAGTAATTTAAGTAAGCATTAGAACTTTTGCATCAATAAAGTCTTAAGAATTTTTTATGGATCCGTATCAGCCGTTTCTAATTGGTTTAAAACTATGAGTTTTAAGTGCTTTTTAGAATTAGGCGTTCCTCCGTTTCCGTATTTACTGCCTTTAGAATTTAATGAATCTTCAGATGGCTGAATTGCAGGTATTTCAGGTGAATAAAAATCTCTCATAGCCATTTCTGCTAAATTATTTGGCGTGATCATTCTTTCAGTATCCCATTCTGTAGTCCATTTGAAGTGAAATTGATTATTTATTTGTACAATCTTTGCATTCCATCTGGACTGATTTATAAACGGTGCCGGATTGCCATTATAACTAAAAACATATTTCAGCATGTCACGGAGATGGCATAAATGATAATAATATTCTCCATTATGCTGCCAAAGTAGCACATAGTACTCAAATGGATGATAGTGCGCAACCGGTTTTTCATATTTTCCTCGAAACCAGGATGTATTCATGTGTATTTTTAATATATGATTCTGTGGAATTACCTTGACAAGTCTCTGGATGATAGAATCACTGCTTGCCAGGAAAAACATGCCTGTCTTCATAGATTCGCTAAACTCAATTGTATTTACAATTGAGTTTTTCGATTCTTGTAATTCTTTTGTAAAAAGTTCTAATATAATAGCAGTTGCTTCACTAACTTTCATAGTAACTCTTCATTAATTGCCTTCATTCTGCTGTAATGAACTACTTTTTAGATGACAGTAAAAGGCGATTATATCCTCCAGTTTTTGACTTGTTGCTATGACAGATTTGCTTGACTGTCTTTTCTCTTCAATAGTTTGATTGTCAGAATCTGCAAGGAGAGGCACATTGAAATACACTTTAAATGGAGGAATTGTTGAGTACATCAAAAATTTGTCTGGAGTGTATTCTGTGAATATAAACTTCCCCTCCTCTGTTTCATGGGCGATAACAAACCGAAACTTGTCTGGATTTCTTAATGCTGCTTCCCACTCGGTTATGGTTGCTGCTCCGAATGCTGTTTCTTTTCTTCTCGTCATTTTTATTTCGAAGTAATAAGTATCTTCTCCGATTTTTGCCTCGATATCAGCCGGTGATTTTATAATTTGTACGGAACCTTCGTTAAATCGGCCTGAATTTCTAAGATGTTCAGCATAAGCACTTTTTGCATTGACATCTGACTTTGGATTATTTTGTTTCATGATTTACTCCTTTGTTAATCATTTATTAAAGATATTTATCTATTATTTGATCGAGTGTTAAAGATTCATATACTTTTTCTGAATTATTGTGTTCTTGTTTTGGTTCTACAAACGTGACTTTTACCGTTTGCCACCGCTTATTCCTTGAAACCCTGGCTTTGCTCGTCAGGGTTAATCCTTCCATCTCCCAGCAGTATATGAAAGCAGCGGTTCCTCCGCCGGCAAGCAGACTTCCGTCAGAATTAAATGCAGCCGTATAAATTTTTCCTTCATGACCATGAAGTTCAATCAGGTCTTCAAAATTTGCTCCGCTTATAATGAAAAGTCTTCCGTCATACGTGCTTATTGCAAGTGCACCTGCCGGAGAAAAACTGAGATGCAGCACATCACCGCTGAAAGTTAGATCTTCTCGTACTTTTTTCATCGTGGACAGCTCATAAACTGCCAGGTAGTTGTCACCATATTTTACTGCAAGAAACTTTCCGTCGGGGGAGAGAGCTGAATTTTGAACAACTTCTGCAGTTTTACGTTCACCGGTTACATATCCTTCATGATTACAGATGAGATACAGGGTATCTGTGCCTCCTGCTGCAAGCAAAGTATCACCGCCGGGCAAAAGATAAAATTTTCCGCAATTGCCTTCAGGTTTAAAATAGCTGAGTATTTCTGTGCCTGATTCTTCCTCAAAGCGCCTGATGGCCAAAGTTAATCTGCAGCAGTATTCATAAAAAGTTTGATTTACTATTGAACTTGAACAGTGGCCTCTCATTTCATTTCCTGGCTCTAGAGTCCGCCATTCTCCACGATTGCCTCGCTGTACTCGGTACAATCCCGACCTGCCTCCGAAAACAATGCACACTTGCACCGGCATTTTCTGTAATTCTTCAAATTTCTTCAATTCCTCATCAGTGTAAATATTTTTTGAAAGCACAGCAGGAGTATCATTAACGATAATCGAGAATATCTTCTTTCGTTCATAAATTACTCTTTGCCACAAATCCCTTGTTTTTTCGGGCGGTGGTTTTAATGCTCTTGCCTGTGCGCGCTTTTGTTCCAGTGCAAGCCGCTGTTGTTTCCGGTACTCCTTTGCTTCTTCCTCGAGTTGCTTAAAGTATTCGTAATGTTCATTGCCGCATTCAGGGGGATGGAGTATTTGTTCATACCATTTCTCCCCGTGAAACCGCTTAATATATTCAAGGGCCCCGCCGATTGAATAGAGCTTGCTCAGGAAGGAAAAGAACTGATACTGAAATGGTTTGAATTCAGGATTTTCTTCCAGCGAACACGTAAACAGGTCATAAAAGAGAATTTCTCCGCAATAATTACCTGGATATTCTTTTTCACGCCTGTGCCGGGGAATAATCAGCGGAGACGGATCAGGTTTCTTGTGTGAAATTTGTTTTCGTAAATATTTCTTTAAATCCTCACTTCTTGAGTAATCCTTATTGAAAAACTCCCGCAGCTTGAGGGCAGCCTGTTCAATATATCTGTCATCGGGCAGCTGGCGGTATGCCTGATAAAAATATTCATTTTTCAGCCGTTCCTGAAATGTCAGGTGCCGGATAAATAAATTGTGCATCCGCTCAAGTTTCTTTTCAGAGCGTTCATTTCTCGTTACTCCGGTCCGCAAAAGCAGCTGAACATAGGCAATAACCATATCCGTCTTGTAATAAAACGGATCACCCCGCTTCTTTGTAATCTTCATCCGCCCCTCTCCAGCAGATACATCGCGCCGGTGATTGTTTCCCGTATCAGAAGCGTGTTTTCTCCAAGTGCCTTGCCGATTGACTCAGCTGTACGACGGACATCCAGTTGGTTATCAGAGGTAATCCGCAGAACAGGGGACTCACTGTCAAACCGCACTACTTCCTTCCTTGTATATTCACCCACAAAAAACTGGCCGTATGAAATTTCCACTCTCACCGGAAGTGTCCGGGTAAACAGCAGCGCCATCCGGTCACTCAGCGGGAGTCCGGAAATATATATGGCAGCATTTTTCAGCTTTTCTTTTACTGTTTCCGCATCTCTACTTGTACGAAAGGGTATCAGCACCATAAACTCTGTCCTCTGCAGCAGATGCACAGCTGCTTCTTCCTTCCACTCTCCATCAGCGTAGCCGATGGTGAACTCCGTCTTCCTCTGAGCATCGAATCTGAGTTTTCCTGACAGCTTGTGCAGGCTTAACCCGTATGCTAATTGCTCTTTGTTATATGATGAAAAAACGTTTAACAAAAGTCACCTCATTCTGTTTTATTCTAATCCGCAATAATGCCGCAATGCATCAGCCTCATTGGTCATCTCCCACGGAAAGATATCCCTGCCGAAATGGCCGTATGCAGCGCTTTTTGTATAGATAGGTCTTTTTAAGTCCAGTGTCTTTATGATGCCGGCCGGTGTCAGATCAAACACTTGTGGAACTAACTCCATGAGCTCTTCCGATGTGGCAAGCGATCCCGGCCCGACATCAATATGCAGCGAAAGCGGCTGTGCAATACCAATAGCATAAGCCAACTGCACGGTGCATTGCTCTGCCAGACATGCAGCGGTGATGTTCTTTGCTATATATCTGGCCATATAGGCAGCCGAACGGTCAACTTTGCTTGGATCTTTCCCTGAGAATGCGCCTCCCCCGTGTGGCGCTGCACCCCCGTAGGTGTCAGCTATAATTTTCCTGCCGGTCAGCCCGGTATCTGCCTCTGGACCTCCATACACAAAACTTCCCGTTGGATTGATGAAAAACTGGCAGTCGCTTCCGATAAAGTCAGAATCAATTTCCTTGCGGATCACTTCCTCCATGATGAAATCGCGCAGGATACTCTGTTGTACGCCCTCAGCATGCTGCGTGCTGAGTACTATCCGCTCAACACTGACCGGCCCGCCGTTTTCATATTTCACGGTAACTTGTGACTTTGCATCAGGTTTAATCCACGTAACTCCTCCATTTTTTCGCAAATCTGTGAGACGAAGCAAAAGATTATGTGAAATAAGAAGGGGTACAGGAATTTTTTCCCAGGTCTCACGCGTTGCATAACCAAACATCAGTCCTTGGTCTCCGGCACCGGTGGTTGGTGTTTCTCCTGAATCAGCCGCCATGTTCACCCCTGTGGCAATCTCCGGTGCTTGTTGCCGTAGATTGATAATAACATTACATGTGTCCGGATTAAAACCGGGGAAACTTCCGTCATATCCTATATTGCGGATGGTATCAAACGCAACCTGTTTATAATCAACCTGATTTGCTGCCGTAATTTCACCTGCGATCACCAGTAAATCTTTGGAAATAAGTGTTTCACATGCAACGCGTGCGTCCGAATCGCCCGCAAGATGCGCGTCAAGTATCGCGTCTGAAATCTGGTCGGCGACTTTATCAGGATGACCTTCTGAAACAGATTCCGAAGTAAATAAATAACTATTGCTCATAATGATTGCTCTTTCATTTTTTATTGAAAATAAATTAATTAAAACCGATTTCAGCAGCAAGCTCGCTTTTATTGACACCCCGTAACGTAAGCTCAAGGATTTCCTCAAGGCGCTGTGGGGAGATACTACCTTCCATCTCCTTAAGCCCGTCAAGCTGTTTGATAAAATTAACGATGAATGCTCCGGTAACCCGGTGATTCCTCATCCTGTTTCTCACCTGTTCGGTGAATACCGCAATGATTTCCTCATCCTCAGTTTCCCGCAGAATGAGCTGGTCATACAGTTCTGTACCGATTTCAGGAATGTCCAGTATCAGGTCAAACCTTCCCGGCCGTGAGGCAGCTTCGTCAACCAGCCGGTGATCGTTGGTGGTTGCAATCAGATTAACTTGATTGGGGATGTAGCCGTCAAGCACCTGCAGCAGTCCGCCGAGTGCCTTTCTGCTGCCGTTGCTCTTTCTGTCCTCAGCTATAAAATCAATGTCATCAATAATCAGCAGCGAGTTGGGAAACAGCGAGATAAAATCAAACACCTTATCAACAGGGCAGTCAGCACCTTGTGTAATGAGAACCGTTGAACTTCCCGCGACTGCCGATATGACCGCCCTTGTCAGTTCCGTTTTTCCCGTACCCGGACGTCCGTTCAGTAAAAACCGCAGTCCTCCTTTTTTCCTGGCGGCATTCTTTATGGTGTGAATAAATCTTCGCATCTGATGAAGCTGCGGCTCCGGTACGTATATATCATTGATGTCCCGCTCTTCCGGCTCAATGACCGTAAGACCATTCATCATAAAATAGTCAGTGTTCCTGAACGTCAGGACTTTTCCCTGATAAAATGAGTTTTTGATTGCCTGTTTTCTTATATAATCAAGCAGCGCATCAGGCGAGTCTGATTCTTTTGAAAAGCCAGAAACCGCGAGCAAAAAGTTGACATCAGTGTCAGAGATCCCTTGATCTATCTTGCACACCAGTTCATAGGGATTACCGCGATCTGTTAAGCTAAATATAATACTTTTGTCTCCGAGAAAATGCATCCCCGTGGAAGGATCGTAATTGACATAAGGATTTCTCAAAAACGTTTTCTTTTCATTATCAAGCGCCAGGATTTTTTGCACAGCAATCCGTTCGTCCTCAAGTACACCATGGTGCAGACGGTAGAGGTAATCCTTGATAATCGTGTCTTCCGATTCTGCAAGGTTCTTAATGGAGAGAGAGTTATCTCCTTGCTGCTGCTCTCTGGTAGAGTTTTCATCTTCGTCAAGTAAGACAGGGGTTAAATAATCATTCATCGGTTTTCTCCTTTTTTGTTTTCTGTTTGTTCTTTTCATTTGCTTCTTACCAGTCCTCTCCGAGAAATAGCTCTTGGGATAAGTAGTTATCTTCTGACAAAAGCCCGGCTTCATTGGAATATTCATCATAGAGCAGTGGCTCCCTGAAGAATTCATATCCGGTAATTGCTCCCCAGCGCTCCACTCTGCTACCATGTAATTCCAAATCATCGGCAATTAATTTAGGAATAATCTCTCTTTGTTCCTCAAGTGATAATATCAGAAAACTTTGATCAGGTATTATAGAATGCTTTGGGTTGGTAAGCAGTAATCCAAGACCGTACCGGTGGACCTGCCTTTCAGTTACTCTGAGCAAACATGGCTTAAATTTTAAAATCTCAGTTACATGTCTGCTCAGAAAATCAGTCTTAAAAAGAAGGTCGCTGTTTTCCTGCTGAATATCATCAAAATAGCTCGCCAACTTAACTGCCAGTTTTAATTCTCCCTCCGGGAAGGGGATTACTTCATTCAGTTCATCAAGGAATTTATTGTCAACTATTTCAGCATTGAGAAATTTTTTGATTTTGCTCATGCCTTTCTCAAGATTCTTATAACCAAGCTCAACGGAAAGCTCTTCTCTTGTAAGGCCAAGTTCGCTTATGATATTTTTTGTTAAAAGCCCTACTGGGTTCATGCTGCCTCCGTAGTATTCAAAAATGAAAGTTTGAGGAAATTTTCCGATTCTTCATCAAACATATTGGAATCAGAAATATAATTACGTCTTTCAAGAAGTATGCCTTCTGAATTAAAAATTACCAATTCATTTAATGTTCTGTACCACGTAAAGAATATTTCATCGCTTTTTTTGCTGGATATGTTTCGTATGACTCGTGTGATCGATGCGATTTGCTCCTCAAATGAAAGGGATCTCAGTAATCCTGATAATGGGATATAATGTGAATCACTTTGAGGTGTAAATGGATTAGCGATCTCATAACTCTTTACTTTCACAAGATGTGGTTTAAAACTTAATGCCTTTTCAGAAAGATCAAGCAAGAATGATTTCAATTTCTTGAATTTTGTGTTAAGCTCAGATTCTGCCTCGTAGGGAGTACTAAGCTGACGAACGAATTCGAGTCTTCGACTGTCCGCTCCTGCTGCCTGGAGACAGAGGTCTGCCAGTGAGGTATCAAAATCTGTCCAATACAGCAATTTTTCGATTTGTTTTCTGACTTCAACCGCATTTTCAGGCGCAGCAAGTTCAGCCAAATGTGAATTGGTGATTTTTTTCTCAGCGAGAATCTGTTTAATAAGAAGAACTTTTGGATGCACGGTCAGACTCCTTTTATTTTGATTGATAATTAGTTCCGTGCCAGAAAATCAGTGGTACTGTGGCTCCCAATGATTTTTTAGCGCATTGTTTTATAGTCGCGGCAATAGTCTCAAATCACGACAATTTGTTCAATATTTAGTGTTATTGACCCTTTTCTATTAAGTTAAAAGTTGATAAGTAAATCAGATGTTGATTTACTTAAAACCACTTCATGCTTTAGGCAAAAGAGTAGTACGCAAATCACCATAGCCAATAACTTTTCCGCTTTTGTCATGTGTTGTATTGGTTTTAGGGTTGTACCACCCGAGCAGCGATCCGTTCTTGGCATAAATCTTATGGTCATCAGAAACCATTCCTATCACGGATCCGTTTTTTCCTTTTAAGTAGGTCATTTTCATGGTGTAAACCTTTCTCAATTGATTAAGTAAATGTATGTTGTTGAATCTTTTGTTTTCTATCATCGCATGATAATATTTATTCTTATAGCTCCCGCTCTATTATTCCCAAAACTCTAATGTATCCTGTCTCTACCATCTCATCAAAGATTCTGTGGTATTCCTGAGTATCCAGCTCGTTAAAAATCAGGTCATAAAAGAAAGAATTTACATCCGAGTTCCGCAGATTAAGTTTTTTATAACATTCCATCCTTTGTGAAAAGGTAAAATAGTAAGGTTCTGTAGAGCGAAAATGGCTGTCAGAAAAAAATCTGCAATCCTTCAGAGCAAAACAGCCTGTTGTCAGTTCATCAACGGTAGTAGATGCTTTCTGGGCATGCAATGCAAACCTATTGTAAAAAGAATCTTTATCTGGGTAACCGTTCATGGTCCCAAACATATCCCAGGCTTCTGAAACAGTTCTGGGGGAGTACTCCTCCAAATAAGCTAGTCCTCCTACCCGGTTAATAGGGGATTTGAAGTAAAATGCTATGATATCTTTAGGCTTCAGATCAACCTTTTTGTAGGTACCTGGAAAGGAGAGGTTAATAAGCCCTCCTTCATAATGATCCCTCAGATAGCAGAACCAGTCAAACTTAGTATTAGCGACGGCAACATCAAATAGCATCTTCATTCCTTTCGTTTAAGTTAAAAAAAAAGCCCGTACTGCTTTTTCAGTACGGGCCAAATCCTGTACCGTTTAGCACATCTTTTACGTCGTTGCAAGTAGTAAGTAAATCTCGACGGTTATTGCAGCTTTTATTTTATGTCGCAGCCGGTAAATCAAATTGCGACAGGTATCAGTGAACAAAAGAAAAATTGTTAACTGAACGTGCAAATATAAAACTTTATTTTATCATTTCCAAGCCATCTTTTTAACTTTCTAAGAAAATAAGTCAAAAACCCGCAGTATGTGGTCTGCGTCACACGATGCACATATACACATTCCGCTAACACGCTGATGAAGAAACCCAGAAAAGAACGATGCAAATCTAGTCATTACTCATAATACTTTTCTATCATCACATGATAATTTTTCAGGTTACCTCATACCATACGACATCACCGTGATTTGACCAGAATACCTCAGGAATAGTTCTGTAAGGGGTTAGTGTTGCTTCGCACCCTTTGGGAAAGTCTTTACATAATTGATACATAAACTTGTCCCCTGATTGCCAGTCATGGTGGCCGTCTGATATAAAAGTTTTGCAGTGCAGATCTTTCAGAACATTCATGATCCATGCACCGGTGGCATTGCTGCCGCCAAAACCTGAGCCGTACCGGATGTGAATAATTTGTGAAAGGTGAGCATTCGAAGGTTTGAGCATAAATTCATAGAAGGATTCATTTTCAACAAAAAGATAGACCAGCGGTACGGTAAAAGTTCCGATTTTATCACTCCATGCTTCAATTTCCATAAATACAGCTCTGTTTGTTACTGCGCTGCCTTCCGGGAAGTGAACCACCTGAGGGTGCAGAGGCAGATCTAAGCGCGGTAATTCCTCAAAGACCATTGCCCGCAATGAAGCTGCATCATCCTTGAAAATATGCTCGGAATCTAAAAAAGCCGGTTTATCCCATGGATAATAATCGGTAAAAATAAACAGGTCCGGATGGAGAGGATCCGGATGTTCGCCAGGATTAAATTTATCATATTCCGGGTGCAGGTAGAAGAGTGCCCGGAAATCTGACCCTGCTGAAGGATACCAGCAGATGTTCGGCTCTCCGGTAAAAGCATCTAGGAATCGTTTGAACGCTCCGTTATTCTTTCCATTAATCTGGTTCAGTAGGGTTTTGGACATAATCTTGCTCCTTTGCTGAAAACAATTATAAAAAGTTCCTCTTAAATTTCGTAAACAATCTGCACATAATTCAAAGAATTCTGTTTCCACAAAACTTAAAGGAATAATCTGAATTTTTCATGTCCTTCTTGTCCCTGATTCCCGGTCCCCGAGCGAAGCCGAGGGGGAGGGGTTCCACTTTTTATAAAATCCTCCCCCGCCTGCGTCCCTTATTCCTCAGAATAAAATTTATTTTCTGCCAGGTCCGGAAATCCTTCTGTTCGTCTGCTCTTAAGGGTTATGAAGAACAACAACACCATTAACCCCAGCAGATATTTCCGTATTTCGCTCACCGACAGTTGCAACCTCCGCTGCTGGTTCTGTCATAATGAAGGTCAGCCCAAGGGTCAGGGTGTCAATCCGTTGCTATCAGCAGATGATATTATCTGGATAGCAGCTCAGGCAGCCGCGGCTGGTTATACAAAGTTCAAGCTTACCGGAGGAGAACCTTCACGTCATCCCCAGATCATGGAAATTATCTCCGGTATCGCATCCCTCGGGGTTGATGATCTTTCTATGATTACCAATGGTCACCGTCTTCTGCAAAATGCCCGCCGGTATCGCTCAAACGGTCTTCATCGCCTCAATGTCAGTCTCTATTCTTTTAATCCCGTAAAATTCCGTAACGACAATGGTGGTACTCAGCTTGTCCTCAGCAGAGTTATTGCCGGTATCGATGAAGCAATCTCCTGCGGATATACTTCCCTGAAACTCAACTATATATGGGACCGCTCTGATAATCTTTCTGACTTTCTTGAAATCTGCTCATTCGTGGCTGAAAGAAATCTTACGATCGTTCTCCTCCCCAAGATGAACTACGGTTCAGCAGCAGGAGAGGAACTGATTTCTCTCTCGTTTCTTTATGATATGCTCTGCACTCTTGGTATCGCTGACGAAAAAACGTTGACTGATGCTGAAGGGATTGAAAAGAATCTGGTGACGCTGAATAATGGTGCACGCGTTCTGATCCGCAAACAGGAACTCCGCGAAAAATTGCCCTACAACCGCTGCAAGTCATGTGTATATAAAGGTGACTGCCGTGAGGGGATCTTTCCGACACGCCTCTCTGCTTCAGGTGAACTCTTCCCCTGCCTGGCAGATACCACAGCACGCATTTCTCTCATGTCTGAACTGAAGAACAGGGATGCTGCTGCAGTTCAAGATGCACTAACGGTTATAAGGACGTTATAATATGAAGAATCAGACCCTTTTTTTTATCTGCGGCCCCCACTGCTCCGGCAAAACCTCCATCATCAGAGATCTTGGTAAGGAATTTCCTGCTCTTATAACCGGTCATGAAATTGGAAAGGAATTTTATTATAAAAGAAAAGCTGCCGGGTTTTCAACTGATGGTGCCGGTGAGAAGTTTGAATTTGAGGTTGCAGATGCGGAACTTTCAAGAGATCACGGGCTTTCGGTTGGATCACATGCACTTATGGAAACCTGGCACCCCGGTAATCTTGCCTATGCTCTCATGCGTAATCCTGCAGCTGCTCCCCGTTTGGCTTCGTATATAAAAAGCAGCTCACGCATCATTGGCAGCGGCAGAGTGATTGGTGTGAGAATTCTTGTCTCGCGGGAAAATATATCAAAGCGTACCCGCACTTTTGCTGATGCTCCTGAGTGGGCAGCTGATTTTTATACAGCCATCAGCTCTCTTATACCTTCAGCACTGCAGATGCTTGGTCTGGAAAAACATACTGTAACCGTTGACGGCAATCAGGGATATGATGCGGTTAAAGCCCGGATCCGTGAAATTCTTCTCACGGACCGAAATTCTTTCCTGGATTTCCGGAAATATTCCGATTATGACTCTCTGATACCGGTATGGAAAAACCAATAAAAAATATGAGGTATTTTGCAGTTGAAGGTATTAAAGGAAGTGGTAAATCCACGGTAACCCGTATGATATGTGATACCCTGGCAGCAGAAGGAATTTTTGTGGGACTTATTGGTCCGACACGCCCCTGCTCAGGGTTTTCATTCTTTGAATTCCTCTCCGCAAATATGCCCGCGCTCAGAAATTCTGATCTTTGGAATGAACTGCTGTATGCAAGACGCTCTGCTTCTGCGGCCTCTCTGATGAAATGCACTGATACAGTATATATTGGCGACCGCAGCATTGTTACCAGTTATGTGAGCAGATGGAACAAGTGGAACGATCCGGAAAGAACAATTCGCAGGGTTAACCTGCTCGAACCTTTTCTGCCTTCACCGGAAGTTATCTTTTACCTTACCCTCACTGCTGAAGAAGCTCTCAGGCGCATATCCCGTCGCGAAAAAAGAAACTACGGCCTTGAGGGTCAGACCCCTGCCAGGATAAAAGCTGCATTGGAAGCTTATGAACAAATACAGAAGATGAATCTGCCGCGGCTTCGTGATACCGTATGGGTAAGGGTGGATGCTTTCGCTCCTTCGGTAGTAGTGGCCTCGGGTATTGCTGACCGCATAAAACATTACATGAAATATACAGATACAATTGAAAGGACTTTTTCGGATGAAAACTATATATATAACTGAAACCGGCAAAGCAGCCCTTGAAGAGCGCATCCGAAGAAAACGTATTGCCATTGAAGAAATTCAGAAGGAAAAAGCTGTCGCCTATGAGATCAGCGGTGACGGATGGCATGATAACCCCGGCTTTAATCAGCTCACCCAAAAGGAAGAACAGGCGGTCAATGAACTTCGCACTTTGGAACGCAGTCTCTCTCTGGCACGGATCGTTGAACTGAAAGACCGGAATCTCCGTCAGGTTGCCATTGGTTCGATAGTGCAGTTTCGCACTATTCTCCTTGGGAAAGATGAAACTAAGGAGCTGACCATGGAAATCGTCGGGAGCGGGGAGACCGATGTTTTGCAGAAAAGAATCAGTTATGACTCCCCCCTCGGCGCAGCACTCATTGGTCTTAAGCCCGGTGAAACAAAACTGGTCCATATTCCAAAAGGAAAAACCAGGATCGAGGTTATTGCTCTTCTTGCTGATCATGATTCTTCTCCTGCTCTGAGGATTGCCTGACTGAAATTCCCGAAGAAACCAGCGGCTAACCGGATTATTCAAACATGAGAAACTGATGGATCTGTTTCAGGAAAAATGTCTCTTTATCTCCTCTTAAGTTATAAGCGGTGAAATTAACATAACAAGAGGGAATTATAGAATATGAATACAGCAGACAACAACAAAGCAGAAACAATGAACAACAACGGAGCGGAAATGATGGACAACAACGGAGCGGAAATGATGGACAACATTAACCACAGTCAGCACTATAATCAGGATGAGTTCTGGAGCAAACTTGCATCAGTTGCAAAGATCATTTCCTTCCGCCGTAATCTTTTAGCTATGTACTTTTGTCTTAATGATGCTGACACTCCGGTTTGAGTTAAAGGTCTGATTGTTTCTTCCCTCGGATATTTTATTTTCCGCTGGATGCAATTCCTGACTTCGCTCCCTTTATCGGCTATCTTGATGATGCAGGAGTAATTGCAGTTGCCTTCGCACTGATAACTGCCCATATAAAACCGGAACACTGGGAAAAAGCAGATCAGGTCCTGCGAAGCTGGGGCTTGTAATCATGACAGATTTCTTTCACGGTAAAATAATTTTCCGGAAAAGCAGCGGAATTTGCTCGCAAAATAACAAAAGAGAAAGGAAATGAATTCATGTTTGACCGGACACATGCGACTAAGTTCTTTATAGAGGTTTTTGAAAAATCATTTGCAACATCCTGGCAAATTCTTCGGGAGGCCCAGGCGGCGATGAAAGCTTATCCTCTGTTACTCAGATGAGCATTCCGGAAATGATGGCAATTTGCATCTCTTAGATGATACAGGGTTTACATTATTTAATAACAGATCACAATCACAAACAAAGGAGAGGTAACTATGGGTATTTTTTGGAAGTTGGCTGAAGCAGTAGTATATATTGCAGTTTCTATTCTTACTGCCGCTACCGGTCGGCTGGTAAAAAGCGAATCGGGGAATTCTTCAGGAAATAACAGCCCGGGGGTTCATCCGGAAAAAGCAGCTTGGGAAAATCAGAAAGTCCTCTTCTCTTCAGACTTCCTGAGGATCCGTAGCAGAGCAGGGGAGTGACAGGAAAATTAATTCATGGATGAGAAAAATTAATTAAATTTGAACAGTTTTCGGAAATTTTTCGGTTCTTTCACTCTTATTGGATATAACAAAAAGGAATATGAAGAAAATATGAACAACACAGCAGGAAGAATGAAAAACATTGACAGCACCCCTTTATTTGACACATTCCGTAACGCCGGCGTTCAGATTACCCCTGAGCAGCAGAGCCGCATCAGCGCAAAGATACTCTCGGTAATAAACTATGAACCCCGTATCGGTTTTTTTGGAAAGACCGGAGCCGGTAAGTCCAGTCTCTGTAATGCTCTGTTTGGTCAGGATATCTTTGAGGTGAATGACATTGCTGCATGCACCCGCGCTCCTCAGGAAATGCTAATGAAGATCTCAGGGAAAGGGATTAAACTGATTGATGTGCCGGGAGCCGGTGAAAACCAGCAGCGTGACCGGGAGTATGCCTCGCTTTATAAATCACTTCTGCCCGAGCTTGATGCTATTCTTTGGGTCTTAAAAGGTGATGACCGTGCGTTTACCTCCGATTTAACTTTTTATCAGAACCTAGTTAAACCGCACCTTGAGCAGGGCAAGCCCGTATTCTTCATACTTAACCAGGTTGACAAAATTGAGCCCTTCCGGCAGTGGAACATTGAAAAGAGAATACCGGGTGCCGAGCAAAAAGCAAATATTCATCATAAAATCCGTTACGTTGCAGAGTGTTTTAATGTGCCTCAGTCAAAGGTAATTCCGGTTTCTGCCGCTGAATCCTTTAATCTTGCCTCCCTGGTTGATGAAGTTGTCTATGCACTTCCGGCAGATAAAAAGATTACCTTTGCAGCAGCAGTTGAAAAAGAACACGTCTCTCAGAAATCAATTGAAACAGCCAGTAATGGGTTTATTGATACGATTATTGACTTGGTGACGGCTGTGGTGCCGCTTCCTTCGGTGATCAAAACCCCTATAAAAGCCGGTCTGAAGTGGGTCGCAAAATGGAAAATCTGGCCGTGGAACTGGTAATATGGAAAAGGCAGAGTAATGAGTTTTAGCGTACAAATTCTGCACGAAGACAACTGCCGGAATCTTGCCAAAAGATTTCCAGTTTTTTCTTTTTTGGAGAAAAGCAGAGTTCCTTTTTCTGAACGATTCCTTTGGGAACGCAATGAGAGAATAACCCGTAGTGTGGACTGTATTTTTCTGGGGAAAACCGGATATGGCAAAAGTACAACACTGAATGCACTGGTGGGTAAAAATGTTTTTAAGACTTCCGATACCACGGCATGTACGGATAAACTTTTTTGCGCGGATTTTTTAATCAGCCCGAAAGCAAATACCTGGTTTTCATTGGGAGACCTCCCCGGGGTGGGGGAGAATATAACAAAGGATAAAAAATACATTCAATGGTACAGCATGTATTTAAGTTCATGCGCTGCCGCAGTATATATACTGCGTGCCGATCAGAGGGATTTCAGTGTTGATCTTAATGTCTTAAACAAAGTTATTAAAATAACAGGAATTCCTCTGCTGATTGGCTTGAATTATTGTGACAAGATTGAACCTGTTAACCGGCAGATTCCGTTTGCTCCTACTGATCAACAGCAAAAAAATATTATTGCGAAGCAGAAAATAATTGCTGAAATATTCAAGTTGCCGACGGGGGATATTGTTCCTTTTAGCGCGGCTGCAGACTGGAATATCGATTTTCTTGCCAAAGGTATTGCCAGGAAAATCAGAGCCGCTTTCAGAACAAATCTTGCGGAGAAGTACTGATGAAAAGGTTCCGGGAGTTTAGCATCAGTGTTTTATTCAATTATAGACGATTAAGGAATATTGTTATATATAATCTCAGGAGTTATTAATAATGACCATCAATAAAATCCGTACATTTTTATATACCGCAGCCCGCCTGCTGGGGGATGTTAATGCCGTAAAAAAGGGTAAGATAGGTGAGCGGATTCTTCGCAGAATTGCGGGTAAAGCTGCCGGAAAACTTTTAAACAAACTTCCCAAATAACTATGCTGATAAATTTATCAAATCATCCTTACTCAACCTGGTCTGAAGATCAGAAAACTGCTGCAATTGAAAAATTTGGAACAGTGCTTGATTTCCCCTTTCCGGTTGTGAACCCGGTTTGGGGGATTGAGGAAGTTTCCGGATTGGCAGATGAATGTATGGAGCAGTTGTTTCAAATAGCAGATAAAAATTCTCAGGTTAATGTGCATCTGGCGGGGGAGTTTACTTTGGTGTATCAGATACTCGAACGGCTGAAATTGTCAGGATTTGATGCGGTTATTGCTACTTCTGAGAGGATGACATTGGAGCAGCCGGATGGCAGCAAGGTAGTTCGCTTCAGATTTGTGAGATTCAGGAGCTACTTTGATTAACATTTGACATATTTACAGACTTTCTCAATTCAAAGAATTTTAGCAATTGTATTTAGATTGAATACATTATCATTTAACAGAACCTGAAAAAATGTTGGATTATGCTTACTGAAAGAGGTTTTTTCGAAAGTTCTTAAAAGGGTTAGTTTTGGCATGTAAATTGAAAAGAATTTTTTTTATTGCACAGATACAAATATTAATTATTTTACCGTACGTATTTCTAAATAAGAAATAACTTGTGGTTAGCGTAGAGGAGCCTGCTTAAGCAACCTGTGTGGGGTCCCTCCAAAAAAAGCCAAACCAAACAGAATTTTTCACAAACAGGATAGGGCTCTGATGAAAATTTATACATTTGACTGCGAAATCATAACACCCCTCTTTATGGGGGGATATGGTCAAAAAGGCGAACTCCGAACTGCATCATTTAAAGGAATGCTCAGATGGTGGTTCAGGGCTCTTTACGGGGGGCACCTCTACTCCTCCGGAAATCAACATATCCTTGAAGAACTCCACAAAAAAGAAAAACTGATATTCGGATCTACCGACAATGGCGGAATTTTTTCAATCAGTCTTTTTCATGAGAAATTGGAGGTTACATTAAACGGTGTGAAAGGGGGCAAAATAGGTGATAATATACATAATCACTACGGTGCTTATGGTCTTATGGCAACAAGGGTGAATGACGGAAGAGAATTTATCAAACCCGGGCAGAAGTTTACTCTCAGAATGGTTTTTAAACAGCACGAAGAATATATACCTTATGTTGTTGGGGCACTTGCTGCATTTAATTTATGGGGCGGAATTGGTTCCCGTTCAACAAGAGGTTTTGGAAGTATTTTAATATCAAATGGTGATTTCCCAAAATTATTCCCCGATTTAGCAAAGGTTACAGGCGATAAAATTGAACCAATTATTAATAATGTTAAAGCTGAACTTTATTCTATATATAAAATATTGAGTGGAAATTCTTCAAAACTTCCGGAGTTTTCAATAGTAAACAGCTCACATTTTTCAACCAAATTTAAGAATACCGGATTATCTGACCCAAACGCAGTTCAGAAGGATTTTGCAGGAAAGCTGCGCAAATTCAGGGAATCGAAGATTCAAGGCAGCAGATCCGGAGTATTTCATAGTGTTGATTATCAGGCGGTTTACGGAAGTGAGAAAACGCCCCACGACACTATTTTTGGGTTACCTCACAATTTCTCATCAAAAGGTCGAGCAAATGCTGAACTTAAAGGAAGTGGTAATGGGAGGGACAGAAGAGTATCGCCGCTACGGCTAAAAGTAATTAAAGCAGGTGGAAAATACTACCAAATGTTAGTTTTGTTTGAAGCACAATTTTTGCCGCCTGGTGATTATATAAAAGGAGCTTCTAAACCGCTTAACCAGCCAGGGTTTGCCCGTGCTAAAGAATTTATGAAAGTGCATGGTTAATATGAATTCACAAAACAAATCCCTTCTCTTATTTTCAATTGGACCAGTTCAATCTTTTATTGCTGCATCACGCAAGACCCTTGATCTGTTTAGCGGCAGTATGCTGCTTTCTAAAGTAACCGGAGCAGCTATTGAAAGAGTAATGAAACATGGTCAGATAATTTTTCCCTATATAGTTAGTCCGGCAGATTTGGAACAGCCGCTACCGAACCGATTTCTTGCACTAATTGAAAGGGAGAATGCAAAAACTATTGCAGAAGATGCTATTAAGGCAAGTAAGGATTATATAAAAACAGTTTCTGGTAAAGCACGTAGTGCAGTTGAACGGCGAGATTCATCGTTTGCTGATAACCCATATTGGAAAGGTGGCTGGAGCGAGCAGATGAATTCCTTCTGGGAGTTTTATTGGACGATTATTGATGCAGACTCAGAGAAACTAAATGACTCAGCGGAATATGGCAAGCTCTATAACCGCATTGAACGTCTTTCAGGAGAACGTAAATCACTCCGAAATTTTGATCAGATGTTTCAGGAAGGAATGAAGTGCAGCTATTTTCAGGGGTATTCTGCCTTGTTTCCTCTAAATCATAATGGAAAATTTAAAAAGGCAAATCAGTTCTCAAAAGAGTTTCTTAGTAAAAAATATATAGGCAGATATAAACCGGGAGAAACACTTTCTGCTATGGCTTTCCTGAAGCGGGAGTTTGGCTGGAACATGCAAGATGGAAGCTTCCCTTCAACCATCAACCTGGCAAACGGCGAATTTAATGATGCAGTTGTGAAAGGTTATGGCACTGATCAAAAAATTACCTCGGCAGTTGAGGCATTCATTTCATCTTATAAACCCCTTGCCGCTAAACTTGAGTTAAGTAATACTGCAAACTATGAAAAGCTTGAACGGGTAGCCAAAGGTAATGATAGTTTAAGAACTTTTCTGAAATCTGATAATCAGTTTTTACTTCAGGAAGAACTTGATGAGGTCAGAATAAAAGCTGAGTATGGTGAGAGTGTTGTTACAGGTGCCGAATTAGAAGAACTAAAGAATAAGGTATCTGTACTTAAAAAAACCGTTAAACTGCCAATTAAAAAATATTATGCAGTGCTTTACTTTGATGGTGATCAAATGGGGAAATGGCTGAGCGGAGCAGTAGAGAACGATAAAAAGGAAAACTTTAAGATCTCTTTACAAAAACACTCCGAAATAAGCAGAGCATTAAAACAATTTGCAGAAGAAAAGGTACCTCAAATTGTTGAGGGAAAATATCTTGGCAAAGTAATTTTTGCCGGTGGTGATGATGTGATAGCATTTTGCACACTAAGTTCACTACTTGATATTGTTAAAGAGATACGAATTGCATTTGAAGAAGCGATGGCAAGTGCAACGGATAACTTTACCCCGGCAACAGGAAGCTTTGGTATTGCAATTGCACACTGGCAGCAATCATTACAGATGGTAATGCGTGAGGCCAGAACGGCTGAAAAATTTGCCAAAAATGAGCTTGATAGAAATGCCTTTGCCATTTCAGTTCTGAAACGCTCCGGTGAAAAAGCTATCTGCGGAACTTCATTTGATGTTGATTACACCATTATAGGGTTAATGAAAGATTTTTATGAAATGATTGAGAATGAAGATATTTCTTCTTCATTTGTTTACACATTCGAAACCGAACTTAAAACGCTTGCCGGTGATAAAGGTGAAGTGCAGAACATTGAAATGCTGCTGAGTCTGTTTAAATACTTTTTGCTCAGAAAATCTGAATCCGGTTCAATTGAAAATAAGCAGAATCGTGAAAAACGCGTAAATGACTGGCTGAGCCGTACTACAGATTATTTGAACAGAAGTAAAAATATATATACAACCTTTTGTGAATTTACTGAGTTATTAAAAACTGTTCAATTTATGAGAAGGGGTAACGACTAATGTACCACTACCTGTTAAAACCAAGCGATGTTCTCTCATTCAGAGATGGTAAACCATTTGGTTCTGCTGAAGAGCACAATATAATCCTTGATTTTCCCCCGTCACCGGCTACCTTTTATGGCGCACTGCGGAGCTCAGTACTTGCTGTCGGAGTGGATCATCTTGACGGGCTTGGGGCGATGACCGATGAATTAAAAACTATTATTGGCGCACCTGGTAAACCCGGGGCACTTGAAATTAAATCACTGCTGTTTCATCATCAGGAGAAGGGTTTTCTTTTTCCTGCCCCTACTGATCTGGTGAAAAAGAAAAAAACTGCACCTGAACAAAAAACGGTATTGCACCGGATGATACTCAAAGAACTGCCGGGTGACGCACAGTTTAATTTTCCGGAGGGTATTACTAAAATATTGGAACCGGAAAATGATATTTTTGTTGAAGGTGTTGATGGATATTTGACACTGCCTGGTTTAACGAAATACTTAACCGGGGATGTTCCTGCTGATGAAGAACTGCTTGGAACCGGTGATGTATATGTAACTGAAAACAGGGTGGGTATTGGCAGGAGTAATGCAACCCGTACGGTAAAACCAGGGGCATTGTTTACTATTGAATTTGCAAGGTTGCAAAACAAAATTTCTTTTTATGCTGAACTGAGCCACAAACCAGGTACAAAAAGCATCAAACTTGGCGGTGAGGGGAGAACCTGCTCAGTTGAACCGATTGAAAGCAGAATGGAATTACATTTTAATGAAATGCGTGCACCAAACGGTATTAAAGTTATTATTGTGACACCGCTCTGTTCTGAAAAGGGCTGGTACCCCGACGATCTAATGCAGAAAAAACTTGAAGAAGCAACAGGAACAACTTTGCAGCTTAAAGCGGCTGCCATTAAACGCCACCGTTCAATTGGCGGTTGGGATATTGTGTTGAACCGCCCGAAAACGATGCGGCGGTATATACCAGAAGGTTCTGTCTTTTATTTTTCGTCAGAAAAACAACTATCAATTAAACCCCGCCTGTTTAACCTGAGCAGCAGCGAGGATGAAAAAAAACAAGGTTTCGGATTAACTTTATTAGGAGGATTCTAATATGTACAAAGCTCATGATCTCTTTTTTATGCATTCAATCACTCCTCTGCACGCGGGCAGCGGCTCTTCTCTGAGCACGATTGACCTGCCGGTTCAGAGAGAAAAAACAACCAATTTCCCTTTGATTGCCGGCTCCGGTGTGAAGGGGGCGATGAGGGAGTTTTTTGAAAATAACGATTCGGTAAAAACTGATGTGGATGTGATTTTCGGCCCTGATAAAGAGGGCAGTGATTATGCAGGATCAGCAAGTTTTTCAGATGCCAAACTGCTCTTCTTTCCCGTGAAATCGGTAAAGGGTGTTTTTGTATGGATTACCTGCCCGCTTGTTCTGGAAAGATTTGCAAGAGACTACCACCATTTTACCGGTAAGCAGTTTATGTTACCTAAGTTTGCTAAGATAGATGATGAATGGGCACTAACTCATGAAAACCCTGGATGCCTGCTTAGTAATGGTGAAATTATTCTTGAAGATTTTGTTTTTAAAGCACAAAAACAACCTGAATATGGCAAACTTGCTCAGGAATTTGCCTCTGCTTTATTTGCAACGGACTCCTACTGGCACAAAAAATTTACGAGCGATATGGTTATTCTTTCAGATAATTCATTTAAGGAATTTACCGAGTACTCTACTGAAGTGCAGGCACGCATAAGAATAGATGATAAAACTGGAACTGTAGCAGATGGAGCACTCTTTTACGAAGAAAATATACCCTCAGAAACCATTTTTTATTGTTCGCTCAATATCTCTGATCCTCATAAAAAAACAGATAGTGCAAGCGTGAGTTCAGCAGATGCAATTCTCAACACGGTTAAAAATACCTCCTCCGGCAAAGTAATTCAGTTTGGCGGCGATGCCACCATTGGCAAGGGAATGATGCAGATTACTTATTTTGGCAAGGGGGAATAATCATGGCAAGACCAAGTGAATTAACAAGAGCTGACCGTGCGTTCAAGTTTGTGCAAAAGGTTAAAACAAATCATGACACAAATGTTCACGAAAAGTTTAACTCCTATGTTAAATCAGCACCGACCATGATTCTGGTAAACGGTCTGGCACAGGCGCTCGCTTTCTGGAAGGAGAAATCTGTGGGGCAGTCCGCTGATTCAAAAGCGTATTCTGAACTTCTCGGGTTTCTTAATGGTACTGATACCCAGGGCAACCAGCCATTACTTGAAAAGGTTGTCAATAGTTTTAATTCAGATCAATACCGCACCGCAACTGCAAAGGTTATGGCTGAGCTTAAATGGCTGAAACGCTTTGCTTCTGCTGAATTCAAGAAGAAAGGGTAACTATGCAGCCCGCAGTATATAAAAAACTGGCTGACTCTCTCAGTTCAGCGAAAATAACAAAGCCGGAAAATCATCTCCTCTTTCTTACCAAGTATTGCAGCATCTGGAGGAAATCTTCTGACGGTTTTGTGAAAGGAGCCGACACGAAGGAAAAGGATAAAAAAGATTTCATCAGTGAATTTGGAAGAACAGGCAGTAAGGATCTCGCGGATATCATCAAAGCATCCAATGCCTTAAGGAAGACCTCGCTTGAAATGCTTAATTCTTCAGGAATGAAAGCCGCATCCTTCAGACTGTCAACCATGACCCGCTCAGCCGTAGGTATGGGTGGGATGTCACCATTAGAAAACTCCATTACGCTGCATCATATATACGGTTTTCCAGTTTTACCCGGAAGTACACTTAAAGGGGCTGCAAGGGCTTTTGCTGAAGCACAGGAAAACGTTGACAAATCTTTGGTAAAAAAGATTTTCGGCAGTGAAGATAAAAATGCTAATGAAGATTCTGATAAAGGTAAAGTCTTCTTTTGGGATGCACTACCCACAGATTTTCCTAAATTTACCGCAGATATACTAACGCCGCATTACGGTGAATACTATTCAAACGATAACGTGCCACCAGGTGATTATATGACACCTGTTCCGGTCGCTTTTCTTTGTTTGGATAAGGGAGCAGAGTTTTACTTTTCAATAACTTCATACGATGAAGCCCTGTTAAAGAAGGCAGAAGAATGGCTTAAAGGGGCACTTACCACACTCGGTATAGGAGCAAAAACCAATCTGGGCTACGGCATTTTTGCGGATCCGGATTTTAAAATAGCAGTTCAGCAGGGAACTTCCGCGTCTGTTAAATCAGGAAACGCTCCTGCTCCTTCAGCACCATCTGCAACACCTGAAGAGAACTATGAAAAGGCGAAACTGAATAATGACGCTAAAACGAAAGTAAATCAAGGAGATACCCTTTGGGCGGTTGTAACAGCAGAACTGCTTAAAGGTGAATGTACGGTAAAAGTATATTATAAAGGATTTGGTGAAAAGAGCGCAAAAGTTGCCGCGGCGCCTGCCGGAATCTCTGTTGGTAATTTGGTAGAAGTCAGGCTGCTTGGCAAACCTGAAGGTGAATTAAAGCTGAAGTTTGTAAGGAAACTATGACTTGCTTCCGCAGCACAGGAAATCATAAAGAAGTGATTTCAGTGTAACCCATGCACCTTCACCGTTACCAATTAACCATCCGCATGGCTGAGGCGGTGCGGTTGCCTGAGTATAAGGGCTCTATGTTCCGCGGTGCTTTCGGGTGGGCTTTTAGACGAGCGGTCTGTGTTACGCAAAAACCAGACTGCACCGGCTGCATTCTGCAGAAGGTGTGCAGTTATTATAAAGTGTTTGAAACAGAAGTGCCCGAAGGTATGACCGTGCCGTTTCTGGCAGGGGTTAAAAAAATGCCGCATCCGTATATACTAACCCCGCCGCT
This sequence comes from Ignavibacteriales bacterium, assembly GCA_045863035.1. Lineage (GTDB taxonomy): Bacteria > Bacteroidota > Ignavibacteria > Ignavibacteriales > Ignavibacteriaceae > H2-BAC3. Next base: position 10,038 of record BTUV01000018.1, on the reverse strand, counting down.
TGATAACGGGAGGAACTACCCTGAAGGAGCTGAGCTAACCCTTGGGCTTTCACTATTTGGTGATACGGCCAAAATGCTTCCGTTTTTTATTTACTCCTTTCAGCAGATGGGGCAGGCGGGCATTGGTTACGCGCGCAAAAAGTTCCGGCTGATGCAGGTGATGCTGATTGGTGAGGATGACAATAAAACTGAACTGTTTAATGATATATACAGGTCACTTGCTGATGAGGTTGCACCGGTTCTGGTAGGTGCGCCAACTGAAGAGCCGGCGCCGCCCAAGGTAACGCTCAGGTTTTTAACCCCGTGGCGCGCTCAGGAAAATGCGCGCATTTTAACCCGTGCGGAGGAGGTAACGCCGGAACTATTGATTAACGCTGCTTCCAGAAGGTTTTTGGTTATGGAATCACTCTATGGGCAGATGCCACCGCCTGAGGAGCCACCTGACTGTTCAGGAATAACCATATCAGAAAACAAACTCCGCTTTGCTGATTGGGAGCGCTACTCAAACCGTCAGCAGACTAAAATGAGCATGGGAGGATTTATGGGCGAAATTACTCTTGAAGGAAACCTTGCCCCGGTTTGGAAATGGCTTAAGGCAGGCGAGTATATACACATAGGCAAAAACGCGGCCTTCGGGCTGGGTAAATATGAAATCAAAACGGATTGAAACAGTATGAGTGATAGTAGAATTAAAATAATGGTTGGCGTTGCTACTGAACAGAACAGCACGAACATACTTCCAGCACTTCAATTAAAAATCAATCACTTTATTTCGCTTGAAACTTCAGGTGCGGCCAGAGCGAATTGGAGTAGCGGGCTTGAAGAGCTTTTGGCAGATAGGAACGTAGGTTTTGAAAAACTGGTTTTACTTCCAGCAGAAGACAGCCGCATTGATATTATCATAAGTAAAATCAGGGAAATGCTCAAAGAGTACAGCAATTTTGAAGTTATTTGGAATTTAGGCGGCGGGCAGAAACCTCAGCAATTGGCAATGTGGCAGTGCTTTTTAACCTCACAACTTGTGAATGTTATTCAATCTGCATGTTATACGAATCCTGTTAAACATGAAATTGAGCTATGGTCTCTTGCAGAGAATAATCTGACCTATAAAACAATTCAATTGAAAAATGAACTCCCGGCTGAAGATTTATTAAAACTTTATGGCTTTAAGACATCCGGAAGTAGGCAAATTTACAGCAAATGGAATAAAGATAATAAACCGGTAAATGAAAAACTATGGGAGGATAAGAAATTCAGAGAATTTTCATTCAGAGTACCAGCAGTAAAAGAGGATGAAGATATGCAGCTCGATAATCTTGTGCGCAAAGTTAGCTTCGAACTTCTTGAAAGAGAAAAAAAGGAACTTGCCAAAACAATTGAAAAAACGGTAAAAGGGCTTAAACCGTCTATTGATACAATGCTTAACGCAAATCCATTACAGGCAGGCAACTCAATATTAAAAGCAATCAGGAAAAAAGAAGAGGAGATATTAAGAAGTTCACTTCCGTTTAAGCGCATGAAAACGCAAAGCTCAAAAGTATTTAATAATCTGTCGAGGGATTATTTTGACGGAAATGATATCATATTAAGCTATGATGCGTTTAAACAAATGACAGGAAGAGCAAACCCTGCCAGGTATTTTGAATTTGTTTTGGAATGCAGAATACAGAGTGTACTTGAAAAAGACAATCACCACATTTTGTATGCATATTCAAATGTAGAAGTTTATACAAATGATTCAAAGGTACTTGTAGCTGAATATGATATACTTTTGGTAACAGAGTGGGGTACACTCATCGCCCTGGATGCAAAGACATTTGAATTTGAGAGAAAAGATGCAAATGCCCGTCTGTTTAATCTTCAACAGGCAGGAGGACGGTATGTGCAGTTCATACCGGTAATTCCGTTTGATCCTGATGATTGCTCTGAAGAATACTTTCCTGATAAGTTAAAACGGCTGCCGGTGTTTTGTAAGAATCAGAAAATGAAACTTTTTATTATAACTGCAAAACCAAAATATGAAAAGTTCACTCTTACAAACGAAACCCTGCCGATTAAGGAGGATGAAACTATTGAACTGATCCCTTTAGAACTCCTGCTCGAATCTCTTGGATTACTTGCGAAGTAAATGACAATTTAATTTTTGAACGTAAGCCCGTTCTTTGAAAACTTGTTATACTGATCACTGTATCAGTTGAAAGAACATTGCAGCCGAAGAGGCTGCACCCATAATTCTCTGTCCGGCAAGTGCTCTCTGGCTGCCGGACAGAAGTATTTTTCTCTGCCTGTCCTGAATAACCAATTGAATCCTGCGATGTTACAGGGTTTTTTGTGTTTGATATAATAATTTATCCGTTTTAAGCCGCTTCTTCCTTACATAGTATATATTGCTTTGCCGGCTTGAAGGTAAAGTATCCCCGATTTTTTCATCCCCTTTGTTACTAATTACTAATTACTCATTACTCATTAACCGCCATGCATTACATCATCAGTTACGATATAACCAGCAACCGCAGCCGGAAGAAAATTTCTGACATTCTGGAAAATTACGGTACGCGGATTCAATACAGCGTGTTTTACTGCCAGATGCCGGTAAAGCACCTTGCCTCATTAAAAAAAGAACTTTCACCCTTTGTGAAAGGGAAAACTGATTCAGTCATGTTTTTCAGGATGTGTGAAAGCTGCTATGCTCTAAGGGAAAGTATCGGGTTTGAATTAAAAATAACAGCCGGAAACGTGGATGTTGTCTGAGGCCGGCTGATCTTTACAAGAACAGCTTCTTTTAAGGGAAGGAAAGGTTAAAGTTATGATTTCTGACAAACAGATTTTTACTTATGATAATTTTTATAACAATTGGCTTAACCTCAAAACAAAGGGAAGGTCAGGAGGTATAGATAACGTTTCGATTGGGGAATTTGAAGGGAACCTCAGACAGAATATTGATGATCTGGCATCTGAAGTGAACAGCGGCAGTTACATACCTGAGCCCTACCGCAGGTTTTTTATTGATAAAAATTCCGGAGGTAAACGGCCGCTGAGTATGCTCACGATAAAGGATAAATTAGTGCAGATGACCCTCTGTGCCTGGTTTCTGCCTCAGATTGACAAACAGTTTATCAATACCAGTTATGCCTATCGTCCGGGTAAAGGTCACACCAAAGCGATTGCAAGAATACATGATTTTTTGGGAAGGAAATTATCTTATGCTGCACCTTTTGACATAGATAACTATTTTGATACCGTCAACCACGATCTGCTCATCAGGTTCTGCACCCCATATTTTAAGGATGAAGGCATACTCGAGCTGATAGCCATGTGGATTAAAACCGGGGCGGTTGCGGGTAATAAATATGTTACTGCGGGAAAGGGAATTGCCCAAGGCGGGGTTATCTCTCCTCTGCTTTCAAACATCTATCTTCATTCGTTCGATAAAGCTCTTGAGGCAAGGGGCTGCGCCAATGTACGCTATGCTGATAATATTGTATTGCTTGCCAAAAGTGAATCAGAATTAAAAGAACATTACCGGTTTTCTGTTTCATTCCTGCGGGAAAATCTGATTCTTGAAATAAACAAAAATCCGAAGCCCTTTTTTACGATGAGTGAAGGTTTCAGCTTCTGCGGTATTTTCTTTAAGGAGAAGCAAAAGCTGATTGATCAGCCGCGCATAGAAGGCATGAAAAAAAAGATACCCGGATATATTAACAGCACGCCGCTTGCTGAGTTTGTTGAAAAGGTGAATTTTCATCTTGACGGAATCAGACGATACTACGGCTTTGCTGATGCTTCGCTACAGCTCAGGGAACTTGATGATCTTCTTGAAGTTACCCTTGCAGACCGGCTGAGGAGGGAATTCCTTAAACGCACCTTCAAATCTTTTAAGCAGGCAAAACTAATTCTTTTTAAGCTGCATCTGCTAACCATAAAGGAAGAAGAAGCCAAAAAGGAGTTTGTGAACAGAGTATTGACCAGGGTTAAACAAAAACAAACCGCTGCAGGTAAGCCGCCTCAGGATGAGAAAACCAGCAAAATAATCAAAGAACCCCTATTCAAGGCAGCACATAAAGAAAAAGCGGTGAACTCAAGTGTGACTGCTGAGCAGGGTAGCGGCCTGAAGCCGGAAGCGCATGAGGAGAAAAATACTGCTCAGACTCAGCAGCAGCTCAGTGAAGAGGCCAAGTCTTCGGCTGAAAAGAAAGTGCTTAAGAAAAAGAAGTACTACCATAAAATCTGGTTCAGCAGTCTTGACCTGTGTATAACCACCCCCGGCATGGTTATTGGTAAAAATGCTGAAACTATTGTTATGAAATACCAAGGAAAGGTTGCAAAAACCGCGTCACTCAGAAACACCAAAAATGTGTTGATTGCCTCAAAGGGAATATCCCTATCCTCTGACCTGGTATATACGCTCTCAGAAAAAGATATCAGGATGGATTTTTTTGATGGAATTGGTAAGCCGGTTGCCTCATTGATACCTGCTGAAAGTCAGTTTTATAACATGACCCGGTTGCAGACTGAAGCCGCTTCCTCAGAAAAAGGGCTGAGGGTTGCCAGAGAATTGATTTCAGCCAAGGTGAGGAATCAGATTGCAACCCTTAAATACTTTACCAAATCAAAAGGTGCAGACCCTGAGCTGAAAAAGGAACTGAACAAACACATCTCACAGATGATTCATGCGGTTGATCTGATAGAGGAGATGCCTGCTGCTGACCCTACACCTGACTGGCGCAACAGAATGCTCGGTTACGAAGGTTCCGCAGGGGCTGTTTACTGGGAGTGCATTAAACTGCTGATAGGGTCTTCTGTTTATTTTGAACACCGTGAACATAAAGGGAGTAAAGACCTGGTAAATATGATGTTCAATTATGCCTACGGCGTGCTCTATGTTAAGATTTCAGGAGCCGTTACCATAGCAGGCATGAATCCGAATACCGGTTTTCTTCATTCTGACCAGAGGGGAAAACAGACACTGGTTTTTGACTTGATTGAGCCATTCAGAGCGCCGATTGCAGACAGAACGATAATTACTATGATCAATTTGCGGATGAAAACTGAAACTCAGGGCGGGCTTCTGAGCAAGGAAACGAAGGATATTCTCCTAAAAAGACTACTCTCACGTTTTCATACCGAGTTCCTTCATCACCAAAAGAGAGTCAGCTTTGCTGATATCATTCCGGCTATGATTAGGGACCTCTGCGGCTATCTGAAAGGTGAAAAACCGCAGTTCAGGGCATTCCGCGCCAAATGGTGAGTGCAGGTTTAGGAATCAGAATAAAGAAAAATAGAGCAAAAAACCCCCGGAGGTTTGAGAAAATTGCATTTTTTGATTCCAGACACTAACTTATTGCATTATAATAAGTTAAGTGGCCCCAGTTAAAGTAAGGCAATTTTTCAAAAAGTTCTCAAACCTCCCAAAACCAAAATTCCGGAAGGTGGTTTGAGAAAATCAGCAATTTTACCCCCTCAAAATAGCTCAAAATCGGGCTTTTAAAAGAACGATTTTCTCAAACCTCATTTTTGACAAAATACCCGAAGAGGTTTGAGAAGATTTCTGAGAAAAAAAGGTGCGAAAATGAGCTAAAAACGAAGGTGGTTCTTTAAAAACTGCGAATTTGAGGCAAAAACAGGGTCTCCGTATAGGGAAAAAAAACAAGAGGTTTGAGAAGATTTTTTGGCACTTTAAGTAAGTAAGGATAAACCTTTGAAAATAAAACACTTAGTAAAAATTTGGAAATTCAGAATAAAATAATTAATTTCTAACCCATTGATTTAATTGCTCTTAGATGAGACTTCCTTGATTAGAAGGATTGAGACAAATGGCCTCTAAGAGGCTTATTTTAAGTCTTCCTGTGAATCTTAGATGAGACTTCCTTGATTAGAAGGATTGAGACGTAAAACTGCAGGTTGAACCGTTGAAAATTTCAACAGTTTACTTAGATGAGACTTCCTTGATTAGAAGGATTGAGACTACACACCTGTTCCCCTCAGCTCACTCATCAGTAGTTCAATCTTAGATGAGACTTCCTTGATTAGAAGGATTGAGACACTGTATCATAAATAACATGGAACTCTGAGCTGTTCTTTAATCCTTAGATGAGACTTCCTTGATTAGAAGGATTGAGACAAATAAATGAACAGGTTTCGGGTACTGTTCTCCTGAGCATCTTAGATGAGACTTCCTTGATTAGAAGGATTGAGACTTGAAATTTCTGTTCTAAAGTTTGTTTTTCTCTGCTTGACTTAGATGAGACTTCCTTGATTAGAAGGATTGAGACAAATATCAATGAGGATTTCACTTTTTTCTTTTGCATTCATCATACTTAGATGAGACTTCCTTGATTAGAAGGATTGAGACATGTTAGTACCAAGAATTCCGTTAACGATGTTAACGGTATCCTGGCTTAGATGAGACTTCCTTGATTAGAAGGATTGAGACCCTAAACCCTAACCAGTTATATAATTATAATATAATAGTAAGTTCTTCCTTAGATGAGACTTCCTTGATTAGAAGGATTGAGACATTTTAAATCTTGCTGATAGCATTATACTATCCTTTCTTAATTCTTAGATGAGACTTCCTTGATTAGAAGGATTGAGACTCCATTACGAAGATTTGAAGCCATTATCCCTCCAGCAATAGTTTGGACTTAGATGAGACTTCCTTGATTAGAAGGATTGAGACCTATATAATTTAAAAATTTATTTTTATTCTTTTTGCATTTTTCTTAGATGAGACTTCCTTGATTAGAAGGATTGAGACCTTTGTTTCTTCTGCAGTGTCAGGGAGTCCTTATCTTTCAGACTTAGATGAGACTTCCTTGATTAGAAGGATTGAGACTTAGAATCTGTTCTTCTCCCCAGAAGAAAGTTTCAATTAACTTAGATGAGACTTCCTTGATTAGAAGGATTGAGACCGAGTTTCTGGTGGAACTTCAGGCATAATATTCTGGATATGCACTTAGATGAGACTTCCTTGATTAGAAGGATTGAGACAACTAATAGGACGGAGAGTAAAATTACTCATTTCACTTTTATCTTAGATGAGACTTCCTTGATTAGAAGGATTGAGACACTGTCAAGAAAGGTGCGCTTTCAATTGACATTGTTTCCTGACTCTTAGATGAGACTTCCTTGATTAGAAGGATTGAGACAAAAGAGAAGGGGCATGCTGACCCAACAGGGGTTGCTACTCCGATTCCTTAGATGAGACTTCCTTGATTAGAAGGATTGAGACAATCTTCTTTCCAATACCTCCAGATAAAATTTTATCCCTAATTCTTAGATGAGACTTCCTTGATTAGAAGGATTGAGACGGTTAACATTAAGTCTCCCCCCTGAAAACTCCGCTCGGAAACACTTACTTAGATGAGACTTCCTTGATTAGAAGGATTGAGACGACGATACTGCATGCGTAGATGCCTGTTCCCCTTAATTCACTCATAAGCTTAGATGAGACTTCCTTGATTAGAAGGATTGAGACGTAAATGCCCGTCCCTTTAAGCTCACTCATAAGCTTTTCTTAGATGAGACTTCCTTGATTAGAAGGATTGAGACCGAACCAATTAAATGTGGTACGGACGTTAAATTCATGACGCACAATCTTAGATGAGACTTCCTTGATTAGAAGGATTGAGACCAGTAGCATTAGTAATTTGTCTGTATTTTAACAGAAATCTTAGATGAGACTTCCTTGATTAGAAGGATTGAGACTGATACGGGTATTAAATTCATAACGCACAATTAGTTTACTGTTAACTAACTTAGATGAGACTTCCTTGATTAGAAGGATTGAGACTCCAGATGGTCCCATCAACCGACTTATAGTTGACGGGCATTTCCCTTAGATGAGACTTCCTTGATTAGAAGGATTGAGACAATCTGATGATCATGAAGTTCTCCAGGGGTCATGGCAGACTTAGATGAGACTTCCTTGATTAGAAGGATTGAGACACGAACTTGTACTCGTTCAGTTTGCCTTTCCCAAAGTTTCTTAGATGAGACTTCCTTGATTAGAAGGATTGAGACCAGATCTCTTTGAGAGATACTTCGCCGAATTTTGGTCTTTCTGCAATCTTAGATGAGACTTCCTTGATTAGAAGGATTGAGACCTGCAATTCTGGACTTATCTGCTTATTCATTTTAGACCTTTCCTTAGATGAGACTTCCTTGATTAAAAGGATTGAGACCTTATTATATTTAATTTCTTTTCGTTTATTAACTTATCTAAATTAATTCTTAGATGAGACTTCCTTGATTAGAAGGATTGAGACATCGTACATATTGAAATCTAAAATATTAGCTATTTCAGGTTCAACCTTAGATGAGACTTCCTTGATTAGAAGGATTGAGACGGGGATGTCCTCTGAACTTCTCTCAGAGTGGGCAAATAAAAGTGTCTTAGATGAGACTTCCTTGATTAGAAGGACTTGAAGGAATTGTGAATTATGAAGTATGAAGTATGAATTCCGGTTTTACGATTACGATGATTGCTATCTCTTGAATAAAGTCATAATCATTGTTCATTGTTTTACGCTTTCTTGATTAGAAGGACTTGAAGGAATTGTGAATTATGAAGTATGAAGTATGAATTCCGGTTTTACGATTACGATGATTGCTATCTCTTGAATAAAGTCATAATCATTGTACATTGTACATTATTTTCCGCTTTCTTGATTAGAAGGACTTGAAGGAATTGTGAATTATGAAGTATGAATTTATGAGTAGTTTCACCGGATTTATCAATTACTCATTACTCATTACTAATTATCAAGTATGAAGTATGAATTTATGAGTAGTTTCACCGGATTTATCAATTACTCATTACTAATTACTCATTACTAATTATAAAATATGTTTTTCGGTTTTACAAAAGCAATGATGGTTAGTTTTTTAATGAAGAATTAAATTATTTTAAAGGAGTATTCTTGTTTGATATTATAGGCGATATTCATGGGTATGCTGAGCCGCTTAAACAATTGCTAAAACGCCTTGGCTATACCAAAAAAAACGGATGTTACGGTCATCCTGAAAGAAAGTTAATATTTATTGGTGACTATATTGACCGTGGTCCGAATATCCTTGAAACATTGCACATTGTTAAGGACATGACAGATGCTAATCATGCAATAGCACTGTTGGGTAATCACGAGTTTAATGCTCTTTGTTTTCACACAAAGAACGATAAAGGAGTGTTTTTACGAGCTCATTCTGAGAAAAATATAAAACTTCATGAACATACCCTCAGGCAATTACCTGAGCATCAATTGAGGAATTTTCTTGAGTGGTTCTTAACTCTTCCTTTATTTTATGAGACTGAAATATTCAGGGCGGTGCATGCCTGTTGGGATCCGGCTTCAATTGCCCTCTTGAAACCGCAATTACATAATAACACCTTGCAGGGCTGCCCTCTTGAAGATTTTGCATTAAAAGGGGGGGAGTTTTATAAATCGGTGGATATTGTTCTTAAAGGAATTGAACTGGCTATGCCTGATGATATTGAGCCGTTTTATGATAAAGAAGGAATAGCAAGGCGGAAGATGAGAATAAAGTGGTGGCTGAATCCGGCAGAGGTTACTTATGCGCAGTATAGCATTAAACCGAATGCTAAGTTGCCGGACAAGCAGGTTTCAGGAGATGTTGTTTCGGGATTTTCTCATTACGATGCTCAACAAAAAATAGTGTTTTTTGGTCACTATTGGCTTGAGGGTATGCCTGTAATTATAAGGGAAAATATCGGATGTGTTGACTTTAGCATTGCAAATAACGGCTTGTTGGCCGCATACCGTTACGATGGTGAAAAATATCTGGATAACTCAAAATATGTTTTCGTGAAATGACCGGGATATATCAAATAGGATATAAATTTATTTTCAATTGATTAACTAAGTAACATGGTATCAGTAACATATATTCCACAAAACGGTCAATTTGACCGCCGGGTTCTCACAGTACACATTGCGGAAGTGTAATGCCTCAAATGGAATTGAAATTCAAACTTAACTATTTTTGGAGATTTAAGGAGAATTCCTATGCGACAAAACA
>BTUV01000017.1:0-41145 GCA_045863035.1 Ignavibacteriales bacterium | reverse complement strand
ACTGGAAACAAAAAACCCCTCACTTGGAGGGGTTTTGAAATCACTTTTTAGGATCTTCTTTTTTATCGTTCTTTTTCTTATCTGTTGAGCAGCAGCTTTTCTCCTTTGACTCTTTATCTGTCGAGCAGCTTTCACCGTCCTTCTTATCTTTTTTCGACTCAGATTTCTTTGTGTCATCAGATTTCTTGGTGTCATCAGATTTGTTAATCACAAAAGATGTCTGATTGTTGTTACCGTCTTCCGGCACTACACAGAACTTATCATCTGCATCTTTTTTGGTTTTCTTGTTAGGTTCGTCCGCCTGCAGAGTGAAAGCAACTGCGAACATGAACAGGAACAAAAGCGATTTCTTCATTATTGATCTCCTTTTTTGAATTTTTTACCGTCTTCGCTTAAATTTTTGATATACTTTTCCGGGTCTTTTTCAAACTTTTTCAAACAACGCTTGCAGCAAACTGCATAGGTAACCCCTTTGTGGGTGCTGGTGTAATCCCCCTCAATTTCCTCTCCGGAAACAGGACAAACTGTATTAAAAATTTTGTTCTCCTTTTTTTCCTGCTTCTCTTTTTTATCCTGAACGCCCGCATCCAGGATTACCGAGCCGGAAACAACAAAAAGGAATAGAAACAACAGAACTTTCTTCATTGGAACTCCTTCATTTAGTATTTCAAGTTAAGATAAAAAACATTACAATCAAATAACAAGAATTTGGTCTTTTTTGATCCATCCGGTACGACCATCGGACATTTTTAATTTCACCCAGTCCTCAACCGTATCTTCTATCCTCACTTTTACCCCCTCCACCGTCTTAAAAACCTGATTTCCATCATCCGTCGGGGAAGAAAGTACGGCAACCGAGCTTTGAATTATTACCCCATAGTTCACTGAGTCAATCCAGTGAGTACGGGTATAAGCCAGATTTATCATTAAAAATATCACCGCGAGAATACCGCCTGTCGCGGCTAGATTTACAAGACCGGTTCTTCCGTAAAAGTACCTCAAAATCAGAAATAGTGACAGAGGATAAAGGAGAAAAATAATTGCATAAACCCAGCCCGAAAAAGTGAGCAGCATCGCCGTTTTCATCCACCATTCAAGCGGAGCAATTAATGGCACTTCTTCCTGTTTTTCCTTAACCAGCCCTCTCGTAAAAATGATATTCTGTTTAATATCTTCATCGGCAGGGTTAAGCAGTGCTGCCTTTTCGTAATAAGCAATCGCGAAGCCAAGCCGCCCCCGTCTGAAGTGTGCATTGCCAATATTATAAAGAAGCTCCGCGGATATATCACCGGTAGTCTCAATCGAAGTAAATAACTGTAACGCTTCCTCGTACTTTTTCTGATTATAAAGCTCACACCCCTCAGCAAACAGTTTCTGAGCATCAGCATATATATTGAGTGCCAGAAGCAGGAATATTACGAAAACTTTTCTCATCGTTTTTTCCCCTTGAGAATGCTTTTTTCAAGACCAGTGATAAGTCCGGAAGCAGATTCAAATACTGAACTCATTGCCTCACCTGCCCCGGAAGCAGGGGCAAACCTGACGAATTGAATACCGCTGTAGGTTTCCTTCAGGCGATTTACGATATCTTCATCAAGATTCAGCGCTTTCAACCGTTCCTCGGCTGTTTCAATGGAAAAATCAGCGGCGGTAATACGCAGTTTATTTTCAAGATATTTTTGCAATGCTCTTGAAATTTCGAAATAAAACCCCTCCTTATCACTGCTTACCATTAACTTCTTCGCTTCCTTTAGCTGCTTTGCCGCATATTTTTTGGCCTGGAGTTCTTTGTATCCTGAAAGATCAGCGAGCATTTCCTGCCTGCGTCTGAATATATAAGCAAAACCACCAAACCCTGCCAAAGGAAGTATTGCGAGAATCCAGAACAGCACGCTTTCAAACGGACTTTCTTTATTGAGTAATGCTTTGGTAAACGAAGTTTTTATATACCTGATGTCAGTTTCCCCTCTTCCTCCCCTTTCCGGAAGAGATGAAACAAAATCTGCATTTGGAGTTACTTCAAGCGTATAACCTTCTGCTTCAATGGTTTCATACTTTCTTGCACTTAGGTTAAAGTAACTAAGCGTGAGAGGCGGTATTACTGTTTCACCTGCATTTCTTGGGATGAGCAGATATTCAATGGTCTTGCTTCCGCTTATTACGCCTGCACGGTTTATAGCATTATCGGATTTGTCTTCATATTTTTCTATACCGCTGCCAAGGTCAAACTCAGGCAGGGTGAGCAGCGATATGTTACCGGTTCCGCTCAGGGTATATATCAATCGTACCGGTTCCCCCTGTTTAACCTGCTTTTTATCAATGCTGCTTTTCAAGGTGAATGAACCTACCGCGCCGGTGAAATTATTCTCCTCTGCCGATGAAGGAAGCTCCTTTGATTGTATCTTCAGTACATTTGACTTGGCAGTATATTCAACTGTTTCAGTCTGTCTGAAAAACGGGTCGTTAAAAAAATCACCCCACGGGTCATTGGATTTCCGTTTCCGCTGGATAACCACAGGAATTTTAAGCTCATATTGGGTAACTGAAAGCTCACCTGTCTGTTGCGGAAAGAGTGCCACTTTTTTCAGCGTTGCTACATTATACACAACTCCATCAATAGTTTCCCTGCTGAAGTTAATAACCTGTGGCATATCAATTTCTTCCGCCCAGAATCCCTGATAATTCGGAAGTTTAGTAATCTGCGGCGTTGCGATATTAAGCCGTGTATATAGCTTATAAGTAACTGTTACCTGCTCACCCGTAAACGCAGATGATTTGTCCGCAAATGCACGTATGAAGAGATTATCCGCAATCTCACCCATATCAACATCGGATGATTCTTCTTTCTTAGGTTTCCCGGTGCCTTTAGTCACATCAACGGTAAGGGAGTTTGATGTTATCCTTTCACCGCCGACAGTCACTGAAGCGGGGGGTATATTCAACTTACCTGTTTTGATCGGTTGTATATAATAGCTGAATGATTTTTGCCCCGATACCACACCGTTAATAAATTGCATACTGGTTGACTGATTGGGACCGGCTACTATTTTAAAATCAGTAAAAGTAGGCGCCTGAAATCCACCAACACTATTTATATCCTTACCGGAATAGATAAAACCAACTTCAATTACATCATCAGTAGTTGCAGTGTTACGGTTAACAGTCGCCTGAAATGATTGCGCCCCCGCCTGCTGAAGCAGCAAGAGGAGCACAAAAACAAATAATTTGTGTACCGTAATCATCTCTTAACTAACTCTGCTGCTGATCAATTACCAGTCCTTTTCAACCTTAACACGAACCCCCTCCTGCTTGCGGAGTTTTTTCTGCATTTCCTTTTCGTTATTCTTCATAGCTGTCAGGATACGTTCAGCATCTTCTTTTGAAATCTTAGGTTTCTGCTGATTTTGATCCTGCTTGTTTTGCTGATTCTGATCCTGCTTGTTTTGCTGATCCTGTTTATTCTGTTCGTCCTTATTCTTGTCGTTCTCTTTATCCTGGTTCTTATCTTTATTCTGATCTTTGTTTTGGTCTTTGTCTTGGTCTTTGTTTTGATCCTTGTCTTGGTTCTTATCCTGGTTTTGCTGATCCTGCAGCTTTTTCAGCGCGTAGGAAAGATTATACTTTGCGTCTGCATCAGAAGGATTATTTTTCAGTGAATTCTTAAAGGCCTCTATGCTTTCTTTATATTTCTCTTGTTTCAGAAGAGAGTTCCCCAGATTATAGTATGCTTTTGATTTTTCATTTTTATCAGAAAGCGCATTTATCGTTTCGTTATAGCTTTTTAAGGCCTCATCAAACTTTGCCTGCTTGTAATAGCTTCCGCCAAGATTTAATTTGAGAGTTTTATTTTCCGGCTCTTTTTCAAGGCCCTTCCTGAATTTTATTTCTGCCTCCGCGAAATTTTTCTTTTCAAACTCCTCAACACCATCATTATTCAGTGAACGGGTGCTTTGCGGTCGGATCATCTGAAATGCAGCAAATATTGCTAAGATGATAAGATATCTCATAGTTGTTTCTCCTTCCTAAGTTTTACCCTCTCAGAGATAAGAAGTTCCAGTAATAATAAAAACAGCGCGGGGATGAGCATCCAGTAATATTTATCATCGTAATCAGTAATCATCTTTGCACCGTATTCACTCTTTTCAATTTTTTCGAGATCGGAATGAATTTCATCCAGGTTATTCCTGCCAGGTGAAGAAAGATAATACTCTCCACCGGTCTCAGCAGCTATTTTTTGAAGAGTCTGTTCATCAAGCCGGGTAACTACAGAGTTTCCGCTGCCATCCTGCTTATATCCAATCCGGGTTTTGCCCGGGCCATAAACAGGAATCGGTGCGCCGTCCGGAGAACCCATTCCTATGGTATATATATTAACTGATTTGTCTTTGGCGGTACTGAGCGCGGACTCTAAGTCCCCCTCATGGTCTTCTCCGTCCGTAATCGTTATTATCACTTTACGTGAAGGAGAGTCATAATCAAATGACTCAAGCGCAAGATTGATTGCTGAGGCCACAGCAGTCCCCGGTTTCGGTATGGAATTCACATCCACCGCGCTCAGGAATAGCCCCGCTGCTGAGTAGTCAGTCGTAAGTGGAAACTGTATATAAGCATCCCCCGCGAAAATAATCAACCCGATGCGATCACCCTTCAGTTTTTGCAGCAAAGTGTTTATTTCGCTTTTTGCTTTATCAAGCCGGTTAGGGAGCAAATCCTCAGCAAGCATACTCTGTGAAATATCGAGCAGAATATATATCTCTATCCCTTTTTGCTTAACTTCCTCAATCTTTGTTCCTATCTGCGGGTTTGCGATACCAATGATAAGAAAAGGAAAAACCAGAATCACAATCATCAATTTGAGATACTCTTTAACCCTGCTTTTGTTACTGAGCAGAGCATTAAATATCTCCACTCCGGCAAAACGGCTGATTAGTTTTTTCTGACGATACATAATATACACTGCAAATGCAATAAGCAGCGGGAGCAGATATAACAAATACAGAAACTCAGGCCGTGCAAATCTCAAGGTTACGCCATCCGCCTGAAATATGTTTTACCAAGTAAAAATTCCAGAAAAACCAGCAAAAGGGCAGCAATTGCAAAAGGATAAAAATGCTCGGTCTTATTTCTGTATGAAGTCACTTCGATTATAGAACGTTCAAGTTTATCAATTTCCTGATAAATGCCTTCCAGCTTTTTGTTACCGGTTGCTCTGAAATATTTACCTCCTGTTTCAGCGGCAATTTTTGTCAGCATTGCATCATCAATCTGGACAGGCACCATTTGATATTGTTTTCCGAATGCCGTAATATAAGGGTAAGGCGCTTCACCGACAGTACCAACCCCGATAGTATAGATTCTTACGCCGAACGTTTTTGCGATTTCAGTAGCTGTAATTGGATCAACCTCACCGGCATTATTCACTCCGTCAGTTAAAAGAATCAGCACTTTGCTTTTGGCATCACTGTCTTTCAAACGATTCACCCCGTTTGTAATAGCATTACCAATGGCTGTTCCGTCTTCAATCATACCTGATTTAACCGCTCTGAGCTGATCGGTGAGCACCTTATAATCAACAGTGAGGGGGCATTGCGTAAATGCGTCACGCGAAAAAATAACCAGCCCGATGCGGTCTGTCTGACGCGCAAGTACAAATTCCTTTGTCAGATTTTTTGCAGCTTCAAGTCGGTTTGGCTTAAAATCTTCCGCCAACATACTGCCGGATATATCAAGCACAAGGACAATATCAATCCCTTCAGTATCAATATTTTCACCTGACGTATATGAAACCGGACGAGCAATGGCGATTATAATGGCTGCGATGGCCAGGTATCTGAGCAGCAGAGGAAGAAATGAAAGCCGCGCCCGCATACTTTTGGTATTTTCAAAAAGCTCCGCCGTTCCCGGATACACAACTGTTGCTTTGTCACTCTTGTGAACAAAGTATTTCCATGCAAGAATAGCAGGAATAATGAGCAACAGCCAAAGATAATGCGGCTGGAGGAATTCATAATTAGCAAAAAATTTCACGCCTTTTGCCCCCCTCCTGCTGATGATGAATCCTGCAAAATTTCATAAGCAGTAGTCATCATTTTCTGATTTAAATCTGAGAGCGGTATATATTTCGCGAATTTAACCAAATCAGCATTCTCGAAAAAGGATTCACTCCTGATAACAATTGTGTTTGATACCCCTTTTTTCCTGAGAAACTCAAGCGTTTCAGATGATGTGCTCTCAAGCGCGGGTAGTGTATATGCGCGTTCAAAATAGTTTCTGATAATGCCGGTAATTTCAGAGTGAAACTCCTTTATCTGACCATTCTGCCAAAGCTGTTTCTCTTCCAATAATTTCAACGCGGTATATGCTTCCTCGTAAGGGCCGGGTACTATCTGTGCAACAGGGGCAATTACTTTTTCTCTCCTGCTGAATTTCCTGTAAAGCCAGTACCCAAGTACGCCAAGCAAAAGAATGAGCGGAATCAGCCAAAGCAAAAATGAATAGTCAAATGGAATCTTTTCAGGCGCTTTTATATCACGTATATCCTTTGAAGTATCAACCGCAACAGTAGAAATCAGAACTATAAAAGAATCGCTTAAAAACTGCTGCGTTGTGTTTCCTTTTACAAACAGAAATGGCATACGTGGAATAGTAAATAAGCCGCTATCATAACCGGCAACAACAAACCCAAACACATCCTGCCTGATGCCGCCTGACTCATCCCGCGATAGCGTATCAGTATAAAGATATTCAAGGGGCGCGAGCGAATCATAACGTGAGGGAAACACTAACTTATAGTCAGCCGGATATTTAGCGTCAATGGTTAGTGTGACCGGGTCGCCAATCAAATATGCTGTTGAATCAACACGGGTTTTGAACTGAATTTCCTGCGGGAGCAATGTTGAAATCAGCAAGAAGCAAGCAAAAAGAATCCTGCTCACAGGCGAGTCTCCCGCTTCTTAAAGAAATTCACTAATGGCGGTATATATGACTGGGCAGTATTCACATTAATTGTATCAATGCCCGCGGCGGTGAATATTTTTCTGATCAGGTTTTTTCTTTCCTGCACTTTTGCATAAAACAGCGAGCGCACTTTAATTGAGCCGGTATCAATCAGCATCTCCTTCCCTGATTCAGGGTCGGCGAACTGTACCAAACCGACTGAAGGGAGCTCATTTTCACGCGGGTCTTCAATCTTTACGGCAATCAGGTCATGTTTGCGCGCCGTGATGCGTATAACCTGTTCGTAGCCCTTGTCATTAAAATCTGATATTAAAAAGCAGATGCTGCGTTTTTTAACTGCTTTGTTAACAAACTCAAGAGCATTTTTGATATTGGTTCCGCGGCTCTTTGGTTCGAATGAGAGCACTTCTCTGATAATACGCAGAACGTTGGTTTTTTTCTTCTGCGGCGGTATATATTTTTCGACCGTATCAGTAAAAAGTATGAGCCCCACTTTATCATTATTCTTGAGTGCTGAAAGCGACAGAATGGCGCTCAGTTCGGCTGCAATCTGCTGTTTTGCCTGCTGATATGATCCGAAATACTGTGAACCGGAAAGGTCAACCACCAGCAATACCGTGAGTTCGCGCTCCTCCTCAAACACCTTTATATATGGATGCCCGAACCTTGCAGTTACATTCCAGTCAATACTGCGTATATCATCGCCATACTGGTACTCACGCACCTCGCTGAAATCCATACCCTTCCCTTTGAACACCGAATGATATTCACCGGAAAAGAGATGGTTAACCAGCCCTCTGGTTTTAATCTCTATATGGCGTACTTTTTTAAGAAGTTCCGAAGTAATCATGCTCACGAAATGATTTGCTTAGGGTACTTCAACCGTGTTTAATATATCCTGTATAATATTTTCGGAAGTAATTTCTTCAGCTTCCGCTTCGTAAGTGATTCCGATTCTGTGACGCAATACATCGTATGCAATGGAGCGTATATCCTCCGGGATAACATATCCTCTTCTGCGGATGAAAGCATGGGATTTGGCTGCCTGAGCAAGACTGATGCTGGCGCGCGGGGATGAACCATACTGAATGAGTGGCTTCAGTTTTGCGAGTTTATATTCTTCCGGATTTCGGGTTGCAAAAACTATATCGAGTATATATTTCTCAATTTTTTCATCAAGATATACCTCTTTTACCAATTCTCTGCCCCGGATGATATCCTCTGATGAGATAACCGGCTGCACTGAAGTACTTTCAGATGAGGTATTGCTCCTGAGAATCTTCAGCTCCTCTTCTTTGCTTGGGTAGGAAATCTTTACCTTGAGCATGAAACGGTCAACCTGTGCTTCGGGGAGTGGGTAGGTTCCTTCCTGCTCAATAGGGTTTTGAGTTGCCAGGACGAGAAAAGGGTCTTCCAACGTAAATGTCTGTTCTCCGATCGTTACCTGACGTTCCTGCATCGCCTCAAGAAGCGCACTCTGCACTTTGGCCGGGGCGCGGTTTATTTCATCGGCGAGGATAAAGTTGGAAAAAAGCGGTCCTTTTTTAATCAGAAAATTCCCATCCTTCTGATTATAAATCTGTGTACCAACTAAATCAGCCGGCAGGAGGTCGGGGGTAAACTGAATCCTCTGGAATTTTGCCTTCATAGAGGCAGCCAGAGTTTTGATGGCAAGAGTTTTCGCCAGACCGGGAACTCCTTCGAGCAGCACATGCCCGTTGGAAAGCAGACCAATCATCAGGCGCTCAACCATTATTTTTTGACCTACAATAATTTTGCTGATTTCATTAGTCAGCAGGTCAATGAATGCACTTTCGTTGCGAATTTTTTCGTTTAAAGCTGAAATGTCCAAGGGATACCCTCAAAAATTTGATAAAAACCTATTTTTAGACGACCCCAAAAATAAAAAGTTTACATCCTCTGACGAAAAAAAACCTCAGATTTTTGGCAAAAATTCTGAGAATTTACCCGATCTTCACTGTAATTATTCGTGCGAGTGATGAGATTAGTGGCAAACAGGTACCTGCACACTTCCAGATTCTGCATTTTCGATTAATTCTACCCCACCGCAAAAAATGCAAATTTCAGATACTCCGTCTCCGGCATCGCCGGCAGAACAGGGTGGTCTTCGCCTGCCCCCGAAAAATGGAGCAGCCGTAAATCCTTTCCTTCCTTTTGCGCTGCTTTTAGAATCGCCTCTAAAAACATTTCGCGGCTGATATGATGCGAACAGGAAGCTGTTGCGTAAAACCCTCCCTGCCTCACCAATTTCAGCGCGTGAGCATTGATACTGATATATCCTTTTATCCCTTCCTGCAGCTTTTTCCAGCTCTTGACAAAAGCAGGCGGGTCGGCTATCACTATGTCAAAAGTTTTCCCCTGCTGATGCAATTCTTTAAGTACCGTGAAAGCATCACCTTTTACGAAATCCGTATTTCCGGTAAAATTATTCAGTTCGCAATTCTGCCTGACTGAATGAAGAGCTTGTTCAGAAATATCAGTGAATACTACCTCACTCGCTCCGCCGGTCAATGCATGAAGACCAAACCCCCCTGAGTTACAAAACACATCCAGAACGGCTGCATTTTTTGTAAACCGGGAGATATATATCCGGTTGGCTGCCTGATCAAGAAAGAGACCTGTTTTCTGTGCTTCACTAAAATCAACGTGGTACTTAACGCCTTCAATGGATATTGTTTCTTTTGTCTGATGCCCTGCCAAGACTTCATCTTCCTGAGCTAACCCTTCAAGCCCCCGGAAATACATATCATTGCGGGTTAAAACATTTTTCGCGGAAAGGGAGGAAAGCAATGTGTCAGATATCACCTGCTTCATCCGCTCCATTCCGGCGCTGTGTATTTGCAATATATAAGTATCATTATACCGGTCAATTACCAGCCCGGGGAGTCCGTCACTTTCACCAAACACCAGGCGGTATGCAGTTCGTCCACTCATGATTTTGTTTCGTAACTTCTCGGCAGAAATAATACGTTCTTTAATCAATGCTTCCGCATTATCTGTTTTTTCTCTTGCCAGCAGGCGCAGGCAGATGAGGGAATTCTTATTCCAGAAACCGGCACCAAGGAATTTACCGGTTGATGTAAAAAGTGAACAGAGCTCCCCGTTCGCCGGCTCGCCTTCAATTTGCATAACCTCGTTGCTAAAAACCCAGTGATGCCCTCCTTCAATCCGGCGTTCTTCTTTCTTTTTCAAATATATATCAGCCATGAGATTCTTCTTTCCTGATCAGCTCCCGAATCATTCCTTCACGGATTGCATAGGGAGAATAAATAAATTCAGCAAAGCCAAAGTAGTCAGCTATTGCCTTTAAAATCGTAATACTTGCCGGAAGTATTTCCAGCTTGTTCTTCTCAATATAACTCAGCGTCAGTCTGCTTTTAATTTCTTTATATTCTGAACATAATAACTCAATCTTTAAAATCAGATCATAGCTAATAAGTGACTCATCCGGGCTTAAAAAAGGTTTCAGCATTGAAAGAGAGTTAAACGTACCAGACGTGCCAATCACCAGAGGAGAAATAAACGCGCTTTTCTCCGGAAAATTTTGCAAGAGCTGAGCGAGTGCATACTCACGGATACTATTTATCGCCTGATCAGAATAAGTAAATTCCGGGGCAAACATCTGGCTGCATCTTACTGCTCCGACCGGAATACTTTCAGCATAGAGATAGCGAGTGCCCCGTCCTTTGATTATTTCAGTGCTGCCGCCGCCAATATCAATAACTGTTATTTCCCTCTCATCATCAGGAAGAAAAAGCATAGCGCCTTCATAAATAAGTTCTGCTTCTTTATGACCGGAAATAATGCTGACTGTTATGCCGGTCTCTTTCTTAACTCTCGCGAGAAAATCAGCGCCGTTAATTGACTCCCTTACTGCGCTTGTTGCAAAACCAAGATATCCGGCCCGGTGTCCGGCTATATCCGCGGCAAATTCTTTGATAATTTTAAGCCCCCCGATGATTTTTTCTTCCGGTATATATGTTTTGCCGGAACTATCCTTTGCGGCAAGCCGGTGAACAATTCGTTTGTCAAGCACGGTTTCGTGCAAATTTCCATTTTCAACCGCAACTATTTTCAGATGGAACGAGTTAGAGCCGACATCAATAGCCGCATAATTCTTCATATACTCATAAATTCTGATTTCATATTATCACAATTTGAGAATTTCCCTGGCCAAAGCAATTACTTTTTCAGGTGAAATATCTGCTATCAAATCAGACTCCCTGAGCCAGAATTTATTCTCACCTCTCGGAGCCCAGACATGAGGATTTGTCATGCCGAAGAGTGAAATTTGTGGTACCGGTTCAGCTCCTGCAACGTGCATGATTCCGGTATCATTTGTAATGAAGAGGTCAATAAACTGCATCATTGCAGCCACCTGACTGATTGTCCGGTTCGTATAAAAGTGAACCTTAATCTCAGTCCTGGTATTTATTTCATCAATAATGCTCTGTTCCTGCGGATTGCCTGTTGCAACAACAAAAACTGATTTCTTTACAGGCAATGCACCGGCAATCCGGGTCAGGTTATTTATAACCGAAGCGAAATTTTCAGACGGCCAGATATTCGGTGGCTTCCCTGCTCCGGGGTGAATTCCCAAAAGCAGCTTATCTTCAGTATATCCAAACTCTTTCAGCGCAGACTTTGCTACGTGAGAATCCTGCTCAGTATAATATATATCAGTTTTCAGCTCACCATGCATCAGCTTTACAGAGCCCATATTCCGGATAATACGATCCCAGACGTGCAGATTTTCATTCTGCCGGAAATCAACCATAACACGTTCATGAAAAAAGTAGGATGAATCATTTTTCTCCCCATCAAGTGATTGAGCCCCTATTTTATGCTTCCCAGCGGAAATCCCTGCCATAAGATTGCTGGTAAAAGATATTGAAACAACAACCGGAGTGATGACTAAATCAAAGTCCCCTTTTAAAAATCGGAAAAATGATTTGAGAAACCCGGAATTGAATAACAGCTTTTTATTAAAATTAAAAATTTCTGTTACGAATGGGTTACGTAATGCACCGTATATATTTTGCGGTGATGCAACCAAATAAAGTTCTGACTGAGGCCAGGTTTCTTTAATTGCCCGGAAGAGCACCGTGCCGGCAATCATATCTCCAAGCTGGTTGTGTGGTCTGATAACAAGAATTTTCTTCGGCTGAAAATCCAGCGGAGGTGATTTTTCCTTAACCCCCCAAATCCCCCTGCAAATGGCATGAAGAAGTTTCTCGGTAATATCCATGATGAAGATTATTCTTTCCCTTTGGGGTCATCTTCATCAATCACGGTAAATTTTGCATCTTCAATATTCCGTTTATCCGGATGTGTGGTATTACTCCCCCTCACTCTTGAATTACTCTGCCCTGCCATTTTTTTCAGCTTGTTAATCATAACCGCTTTGGTAATTCTGTAAACAACATAGATCATCAGGAAAATCAGTATATATTTCAAAATATCCCCTTCCCTTCCGGATTAAAATATTCAATGAATGCTCTGTCCTTCCGGAAGATTTCTTTGCACAACGCATTAAACTCTGAGTCGTTGTTTACAAAATCTATTCCCGTGGTGTTTATGATCAGCAGCGGACTATGCGAGTATTTAAAAAAGAATTCCTTATACGCGTTACTGAGAGCGGCAAGATAATCTGCGGTTACCGCTTTTTCCATTTCACGGTTGCGCAGTTTCACGTTATAGACCAGACGATCAACATCGCTATCAAGAAAAATTACCAGGTCCGGTTTCCGTATGTTCTGTGAGAACATCGGATAAATGGAGTCATACAGACGAAACTCTTCGTCTGAAAGGTTAATACTTGCAAATATCCTGTCTTTCTCAAAAATATAATCTGAGACAATAAAATTTGTAAAAAGGGAATTCTGATGCAACCCTTCAAGCTGCTTATATCTGCTTACCAGAAAAAACATCTGAGTCTGAAAAGCAAAATCTGCCTTACTCTTATAAAACTTATCAAGAAAAGGATTCTCCTCAAACTTCTCCAGAATCAGCCGGGCTCTCATTTTCTCAGCAATCAACCGGGCCAGTGAAGTTTTCCCCACACCGATAACCCCTTCAATGGCTATGTAATTGATTTCATTTACCATAAAGGTCCTCATTCGGTTCTTCTTTGGGATCGTACTTCCCCGCTATAAACATTTCATCCGTCTCGAACGAAATACTGCTAAGTCTTTCACCTGTCTCAGGATTAACCGCCTTCGGTTCAAGTTCAAGCAGAGGATATACAAAAAAATCCCGCTCCATCAAACCTCTGTGTGGTATGTCAAGCAGTTCGGAATGATACACCAGATCACCATAGAAAATGATATCTATATCTATTTCACGCGCACCCCATCTCTTCCTCATAATCCGTCCTGTATCTACTTCAGTATTTTTGATAATTTGAAACAGTTCTTCAGGGGAGACATCAGTTGTTATCTCTGCAACTAAGTTCAGAAATTCCCCTTTGGTACTGCTCCCCAATGGGCGTGCCCGGTAAATTGAAGAGAGCCGATTGATGCTAATGTCTTTATATGTGGAAAGCAGTTGAATTGCTCTCAAAATATAACCGGCACGGGGTTCAATGTTTGACCCTATTCCAAGAAAAACTTTTACTTCCATTCTTTCAGAAACTCATTCCGTTCTTTAATAACTTCAACTTCCACAGATTCAACAACACCTCCTATGGGCGGATTATTCTTCCGGATTCTCACCTCAAGTTTTTCGACCATCTCAAACTTCCTGAAAAGCTCATCGGTAATTTTTGCCGCGAGGGCTTCTATCAGATAATACTTTTTCGCTATCGCAGTTTCATACAATACCTGATACACTTTTTCATAATCGATGGTGTTTTTCAACTGATCTTTTTCGGAGGCCAGAGAAAAATCAGTATAAATTACAATGTCCGCTTCAAACTTTCCGCCTACATTCTGCTCACTCTTGAACACGCCGTGATACGCATAAAACGAGGCCTTATTTATTCTGATGATATTTTTCATGCCTGTGCTGTTGAGGATTTCTTAGTAAAAACAAGATTTGCAATTCCCAATCCGCCGATAACTAACACACTCCCCAGTAAATCACTTTCAGATAATTTTTCCGCCATAAACAACCAGCCGGCTATAACCGCTATCACCGGTGTTATAAACGCAATAAATGAAAGCAGGAGTAAAGGAATTCGCTTTAACAGATAATAATACGTAGTGAAAGTAATTACTGTGCCAAAAATCCCCAGATAAAGGGTAGTGCCTATACCTGCCGCGGTCAGTGCTTTCACCGGTTCCGGCTCAATCACCCATGACGAAACAAGAAAACAAACACCGGCGATAATCACAGGCACAAAATTAACAGAAAGTGCGTTGAGATAGGAGCCATGCTTTTTAAAAACAACAAGTATATATGCCTGAATAAGAGCACTGAGCAGAATCATTAACATTCCAATCACATAAAGATCAGAACCCCCGTCAAGACTGTTATGAAAAATAGTGTAAACTCCGGCGAAAGAAAGAATCATACCGGCAAATTTCCGGAGTGTTATTTCTTCATTTTTGAGTATAAAATAAGAAAATATAGTAACCCCGAAAGGATATACTGCAAAAAGAACTGCTGCAAGCCCGCTGCTCACATGCAGCTCGCCCCAGTAAACCATGCCGAAGGGAACGAAAAACGAAAACAATCCCAGCATAATATATATCGCTATGGATTTTTTATCCAAGGGAAGCGGAATTTTCTTCAGATAAATTATGCCTCCGATGACAACAGCGGCAACCACAAACCGAAGCCCTGCTGAAAAGAACGGCGCAAAATCCTCTAACCCGAGCCGTATAGCCAGCCAGGTTGTTCCCCAGATTAGGCAAAGAAGCACATAGAGCAGTATATACCTTATCAGCATCAGATTTTATCTTTCATCATAATGAGACCAACTGCTCTCCCTGATACCTTCCCATCACGGCGGTAGGAATGCAGTAATTTCTGATTGCTGTAAGAGCACAGACGGCTGACCTGGATATTTTTCTCCGGAACTCCGTATGATGTGAGTATATCGAAATTAAAAAGGGGTATATTCAAATAAAACTTCTCTTTCACGGGAATAAAATATTTTGACGGAAATCTTTCCGCGACTTCAGCCCCTACTTCATAAACTTCTGCTGAAACAGAGGGTCCAAAGTAAGCATACAAATGATCCGGGTGAGAATTCCACTTTTGCACCAATAAATCGATCGTTTTCCTTACTATCCTTTTTTCAGAACTCCTCCATCCGGAGTGAATTCCAGCTATAACCCTGTTTTTTTTATCATATATAAAAACCGGAAGACAGTCTGCGGAAGAAATTACCAGACCCAGAGCCGCCACTTCCGTTACCAGTGCATCAGAAGAAGGATAAAGCCCGGGTCTTTTAACCACCGTTACACTATCCTCATGAACCTGATGCTGGGTAGCAACGTCTGATGGAGTGAGACCAAAGAAGTTATAAAAACGCTCTTTCCTGCCAAGAACCGCCTTTGGGTCATCCTCCACAGAGCCGGAAAGGTTAAAATGGTAGGGGGGGAGGGCATCTTGGTCAGATTTCGTGCTAAAACCGCACTTTATCTCCGGGAACTGGTTAAATATCTCTGGTTCTATTATTATCATTATTTTTACAGATTCAGATTCATAATTTAGCAAAAAACCGCTACTCATTCAGGGCGGCTTACGGAAAAGAGGATCAAGGTTTGAAAGTACTTATCAGCAACGATGACGGTATCGATTCGACAGGAATTGCCGCTCTTGCAGAAGAATTCAGAAAATTTGCCGATGTAACAGTTGTGGCTCCCCTTCGCGAACAAAGCGCGGTCGGTCACGCAATCACCATGAAAACACCCCTCAGGGTCATTAATTATTATAAAAACAGTGACTTTTTTGGCTATGCTGTTGACGGAACCCCCGCTGACTGTGTTAAAATGGGAGTAAGGAATATCCTTAAAAGTAATCCGGATATCGTGGTAAGCGGCATCAATCATGGCTCTAATACTGCCACAAACGTTATTTACTCCGGTACAGTCTCAGCCGCACGGGAAGCCGCAATCATGGATATCCCCGCTATTGCAGTATCAGTCACCAGTCATCATGCAAAACATTTTAATTATGCAGCGGCACTGGCTGCTCACTACGCCCGAATAATAGTAAAATCAGGATTGAGACCCGGAACCCTGCTCAACCTGAACGTTCCCGATCTCCCAAAAGAGGAAATAAGGGGTGTGCTTTATACCCGTCAGGGTAAATCAAAATGGGATGATATTTATGAAAAACGTACCGACCCTTACGGACGCGATTACTACTGGCTGACCGGCAATCTGGTTGAAATGGATGAGACAAATGTTTTTGATCAGAGGGCAGTTACTGATAATTATGCTTCAGTCACTCCCATTCATTTTGACCTGACAGACTACGAAGAGCTCAGCCGGATAGCTGAATGGGACTCGAAGTTCTGAGAAAGCACTTATGACAGAATTGAGGGACGCTGCTCTTGATATTGCAGGAAGCTGGACCTGGCTCATCTTTCTGCTTCTTCTGCTTGGTATATACGTCTGGTTCAGTTACCGGTTTACGCTTCCGGTTGTTTCAAAAGCAAAGCGGTATCTGCTGCTCGGCCTCAGAGGTGTAGTTGTTTTGCTTTTGCTTTTTCTACTGTTTGAGCCGGTGATCTCACTTTTTTATGAAACTAAGCTCCGCCCGGTTCATTATGTGGCAATTGACCGCTCTGCTTCGCTGGGCTCAGGTAAAGATTCCGCTCGGAAAACTCTTCTGATGGATGACCTCACCCGGTTATTCAGCTCAAACTCCGGCAAATTTAACTTCCGGTATATACTCTTTGACGGCAAACCCGAATTTGCAGAAAACCAGGAACTGGCAACCATCTCTTACACCGGAAATGCTACCGACATGGAAGCGGTTATCAATGCAATACCCGATGATGCTCCTGCTGCATCATTAACCATTCTCTCAGACGGCATCATCAATAAAGGGGGGAACCCTCTTACCCGTGCGGACCGGCTTGGTTATCCCGTATATACAGTTGGTATCGGTGATACCTCTCGCAAAAAAGATGTGAGCATCCGCAGTATCATTCACAATGAAACAGTTTATGCCGGTACAGAGACTATGTTAAATGTTACTTTAAGTTCTTACGGTTTTAACAGTGAAGCACTTACAGTAAGTTTATATGAGGATAACAAACTTATTGGCTCGGAAACCATTACGCTTGTTAAAGAAGGTATAACATCCACAGTATTTACCTATAAGCCGCTGCTGCCGGGTGAAAAGAAAATAACTGCTGAGGTAACCCTTCCCAAAGGTGATGAGCAGCCGGGCAACAATAAAAAAGTGACGTATATAAACGTTCTTTCCGACAAGCTGAAAATTCATCTGATCGCAGGATACCCCTCCTCAGATGTTTCATTTATCCGTTCCGCGCTCGCTGCTGATACCAGTATGAAAGTTACCTCACTCATACAAGTTAGCCAGGGCAGATTTCTTGAGGGAAATTATAGCAGGACAGATGCAGAAAAAGCAGATATCTTATTCCTTATTAATTTCCCTTCATCTGAAACATCACCTCAGATGCTGGATGATATACGAAATATCCTGGCAACAAAGAATACGCCCTTTTTCATTCTTCTGCCTCCGTTTACTGATGTACAGAAGCTCCGCGTTCTAAGCCCCTATTTACCTTTTGAAATTATCAGGGCAGGGAATGGAAGAAAAGAAGTTCTTCCGCGGCTTAATGAAAATCATAAACAACACTCGGTGGTTAAGGCAGGTACCGGTTCTCTTCCGGGGAGTATTAACGCGCTTCCGCCGGTTATTCAGTCTGACTGGGCGCTTAAAAGCAAGGCGGGTGCACTGCCTCTCATAACCATCAGACAGAATAATGTTACACTTGATGACCCCATGCTTACGTTACTGTCGATCGGTAAAATCAGAGCAGCAGCTTTCAACGGTGTGAATCTCTGGAGGTGGAAACTTAACACAAGCGAGTCATTTGATTTTGATAATTTTATAACCGGGACAGCACGATGGCTATCTTCCATTGAGGAAAGAAAGCTGCTCACTCTAAAACCGGTAAAAAAGATTTTCAGTGAAAATGAAGCGGTGGAAATCTCAGCAGAACTTCTTGATGAAAGCGGCAGCGCGCTTGAAGCTGAGGAAATCAGTCTTGTTATCTTTTCTCCCTCCCTCCGGCGGGAGTATATCATGAACGAGCTTGGCAGAGGGCTCTATGAAACTATTGCAGATCAGCTCCCCCCCGGAGATTATAAATATAAAGGAACAGTAAACCGCAACGGACGGTTTTATGCTGCAGACTCAGGCCGTATTAACATCGGTGAAATTGATTTTGAACGTTCAAATCTGACTGCGGATGCTAATTTTCTTTCGGCTTTAGCTTTTTATTCAGGCGGGAAATATTTTGATGAAAGCAGCTATAATGAAATTATGAACGAATATACACGGCTTGACCTGAAAAAAGCTCCGGTTAAAAGCTCAGTTGACGAGCACCGTATCTGGTCTGATATATATATCCTTATGTTCATTGTGCTGCTGCTTTCCATTGAATGGTTCTTGCGCAAACGGGCAGGTATGCTCTGATGGCCGCGGGGGGTGTTCTCAGGAGTCTTTCTCAGTTATTTTTTCCCGAAACCTGCGCCGGCTGTGCTGAGAAACTTACCACTTCAGAACAATATATCTGCGCTGATTGCCTTAGCTCCCTTGCCATTCTCTCCCCTGAAGATCGTCTCGCTGAATACAAAGGCAAGTACGAAGCCGATAAACTCATTGATGCTATTTACCCCCTCTTCGGAATGATGAAAGATTCAATCGAGATTGAAATAATTCACCACATTAAATATCGTAATAAGCAGAGGATGGCGGTTTTTCTGGGAAGAAGGCACGCGGAAGAAATCATTGACTACTATGATTGTGATATACTCACCCCCGTCCCTCTCCATAAACTAAAAAAACTTGAGCGCGGATATAATCAGAGTGAACTTTTCAGCGCCGGCATTTCAGAGCTAAGCGGTATTACTGTTGTAAACGCCCTTACAAAGATCAAATACACAGAGACACAAACTCACAAATCAGGATTTGAAAGAAGAAAGAATATATATAATACTTTTATCCTGACGGAGGGAGTTTCGGTTGAGGGGAAATCTGTTTTACTGGTTGATGATGTTCTCACTACGGGCTCAACAGTCAGTGAGTGCGCAAGAGTGCTCAGGGAGCATGGAGCGGCAAAAGTGGCAGTTGCCACTCTTGCCTTAACGCTTTAACTACATTCGTTCCGGTGCAGAAACACCGAGTATGCTCAGTCCGTTCTTTATAGTCTGGCGTACCGCGGCGCAAAGAGTAAGCCGCGCCTCAGCCACAGTTTTTTCACTGCCAATAATTCTGCATGATGTATAAAATCTGTGGAACAACCCTGCCAGTTCTTCAAGATATACTGTTATTCTCTGAGGTTCAAAATTTTCCGCGGCAAGAAGGACTTCATTTTCAAACTGCCACAGTTTTCTGAGAAGGCGAATTTCATCTTCGTGTGAGAGCCCCGAAGCAGGATTTTCAGTCAGCCCGATTTTTTGTTCTTCCGCCATACGCATGATTGAGCATATACGTGCATGGGCATACTGCAAATAGAAAACCGGATTTTCATCCGTCTGCTTTTTTGCAATCTCAAGGTCAAAATTCAGATGTGTGGTGATACTGCGCATATTAAAAAAGTAGCGCACCGCATCCTTCCCCGTCTCAGCAATCAGTTCATCAAGAGTAATGAAATTTGCTTTTCGGGTTGACATCTTAACAATTTCTTTACCCTGCATAATAGTAACAAACTGATGAATAAGCACTTTTATCTTATCGGAATCATAACCGAGAGACTTTAGTCCCGCAAGTACGTCAGTGTAGGTTGCATTATGGTCAGAGCCGAATAAATCAACGATGAGGTCATATCCCCTGTTGAACTTTGTTGTATGATAAGCAATGTCAGGCAGGCGGTAAGTTGGCTCACCGGTTGACTTAATAATTACCTTGTCTGACTCCTGCCCCATTTCTGAAAGTTTCAGCCAGGTAGCGCCTTCAGAGTCATAGCTCAGGTTTTTCTCCTTGAACTGTTTCAGCACATCATCAATCTTGCCATCTGTATATAAACTGTTTTCGTTGTAATATGTCTTAAATACAATACCGATTGATGTAAGTGTTTTTTCAATATCAGCAAATATCTCTTTTTCGGCAGTATCCTTAAAAAGGTCAGCCGGGGCATTTTCACGAAGGGAGTCACCATACTGCCCGTGAAGTTTTTTAGCGATATCAATGATATACTCCCCCTGATAATGGTCTTCTGGGAAATCAATCTTCTCACCCAGAAGCTGCAAATAGCGGTATTTAACCGAGTCGCCCAGCACCCTCATTTGCCTGCCGGCATTGTTAAAGTAATACTCCCGGTCAACCGTATATCCAATCCACTCAAGCAATGAGGCAATAGTATCTCCCGAAACGGCATTTCTGCCATGACCCACCGTAAGCGGACCGGTGGGATTTGCCGAGACAAACTCAACAATGGCTTTTTTCCCCGTGTATATATCCGACTTACCGAAACTCTCCCCTTTACTGAGGATAGCCGTTATGATACCGGAAGTATATGCATGGGTAAATCTGATATTGATGAATCCCGGAGGCGCTACATCAATTTTGTCAATGATGGCGGTATCAAATTTCAGTTCTGCAACAATCTCATGCGCAATGTCCAATGGTTTGCGTTTCAGATGTTTTGCCAGCATCATTGCAGCGTTGCATGCAAGATTGCCGTGTGACTCCTGTTTCGGGTTGTCAAAAAAGACGGGTACTTCATTCAGATAAGGCAGCTTTTCAGCCGCCGCGTCAAAAAGTTTTTGTGCGTAAGATCTCAAAGGCCGGTATATACAGTTTAATTGACGGGGTCAGTTAATTCTCTCACAGGCACATCAGCCCAGAGACGTTCAAGATTATAAAACTCCCTTACGTCCTTACGGAAGATATGAATAACCACATCAACATAGTCAAGGAGCACCCAGTTGAGTGATGTATAACCTTCTTTTCCGTAAACACGGATTGAGTTTTCCTTGAGTGATTTTTCAACGTGATCAGCAATCGCCCTCACCTGAGTATCAGAGTCAGCGGAGCAGACTACAAAATAATCCGTTAAGGTGGTTACTTCTTTAAGAGCAAGGATTTTAACGTCAAATCCTTTTTTTTCGAACATAAATTCTGCAGCTTTTTCTGCAAGGGCTTCTGAATTCAAAAGGTCAGTTTTCCAGTTTTAATTGTTTAAAATCCTTTCCGGCGATGATACTAATATCAAGCAGGCGGGAAGGGTTAGTTATCGTAACAATACGAAGCGTATCGAGTCCCAGTTTTCCACTGATGATTTTTGCTTTCTGATAGTTGCCGCTCAGGTCAATTATCATCGTCTCATCAATGGCGAAAGTTTCATAATTGCCGGTCTGTAAAATATCAATGCCCGGACCTCTCAGGTAATCAGCAATAATCGCGCTTGCATTCGGAATTCCACTACCGTTCAGCACCTCTACAGTTATAACCTCCCCGTTACTCTTCCGCGCGTTTGTAGTATTCTGATTTTCCTCTTCTGCCGGAAAAATCAGAAGGAATAAATATATACTGACAAGAAGGTTTATCAGAATGGCTGAAATAAGAAGGAGCTGTTTGAACCGTTCCTCTTTTTCAGAAGAACCGGCTGATACATCATCCATGCAGGAGCGGCATTACCTCCCCTGATTCAGTGAGTTGTCCCACATTGAATCAAAGAAAGGGTTTCCGTAATAAAAGCCGTTTCCGTAACCATTGCCATAGTAACCGCGGGGGAGCTGCTGATAGGAAAGATTTACGGTAAAATCTTTCCACGGCTGATAATTAAGCTGAGCCCTCGAAATCCGGAAACCACTCAGATCTTCGCCAAAAGTTCCTCCAAACGTGTTATACGGTGAGTGCGAAAGCTGTGCGTCAATTTGAAAATTCAGATTGCTCGCGAGCTTAAAAAACATACTGTTCGTATATACACCGAGCGCCACACCGTTTCCACCTCCCGCTGAGTAGGACATAGAGTAGCTGTGCTGCATGCTAAACCGCGATGGGTCAAATAATCCGAAAAGGAAACTGTCTGTCTCATCAACAATGTAGCTCTTTACTCCCGGCTTCAGGATTTCAGTATCTTTATACTGAGCAAAAGCTGAGCAGGAGAAAACAATCACTAAAGCTAGCGTTGTCAGAAGATTCTTTTTCATGGTTACTCCGTTTTTCAATTTTGAACTGATACTATTTTATTCGATTTATCAACAAAAACAATTCTCGGTTTATGGCTTCGGGCTTCATTTTCGCTCATGTGAGCATAAGTAATGATAACCACTTCATCCCCCTTATAGCCAAGCCGTGCTGCCGGACCGTTCAGGCAAATTGTCCCGCTTCCGGGCTCGCCTTCCAAAACATACGTTTCCAGCCGGCTGCCATTGCTCAAGTTCACAACCTGGACTTTTTCTCCGGGGAGAAAGTCAGCGGCTTCAATTAGTTCTTTGTCTATGGTAATGCTACCTTCATAGAACAACTCAGCTTCCGTGATAGTTGCCCGGTGAATTTTAGACTTGAACATTTCCCTTGTCATAAGTACACAATCCGTCAAAAATACAAAAATTCTGGAATCCAATATAAGCCATTTTGGCGGGAAAAACCGGTCAATTACATAGCAATTTAGATGCGGAATGGGGGCTAATGTTTCGGTGAATTGTGAATTGTGAATTTGGGGAATTTGCCACGAATACACGAATAGGGGGAGGAAAATCACACTAACCGCTCAAGTGGCTTCTGAACCTCTTTAACAGTTCTTCCAACTGCCCGTCCGGGCTGGCGTAGCCAATGGTAATCCGGTCGGCAAGCTCAATCATCAGCCGGTTCCGGGTTTGGGAGGTTTCTTGGGTTAACCCTTGAATTTTCGTGTTCTATTGACATTTCTATTTACTTTCTATTGACATTCTATTGACAAAACTCATTTATACCACTTTTTGTCTATATAGATTCTTCCTGGGGTGAATACCTTGAACCACGAAGCAGTGACCCAGCAATCAAAAAGTACTCACATTCCAAAGCTGAACCCACATCGTGATTGAACTGTAATAAGTTCCCAATAATAATTATCACTCTGCCGTAACGAAGCGCCAGATTCTTCAAAAAATTCTGGCTCATAATTTTTGTAGATACTATTTAACACTATTATGATAAAAATTCTCATTTTTCCCTTGCATCGTTCCGGTAAATCAGATATTTTTCCCGCCATGAAAAGATTATTTGTCAACTATCATTCAAGCCCTAACTGCGCCGGCCGATTTAGCTGGTGGTGGGGAGGATATTGTTTTGATGCATAGGCGGTAATCTACATATTTTTTACGGAAGAACCCTTCCAGGATTACCCCTCCTGGAAGGGTTTTTTGTTTTTAGTCATGTCATTACTTATGTTATTCAGAAAAAGTACATTAGAAGAATTTAGCCGGCTCAGCAGGAGCTTTAACCTCATACCCGTATATGAGTTTATCCCCGCTGATATGTTAACCCCTGTGCTCGCTTATATGCGCATCCGGCGCAAGGGGGTTTTTACCTTCCTTCTGGAGTCGGTTGAGGATACCCTCAATTTTGGCAGATATTCTTTTATCGGGCTGAACCCGGTTAAAGAATTATATAATTACCGTAAGAAGACTTTCCTGCGGTATGAAGAAGCTGTGGCTGAAATTCCTGATACAGATATTTTCACCGCGCTCAAAAGAGAACTTGAGGGAATTACCCAGCCGCAGATTGAGGGCCTTCCCTACTTTAAAGGTGGGGCTGCCGGATTTATCGGATACGAAAATACGGAGCTTTTTGAACCTTCACTCGGTTCGAGTGAGCAAAAAAGCAGTATCCCCGACTCATATCTCGGTATTTTTCGTGACCTGATTGCTTTTGATCATCTGAAACATCAGCTTATCCTGATCAGTAACGTTCACGTTAAACCGGATCAGAGCGCTCAGGAGCAATTTTCACAATCTCAGGAGCGACTTGCCAATCTGAAACAGCTTCTTTCATCCATAGTGCCTCACCCCGGTCCTTTCAGTATAACTTCATATATAAAACAGGAAATTGATTCCAACCGTTTTACAGAATCTTTTGACCGCATAAAAGAACATATTCTTGACGGCGATGTTTTTCAATTAGTGCTTTCGGAAAAATTCAGCGCTGAGTATTCCGGAGACCCGTTTCATGTATATAGAACGCTGCGGATGATAAACCCGTCTCCGTATATGTATATACTTGAAATGCCGGGAGAAATAAAAGTTATCGGAACTTCACCTGAAGATTTAGTCCGCGTTAAGGATGGCAAGGCAACCATCCTTCCCATTGCCGGTACCCGCCGGAGAGGAACCACCACGGAGGATGATAATCGCCTTGCTGAGGAACTAATACATGATCCGAAAGAAAATGCTGAACATACCATGCTGGTTGATCTTGCAAGAAATGATTTGGGTCGCGTATGCTCATACGGGAGTGTCTCTCTCACGGAAGACAGAACCATCAAACTGTATTCGCATGTCATGCACATTGTATCACGTGTTGAAGGAAAAGTCAGAGATGATATATCAACAGTAGATGTTCTTGCTGCAAGTTTTCCTGCCGGAACAGTTACAGGTGCTCCCAAGGTCAGAGCAATGGAAATTATTAAAAAACTTGAACCTGAACCACGCGGTCTTTACGCCGGCGCAGTGGGCTATTTTGATTATTCCGGCAATATGGATATGTGCATTGCCATCCGGAGTTTCTTTATTCGTGAAAATATTATTACCTGGCAGGCAGGCGCGGGCATCGTTCTTGACAGCCAACCGGAGCTTGAAATGAAAGAGATATATAATAAAGCGCGTGTTATGACTGAAGCTATTCTGGCAGCAGGGAGGATTGATGAACATACTCGTCATTGATAATTACGACTCATTCACCTATAACCTTGTGCAGCTTGTCGGATTCTCAGGTCATACCATTATCGTTAAAAGAAATGATGCTATTACTGTAAAGGAAATTCGACAGATAGCGCCGGATAAGATACTTCTTTCTCCGGGACCAGGTAAACCGGAAGATTCCGGAATAACACTGGATATATTACGCGAACTCTCTGATTCTATACCTGTACTTGGTGTGTGTCTGGGGCATCAGGCAATCGGCATTGTATTCGGCGGCAGAGTAAGTCGTGCGCCAAGTATCATGCACGGCAAAACATCGAGTATTACCCATGACGGGAAAGGAGTTTTTAAAAATCTGCCTCAGGGCTTCACTGCAACACGTTATCATTCACTGGTAATTGAACGCGAGAGTATTCCTGAGTCACTCGAAATAACTGCAACATCAGAAGATAATCTGATTATGGGTGTGCGTCACAAATCGCACCCCGTTGAAGGTATTCAGTTTCATCCTGAATCCATTCTCACAACCGAAGGTAAACATCTGATAGAAAACTGGCTTAAACTATGACATCAATGTATCTCAAACAATTAATAGACGGTCACCGGCCATCATTGCAGGAAGCATACGAGATTATGAACTCAGTGCTTTCAGGTGCAGTAACTCCTTCACTGCTTTCATCGCTGCTTACAGCTATGCGGATGCGTGGTGAAACACCGGAAGAAATTGCCGGCTTCGCGCTTGCCATGCGTAATAATTCCCGTGAGTTCACATACTCCGGCGGAGCACTTGTCGATCTTTGCGGCACAGGCGGTGACAATTCTTCGACAGTTAATATTTCTACCATCGCGTCTTTTATTGTTGCCGGTGCGGGTGTTAAGGTTGCAAAACACGGTAACAGAGCAGTATCGGGAAGATGCGGCAGCGCAGATGTTCTTGAAGAACTGGGCTGCTCCATTACACTTGATGACGGACAGATTACGGAGTGTCTTAACAAATCCGGCTTTGCATTTTTCTTTGCACCACAGTTTCATCCGGCCATGAAACACGCTGCCCCTGTAAGAAAAGAATTAGGTTTCAGAACTGTCTTTAATATGCTCGGCCCTCTTACCAATCCCGCATCGGTAAAAAGACAAATGACCGGCACTTTCTCTGATGATGCAGCGCGCTCTCTCGCTCAGGCAGCAGCTTTGCTCGATTATGAAAAAATAACTTTACTTTGCACCGAAAACAGCGTTGATGAGCTGCTGCCGGGCAAAGAAGCTCTGGTAATTACAGTTAAAAGAAAGCAAATACGGGAGCGGGTGATAACCCCCGATTATGCATCGCTCAGTAAAAATAACCCGGAGGGTTTGTATGCTTCAACAAAAGAAGAAAGCAGACGCGCTTTTCTTGAAGTAATTGATGAAGCGAAGGAGAGTTATACTTTCTCAGCCGCAGTATTAAACGCGGCTATGACTCTGACAACCGCGCGTGAAAACAAAAATTTTGATACAGCCATTGAAGAGTGTATATACGCAGTGCGTTC
The DNA here is from genome assembly GCA_045863035.1 of Ignavibacteriales bacterium. Taxonomy (GTDB): domain Bacteria; phylum Bacteroidota; class Ignavibacteria; order Ignavibacteriales; family Ignavibacteriaceae; genus H2-BAC3. Next base: position 14,645 of record BTUV01000017.1, on the reverse strand, counting down.
AGGCGCGGCTTTCCGTTCATTCGAAAACTACCGGAAGACAAGCAATACCCCCGCCGTATGAAGAAGGATTTTTTGCATACGATTATTGAGGCAAAGGAGGAAGAAGTTTCAAAGCTGAAACGGAATTTCTCCCGCAGCAATCTTGTTGACCTTGGCTCCCGGTTTACAAAACATCTGTCACTACCGCAGAGTCTGATCACTATGCGGGGTATTGCCATTGTTGCTGAAATTAAAAAGGCAAGCCCCTCTAAAGGTATCATTCGTGAGGATTTTGACCACAAAAGGATTGCGGATATATATATTGAGGAATCAGTATCGGGAATTTCAGTTCTGACCGAGCGGAATTATTTTCTTGGTTCGCCCGATTTCCTGGAGGAACTGGCAGATGATAAAATCATTCCTTTGCTCCGTAAAGATTTCATCATCCATGAACTACAGATCGCGGAGAGTAAATCCATCGGCGCTGATTGCATCCTGCTTATCTCAGAACTGCTCTCGGCTTCACAAATCTCTGAATATACACTGGCAGCCCGCGAAATTGGTCTGGATGTGCTCCTTGAACTGCACGATGAAGATCAACTGGAGAAAATCGATTTTCAAACAAACACCTTAATCGGTATTAACAACAGAAATCTGAAAACATTTGAAACTTCACTCAGCACAACCGGACGCCTGCGAAAACTGATTCCTGATTCAGTCACTGTGATCAGTGAAAGCGGAATCAGTAAAAAAGATGATATTTCATTTCTCATTGATTCAGATGTAAGAGGTGTGCTCATCGGCGAACATTTCATGCGCTCATCCGATATTCGCTCTGAAGTAAGAAGAATGAAAGAGTATTGCAGTGGTTAAGGTAAAAGTTTGCGGGATAACAAATTCTGAGGATGCTCTGTTTTGTGAAAGAGCCGGCGCGGCTGCACTCGGTTTTATCTTCTTTCCCGGCAGCAGGCGATATATTTCTCCGGAAAAAGCTAAGGCAATTATCAGTAATCTTTCTCCCCGTACTGAAAAGGTGGGAGTGTTTGTAAATAACACAGAAGACGAAATCAGATTAATCGCAGCAGTCACCGGTATCAATATCATTCAGTTGCACGGAGATGAAAATGAAATTTTTTTTCAGGATGCACATCTGCCTGTAATTAAAGCATACAGAATTAAGGAGGCGTCTGATTTCAGCAGATGGACTTACCCTGAACGTATTACTCCGCTGTTTGATTCCTATTCATCAACTGCTTATGGCGGCACGGGGGTTTCACTTCAGTATGAGGAGATACCTGATGAGTTATGCGCTCGCGCAATAATAGCCGGTGGAATATCAGAGGCGAATATCGAAAGAGTGATTGCGCGGAATCCAATGGGTATAGACCTGGTGAGTTCATTAGAAAGTGCTCCCGGTAAAAAAGATTATAGAAAAGTAGAACAGTTTTTTAATAAATTATATAAATATCAGGTAAAATAATGATGGTACTCATGAAACTTGACAGTCAGCAACATCAGATAGACGATGTGCTGCAAAAAATAAACGCCCGACACTGCAAAGGGCATATAATCTATGGCACGTCCCGCATCGGCATTGGTGTAACCGGAGAGGTCTCAAATTTTCAGCCGGATGATTTTCTTTTCATGGAAGGTGTTCTTGATGTAGTTCGTATATCAAAGAAATTCAAATTAGTATCACGGGAGGCCAAATCGGAAGATACTATTATTACAATCGGAGAAGAAAAAATCGGAGCCGGCTCGCTGAATATCATCGCCGGACCCTGTTCCATTGAAAGCCGTGACCAGCTCTTTGATGTTGCAGGCGCGCTGAAGGAGATGGGGGTAAAATTTTTCAGAGCAGGCGCTTATAAACCGCGAACCAGTCCTTATGCGTTTCAGGGTCTTAAAGAAAAAGGGCTTGAACTTCTGAAGGAGATTAAAGATACTTTCGGGATGTATATCGTAACCGAAGTTAAGGATACAGAAACTCTTCCGCAGGTGGCAGAGGTAACGGACATATTGCAAATCGGCGCGCGAAATATGCAAAATTTCTCTCTGCTTGAGCGTGTCGGTTCCATTCAAAAGCCGGTGCTTCTTAAACGCGGACTTTCAGCAACCATCGAAGATCTTCTCATGAGCGCCGAATATATACTCGCTCAGGGAAATTTTGAAGTAATCCTTTGTGAAAGAGGTATCAGAACATTTGAAACCTATACCCGCAACACGCTTGATCTTAATGCTGTACCGGTGATTAAAGGACTCTCCCACCTTCCGGTTTTCGTTGACCCTTCTCACGGTATCGGCATCTGGGATAAAGTTGAACCTATGTCACTTGCCTCTGTTGCCTGCGGCGCGGATGGTCTTATGATCGAAGTTCACTGCGATCCTGCAAATGCTCTTTCAGACGGTTATCAGTCCCTTACACCAAAAAACTTTAAGCATCTGATTGCTAAACTGGAAGCAATGGCGCCGATTGCCGAGAAAGAACTGAATTTAGATGCCCAGCATAAGTAATTATACGCTTCCCGATGCGTCAGGTCATTTCGGCAAATACGGCGGAAGGTTTATCCCTGAAACTCTTTATGCCCCATTAAAAGAACTTGAAAACTTTTACCGGAAGATAAAAGATTCACCTGAATTTCTTTCGGAACTGGAGTATTATCATAAGGAATTCACCGGGCGCCCCACTCCCCTCACCTTTGCTGAAAATCTTACAAAGCATTATGGCAGAGCAGCTATCTATTTTAAACGGGAAGATCTTTGCCACACAGGAGCACATAAAATAAATAATGCAATCGGACAGATTCTTCTTGCAGTTAAAATGGGTAAACGCCGGATTATCGCCGAAACCGGTGCGGGTCAGCATGGTACAGCCGTAGCTTCTGTTTGTGCCAAGTTCGGACTTCACTGCACTGTATATATGGGAGAAAAAGATATACAGAGGCAGGCGCCTAATGTTGCAAGGATGAAACTTCTGGGCGCATCAGTTGTTTCTGTTACCTCCGGCAGTAAAACCCTGAAGGATGCAACCAACGAGGCAATTCGTGACTGGGTCACTCATGCCGTTGATACGCATTATATCATCGGGTCAGCAGTCGGTCCTCATCCGTATCCAATGATGGTCAGAGATTTTCAGTCAATAATCGGTACTGAAACTAAAGAACAGATTCAGAAGCAGGCAGGTCGTCTGCCTGATTATATACTCGCCTGTGTCGGGGGTGGCAGTAATGCAATTGGCATATTCTATCCCTTTCTTGAACATGAATCAATAAAGATGATTGGAATAGAAGCAGCAGGTGAAGGAGTTGAAACAAAAAAGCACGCCGCAACTATTAGCAAAGGAAGTGACGGCATCTTTCACGGTATGAGAACATATCTGATCCAGGATGAAAAAGGGCAGGTAGTTGAACCTCACTCCGTTTCTGCCGGGCTTGACTATCCTGGTGTGGGGCCTGAACATTCTTATCTGCATGATATAAAAAGAGTAACATACGTAAGCGTCACTGATAAAGAGGCACTTGCGGCAGTTAAAACAATCAGCCGGCGGGAAGGCATCATTCCCGCGCTTGAAACTGCCCACGCTCTTGCTTATTTGGAAATCCTGATGCCTCAAACCACTTCCGGAGAAATTGTTGTGGTTAATATGTCAGGTCGCGGTGATAAAGATATGGCTGTTATTATGAACGAACTGCATATAGAATAGCATGAATATATACGACTATATTGAAGATAAAAACCGCAACGGTGAAAAAATACTCTCTGTTTTTCTTACTGCCGGATTCCCCGATAAGGAAAACTTTATTCAACTTGCACTTGGTGTTCTTGAAAGCGGCGCGGATATGCTTGAGCTCGGTGTCCCCTTTAGTGATCCGCTCGCTGACGGACCGGTTATTCAGGCATCCTCAACTCAGGCAATTAAAAACGGCGTTACCCTTAATGATGTTTTCGCTTTTTGCACTGAGATAAAAAAAAGGACGCACAAGCCGGTAGTGCTGATGTCTTATCTAAATCCCCTCTTCCACTACGGGGCTGATAGGTTTTATGATGCTTACAAAAAATGCGGAGCGGACGGGCTTATCATACCAGATCTGATACCAGAAGAACTGGCGCAATTGGATGAATTCGGAATTCCACCTGAAGAACTTGCATCCTTTGCTGCACCCACTACGCCGAAAGAACGGATTAAATATATAGATGAAAAAAAATGGTCATTTCTCTACTACGTAGGCACACTGGGAACAACCGGGCAAACAGGTGGCTATACAACAGAACAGATCGAAAAAATCTCTGCCGCTTATTCTCTCATTCAAAACAACAAGATGCTTGTCGGATTCGGAATAACCGGACCAGATGATATAAAGAAAATCCGAAGCTCCTGTGATGGAGTGATTGTTGGAAGTCTGCTCATCAAAAAGCTGATAGAGCATCCGGGCAAGTTTGAGCCGGTTTATTCGATTATCTCGGCTCTGAAAAATGGACTTTAAGAGAAATGAAAAACGAACCACGCGGTGATGACCCCGCTGATTGCAACAACTCCTTCCCAAATATATACCCGAACCGCACATTCTTGTAGAGACACGCCGCGGCGTTTCTTTACGGAGCATAATCACTCTTTCCCATATATATACCCGAACAGAACATCCTTACAGAGACACGCCGCGGCGTGTCTGTACGGAGCATAATCACTCTTTCCCATATATATACCCGAACAGAACATCCTTACAGAGACACGCCGCGGCGTGTCTGTACGGAGCATAATCACTCTTTCACAAACATATACCCGAACAGAACATCCTTACAGAGACACGCCGTGGCGTGTCTGTACGGAGCATAATCACTCTTTCACAAACATATACCTGAACTGCATATCCTTGTAGAGACACGCCGTGGCGTGTCTTTACGGAGCATAATCACTCTTTCGCAAATATATATCTGAACCACACATCCTTGTAGAGACACGCCGCGGCGTGTCTGTACTGGTCAATCTCACCAATGGATTCACCCGGCGGCAATACCACACGAAATAAAAAAAGCGCAGAAGACTTTGTTTTCTTCTGCGCTTTGTTTTGCTAACTTTGTGTTAGAATTCCAACACCTGCTATTTAAGCAGATTCATCGTCTTGCGTTCAACCACATTACCGGAACGGAGCTCATAAATATATATCCCGGAACTCAGCCCGGCGGCGGAAAACTCCTGAGTATGGGTTCCCTTCTCAACAACTCCGTTAACCAATACTGCTACTTCTCTGCCTAACAAATCATATACTTTAAGCGTAATTTGCGCGGCCTCTGTCAGGGAATAAGTAATTCTGGTTGAAGGATTAAACGGATTCGGATAATTCTGACGGAGACTGAATCCGGACACAGCCATATTGCCGTCAAAAAATACTTCAACAGGAGTGTGTAGTGCCTTTGCGCCGTCATAGTCGTGCTGAACAAGGCGGTACCAGTTTTTTCCATCGGCAGGGTATTCATCAGTAAAACGATAGTTGCTATTCTCCGTTACAGTACCATTTCCACTTACAAAACCAACTGAAATCCAATTCAGGTTATCGTTTGATCTTTCGACCTCAAAACCCCGGTTGTTTACTTCTGAAGCTGTTGCCCACTCAAGCTGAACTGAAGTCCCCTGCTGAACGGCGCTGAAAGACACTAATTCGACCGGGACGATATTATCCAGCGTGAAATCAACAATATATAAACCAGTACTGATATCAGATATGATCACGTTTCCGGAAGGAAAATACGGATAAGCACCCCAGGCGCCTTCATACGTACCGGATGTGCCGGAGTAAGTATCATACTGACCGACCTTAACCGGGTTAAGCGGATTAGAAATATCCAGAACCACGTATCCGTCTTTGTAGTATGATATATGCGCGAAAATTCCTTTTATAAAGATATTGTGAACCGGGCTGTTCCCTGGCATCTGCCACTGGCTAACTTTCAAATCCCATGAGGTTCTGTCCTGCAAATCCCACACTGTTATATCGCGAACGTTAAACTCCTCACAGGCAATAAAGTATCTTTTGTCTTCAGTCATCCAGCCGCTGTGAGCATAGATACCGCTGAGCGCCGCGCTCTGACTTATAATCTGGGGGTTCGTTTTATTGGTCACATTCACCACATCGTAGGTATCTTCACTTGAGAGGTATGCTGTATCGTTCCATACATAAACATCATGAACATATCCGCTGGTGTTGTAAAGCGCAGCTCTGGTCGGGTTGGCCGGATTACTCAAATCAAGAATATGCATACCGCCGCCGTTGTTGGTTCCTATAACGTAAGCATATCCGTTGTCAATATATATATTATGAGCTCGGGTAAACCAGGTAGTTACCGTATTAACCAGCGTTACGCTCTGTGGCATATTCGAAAGGTCAACTATTTGCAGACCTTGTCCAGTGCCGGTTCCTTCAGTAGTAATGTAAGCATAGTGACTGTGAGTTTTAATATCACGCCAGATCGAGTTAGGACCCGGTATATATCCAACCTGCACCGGCTGGGCGGGGTTGGTAATATTAACAAAGTAGGTGCCATTCTGAGCACCTAAGATTGCGTACTCACGTCCTTGTGAGTCAACGTAACCCCAGCAGTCATTATAGTCTGTACCCTGACCCTGCTGAGGATGAAAACTGCCAAGCAGTACTACATTTTGTGGTTGTGCCGCTACACAAAACGGCAAAAGAAGCATTAAAAATAACACACGTTTCAAGTTGAAGCCCTTTTGGAAAGAAAGAAGAAAGCGAATATAATAAATAATTTTGAATTACTAAGTATGAAGTATTGAGCATTAAAAATTCAGATTACCCCAAATTAAACATTCCCGTTTCCCCTTATTTCAGATAGAGGATTTTTACAGTTAATATGCCATTTTTCCCCCGTTTTTGCACAAAGTACATCCCGCTTGCCAGCCCCCTCCCGGTAAAGTCATCCGAGAAACGGTTTCTCCCAAAAACTGCCTGTCCTGCATAAATTGTTTTAACTTCTTCCCCCGCTGTACTGTACAAGGTGAGGGTAATTTCCTCGTTAACGGAACTAAAATATTCAATCACGAAAGCCGGATTAAACGGATTTGGATAAGCCCTTAAAGCACCGTAATCCAAAACACTCACATCACTATTTTCCGCAAAAGTGATTTCATCATTCAGGTAAAGCAGCAGGCCTCCGCGGTAATTACCTGCAAGAAAGTCAGGGTCGCCGTCTAAGTCAAAATCAATCAGAAACGGAGTAACATCTATCCCCCTGAGTGATGAAATGAAATCCCCGGTAACAAGCTGCCACTCAGGAACAGAGGTGTTGCCGGCATTTCTGAACTGCCATATCTTTCCATTTTTATTACCGGCGAAAAGATCAACCTTGCCATCTCCGTCAAAATCATAAAGGAAAGGAGATGAGTTATCTCCGATATCCGGAAGTGAAAACTCGGCATCCGCATTCACAAAACTGTATGACTGTGGCGTTCCTGTATTTCTGAATATTCTAATTCTTCCATTAAAAGCACCGATAAAAAGGTCTTTGTCACCATCATTATCAAAATCAAAAAGGCGGGGTCGTGCATATATACCCACATCAATTACCTGAGTGCTGCTGTCTGAAAGAATGACCGGGCTTGCAAACTGTGGCGTAGCGATTGTCCCCTCATTCCGGTAGAATGACAACGTCCCGTCAAAATTACCAACCAGCAGATCGCAAAGACCATCACTGTTCAAATCGCCAAACTCAGCCGCTAAAGAAAGCTCACCTCTTATACCGGCAAACTCTTTCGATACCAGTATATATTCCGCATTACCAGAAGCTGAAACATTTTGAAAATAATAAATACTCCCCTCCGGATTCTGTGCATTGGAAAGGAACAAATCCTTTTTACCATCACCGTTAATATCCGTCATGGAAATAAAACTCTGAATACCTCCGTCAACTGTGCGCAGATAATCAGGGTTGCGCAGCCGGAAATTATGCAATGCAGCACTTCCGGTATTCTCATAAAACATAAGTGCCTGCGGGACAGTCGGGTCATAGAGAACAGATACAAACAGATCAAGATCACCATCGGCATCTATATCTGTAAAGCGGGGCATATTAAATCCGGATGTGACAATACTGTCTTCATTCATCGGAAAGACTTCAGTACTCACGGTGTAAAGCGGATTAACGGAGGAGCCGGTATTTTCCAGATAATACATACTCTTGCTAAAAAAATCTCCCCAAAGCATATCCTCATCACCGTCTCCGTCAATGTCGCCGAATTCAATTGCACTCGCGCCGTGCCGTGCGGTTCCTCCGATGATAATGATATTAAGCCAGGTATCTGTCACGAATTCAAAAACAAACTGCTGCGGTGTTCCGGTGTTTTTATAAAAAGTGAGTGTGCCTGTTGAATTACCGGTAATAAAATCCAGGTCGCCGTCACTATCAACATCAGTAAAAGCAGGGTGGCAGCCGCTCTCACTGATAACCGGCTGCCCTGATGAAGTCAGAAGCGGATCAGCAGATAGTGTAAAGCGCGGTGCGGTAACGGAACCGGTATTCATAAACCAGCGCACCTGATTATCACTGCTCCCGGTAAAAAGATCTGCATCACCGTCACTATCAATATCAGCAAGCCGGAACCAGTTAAACATCGCCGCTGCCTCAGGCATTCCGGTTTGCAGTATATATACCGGCTGCTGCGGTGTTCCGATGTTACGATACCAGCCAAAAGTGCCGTCTCCGTCAAGGTAGATCAGGTCATGGTCTCCATCGCCGTCAATATCAGCAAACTGGGTTTTAATATTATTGTGCCCCCCTGAAAATGGATTGCCAAGAGTAATAAGCGAATCGGTAAAAACTGAATAATCAATACTGCGTGTGAACTGCTGCGGGAGTATGCCTGAGGAGAATAATAAAAAAAAGAGCGCAATCAGAGTTTTGTTACTCTTCATTGCGATAAATATAAATAAGAGAGTCCCCCATTCTGCGGTAGGGCTCAAACCCGAAATGCTCCTGATCTTTCTCCTCCGTCTGAATGGAGCGTTCCACAAGAAAAATGCCATCCGGCGCAAGAACCTGCTGTTCCTTTACCGCGGCAAAGACCTGATATATATCATACTGAAAAAACGGGGGGTCTGCTATAATAAGAGAGAGGGGGGTTCCGCGGTATCCCCTCAGAAATTCAGTACATGCTCTCTGGTGAACCGCACAATGGATTTCCGCTTTAAGGGATGCAATATTTTTTTCAAGATTGCGAACAACCTTCGCGCTTTTCTCAACAAAATGCACCACTGCTGCCCCTCTGCTTATCATCTCAAAACCTAAGGCCCCTGAACCGGCATAAAGATCTGCGCCGGTGATATCCTCAAAATCAATCATATTTGAAAGGATGTTATATATAGCGCCGCGGTTTTTTTCTGTAGTGGGGCGGGTATCATTTGTGGCGGGTGCTTCAATAAATCTTCCGCCGTATTTTCCTGTAATGATCCTCAAACGCATTTCAGGTGCCGGTTAAATAAGACGGTAACAGAGTCCGGCAGCAGAATTAAAATTATAATTCCGTGTGTGAAGCAGCTCCTTGTTAAGACCGGCTCCTCCGAGTATCAGTGCAGAAAAAGGATTACTCATCTGAAACGGATAGCGTGTTGCGTTTCTGACCGCCGACAACAGGGGCTCAGAGAGTGAATCTCCCGTCAGGAAAAAGTTTTCAAGATTGTTTAGTATATAACCCGCGTCATTAATGGCCTGCAGTTCTTCACTCAGATTATGAAGAAATTCCTGAGTCGAATCAAATCCGCGTCCGTTAAAATATTGCGGCTTCCCCTGATCAAGATATTCAACGCTGAAATAGTTTGTGCTGATACAAACACTTACCAGAGAACCGTTCAGAAGTTCAGCGCGGTTCATCAGCAATGATTTATCTGCCGAAAAGTGAGAGTGATCAATCAATTTGATTTCAAGATTATTCCTTTTACAGACCATAATCAGCAGATTGATTATTTTTCTTGAAAGAGCAAATACGATAACTCTTCTTTCTTTAGACATAGAACCAGGCCGGTCAATCTCATAGTAGTTAAGAGAATAGTCTTCTGAGGTTAAAAAAGGGAAAAGCACAGAAAACTCCCACCGGAAATTATCCATCAAATCCTGTTTTACAATAGTCTGATCAGCGGGGACAGTAAAGCTGTAAAAAAACTCAGGCGGCAGTGCAATTGAAACCTGACGGTTTTTAAGATTGGTTCTTTCGGCGAGGATATTAAAAGCTGACTGGAGACCGCTCAAAAGAACGACCTCCTTGTCAGAAGTAAAATTCAGAGGCGCGGGCAGAAGCGCTTCATCAATATGATTTAGAAGCCGCCCTCCATCCTGAAACCCTACCTCAACAACCTGTATCTTCTGGGAAGAAACAGAAATACCAATCCGGTCATCCAAGGAGGGCATCCGGAGGGTTTATTCCCAGGAAGAGGTATTCTTCAGAGCATCGTTATTCAGATCACCAATCCTGCCGTAGCCGTCCGGGTCTTCAATAACGTATCGGGTTCCAATCTTTTTTACAGTATCCACTCTGAGAAGCTTTTTATTCTGATTAACAACAGAATCAAAAGTAATGCTGGTATCAATCTGAATGGTGTAAGGAGAGCCCGATTTAGGAGCAGTACCAAGACTTTCGGGTATGAAAGCACCGCCGGTCAGCTTCTGAAACGGGTTTGTTGATCGCTGCATAATCGTATCAAAACCATCAACAACTCCCTTAACAAAAGGGTCATTCTTAATGAAGTTGAGCAGTGAATCAAACTCGTTTGTATATTTGCCATTCTTCATAAAGTAAAGCACCTGAGCTTCCTTCAGGTTCTTCATCCTCAGGCGCGATTCATCTTTGCAATATCTTTCGTATGCAACAATCTCCTGCGGATCAATGATTGCTATCTTTGCCAGATAACCAACCATCAGGATGATTATCAGATACAAACCCAGGTGCAGATACCAGGGATCTTTAACTTCTGCCATTATGCCTCCGTGTTAAAAGCTTATATATGATTTTATCAGTTCCAGCTTAACCTCTCCTATTCCTTTTACAGAAAGGAGCTGACTAACCGATGTAAATTTACCTATCCGGCTCCGTAACTCAAGTATCTTTTCGGCTGTTTTTTTCCCTATTCCGGGGAGCAGACAAAGCGTCTGCAAATCAGCCGTATTGATGTTAATTTTCTGACCGGACTCTAATTTGTCAGTTTTCTTTTTTTTCAGATTATCGTTGTTAAATTCCGAAAGAACTGACAGAGAGTCAATATCTCCGCTCATTATTTCTTGGTTATTTTGCGGATATTCTCCGCTAATTATCTGCCGGAAGAGCTTATCTTCCTCCGAATAATCAAATGCAGCCGGCTGAGGCGGAGTCTGTATCCGGTTGAAGACCAGCCCGGCCGATAAAAAACCAAGCACAATTATCAGTGCGATTACCTCCTGCCGGGTAAGACTCAATCTCCGGCTCAGTTTCTGTATCACAGACGACCCTTAGCGCCTCAGTTCAGAACCACTTTGATTTTTTCTCATGCTCTCCGCTTCCGGGGGCCTTAATATTAGGCAGATTTCCAAGCTCCTGAAGCAGTTCCTTTTCTTTTGAATTTACCTTCCTGGGAACAACCACATTAAGCCGGACAAGCTGATCACCGGTCCCCCCTCTGTTAACATGGGGGATGCCCTTATCTTTCATCCGAAGGAACTTACCCGGCTGTGAACCCGGGTCTATAGTTAATTTTACTTTACCTTTAAGGGTAGGCACTTCAACCTCGGTACCGAGCACTAAATCAGGAAAACTGAGAACCAGATTGTAAATTACATCATCTCCGTCACGCTCAAAATGCTCATGTTTAATCTCCTGAAAGACAACAATAACATCACCTGACTGCCCGCCCCGGATACCCATATTCCCCTGTCCGCGCATGGTCATATAACTGTCATTACTAACACCCGCCGGAACCTGAATTTCAAGAGTCTCCTCAGCTTGCACACGGCCATCTCCTTTACAGTTGACGCACGGCTTGTCAATGACCGTCCCCTCACCGTTACAGTTGGCGCAAGTAGTGATATTTACAAACTGACCAAATACCGAACGGGAAACCTGGCGGACCTCCCCCTGACCGTTACACGCAGGGCAGGTTTTAGCAGATGAGCCGCCGTCAGACCCTTTACCGGTGCATTTAGAGCAACGGATGAATTTCTTTAATTTTATCTTTTTGGTAACTCCGGTCGCAATTTCTTCAAGAGTGAGTTTAAGGGTTACGCGCAGATCGCTGCCGGGTACTCCCTGACCTCTTCTTCTCCCCTGCCTCTGACCACCACCCTGACCAAAAAACTCATCGAAGATGGAGGAAGAACCAAAAATATCAGAAAACCGGCTGAAAATGTCGTTCATGTTCGAGAAGCCATGGAAGTCCTGCCCCCCCTTCATGCCGGCATGACCGAACTGATTATAGCGCTGGCGCTTCTCATCATCGCTCAACACCTCATAAGCTTCTGTGGCTTCCTTAAACTTCTCCTCTGCCCCTTTGTCATCAGGATTTCTGTCCGGATGAAACTGCATGGCCAGTTTCCGGTATGCTTTCTTTATCTCATCTTTAGAGGCATCCCGCGAAACTCCCAGCACCTCATAATAATCTCTTTTCTGCATGGCTGTTAATTTCCCTTCCCGGAATTATCACCAGAGCTGTCACCCGACGCGGGAGCAGCTTCCGCCTCAGGAAGCTCAGAAACAACAACCTGTGCATGACGCAAAATTTTATCCTTGTACATATAGCCGGGAAGAAATTCCTGAACTACGGTTTCAGCCGGATGATCAGCGCTGGGCTGTTTCATCAAAGCGATATGATACTCTACATCAAAAGTTTTATTGAGCGATTCAAATTTTTTCACCTGCTCATCAGCAAGCGCCTTCTGCAATTTATCATAAACCAGCTTAATACCCTCGGCTAACTTAGCGGGGTCAGAACCTGACTCAACAAAAACCATTGAGCGGTCAAAATCATCAACCACAGGAATAAGTTTTCTCAGAAATGATTCAGCCGCATACTTAAAATCCTGCTCTTTCTCCTGCTGCGTTCTTCTCTTATAGTTATCAAACTCAGCCCGCAGCCGCATATACTTACCGTTGGCCTCATCATAATTTTTCTCCGCCAGATCAGCCCGTTCAGCAAGCTCATTATATTTAGCTGTCAGTGCGTCAAAATCCTGCTTCAGGGTATCTCTGAGGGCCATCTCATCAATCAACTCAGCATTCAGAGAAGGAATCTCTTCCTGCATCGGCGCATTTTCACCGGCAGCGGTTTCCGGCGTTTCATCTTTTTTTTCTGTTTCTTTTTCTTTCATCTCTTTCATAGAATCTGTTTCATTCACAAATATATATATTACGATTTACTCAGCGAATCAGCCAGCACTAATGATATATAATCAACCATCGCTACAACTTTGGCATATTCCATCCGTTTCGGACCAATAATACCAAGCCGTCCTTTTACATCACCAATCAGATACTCCTTTGTCACCAGACTATAATCATCCAGACGGGGCAGTTCATTTTCCTTACCGATGGAAACAACCACCTGATCATTGCTCCCCTCGGTTGACTTCTCAATTACATGAAGCAGGATATCCTTATCCTCAATCAGTTCAACCACATTCTGGATTTTATCGGGAGTTTCAAATTCCGGCTGGCGGATAAGATGTTTCGTGCCTGATATATACAGTTTATCCCCCTGCATGCTGTCACTGAAAATCCTGTCAACTGAATCAAAAAAAACGGTGTAAATTTCACTTTCCTGCTGCGGCAGATCGCGCATCCGCTCCCTGAAAGTTTTTCTGATTTCAAACAAGCTCAGCCCCGCAAGCCGCTCATTTAAGAGGGATTGCACTACCAGTAACTGCTCATCCTTAATCTCACCGGCAACCTCAAGCGTAATGGTCTTAACCAGACCGAGCTTAATGGTAATTACTGCCAGAATACGGTTGGAGGTTATTTTTACAAGCTGGATTCTTTCCAGGACGCCGGTCTCAAGCTTCGGGTAAACCACACAGGCAAGCTGATTGGTAATCGTGCTAAGCAACTGAGAAACCGTGGTGAGCAGCTCCTCCGGCTCGTTTTTTACCTTTTCCAGGCCGCTGCTAATGGTTTTCCGTGCCAGTTCATCAAGCTCGTCCCGGTTCATAAGCAGGTCCACATAGAACCGGTAGCCCTTATCAGTCGGTACGCGCCCCGCGGAGGTATGCGGATGACCTATAAAGCCGGACTCCTCCAGATCGGACATGACATTCCTCACCGTCGCCGGAGAAAATCCGATATCATATCGCTTCGTTATGTTCCTGGAGCCAACAGGAACGGCAGTAAGAATGAACTGCTGTACTATGTAACGAAGGATGCTCTGTTCGCGGTCGTTAAGCTGATCCCTTTTCACAAATTTTTTGATTTTTAACTGTGCAAATATAGCAAAATTGCCGTTTTTTTGGGTGAAAAACCTCATCCCTCGCGGTCTGATTCCGGAGGAATCTCAGGTTGGTAGAAAACGATGATACCTCTGGTCCTTTCCGGAACACGATTTAATGATGAACAGGATAAACAGGATTAAAAAAATTAAAAATTAAAAGTTGAAATTCCTGCCGGGCGGCCGGCCGGAATTGTACATTGTAAGTTGTACATTGTC
>BTUV01000016.1:0-43144 GCA_045863035.1 Ignavibacteriales bacterium | reverse complement strand
AAATTTCTTTAATTTATCACTAAAATTAGTATGACAAATTATGAAAAAATCTGTGTTTTTAGATCGTATTCGTAGATTTTTACGATTTGGTCAGATTTTGGCAGAAGTCAGGAAAACTAATACCCTGCATAACTAACAACATCTGCCATTTGCTTCTACATGAATTGCCGGTGGGTATGACCTTTGCGTTTCCCCTGTAAAAATTTAAAACAAAAAAAGCCGGCTGATATATGAACCGCCGGCTCTTTTCAAACTGGAAGAAAATGCTTTTAGCTTTTCTTGGTTTTAATTCTTGCTGCTTTACCAGAGAGATTTCTGAGGTAAAAGAGCTTCGCTCTGCGAACGTCACCGCGCTTGAGCAGTTCAATCTTACTGATCTTCGGCGAGTTGAATGGGAAAATTCTTTCAACACCTACTCCGTTGGAAATCTTCCTTACGGTAAAGGTCTTGCTTTCCTTGCTGCCTCTGATGCTGATTACATCTCCTTCGTATGGCTGCTCTCTTTCCTTGTCGCCTTCAATAATTTTTACATAGACCTTAATATGGTCTCCGGGATGAAAATCCGGGTAATCAGTGCGATTCTCAGTTTCTAACAGGTTATTTATGCTAAACATAGTGCTTACTCCACTAAAAAATATTATTGTTTTTCTTCCATATTTCGGTCTGAATAACCGACTGTTCTTTTTGCCACTCTTTTATTTTGCCATGATTACCTGAAAGCAGCACTTCAGGTATCTTCATCCCTCTGAAATCAGCGGGACGTGTATAGGCAGGTGCTTCTATGGCTTCACCATCCATAAACGAATCATTTAATGCTGACTCGCTGTCTCCCAATACTCCCGGAATAAGCCGGACAATTGCATCCACAAGCAATAAAGCGGGTAGTTCTCCTCCGCTCAACACAAATTTACCTATGGAAAATTCTTCTTTTGCAAAAGTATCTACAACGCGTTGATCAATGCCTTTGTAGTGCCCTGCAACAAAAAGAATATTATCCTTTAACGAGAGACGGTTTGCATCTCTCTGATCAAAAATCTTTCCGCGCGGCGATGTAAAAATGATAGTATCATAGTTATAGCGCGCGTTCAATGTCTCAATTGCTTCAAAGAGCGGTTCGGCTTTGAGCAGCATACCAGGTTGACCGCCAAATGGTCTGTCATCAATCATCCGGTGCTTATCATGGGCATAATCTCTGATATTGTGCACTTCGATAGTAACAAGACCTTTGTCCTGCCCCCGCTTAAGAATACTCGTATTCAGAGGGCTCTGCATCAGGTCAGGTACTGCGGAGAGGATATCAATCCTCATAATACTCCGCTCCTTCTTTCAGAATGAGTTTCTTTTCTGCCGGGCGGAAATCTGATATATACTCCTTAAGCGCGGGGAGAAGATATTCACTGCCGTCAGTTTTTCTGATTTGCCAGATATCGTTGGTTTTCAGCGTGAGAACATCTTCAATACAGCCGAATAATTCGCCGTTTTTATATACTTCGCTTCCAATCAAATCATGGATATACCACTGGTCAACAGGAAGTATTTCGAGCATTTCATCAGGCAAAAAAAGCTCCGCATTAAGGAAAAGCGCCTTATCTGCAGCAGGGTCAATACCCTTAAATCTGATAAAACACTGCTGACTCCTCAGAACGACTTCTTCAACAGTTAGTGTTTTCATTTTTCCCTGAATCTGCACGTCTATCTGTTTAACAGAGCGCAGCTTTTCAGGAAAATCTGTGAACAGTTCAAGAACAAAGTATCCTCGTTTTTCATCAGCAGCGGATACTTTTGCTATCCTGAACATATTCTTCCGGTTGTCAGTCAAGTATCTCGAAATTAACCTTTTTTCCGTCTTTACGACCAACCGCGGCAAGCAAAAGTCTTATGGCTTGTGCGGTTTTTCCACCTTTGCCAATGACTTTTCCGGTCTCACCCTGAGCTACTTTTAGTCTCAGAATTGTGGTTCCGTCTTCCTTTTGAGATTCCTCAACATGGACGCTTGACGGGTCATCAACAATGTTCTTCGCAATGAACTCAATGAATTCTTTCATGGTTCGTCCTCCGTTTTTGAATTAGGTGCTCGCTGTTAAGGTACACGCTGCCCCGGAGTGTAAGAAGAAAAGAAGTAGTTTACTTCCGGATTAATTTCAGGAGCGGCAACCTACGCTCCTTCAGTACCTTTAGATTTTTTCTTCGCTTTTTTAACGGTCTTATTTGCTGCTGCTGCTTCTTTCAGTTTCTGCCAGTTGGCAACCTCTGTTTCAACCGCTTCAGCTGTTAATCCGCGTTTCAAAAGATCGTATTTAAGCATAATGCCCTTCTGACTCAGTAAACTTTTTACTGTGTCGGTCGGCTGTGCTCCGTTTTGCAGCCATTTTATTGCTGCTTCCTCGCTGATATCAAGCTGATGGGGCTGTGTCATCGGATTATAGATGCCAACTGCCTCAAGGAACTTTCCATCGCGGGGTGAACGGGAATCAGCGGCAACCAGTTTATAATATGGCTGTCTCTTTTTTCCCATCCTGCGTAATCTTAGCTTTACTGCCAAGTGTTATCTCTCCGGTTTATATATATTAGTTTAATTTAAAATTCTTCGGGAACATTCCTTTCGGATTGAAACCCGACTTGTTAAATCTGCCGATCATCGTCTGCATCTCCTGAAACTGTTTCAGCAGACGGTTAACATCCTGCAGACTGGTTCCGCTTCCGCGGGCAATTCTTTTTCTTCTGCTTCCGTTCAGCACTTTCGGCGTGCGCCTTTCGTGCTGCGTCATTGAGTTGATAATTGCCTCAATTCTAATGAATGCTTTCTCATCAACTTTCGCATTCTTCATATTACTCATACCCGGAATCATTGACATCAATGAAGAAACAGGTCCGAGTTTTTTCAGCAGCTTAATCTGACTCAGAAAGTCATCAAAGTCAAACTGATTTTTTCTTAGTCTGGCTTCCAGTTTTTCGGTGTCTATTTCTTCAAAGTGCTGCTGCGCTTTTTCAACAAGTGATATAACATCACCCTTGCCAAGAATACGGGAGGCAAGCCGGTCAGGATAAAAATTATCAATCGCATCAAGTTTCTCTCCGTTTGAGATAAACTTAATCGGTTTTCCGACCACTGCTCTGATTGAAAGGGCACATCCGCCTCTTGAATCACCATCAAGTTTTGTCAGAACCATGCCGTCAAAACCGACCTGGTCATTAAATGCTTTCGCTGAGTTTACTGCATCCTGACCGGTCATAGAATCAACAACAAAAAGAACCTCATGGGGTTCCACAAGATTCCTGATATCAACCACCTCCGCCATCAAATCCTCATCAATATGAAGACGTCCGGCTGTGTCGATAATAAGTGTGTCATTACCGTTGCTCTTTGCATACGCAAGCGCATCGGCGGCAATTTTACGGGCATCCTTCACCTCAAGCGAGAATACCGGCACTGAAATGGAAGAACCGAGAATCTTAAGCTGCTCTATCGCCGCGGGCCTATATACATCAGCAGCAGCCAGCAGAGGTTTTCTTCCGAGAGCGCTCATCTTCTTTGCAAGTTTTCCGGCAAAGGTGGTTTTACCCGAACCTTGCAGACCAACCAGCATGATAACGGTCACCCCGGAGGAGTTCAGCTTTATATCTGCATTCTCGCTTCCGAGCAGTTCAACCAGCTCATCATAAATAATCTTTGTGATAAGCTGAGCCGGGGTTATGGAAGTAAGAACTTCCGTGCCCATTGCTTGCGCGGTTACCCGCTCAATAAATTCTTTAGTTACCTTAAAGTTTACATCTGCATCAAGCAGAATTCTTCTTATTTCACGGACAGTATCCGAAACATTTGCTTCGGTAATTTTGCCCTGTCCGGTAATCTTCTTTAGGGCTTTGTCTAACTTTTGTGAGAGCTCTTCAAACATCGGGGATGTAGCTTATCAGCCCTTTAGCGCGTTTGCGCCGGAAACAATTTCAAGGATTTCCTTGGTGATTGCTGCCTGTCTCTCTTTGTTATATTTTAATTTCAGAGCTTTAATCAGATCGCGCGCGTTATTGGTAGCGTTTTCCATTGCTGTCATTCTTGATCCGAATTCTGACGCGTTCGACTCAAGAAGAATTCTCCAGAACTGTGCACGCAGGTTGATAGAAAGCAGACGCTCAAAAATTTCCTTCTGACCGGGCTCGTAAATGAAATCCACTTCTTCGTGAATTCCCTTTTGCGATGCTTCGATAACCGGTACGGGTAGATATGTTTCGCGAACTACTTTCTGTGATACAACAGATTTAAACTCATTATATACAACAACAATCTGATCAAACTTTTCTGACAGGTATCCATCAATAAAAAGTTTGGATAACATCAGTGCAGAGTCATATTTCAGACCATTAAACACGCCGGTTTTATAACCGGCCATGGTGTAATTTCTTTTTCTAAAGAAGTCATGTCCTTTTTTACCCACACAGTAAAGTGATGGTTCTTTTCCATCCTTTTTCAGTGAGCCGTAAAGCGCGGATGCTTCCTTTATTACATTCGTATTGAAAGCGCCGCAAAGACCTCTTTCAGCACTAACGACCACAACAAGAACTTTTTTTACATCCCTCTGAACCAGAAACGGATTTGTCTCACGGTCATGTTCAGTGACAAGATGTTTAAGCATCTCACTGAGTTTTCTTGTGAACGGACGGGCATTAATGATGGCATCCTGAGCCCTGCGAAGTTTAGCCGCGGCAACCATTTTCATTGCCTTGGTTATCTTCTGCGTGCTTTGAACGCCCTTAATCCTGTTCCGTATATCTCTTAACGTTGCCATGAAACAGCTTCTTAGTTGCTCTTCTTAAATGTCTGGCTGAATTCAGCTACAGCTTTTTTAATCATAGCGATGGTTTCATCACTCAGCGCTTTTGATTCTCTGATGCTCTTGTGGATATCAGGATATTTCAGCAAAGCGAATTCTTCAAATTCCTTTTCAAATCTTTTAACATCCGGAACAGCTACCTCATCAAGGAAACCGTTTGTACCGAGATAAACACTTACAACCTGTTTTTCAACCGGGATTGGTGCATACTGCCCCTGCTTCAGCAGTTCAACAAGACGTGCACCGCGCGAAAGCGTTTTCTGGGTTGATACATCCAGGTCAGAACCAAACTTGGCAAATGCTTCTAGCTCACGGTACTGAGCAAGATCAAGTTTCAGACTGCCGGCAACTTTTTTCATTGCTTTAATCTGCGCGTTACCACCCACACGTGAAACTGATATACCTACGTTAATAGCCGGACGGATACCTGCGTTAAATAAATTTGATTCAAGATATATCTGTCCGTCTGTAATTGAAATCACGTTCGTTGGTATATATGCAGAAACGTCACCCTGCTGGGTTTCGATAATCGGCAGAGCCGTAAGACTTCCGCCACCCAGTTCATCGTTCAGTTTTGATGCTCTCTCAAGCAAACGGCTATGAAGATAGAATACGTCACCCGGATAAGCTTCTCTTCCCGGAGGTCTTCTCAGCAGCAGCGATACTTCACGATATGCCGCCGCCTGTTTTGTAAGGTCATCATAGATAACAAGCGCATGACGTCCTGAATCTCTGAAATGTTCACCGAGTGTTGCGCCCGAGTAAGGAGCAATAAACTGAAGTGGAGCCGGTTCAGATGCTGATGCAGTTACAACCGTTGTGTAGTCCATTGCGCCATGATCCTGCAATTTTGCAATCACCTGCGCAACTGTTGACCTCTTCTGCCCAATCGCCACATAAACGCAGAAAACCGGGTTAATACCGTTTTTCTTAGCTTCCTCTGAGTGAGTATATTTTTGATTGATGATAGCATCAATAGCAACCGCGGTCTTACCGGTCTGTCTGTCACCGATGATAAGCTCTCTCTGACCGCGTCCGATAGGAATCATTGCATCAATAGCAGCAATACCGGTCTGCAATGGTTCTTTAACCGGCTGTCTCTGAAGAACGCCAAGCGCTTTTCTTTCAATCGGAAGGGTCTTGTCGGTATGTATAGGACCTTTACCATCAACAGGAACGCCGAGCGGATTAATAACACGACCAAGCATTGAGTCACCAACAGGCATTGATGCAACTTTTCCGGTTCTGCGGACTTTGTCACCTTCTTTAACCAGCGTTGATTCACCAAAGAGCACGCATCCGATGCTGTCCTCTTCTAAGTTAAGCACCATGCCGAATACATCATTCGGGAACTCAATCAGCTCGCCCGCCATTACCTGAGAGAGTCCGAAAACGCGTGCAATACCGTCGCCCACCTGAAGCACGGTTCCGACATCGTATATATCTGCCTGATCCTTAAAGCCGGTAATCTGCTGCCGCAGTATTGAAATTATTTCATCCGGTCTTACTTCTATCATATTAAAATCCTTTGTACTCTAAATTCAGTTAAGTGGAATTGTACTGTTTAACAATTTACTTTTCACGTTCCGCAGTTTGTTTTTAAGAGATGCATCAATAACCGTATCTCCTATTTCAGCAACAAAACCGCCAAGCAGATTTTCATCTATTGCATTGGTCATGGTTACTGTTTTGCTGTATTTCTGCTCAAGAAACTTTTTAATTTCCTCAAACTGTTCTCCGCTCAGAGGCACAACAGAGGAAACCTTTACCGCAATTCTGCCGAGCTTTATGTTACGAAGCCGGATATATGATTGTGCCACCGCTCCGATTAGCTCTATTCTTCTTTTGGATACCAGAAATTTAACCGCGGCTATGGTCTGTTCGGCAATTTTTCCTTCAAAAATCGCGATAATCAGTTTTCCTTTTAATTCAGGATTAACTGTCGGGTTCTCCAGAATCCGCCTGAGCTGAACAACTTCTTTAATAGCATCAGTAATAAACTGCATATCCGCGGCAACGTTAGAATCTGCGTGCGCTTCTGAGATAAGACTTAGAAAGGTAGCAGCGTATTTATCCGCGACTCTGTTCAGTGCCATAATCAGTTACTTTTAATTTCGTTCAGTGATTTTGAAATCAGTTCTTTCTGGGCATCCTTATCAAGGTTCTTGCGAATCAGTTTTTCTGCAATCTGAACGGAAAGTTCAGCAACCTGATCTTTAATTGCCTCGATTGATTCCTGTTTCTTCCGCTCAATTTCAGCGAAAGCCGCAGTCTTTTCTTTTTCAAGTTCAGCTTTCAATGCCTCGGTTTCACTTCTTTTAAGCTGTTCAGAAAAATCGCGCGCACTGTTAATAATCTTTTGTGCTTCTTCGTTAGCTTTTGTAACGATCGCGCGGTTCTCTTCAGTAAGTTTTTGAGTGTCCTTTTTGGCATTTTCAGCGGCTTCGAGAGAATCCTTTATTGATTTCTCCCTTTCATTCAACGCGGTAAGGATTGGGGTCCAGGCGAACTTTTTAAGAATGAAAAGAACCGCAAGGAAGGTGAGAACCGTCCAGAAAGCAAGACCTGGATTCAGGTCAAGCAGTCCTCCGCTTTCACCACCGCCGGCTCTGTAAAACGCTGTTAACATGAATGCAACCATATTTCTCCGGAATTAAAAAATTATTCTGGTAGCCCGGAACCTCCGGACTACCTTCAAAATTCTTTAATTTATTTTCCGGCTAACTGGAAACAAATCACGAGAGCAAAGAGCGCAATACCTTCGATCAGTGCTGCCGCGATGATCATTGAGGTACGAATTGCACCGGCTGCTTCCGGCTGTCTGCCGCTTGCTTCCATTGCTGCTGCTGCGAGCTTACCAATACCGAAAGCGCCGCCTACGATTACTAAACCGGCACCGATACCTGCTGCTAATGCTGCTAAATCCATTACTATATTCCTCCGAGAAATTATTAGTTTGTTGTGACTTTAGTTGATTAATGATCCTGATGAACTGCCATGCCGATAAACAGCGATGACAGCATTGTGAAAATATATGCCTGAAGAAGCGCTACCAGTATTTCCAGGAAGAATACAAAAAGCGCCAGGAAAAACGAAAATCCTGCCAGACCCCATGACTTTGAAATAAAAATCAAACTGAACAGTGCATAAATTACTATGTGACCGGCGGTCATATTGGCAAAAAGACGAAGAGCCAGTGCGAATGGCTTTGTAAAAAGCCCAAGTATTTCAACCGGAATCATGATTGCAAGGAGCGGAATCGGGATGCCATGGGGTATCAGCCCCTTAAAGTACCCGAACGCACCATTCTTACGGATACCGCCAATCTGTATCATAAAAAATGACATGATGGCAAGAGTAGCCGTTACGGTTATGTTACTGGTCACTGTAGTCGAAAACGGAATCAGTCCGAAGAAATTCGAAAACAGAATAAAAAAGAATGCGGTTAAAAGGTACGGTACAAACTTTTCGTAGCCCTTACCTATGGTTGGTTTCGCAATCTCATCCCGGACAAAGAGGATTAGCACCTCAAAAAAGTTGGTCATCCCTTTGGGGACGAGAGATTTCTTATAACTGTTTGCAGTCTTAATCAGCAGAAATATCAGAACTGCAGCAATAAGCACCATAAAAACGGAATGCTTTGACAGCAGGTCATATCCGAAGAAATGAAGTTCAGGAAGATGGATAATGCCAAACGGCTGGAAATCGAGTTCCTTTCCGTTCAGAATATGGTGCATGATCCAGTCGCTTTCCTGACCGCCTCCATGCGCAACAGTGTCTTTCGCCTGTGCGAGGGTGTCAATTCCGGCTATTGCTGTGTTTTCCGACATAGTGATTAAGGTCTTGTAAAATTCTTAATTTTGCTTATGTAATAGATTTCCAGAGACAGAAACAGAAAATAAAATAAAAAGAACACTAAGATAAAGTTTTTCTGACTCATATTCAACAAATTGAGCGTTAAAATGATAAGTAACAAAGCCAGAATCATCCGGGCTATCTGACCCCCGAAAACAAATATCAGGAAAAGCTTATCCGATTTCCTCATCCCCTTCCGGTTCAGCCAATGACCCAGAAAAAAGAGGACTGAATTTAGCAAATGGGAGGTTAAAATGGAACTATGAATATCTGCGCTTACCCATCCCAATCGGTAGGCGAGCATTGCTCCCCCCAGAATTGGAATGCTTGCCCAGAGGTAAATTTTAATGATTTTCTGACGACTTATCATTCTTTTTTTGCATTTTTTCGAGATGGTTAACGGTCTTTATCAGGTTATACAGCCCGACTGTAATGCCCAGAAATGCCCCGCCGAGGGTCCAATAGGGTTCAGTGCCATACTTCTCATCAAGCCACTTACCACCCCAAAGCAGCAGCAAAACAGTTGCGGCGAGCTGGACACCGAGAGAGAGATAAGGTCCGGCCTCACGCCAGCCCTCTGATGACTTAATGGCCATCCCGGTTTTCCTTCTTGATACCCATCGAACTTTTTCCAATAAAGTGGGCGCCTTCTTCTATTATTAATTTGCTCACAAATAAATCCCCCTCAATCTCAGCATGTGACTCCAAATGAAGCCGTTCCTGAGAATAAATGGTCCCGTTCACTTTGCCGTCAATTACGATACTCAGCGCTTTAATATCCCCCTTCACTTCCCCGGTCTGACCAATAGTGATATTCCCTTCAGAGACGATATTACCGGTTATTTTTCCATCAACACGGACGCTCCCTTTTGTTACGATATCTCCGTTTATTTCCACACCGGGACTTATAATACTCACCCCTGAATCCAAGTCATTCCGTTTGTCCTGTTTCATTAATGATTCCTTTAGTTTGTGAGTAAGTACTGACGGGGGTCCAGTGCGGTTCCGTCCTTCCATAGTTCAAAATGAAGATGCGGTCCGTAACTCAGCTTGCCTGAATTACCGCTGAGCGCAATCACTTCCCCCTGATATACTTTATCACGGGGTTTTTTCATTATCACCGAGCAATGTTTATATACGGTAATAAAATTATTACGGTGAGCTAAAACTATCTGATAACCATCATCAACCGTATAACCGGCAAAAACCACATATCCATTAGCTGAAGCAAATACCGGTGTTCCCTCTTTTACGGAGAAATCCATGCCGAAATGACCGGTCTCAGGTTTAAAGTCGTCTGTGGTTATTCCGTCAGATGGTCTTCTGAAAACCGGATCTTCGTTATTATATATATCAAACGAGGAGAGCAGAGATTTAACAATGTAAAAAAGACTGCCTCCGGTTTTTTTCTTTAGTTCATCATAATTAACGGAACGGAGCGCATTAGAATCAGCAAGCAGAATAGCATTGCGGAGATTCTGATTTATCCGTTTCAGGTCATCAACTTCCTTAACCAGTAACTTTACCCTGCTGTTCAGTGTGTTAATCTCTTTTATTTCATCCTTCGTAAATCCCAGCGGATCAACAAACACATAATCCTTAACAGGAGTTTTAACAATCAGAAAATATGTTATAACAAGAATCAGAGAAGTATATACCACCATTGCCAGAAAGAGCGTAAAAGCATTAAAGCTGTGTGACTTAATAAAGCCGCCCCTCCCGCGGGGCACAATCATAACAGAGAAGCGGTTTCGTGCCCAAAACTCAGCAATTGCATGGAGGAGTTTTTTCATATCTGGTAACCCGCAAGTTCAAACTTGCTGAGGATGTCACTGAACGGCACTTTCCCCTCGCGCATCAGTTCCGGATGAGTTCCGGTAAGCCGTATAAGAGTTGACCCCTGATTAAGCTGAATGCCGGTACTGTAAAGAAATAAGTCGGTATTCTCAGAAAAGCCCCCGATAATCTGCGAATAATCATTCAGCGGCGGCTCTCCGCTTCGGTTAACGCTTGTGGAAATCAGCGGAGTGTTAAGTGTGTTCAGCAGTTTGCGGCAAAAGTTATGATTGGGAATTCTGAATGCTGCATCTTCCTGACCCCAGAGATTTCTTGTGTTTTTATTCAGACGCAAAACAACGGAAACAGGGTTTGGCCAGAGAGAGTTGAGGAAGTCCATGTGCAGTTCGGTTTTCAAATCAACATAGCGCAGCAATGTTTCAATGTTTCCCATCAGCATAATATAATGCTTCTTTTCATCCCGTCTTTTAAGCTGCGTAATCCGTTCCATAGTATCAGCATTAAACGGATTTCCGCCAATACCATAAATGGTATCTGTAGGATAAATAAATATCCCTCCCTCATAAAAAACTCTGACCGCCTGCTCAATTCCTTCAGCAGGATTTACGTCAATATTTATTGCTTTTGTTTTTACTTTTTCAATCATAAAAAATCTTTTTCAATTCTGTTTAGCGCCAGCAGCGGAGTTACCTTATGAGCACAGTCGAAAGTGCCCAGCGGACAAGATTTGTGTCCGTGAATTCCGCACGGTTTGCACGGCAGTTCTTTTGATATATATCCGGAATTTTTTCCGTACGGATAAAAGCCGAACTCCGGCACCGTTGAGCAGTAGATTTCAAGCACCGGGGTTCCTGCAAGAAAACCCATGTGAACCGGAGCGCTGTCATTACAAATAAGCATTCTGACCCTGCTTAAAAAAAGGATGCTCTCTAAAATGTTAAAATTACCGCACAAATTAAAGATATTTCGTCCGCCGGATTTTGATAAAATCTCCTCAGCCAGGGGGCTTTCCTCCCTCCCGCCTATAAGAGCAATCACCCTGCCTTGTCTGGAAAGCACATCGGTAATTTCAGCATAATACTCAACAGGATAACGCTTTGTTTGCCAGACTGAGCCGGGTGCAACTGCTATAATATTATCTTTTGATGAACCAAAACCATTGAGGGTTTCCTCCACTCTTGTCTGATGCTCGTCTGAAAAATTAAAAACCTCATCACACTTCAGATTCAAATCAAAACCTGCCTCATTAAGGAAGTGCAGGTTTCTGTCAACCTCGTGCGCATCTGCCTTATAGGGAATGGTTTTCTTGTACAAAAATGAAAAAGATGCATTGTCAAAACCGGTTTTTTCTGCAGCTCTGACAAAGAAAGAAAACAACGATGTCCTGAAAGAGCGATGTAACGCAAAGAGAGCAGTAAAGGGCGTTTTTGAAATTTCTTCCGCAAATCCGATTGTGCTCAGCATGGTTTTATGTTTTCCCCTTTTATCAAGAATTAAGACGCGGTCAATGCAACGCAGCGCTGAAAAAATCTGCCCGGTTTTTGCTGAGGTTACTACTGAAATTTCAGCATCAGGATTTTTTTCTCTGAGACGAACCAAAAATGGAATTGTTAAGAGACAATCCCCAAGAAAAGCTGTCTGAATAACGAGAATTCTGTTTTTCAGTATTTCCACCGGTTGTGCATCCAGAGCCAGTCTTCAGGTTTTTTTCTGAGTTGAGCTTCAAGCAGGGAAATATGCCTCCGGGTCAGTTCGGTAGTAGCAGCTTCAAAGTCTGAAGGCAGGCCATCCATTGAAATTTCCTGAAATTCCATCCGATAACTGTCATCCGGCTGACGTTCTATGAAGCCCATTAGAATCGGCGCTCCGGTTTTAATGGACAATGATGCAGGACCAGCATAAACACGGGTTTCCCTCCCCATAAACTCCATTTTTATACCGTCAGAGGGTCCGCGCTGATCTGCTACCATAGCAATTACTTTTTTATCATAAAGCTGCTTAAACACTAATTTTATTGATGCCCCCAGCGGTACAATAACATTGCCGAATTTAGTTCTGTTGCTATTCAGCCAGTCATTTACCAGTGTGTTTCTCTGGCTTTTTGTCACCACATAAAGCGGGATTCCGGTATATAACCCTATAGCCAGCGCTGAGTACTCCCAGTTTCCGTAATGAGCCGTCATAAGAATTACACCCTTCCCCTCATCATGTTTCTGTTTTATCAGCCCGACAGAATCAGAAGCAACAAGATTTCTTAAAGACTCTTCCGTAAGAGAAGGCATCATCAGTATTTCTACAAGAGAACGCGCAAAGCTCTTATATGAGCCGAAAGCTGTCCGGTCAATTTCACCTGCAGATAAATCAGGAAAGGCAATCCGCAGATTCTTTTTAACAACAGCTTTCCGTATCGGAATAACATAATAAAAGAGCAGTGCAATTAAATCCGAAAATTTTCTTGCGAACCCCATACCCGCAAAGCAGAGCAGGCGGCTGAGGGAGCGGAACAATATATATTCCAGCCGGTTTTTCATTGCGTTATTTGTTCAGCGACTGAATTCTTCTCAGCCAGTTTTCATCCCGCAGCTCACCGCGATGAGTTGAATGAAGCAGAGTATAATCAGCGTAACCGGTTAAATCACCAAATACAAAAATGACGCCGCCTTCTATATTGTGATAGGTCCACACTTCGTACGGCTTGGTATCAACCTGGTTCGGGTAACGCTCTATTTCACTGGGCTCGCCATAACTCATGTGGATACGCCCCCGATCAGTTTCCCATCCGCGTTTCTGAAATGATTTAAAGTGGTCGTTCGAATAATTCAGCCGTTTATAATACTCACGCTTGTATTCATTTTCAGGCGTTTCAGTTATGTTGTCGCGTGACTTCCAGAAATTATACAAATAATTCTTTTTTGCATCAACCGTAGTAAGAGACTGCCAGCGGCTCAGTTCGTCCTTTGTGCAAATATAGCGCACATATTTAAAGGACATCTCAACTTCCTCATCACTCATACCGCTGAATTCGGATGAATAAAAATCCAGGTCTGTGTTCTGCTGAGAGGAAGTATCAATAACTGTCGGATTATAAACAAAGAAACGTTTTTGTACCAGGGCTTTATTGTTCGAAATAGTATCAGCAATACTCAGTACGAGCGTATATGCTCCGGAAGGCAGCTTAAAAATATTAATCGCTCCGGCTTCTACAATCGAAGGGTTTGAGCGGCGGGTATATTTTGATTTCCTGTAAACAAACTGATCTTTTGAGTTAATAATATTCTGTTCAATCTTCAGAACTTCCGATTGCACATTTTTATTAACATTATAAAACTCCGTATAATAGTATAGCACCGGTAAAGACTCACCAAAAAGCAAAGTAGGGTTTGGCGTTACCTCATAGGTATTCTTATAAAAAAGTGAGGTTTCATCCTCGCCTCTTTTGATATTCGAGGCAAGCTGAATATCGCTGATGGTAAACAGGTTTTCAGGGAGTGGGTGAATAAAAACACCATATTCAAAAGATGCTTTAAACTCAGGGTTGGTTGCATCCCGCGCGCCGAGTGTCAGCTTATATTCTCCAAAAGGGAGCACATACCCCATCACCCCCATAAGGGAGCCGGATATGGAGGCCGAGTCCTCCTTTGCATAAGCATTTCTGAACTGATACTCTTTAACGAACTCAAATTCCTTGTCAGTAACCCCGGTAATTTTCACATCTAAGAACCCGCGTATTACCACCGAAGTATCCTGAACCTCGCGGGTCAGCCCTGCCTGCATGAAAGAGTAATAAATTTCCAGGTATCCGGCCGAATCACTGTAATAAAATCGGGCGTAGTCAAAATCTATTCTGAAAGTACCGCTCTGGGCAGAAAGCGGCACAGTGCAAAGAAAGATCAGCAGAAGTAATAAGTTTTTCATAAATCTCTGTACTGTTTTTTCAAATTTACGGAGAAAATTACTGTTCTGAGACTACAAAGGGGGGAGGAACCGGAGAAAATTCCCGGTGGCAGCCAGTTACCACCGGGGTGGGTAAATTTTGGGGAGTACTGCAACTAAGGGCAGCACGGACAACTCAGGCAAAAGGATTAAAATGTAATTCAAAAATAGTTACCATGATCGCGTTTTTCATCCTGATCATTTTTTCGGCAATATTACCCCCAGTTTTAACAATTTTTCTCCAAAGCCGGGTGCGGAGATAATTGCCATGTACATTCCTGATGCAATCCGGCTGCCGCTCTGGTTCTTCAAATCCCACCTGAGAAATGGTGAACCTGTTCCGTCTGTTTTATCACCCTCGGTAAGTGTTCTTATCAGCTTCCCCGATAGTGTATATATCTTTATCGTTACCGCTTCGGGTAGATTTGAAAACGTAACAAAAGGTTCTTCCGGGGAGTGGGTGCGATCGTAACTTGTTGCCGCGCTATATGCAAATAAAGGATTCGGAAATACATTCACTTTGTCAAAAATGTCCTTTTTCTCCTCCTCTGTGAGCTCTCCGTCTTTTCTGGTTGAGAAGATATACCGGTCATCATCAGTATAAGGATAAGTTACCACCGGAACTCTGAAGATATCTCCCGCGGTAAACGTACTCGCAGGAGTTAGTGCATTAAATCCAATAACATACATTGCGTTTAATAGCGGTGAAGCAGCTATACGCTTTTCTTCATCAGTAACAGTCGTAGCACCCGGCGGGAACCGGTAACCACTGAGGTCTGCCCAGGCAATATCGTTTCCAAAAACACCTCCCGTATATATTATCTGACTGCCTGAGGGGTCATACGGAGCATCAAATACTATTATTGCTTCCAATGAAAAACGTACATCTGTCCCGGGAAACCAGTTACCGTCTGGATTACCACCAATAAGTTTTGAGGATTTCTCAATAAACCCGGTCGCTAATTGCCGTTCCTCTCCATACACTGAGTCCTTAACCCACACCTGAAATGGAACATCTACAAATCCCTCCCCATATTTAGCCATAAAGCCACCGCGAGTGGAAAGAGTATCAGTTGAAGTAATACCACCCGCATACCGGAAAGAATTCGCCCGCTCATAAGTTGTCTGACCAACATATCCGTTCATGTAACGGTAGGCCTTACCCGGTTGTCCAAAGCGAACTTCAACAGCACGCAGCCGGTTCATTTTCATAATCGTTGACTGTCTCCGGCCAACTATCTGACTTGTAACCCAGTTCATATCCCGGCCGGCATAGATAGCGCCACTGCTTGAAACAACGCTAAGTGGAGAAAACCATCTGTTCGCTTCCGGCAGATATTGTTGTTTTGTTTCATCAGCGAGCTGCGGTTTTGCATATTTTACTTTGAGAAGAAATCCCTCGGTTGCTTTGCCGGCATAATTCATCGTGTCAAAAACATAAGACTTTGAATCGGTTATCAGATACTCACCGGTTCTGTTATTCTTCAGGGAATACGTAGCAAGATAAGTAGTTCTGCTTGTATCACTTTTAAACTCAACCGTATATCTGTCACCGGTAAGTTCGCTATTGTTAACAACCAGATATCGTATATCACCGGTACCGGCATAACCGGATGACTTTGCACCGCTCCCCATATCAGCAGGCGGTTCAAAATGGTCTGTACCGTAAACCACCCGGATTATTGAGGTCTTAAACTCCTCAATAGCTGTGCCGGTCGTATCTATATAATTCCCCGGCTGACCGTATATATATGTACTCTTATGAACAATATTCTTGTGATTAAGCGTATAAGTTGTAATAGCAAAATAGTATTCTTTTCCCTTGATGAGCGGGCT
The DNA here is from genome assembly GCA_045863035.1 of Ignavibacteriales bacterium. GTDB lineage: Bacteria > Bacteroidota > Ignavibacteria > Ignavibacteriales > Ignavibacteriaceae > H2-BAC3. The sequence goes on along the minus strand of BTUV01000016.1, from coordinate 26,894 downwards.
TTCATTAAACACATCTTCTTTTACCCTCACGCGGATTCGCCCCGCATCGGGATTTGCATGCAGTACAGAATCAATAAGATATTCATCAGATGGACGTTCAAACCGGACAACCACTCCCCCATCCGGCTGTTTCTGATATACATCGTAGATGATATTCTTCATTGCATAATTTGCAATCACTTTTGAGTTAACCACACCGGCAATCTTTGCTTCCGGAGAATTTGTCCGGTATGCAGTCACAAAAAATCCCTGGGTTTTGCGATCATAACCCAGCATCGTATCCAGCGCGCGGTAGGTAACCGCTCCTGAGGTGCGCCAGGTCAGATCAATAAAGCCGTTACCTGTAAGCACATCATAAACAACCTCAGGCGGTTTGGGCGGACCTTCAAAGTTTTTATTAAATACGCTCCTGGCTGCCTTTGCCAATTCTTTGGCGGTGCCTACACTAAGCAGACTACTGACAGGCGATCTTCCCGAAATGTATGCTGTTATGATATCAACCGGCCGGTTTTTGTGCAACGTAAAAGTGCCGGTATTCATCATATAACGCTGATCAATAGGGGAAATATTCAGCCAGCCGGTACCACTCACCGGGTCACCTGAATATATATATTTCGGATTCCACGTTCCGCAATGCAATGGGTCGTTTTTACCAGAACCAAAAGGCCATGTGCAGGGGTCAATTGGTGTTCCATCACGACTCAGACCCCCAATCTGCCAGTACCTGTAATCAAATCGACTGTTCCCACCAGGTTCGTGCCCCTGGTAGGTTAGCAAATGAGTAAAAGAAGTCATGGGAAGATTTTTTGCTCCGAAAAGAGTATCAATCCCTATACTTGTTCCCTTTATATTGTACGCTTCTGATAAGGAAGTCTCACCTGCATCAAACTCTCCGTTCCCGTTAGCATCCGTAAATGTTACATCAGGTATATATGCGGCTGGTCCTTGAAGGTAATTTGTTAAAAAAACCGGAGCATTAAGACCATAGACTGCATCCGGAGTTTTGTTATATACATATCCTGCATCTACTGTAGAGTCACATCCGGTTAAATCATCATAATAATCCCCAAGATCAGAGTCAGTGATAACAGAAAAATAAACAGAGTCAAGCCGGTCAGCTTTGGTTCCCTTATTGACAAGACGATAGCGGACAAAAAGCATATTGCCGATGTTTTCGCGGGAGGCAAAACCAAAAACTGTCTGGTGAATTTCAATCCCCTGAGGTTCAACATCAGTGAGGCGGCGCAACGCTCTGGGAACTCCGTCATTATATACGCACCACGCGGTTATATCTCCGATTAAATCCGGCCGGTCTTCATCTGTGTTCCATTTTCCGTCACCATTACGATCAACGGGGTTATATATACCATCACCGTCTCCGTCATAAAAATCAGCTCCGAGCGTAACCGCGTCTTTCCAGGCCTGCCATGTATCACCAAAGGGGAAATCTGTACTTCGCAGAACATATATTTTATGTCGGGCGTCATCCTTATCAGAGCCAACCGGTCCCGGCTGATAGTCCTGCACTCGTGAAGCACTAAAAACACCGTTAGCCCAGAGCAGGTCATCTGTATAGCCACTGAGAACAAATCCGGCAGAAAAGAGAATTAACTTTCCATCGTAAAAACCGCCCGCACCCGTACCTGGGTCAAAGTCGGCGAGTACGCCTTGGTTATCTATTGGAATGTGGAAATTATTAATATTAATGAGGATGCCATTAAGGGCAGAGGATTTCTGAGGACTTCGCTTTCCACCGCCGTCACCATAATATGCACCTGATAACAACAGTAAAGCGCTGAAGAGAACTATTGTACGAAACACCGGTCTATGAACATCGAACAGTTTCACTTTCCCTCCGGAAAAAAGAGTGGACAACCCCAAACTGAGGAAATCCAAAAAAATATGTTTGCTTAAAAATATGGAGAAATAACATCTAAGTCAACCGGTGTGCAGATTTCAGGCAAAAACGGGGCATCAGGCAATTGTACCCCGTATCGTATTTATCTTCCCCTTTTAAAACAAAGACGCCCGATCTTTCAACCGGGCGTCTAATCAATTAATCACTTTTGATTATTGGAGACCAAGCTTCAAAGTGAAGATATGGTTCGGGGTCGGGAAATCCTGCACGTCCCGGTACGCATAATCAAGACTCATGCTGATGCCGTCTGTGAAGTTATAATTAACTCCTGCACCCATAGCCAGACCATAAATAGACTGGTCTGCGTTCTGGAGGAGCATATCATAACCGGCACGAACGAAGAACATTTTGCTGAAATCATATTCCATACCGAAGACGATGTTATCTTCACCGGCATTGTTATTTCTGAATGATGATCCAAACAGAATGTTGTTTGCTTCATTGAATCTGTAATCATACGCTAAGCTCATTTCAAAGTAACTTGGGAGCTGAAACTCTTCAGTTACCGGAGCATACGAGCCGAGTGCTGAATTCGGGTTAGAACCAGGAATCTGGGTCTTAACCTGAAGATCCTGCCCGTCATATTTCATGTTGCTTCCGATATTCTTTACGGCAACACCCATAGAAAGATTCTGCGGGAAGCGATATTGAACGCCGAAATCAACAGCGAAACCGTTAGCAGAGGTGTTCATGATACCTTCGTGTATCATTTTTGCATTCACACCAATTGCAACGCGGTCAGTAACTTTCTTTGCATAGGTAAGCCCTACGGTGAAGAAAGCCGGTGAATAAGTTGCTCCGTTTCCGTCAGGGGCATCGAGTGTGGTAACAGGGATGTCACCGAAATCGAGTCCCTTGTAGGAAATTCCCACACTTCCCATTTCGCCGAAATTAGCACCTGCCGCAAAGTAGGTGATATTCATATCAGCAAGGTAGGACATATAGGAGAACATTGCCTCAGAGCTGTTGGCGAGGTCAAGACCTGCCGGATTAAAATAGATAGCTTCAACGCCTGTCGTATTGGACAAGAACGCACCGCCAGTAGCAATACTTCTTGCTCCAACCGGTATCAGGAGCTGATCAGCACCGGTAGTTCCTTTTCTGGAAACATCACCGGCCCAGGCCAAGGATGCCATAAGAAAGATTATTAGAACTTGTTTCATTTTTATCAAACTCCTATTAGGTTAATGAGAGGCGGGCTTTTACACCCGCCCATTTTTTAATATCTCTGTAATTGCTTCTGTGGTAAAATAACACCAAGCTTCAAAATCTTTTCACCATATTCCGGTGAAGATACTATAGCCAGGTACATTCCTGATGCAACTCTCAGACCGTTTTCGTTCTCAAGATCCCAGCGCATGAACGGAGAACCAACTCCGTCCGGCTTATCTGCCTGGGTAAGCGTTCTTACCAGAGCGCCGGATACAGTATATATCTTGATCGTAACAACTTCAGGAAGATTCGTGAAGGTTACAAATGGATCATCTGCATACGCCAGAGTATTAAAACTTGTCTGCGGATTGAATGCAAACAGCGGATTCGGGAATACATTAACCTTATCAAACAAATCCTTCTTTTCATCAGCGGTTAACGCGCCGCCTGGTTTGGTTGATAAAGTATAAGAGTCAGAATCTGTATATGGATATACGCCTACAGGAATCTTTAACGTTCCGTTAACCGGCGCTGTTACTGTCGAATCCTTTGCGTTAAGACTAAGGACGTACATTGCATTAAACAGAGGTGAAGCTGCAATACGTTTCTGTTCGTCAGTCACAGTGGTTGCACTTGCAGGGAAGATAAATCCTTTTATCGGATCTGCCCATACGCTGTCAGTACCGAAAACACCGCCTGTGTATTCAATCTGACCACCGTTAGCATCGTAAGGAGCGTCAAAAATAAGAATTGTTTCTAACGTCTTTAAAACGCTTGTTCCTGGCCACCAGATACCATCAGGAGTTCCGGGGTTAGCCGCAAATTTAGATGATCTTTCAAAGAAGCCAACTGCAAGCTGTTTCTCTTCACCGTATATTGAGTCCTTAACCCAAACCTGGAACGGAACATCAACATAACCCTGCCCGAACAGACCCATCTGACCGCCGCGGTTTGAAAGGGTATCGGTAGAATTAATACCGCCGGCATATCTGTAGCTGGTATTACGCGTCAGAGGAGTTGCTCCCACAAACGCATGCATATAGCGATATGCCTTGCCTGGCTGTCCAAAACGAACCTCTAATGCTCTTAAACGATTTGCTTTAACAATGCTTGACTGCTTACCGCCAACGATTGCGGATGCGTTAACGCCGGCAACATCTTTACCTGCATATATTGCACCGATGTTTCCGGTAGGGAAGTCAAAGTCCGCGAACCATTTAGAAGCTGCAGGAGTATAAGTCTGCTGAGCAGCGGAAGACTGTGACGGATTTACAGGTTTAACCTTTAGGATGAAACCTTCTGTAATTTTGCCTGCATAATTAGTCGAATCAAAATTATAATTTTTTGAATCCGTAATTAATAAAGCATTTGTGCGGTTATTCTTTAATGAAAATGAAGATGAATAAGGGATAGTAGTTGTATCACTCTTAAATGACACGGTATAACTGTCACCGGTTAATTCACCATCATTAACAACAAGATATTTTACGCCGCCGGCAGCAAATCCGGCTGCCTTACTACTCTGACCAATATCAGAAGCCGGTGAAAAAATATCTGTTCCATAGACAACACGAATGATGGAAGTCTCATATTCATCAACAGCACCATTAGTCTCGTCAATATAGTCACCTGCTGGACCGTAAGTTCCGGTTGCTTTATTCTTAATCACTTTATGATTAAGTGTAAACGTAGTGATGGCAAAGTAATATTCTTTTCCTTTCACCAGGGGAACTCCGTTAAACTGATCCTCGGTAATCCGGAGACGGATACGTCCTTCATCTGCTTTAGCAAAAAGCGATGAATCAAGCAGATAATCATCAGATGGTCTTTCGAGATAGGTTTCGATAGCACCGTTAGCTTTTTTCTGCTGAATGCCGTGGATAAAGTTATTCATTTCGTATGAAGCCGCGCGTGCAGAGTTAACTACACCGGAGATTTCATCTGCCTTACTGTTGGTACGGTAAGCAGTCACATAGTAACCTTGAAGCCGGCGGTCAATATCCAGTACGGTATCAACTGCTCTGTAGGTCACCTGTGGTGAAGTCTGCCAGGTAATGTCAATAAAACCATTACCGGTTTTAACATCATACACAACAGGCGGAGGAGCCGGTGGTGATGGGAAGTTAGAATCAAATACCAACTGAGCAATCTGATCATATTCTTTTGCTTTATTGACTGATCTGATTGAGAGAGCCGGGTCACGTCCGACTACATAAGCTGCAACGATATCAATCGGCTGATCTTTTTTCAGAACGAATGGACCAGTGTTAGACATCTGTCTCTGATCAATCGGAGTGGTGTTAATCCATCCGGTACCGGCAACAGGATCACCGGAATACATGAACTTAGGATTCCAGGTTGCGCAAGTTCCGGGGTTAGCTCCACCGTTACCAAAAGTCCAGGCACAAGGGTCAACCGGTGCACCGTCTTTTCCTTTACCACCCTCGATGTAGTTACGCACTTCAAAGCGGGTGTTAGGATCACCGTGAGTAGGATGGCTTTGCATATACTGGGTGAATGAGGTAAGAGGAAGATTTTTTGCACCCGGGATGCTGTCAACTCCTATAACCTGGCCACGAACGTTATTTGCATGTGTGAGAGCAGTTTCACCTGCATCAAACTCGCCGTTACCGTTCGCATCAACAAAGGTTTCACCAGGAATATATACAACAGGACCCTGGAAAAAGTCCATCAGGAAGGTCGGGCAGTTAGCACCGAACTGTCCATCAGGAGTTGCGTTATAAACGTATCCTGCTGATAGAGAAGTATCGCAGCCAACCAGATCATCAGCGTAATCGCCAAGATCAGGATCTGCGGCAACAGAGAAATAAACGGAGTCAATTTTGTCAGCTACAGTACCGCGGTTAACGATTCTGTAACGGACGAAGAGCATATTTCCTACAACACCTTTAGATGCAAACGCAAATACGGTCTGTCTGATTTCAACACCCTGAGGTTCAACGTCGTTAAATCTTCTGAGAGCTTTTGCGATACCGTCATTATAAACGCACCAGGCGGTTACGTCACCGATAAGGTCAGGGCGGTCTTCGTTAGAGTCCCATTTACCATTACCGTTAAGATCAACCGGATTATATGCACCGTCACCGTCGCCGTCATGGAAGTCAGCGCCGATAGAAACTGCATCTTTCCAGTCAAGCCATGAAGCACCAAAGGCCTCATCCTGTGCGGAAACAACGTACATTCTGTTCTTAGGATCAGTTCTTGAAGAACCAACCGGACCCGGCTGATAATCTTCAATTCTTGATGCAGAGAGAACACCGTTAGCCCACATAAAACCGTTGGAGATACCGGACATAAAGAAACCTGCTGAGAAGAGGAATACATTGCCGTCATAAAATCCGCCGGCACCGGTACCAGGATCAACGTCAGCAATAACGCCTTTGTTGTCAACAGGTATAGTGAGGTTATTAATATTAAATACAAAGAATTCGGCAGAGCTCTTATAGAGCGAATTGCCGGTTCTTTTTACACCATCGCCGCTTGAGGCGCCGACAGCAAAGACAACAGCCAGCAAGAGGAGCACTCTTACCGCCGTCGATCTGAATTGATTAATCTTTATCATCGTTTAACGCTTCCTTTGCTTAGAAGTTAATATTTGCAAAATTAACTCTGAATCCAAGTTTAATTAATCTTGGAATACCAAAATTATTCGGATCTCTTTCAAGAGCGATATAATCGTCAACATAAGACTGACCTCTTGAAGCTGCAACAGCAGCGCCCTCAGGGGTCTTCAGGTAACCAGAAGTTACAGGGCTTCCGGTTGAGCGATATACATTCACTACGTTATCTGCATCAAACAGATTTTCGATCCAGAGATACGGAGTAAGAACTGCTCCGCCGAATTCAAATGATTTTTCGAGTTTAAAGTCAACTCTGAAATTTCCTGGTCCGTAAGCTGAGTTAACATAACCTTTGGTGTCACCAAGGTTAGAACCGCCACCCGGAGTGATATTCTGCTTCTCAAGCGGAGTATAAGGTCTTCCGCTGTTGAAAGATATCAGGAAGTTTGCTGAGCTTCTCTCAAAAAATCCGAGGTCTCCTTTAGGTACAGAGAAATCAACATTTATAACTCCGGTATGTCTCTGATCGAAATCAAGAGGAGCAATAACCTTAGGAGTTTCACCATTGTTGTTTCTGAAAGCTGCGGTGGTTGATGAACCTGTGGATGAACCGGTGCCTTCAGCAAGCGAATAGGTGTATTCAACGTTGAATGAGAAATAGTCCATTCTGCCAACAGTTAATGAGAGTGCAAGACCCTTAATAGTACCGAAGTCAGAGTTTGCAGGACCATAAAAACGATCTCTCTGACCGCCTATAGCACGGTAGAAGAATCTGGTCTCATCATTAACAAGACCTTTGGTATTCTTGTAGAAAGCGGTTAGATTCAGCGCACCGGCATTGTTTCCGAGAACCTGTCTGAAACCAATTTCGTACTGGGTAGTTACTTCACTGTTGATATTACCGGTGTTTACGCCAAAGTTACCATCAGTAACTAAACCGTCAAGTGAATTTGTTGACGTAAATACGTCAATCAGTCTTGGCTGCTGGATAAATTTACCAAACTGTGCATGGAAAACCGTGCTTTCAGTTACAGGGAAACCAACACCGATTCTTGGTGAGATGTAACTCTCTGCATCTTTAATCTTAAAGTCGCCGTCATCAAATGCATCCGGATTTGAACCGCCTGCATAAGGATAGAGCTCATCTTTTACCACATCTGCCTGAGAGTCAAAATAATCCCAGCGGATGCCAAGATTAAGTACCAGGTCGCTCAGCTCAAATCTGTCTTGCAGATAGACATAAGCGATTGTCGGATTTCTTGGAGCAGTACTGGTAGTATAGCTGTCGGTTCCGTAAACCGTGTTTTCATCAGCATCGGATTCATTACCGAGGATGTCAAAGCCAAAATAGAATGGTCTCTGAAGTGCAATTCTTTCTTTCAGAGTTTTGGTGTTATTATCAATAGCAATACCGACCGGAGCAATAGCCCAGTATCTGAGGGTATGATACTGAAATCCGCCGCCTATTTCAATAAGGTGGTTATTAAGCTGATTAGTGAAATCAATGTCAATGGTTAAATTGTCATTTGCCAGCTTTGAATAAGAGTTGGAAACACGTCCTTTGTCATAGAATAACTGAACGGGGTCAAGACTTACACGGGTTCCCTGAATAAGCACAACACCAGGTCTGACCCATGGTTTATTGGCTGCGGTATCACCGTAAGATTCAACATTGTCAAACCAGAGTCCGTCTCCTGATTCATTCTTTTCGATTTTGTAACCAACGTTGATATTATAAAACATTGAATTACTTACGTTATGACTGAAACGACCGCTGAATGAGTAATTTTCTCTTTCATTAAGCGGGTTATGCTCAGTGTTATTTTTGGCATAGGTATGCGTATAGCTTCTGCTGGTTCGGGTGTTAATATTTGCACCCAGACGCAGCGAAAACGGCTGGAAGTTATGCATGGTTCTTCCGCTGAATCTCCAAACGCTTGAGGAGTTATTCGGCAGAGCAGCAGTTGAGATACCCTTAGTCGGGATCACCAGATCTATAGCTCTTGGATTTGCATCACCAAACCATCCTCTTTCACCTGAGAGAAACATGGTATGATTTGCGTTTCCTGGAATAATCGGACCGCCGAGGTTTGCTGAATAGAGGTTGTAGCCGTAGTCATCAGTAAAGGATGATGAGAGAACATCACCAAAAAATGAATACTTCGCACTTCCTGATTTTGTGGTAACGTTAACGATACCAGACTGTGCCTGACCGTATTTTGCTTCGTAACCGCCAATCTGGAAAGAAAGCTGGTCAATTGCATTGTTTGATACCTGAGCAGAGTTGCCGCCAAAAAGAATGTCATTCTGGGGAACGCCGTCAACGATATACAGAACTTCGCCACTGCGACCGCCTCGAACGTTAATGGTAGCGTTACCATCAGCACCGCCTGAACCTTCTTGAATTACAACGCCTGACTGAAGTCCGGCGAGTTTTTCAACGCCTTTTACCGGCAGTTTGCTTATCTGATCAGCATCAAGCACCTTGGTGGTGTTTGTTGATTTTTCTTCAAAGAATTTCTTTGAACTGACTTCAATGGTGGGCAGAGTAAAATCGGTGCTCAGCTCAACATTGAGTTCGTAGGTGATGTTCGCGACAATACGGACATCCTGGATGGTTTTCGGACCATAGCCGACGTAACTGACCTTAACTTCATAGGTACCAGGGGTTACGTTAAGGATGAAATACCGTCCTTCTACATCGGTTGCTGCACCTTGTGCACTTCCGACAATCAGAACGTTCGCCCCGATCAGGGCTTCTTTGGTTCCTGCGTCAATGACTTTTCCGACAAGTTTACCCACACCTGACTGTGCGTAAACGACGGAGAAGGTTAAGAACAGGAAGATCGAAAAGATCTTTGAAAACGAAACTTTCATTTCTTCTCCACTCAGTTAATTGTTAGACAAGAGTATTTTTTTTCTCCTGCGGAATATATAAATAGTTTTGTTCAAAATAAAAAAACGGATCCCTTATTCAGAGATCCGTTTGAAATAAATGAACTAATTCAGAATCTCTGAATAAATTACTTCATGAGCATCATTTTGCGTGTGGCGGTCATGTTACCGGCATCGAGGCGGTAAACATATAAGCCAGAAGCGAGGTCTGATGCGTTAAAGTTAATGGTATGTGAACCTGAAGCTAATTCGTTGTTAACGAGTGTAGCAACTTCTCTTCCGAGTACATCAAATACCTTCAGTGATACATTTCCTGCCTTTGAAAGGTTAAAGGTAATCTGGGTTGAAGGGTTGAACGGATTAGGATAGTTCTGGTCTAAGCTGAAAGTCAATGGAGCATTGTTTTCATCTTCAACACCAACTACAACAAATGGAACCGCAGCAACAAAAGCTAATGCAGGAAGAGTTGGATCCGGATCCGGATCGTTGCTTCCGGCTGTATAGGTATATAAGCTGAATGCTTTGTAGCTTCCACCGCTTCCGGCAACTTTATTTGCGAAATGGCTGCTGTTTTCATTCTTGCCAACAGTCTCAGTAAGATTTACCGGCTGTGACCAAACACCGTCAGAACCTCTGGATGACATATAAATGTCGCAGAGAGTATCATTAGCTGCTTTGTTAACCCACTGAGCTGCCCATCCGCCGTTATCAGCGCTTCTTGCCAGGTATGGTGAAGGACCCATCTGACCGAGTGCAAGTCCGTCAACTCTGGTGAACATAAGTTCATCAATACCTTCGTAAACGATTCTTCCGTCCCAACCGCTTGCGGTTTTAAATATTTCACAAACAGCATTTACGCCGGTGTTTGCATCGGTGGTTGTATCAGTAAGAACTAAGAGAAGGTGAGGATAACCATCAGCACTAACATTTACATCTCCGCCATAGGAAACGAATGCATCTTCTTTCACATAGTCAAATAATCTGTCAAAACGTGAAAGTGCAGGAATAGTTCTGAAGTCAACTACTTCAAAAGCATCCCAGGCAGCGCCTGCTGCGGATTTTTTGGAAACAGCCGGATACCAGCCGCTTGCAATCGGGTTTGAACCGGCAGGATCAGGGAAGGTTCCAAGCATTGCAACGTATGTATTGCCGCCGCCTGAAGCACCGCCTAAGCAGATGTTTCCGCCGTCAGTGAATACTGAGCTTGGGAATACAAATGTATCAATAACACCAAAATCTTCAGTCATCCAAATTTTGTAGGAAGCATCAGTCTGGTTGTCTGAACCCCAATACATTTTTGGGGAGTTATCACTTGCCCATGAAAGAACCTGTGAGCTATATAACTCGCTTGTTGAGAAAGTAGCAAAGGTAGCATTTGCACCTAATGGCTGATCAGCGCCATAACCTGCACCGCCGAAAGCACCTGCAACCAGCTCTGGCCAGCTAAAAACGCCTGTTGTTGCGGAAATGTCACCGCCGGTTGGATTTGAAATTGCCATGCTTGGATAACGTGACAATCTCTGAGTAGCAGTTGCATTAACAACGCCAACTCTGGTCCAGGTTGCACCCTGGTCAGTTGACATATTGTATGGCAATGAACCTGAACCGCCGGTAGAAGCTGTTCCTCTGTGTATGAACGCCAAAACGTTTGAAGCAGGGTCATAAGCGATTGGGTTCAGAACGCCAATTGCAGGACCATAAGCATTTGCCATGGTATCAACTTCAACGTAGCTTGCTGCTGTAGGCATAAGTGGTGCCGGTGAGAATGTATTGCCAAGAGCAGGAACATAAGTGCCCTCGTTCATTACAACCGGTGCTTTTTTAGCAACGACTCTATTGGCATTCTGCGCGTTGGTATAGGTAACCAGCACGAAGCCTGCCATCAGTAAAAAAGTAAAAAGGTTTCTAAGCATAATGCTCTCCTTTATTTATAGATTAGTGATTATTGATTAATGAATATGAATAAACTTTCACTTGTTAAAATCCACCCATTTAAGGGAGATTTTAACCAGTGCTCTCATTTTTTCCAAAATTCATACAAATTATTAAGTGATTTAACGAAAAAATAACATTTTGTCAAGACAAATTTTGACAAAATCTCAGATTTTGACCGAAAAAACCTTAAAAACGCCGTCCATGGAAGATATTTTGGCTAAAACATCTTTCGTCATGCCAGAATCCAGGTTAATAACGGTCAGAGCTTCTTTTCCGATACCGAAACGACCGAGCGAAAGTCCGGCTATATTTATATTGTTTTCAGCTAAAACTGCTCCTACTTTAGCCAGCATACCGGGCCGGTCTAAGTTCGTATAAAAGAGCATATCCCCTTCCGGGTTAAGCTCTAAGTGAAACTCATCAATGTTTACAATCCTGATTTCATTATTGCCGAATACCACTCCGTCAAGTTTTCTTTTATCTTCCGAAGCATTGCACTCAACAGATATCAGATTTATATAATCAGGATGATCTGAAGATTTTACCTCCTCAATCTGCAGACCCATTTCTTTTGCAAAAAACCCGGCGTTAATATAGTTAACCGGTTCGGGAATTCTACTATTTAAAAATCCTTTTAAAACTGCCGCGGTAATCAGTGATACAGAATTATTCAGCAGATCGCCAAAAAGATTTACTCTGAGTAACTTCACCTGTGAGGTCAGAAGCTGTGATTGCAGCGCTCCCATGCTTTCCGCCAGTTTTACAAACGGGGCAAGCTCAGGTTTTCCGGCAGCTTCGACCGCGGCGGCATTTACCGCACCAAAGACTATTTTCTTTTTGAAAAGATCTGTAATCTGTTGGGCAATCTGAATTGCAACTTTTTCCTGTGCCTCATCAGTAGAAGCGCCGAGATGAGGCGTGCTCACAAAGCGGGGATGTTTCAGCAACTGATGTGAGAAATCAGGGGGCTCATTCACAAACACATCCATTGCCGCGCCTGATACCTTGCCAGAGTCCAATGCTTCCAGCAAATCATCTTCATTGATGATCCCACCGCGGGCGCAATTGATTACTTTTACGCCGTCTTTGCATTTGGCAAAAGTTTCTTTCCGCAGAAGGTCTTTGGTTGTTGCATCAAGCGGAACATGAACGGTAATAATATCAGAGCGTTTATATATATCCTCAAGGGTAGTGAGTTCAACATTCATTTTAGCGGCGAGTTCCTGACTCAGGAGGGGGTCATAGCCGATAATCTTCATCCCGAAGGCCTGAGCACGCAGCGCAACCTCACGGCCAATTTTTCCCAACCCTAATACGCCAAGTGTTTTTCCGTGAACTTCGGTTCCTTTATATGACTTTCTGTCCCACTTGCCGCTCTTAACGGATGCATCCGCCTGCGGGATGTTACGGCAGAGAGACATCATCAGGGAAAACGCATGTTCGGCTGTTGAGATTGTATTGCCACCCGGAGTATTCATGACAATCACCCCTTTTCGGGTTGCTGCTGCCGAATCAATATTATCAACCCCCGTGCCCGCCCTTCCGATAACTTCCATATTGTTCATGTAAGAGATCATCTCCGCGTTCACTTTAGTATCACTGCGGACAATCATCCCGTGGTAGTCACCAATGATTTTATATATATCTTCCGGTTTCATGCCGGGGCTGTAATTCACTTCAAAGCCGGCGTCTTTCAGCAGCGCAACGGCTTTTTTATCTACATTATCGGTTATGAGTATTTTTTTCATCTTATTACGGTTGTGGATAAACTATGACGGCGCACCGGTGGCGCGCCGTTCTTCAAAATCAGTTCTGTTATATATCAGACCAGATGGGGTTTAATGCGGTCGAGAAGTTTTGGTTTGGGCATTGCTCCGATGATGGTCTCAACTACTTTGCCATTCTTAAACAACAGCAGAGTCGGAATGCTGCGCACGCCGTATTTCTGCCCGCTCGCCGGGTTTTCGTCAACATCAACTTTTGCAACTTTCAGTTTACCGGCATATTCTCCGGCTATTTCTTCCACGACCGGAGCAATCATTTTGCAGGGGCCGCACCAGACCGCCCAGAAATCAACCAGCACCGGCAGTTCCGATTGCAATACTTCAGTTTCAAAATTTGTATCAGTTGCTTCAAGAGCTTTCATTATATATCCTGTCTTAAATGTAATTTGTCAGAGTAAATTTGAATCATCAGCGCGCTGGCCGTTAAAATTAACCACATCCTCACCGCCGTCAGCATGTATCAGACCACCTGATACCCATTCGCCGCCATCTTTGCAGAGGAGCGCTATTATTTTTGCGATATCTTCGGGGGTGGTAAGACGGTTGCGCGGATTTTTTCTTTGGGCTACATTGATCATCGGAGAGTTACCGGGTATCTTTCGCAGTGCCGGTGTGTCTGTAACCCCAGCCATAATTGGACTTACGGCTACCTCAAGGTCACCCAGCTCCATAGAAAGCTGCCGGCAATGAGACTCAAGCGCTGCTTTAGCTGCAGAGACTGCACCATAAGTCGGAATAGATATATGACCGCCTGAGCTGGTCATGGCAAATATCCTGGCCTTACGGGCTAACATTTTCCGGTAAAACAACCCCTGAGTCCAGTAAACCAGTGAGTGAGCCATAACATCTAGTGTCATTTCCATCTGTGCTTTACTGAGCGGTGTCTCGCTGCCAAAATCAATGTATGGCCGCAAAGCTCCGAACGCAAGTGAGTGGAGGAGCATAAATACTTCTGCTTTACCTTCAGGTAAATTTTCGAGGGTATCCAGAACTTCTTTCCGCTTTGCATCATCAGCAGCATTGATATTAAAAAAGAGCGCTTTTACACCCTGTTTCTCTATCTCGGATTTTATTCTTTCAACATTAGGCATCGTGGCAGCGCGATCAAGATGAACGCCTGCTACGTTAAATCCTTCTTTAGCCATTTTAAGAGCTGTTGCCTCACCAAAGCCCGATGAAGCTCCGAGGACCAATGCCCACTTTCGGGTATCAGACATATTTTTGTCACCTTCCATAATTTTTTCTGTCAAGTTCAAATTATACAAAAATGAATTAAATCTTACAATTTGAATTAACGGAAACTACATTTTTGAAACCGCCAGATTCACAAAATTCTCACCAATCAGCCGGGTAATCTCCCCGACTGTGTCAGAATTGTTGGAAACGGTCAGATTTTTAAGCCGGAATTTCTGATCATCATATTCTCCGGAGGAGAGAAGCCGGATATGCACCGGCAGGTTTCCTTTGTGTTTTCTGAGAATTGGCTCAAGCCGGGCAATGATATCAGGCGTATGATTATCACGGTCAATAATAATCTCAATATATTTCGTCAGTATATCACGCGATTCTTCAACAGGAATTACATTTTCCAGGCGGAGTTTCAGGTTATCGCCTGCTTTTTCGGTATAACCCTGAAATACAAATACCTTTTCGGGTTCAATTTTTTCACCGCATTTCTCATACACTGAAGAAAACATCATACATTCGCATGCACCGGTTAAATCATTGATGGTCATAAACGCCATCTTTTTCCCGTTTTTGTCGAGTTTGACATTAATTTCAGTCACAACCCCTACCACCCGCTCAAGACCGCCGGCATCTTCATCGGCCATTTCACCTGCCTCACCCAGACGGATAGAAGAGAATGAGCTGGCTTCAAGCTCATATTTCCTGAGGGGATGACCTGTCAGATAAAACCCGAGCATCTCTCTTTCCCTCCTGAGCCGTTCTGCCTCAGACCAATCCATGGTAAAACGGAGTTCGGGTTCATTTATCTGCATCATATCATCAGAACCGCCAAAAAGACTGTCGGTTATTTTTTCGAGATACTCCTGCGCACGGCTGCCATAGTCGAGCGCGGCTTCAATGTTTTCAAAAAGGGCTTTACGGTTCGGATATATACTGTCAAACGCACCGGCAAGCACAAGCCCTTCCATCGCGCGTTTGTTTACGGTTCTGGTATTGATATTTGAAGTAAAATCAAAAAGCGAAGTGAATTTCCTGTCAATTTTTTTTCGGGAACGGATAATTTCTTCTACAACGTTTACCCCGACGTTTCTGACGGCTGAAAGCCCAAACCGTATATTGCCATTTTCAAGGGTAAATGAAACCGAAGGATTGTTCACATCAGGGGGAAGTACACCAATATGAAGTTTTCTGCATTCTTCAAGAAAGATGGCAATCTTATCCTTATTCTTCATTTCATGGGAAAGATTTGAAGCAAGAAACTCAGCGGTATAATTTGCTTTTAGATATGCAGTCTGATATGCAACAATAGAATAAGCAACTGCATGACTTTTGTTAAAGCCGTAGTTTGCAAACTTATCGATGTTAACAAAAATCTCGCGAGCAGCAGAGCCGGGAACTCCTTTTTCAATGGCTCCTTTGATAAATTTTTCCTCCTGCATTTTCATCGCGGCAAGGTCTTTTTTACCCATCGCGCGGCGGAGAAGGTCCGCGTCTGCAAGTGACATTCCCGCAATCACGTTCGCTATTTGTATTACCTGCTCCTGATAGACAATAATACCATTGGTTTCGCTCAGGATACTCTCAAGAAGCGGATGGGTGTATTCTATTTTTTTTCTGCCGGCCTTTCGGTCGATAAAATCATCAATAAATTCCATTGGACCGGGACGATACAGCGCATTCATCGCTGCCAGGTCAAGTATGCTTTCCGGTCTTAATTTACGCAGATACTCACGCATCGGAGCAGATTCAAACTGAAAGATGCCGGTGGTCTGACCTCGTGCAAAAAGTTCAAAAGTTTTTTTATCGTTATCCGGTATCTTATCAATGTCAATAGTAACACTGTGAATTTCCTTTATCATCTTTATTGCATCGCGGATGATCGTGAGTGTGCGCAGCCCCAGGAAGTCCATCTTGAGCAAACCGCTGCTTTCCAGTTCTTTCATATTATACTGGGTTACAATTTCGGTTTGACTTTCAGCACGCGAGAGCGGAACAACATCACTTACCTTCTTGGATGTGATAATCACACCGGCAGCGTGTTTTGAGTGATTGCGGTTAAGATTTTCGAGCTTACGGGCAAAGGTGATAAGATTCTTCATGTCTGCTTCCTGAGAATCTTTTACCCATTTCAGGTCAGGCAGCTCAAGCGCTTCATCAATGGTATATACTTTGCCATATTTAGCCGGAATTGCTTTGGTAATTTTTTCAACTAAAGTAAGAGGAAGCCGCAGCACACGAGCTACATCACGAATCGCCTGCTTTGAGGAAAGTCGTGAAAAAGTGATAATCTGTGCAACATTTTCTTCACCGTATTTATCCTTCACATAATCAATAACTTCACCGCGCTGATCATCAGCAAAGTCAACGTCTATATCAGGCATTGTACGCCGCGCCGGATTCAAAAACCGTTCGAACAGAAGATTATACTTTAGAGGATCTACATCGGTAATGCCAAGCGAATAGGCAACAAGTGAACCGGCCGCACTGCCTCTGCCGGGACCTACAGGTATCCCCATATTCTTTGCTGCGTTTATAAAATCCTGCACGATGAGGAAGTAACCCGCAAATCCCATGTCGCGTATGGTTGCAACTTCAAAATCAAAACGCTGCTTTATTTCATGCGTGATTTCCGGGAACTTCTTTTTCAGACCCTCAAAAGCAAGATACTCCATATATCCGTCCAATTCTTTGGAAGGAGCATCATCCGGTATAGGGAACTCAGGGAAGTGGTTCTCCTGATTATCCAGATTAAGATCAATTTTTTCATCAATCGCAAGTGTATTCTCGATAGATGAAGGCCACTCGCGAAAGAGATTTTTCATTTCGACCGCGCTCTTAAAATAAAGCTGATCAGTGCCGTATCGCAGTTTTCTGAAATCTACTTCACCTGTTTTGTCAGACAGATGCACCAAAACGTTATGGGCAAGCGCGTCCTCCTTATATATATAATGACAGTCATTTGTGGCAACAAGCTGAATATCCAGCTTTTTGGCAAGGCGCGGAACCGAGTGAAGAATCAGTTTGTCTTTCTCCATTCCGTGATCCTGCAGCTCAAGATAAAAGTCATCACCGAAGAGCTCCTTAAACTCACGCGCGATTTTTTCAGCTTTTTCCGGTTCTCCTTCCGCGATGAAATGGGAGATTATGCCGCCAAGACAGGCGCTCGTGCAAATCAACCCTTCAGAATACTGTTTGAGAACTTCCATATCTATGCGCGGACGGTAATAGTATCCCTCAAGAAATCCCGCGGTGGAAAGTTTAATCAGGTTCTTATACCCGGTAAAATTTTTTGCCAGTAAAATTAAATGCTGATATTGTTTTTTCTTCCGCCCGTTAACTTCTTCCTGCCTGGTTTTTTCAAACCGGCTGCGGTCAAGAACGATATAAGCTTCCATGCCAATGATTGGCTTAATCCCCTCTTCCTTGCATTTTCTGTAAAACTCAGGAACGCCATACATTACCCCATGGTCGGTAATGGCAACAGACTGCATCCCCTGCTTTTTAGCAGCGGAAACCAACGCCTTAACGCTGGCTGCTCCGTCCATAAGACTATAATGTGTATGATTATGTAAATGAATGAATTCTGTCATCTGTTCTTGAAAAGATTAATACTCCGGGAAATTAGAAAGCAGAAATAGGTTACCCGGCAAACTTACACAACCCTGATTTTATTTTCTACTTGTTATTTGAAAAGATTATTTTTTACCTGATGAGCCGAATCCGCCGGAACCCCTCTTTGTGTCGCTCACCGACAGAGTTTCAGCCACATCCATCCGCACAACTTGTGCTAAAACCAACTGGGCAATTCTATCCCCCTTGTGAATCACAAAGGGCTCCCCTCCGTGATTGATAAGAATAACCTGAATTTCACCCCTGAAGTCAGAATCAATAGTGCCGGGAGCATTTAAAACAGTTACGCCATGTTTCGCGGCAAGACCGCTTCGCGGGCGCACTTGTATTTCATAACCGGAGGGAAGCTCAACCGCCAGATTTGTCGGGATTCTTAAAAACTCCCCCGGCAGTATGGTTACCGGCGCTGCTACTGCCGCACGAATATCTAACCCCGCGCTTCCTTCTGTCTGATAAGCCGGAAGGGAAATATCAGGAAAATCACCCGTAACACGCTTAAAATAAACCGGTATTTCTTTCTGGCTCACATTATCTCCTGAATAACTGTTTAAGCCGGGCTGTTTCTGACGGTCTGAGGAATCCGGTCAAAAAGAGCGCGGCAGGAAAAAGAAGAAAAACCGTACCCTTGAACCAGAATGTGTAATCTGCTATCAAATAGGCCAGCGCGACAAACACTCCTGACAGTACCGCGAGCAACATCAGCTTTCTGGTTTCAAATTTGACGGGAAAGGTTTTCCGTGAATATATATAAAACGACAAGGCAAGAAACGCATAAGCTCCGAAGCTCGCCCACGCAGCCAGATAAATGCCCGCGCTTTTAAGAAATATCAGATTTAAACTGATTTTAATAACTGCAGCCAGACCTACAAAGAGCGGAACGATGGTGCTCTTTTCTCGGAGAAAGATACCGACATTAAAGAATATATATACGGCATTGCAAAGATATGCACCGAGAATAATTGGGATAATACCCGATGCTGAGGTATAATCTCTTCCGATCAGTGATACCCCTTTAACTGATACGGCAAGTATATTTTCAATAAAAAATGTAAAAAACAGAAGAATGACAAAACCGATTAACACATAGAGAGTAAATATCCTACCGATGAGAAGCGGGGCATCCTCCCCTTTGGCGTTTTTCATAAAGAAGGGCTGCCAGGCAAACTGAAACATTGAGCCGTAAAGCATCATAAAGATACCAAGCCGGTAATTTGCCTGATATATACCGAGCGCTTCAAGCCCCAGAATTCCCTCAACGATCGGGCGGTCGATTACTTGCAGAAAAGATGAGGCCAGCCCCGCCGGAAGATATGGCAGTGCAAACTTTGCCATTTTCTTAAACAGGACAGTATCAAAACTGAAAACAAAATGCTTTATGGTAAAAAAGGAAACTACAATAAATGAAAAAACTGATGCAGCAAGGTTGCTGATAAATACTGCTTCTACGCCTGAATCAAATCCGAGAACCAGCACGAAGTTAAGCGCTACCATTATGATGATATTCACAATGCGGATTAAAGAAAAGAGAAAAGCTTTATGTTCAAGCCGGAGCTGGATAAACTGTATAGCGCCAAGGTTATCAAACACTAAAACCCCGACTGCCATCAGATAGATATCTGATTGTCCTTGCGCAAGCGAAATTGCCTTAGCGCCTGCGTTCTGAAACAGGACGAGCAGCAGCCCAATCAGAGTTGAAGAAACAAGCACCCCAAGCCATGCTGTTGAAAATGCCCTGCTTCGTTCTTCCCCTTCAAGCGGAGAAGCTGTTTTAAGATAGGCGGAATCCATACCATAAAGCAATACGATATTCATTACCGCTATATACGCATAGATGTTAGTTACAATACCATATTCAGAAGGGGGAAAGATATTGGTATAAAAAGGAACCAGAAAGAAGTTAATAAAACGGCCGACGAAGGTGCTCAGACCGTAGAGAGCAGTTTCTTTTGTGAGCTGTTTTATCTTGTCAAGCATGAAAATCCCGCAACCGGATGTAATTTAATGAAGCACCACATCAAGCGATATATCAAGCGCCTCTACCGAATGGGTGAGAGAACCGGTTGATATATAATCTACTCCGAGCGCGGCTATCTGACGGACATCTTCAAGCCGCACACCTCCGGATACTTCAAGCATGCAGACACCCTTATTAAGCCCGACTGCTTGGGCGATATCAGCAAGTGAAAAGTTATCAAGCATGATGATATCAGGTTTCAGCGCTAATGCTTCATCAAACTGTTCGAGTGTGTCAACCTCAACCTCTAATTTTACTGCCAGATTATTTTTTTCGGCGTACTCACGGCAGTTAGTAATGGCCTTAGTAACAGAGCCGGCAACGGCAATATGATTATCCTTAATCAAAAACATATCATACAGTCCCATCCGGTGATTGCTTGCTCCGCCGCAGGTTACCGCGTATTTATCAAGCAGACGGTGTCCGGGGAGTGTTTTTCTTGTATCAAGAAGTTTTGTTTTGTGATCCTTCATTTCATCAATAAACCGTGAAGCTTTAGTAGCTATCCCGCTCATCCTCTGCAAGAAATTAAGAACAGTCCGCTCGCCTGTGAGCAGCTTTTTGGCCTCACCATGCAGCTCCGCGACCACATCTCCCCTTTTAACCTTATCTCCGTCTTTAAAGAAACTGGTTACATCGTTCAGCAGATTCAATTTTTTATATATGACAGCTATCAGGGAAAGACCTGAAATAACGCCATCCTGTTTTACAACAAACCGCCCTATTGCTTCCTCGTGACTGAAGATTGCCTCACCGGTTATGTCGCCGGTATCAAGGTCTTCCTTAATTGCAAGGGTAATCAGGTGGTCAATTGACGGATGATAAAAAATATCATTATTCATGGAATTTCCTCATTGCATCAGTAAATGACTGTGGGGCGCGCATCGGACGGCGGGTTTTGGCATCAACAAAGACCAGCTCAACAAATCCTTCGCAGATGAGCTTTTCACGCTCAGGTACGTATATCTTATGCTCAAGCCGGATTCTTGTTGATGGAGTTTCCTTTGTTACCGTATGCACTTCAAGAAGCTCGTCATAAAAAGCCGGGCTTCTGTAACGGATTCCCACCTCCAGCACCGGGAGCATATATCCTCTTTCTTCAATGCCTTTATAGGTAAGACCGTTATCGCGAAGCAGCTCGGTTCTCCCGACTTCAAAATATTCAAAATATTTGCCGTTATATACAAAGCCCATCTGGTCAGTATCAGCATAACGCACCCGGACACGGGTTATGTGTGTTTTCATGTATATATCCTTATTAAAATGCTTCCCCGATACCGAAATGATACTCCATCAGATCGGTGATGAACCGTTTTTTGCCCAGTGGTCGCTTGTCATAGGGGTCATAGAGCTTAAAACCGAAGTCAACGCGAAACGGTGCAAAAGGAGAATAATACCGGAGACCAAGACCACCTGCCACGGCAACCTCAGGTATGTTAAATTTTGTGTGATTCTTCCATACGTTACCGTAGTCAACAAAGGCAGCATAACCAAAATCACCGAATACTTTCTGCCTGAGTTCGATTGAGCCCTCAAGTATGAAGTTACCCCCTTGCACAATCACTTGCTCACCTTCAAGCAGCCGTACCTCAGCGGGTGCAAGCTGACGGGCTGCCCAACCGCGTATTGAATTGCTGCCGCCTGCCGTATATCTGCGCGTTGTTGCTATTCCGGCATCGTCCCCCACATACGCCTGTAGATGTCCTGTTTTCAGTTTAACCCCAAGCACTGAGGTAAGATTGCGGCTCATACTGAAATAATATGCACTGGTAATTGCAGTCTTATAAAACAAAGAACCCTCAAATTCACTTCCAAAAAGGTTCGTAACACCATAGTCAAGCAGGTTTGCTTCTTCCACCAGAAAGCTGAAGTTATAACCTTTCGTAGGGAAAAGCGGATTATCAACATGGGAAGAGCGTAAATCAGCGCCTAATATAGAAAGCGTTTTATTAATCTGTTTTAGTCCGGACAGTGAGGGGAAAAGTTCATCTGCTACTTCAAGATTGTAATATGCAGTTATAAAATTAATAAATGTGTATCTCGGTAATTCAAACTCGAAACTGAGCTTGCCGCCGTAATTCCTTTTATTCGAATTATCTTCTTTGTTGATGCGGAAGTAGGTCTCAAAAGTTCCGAGAATCGGGCGGTTGAATATATACGGCTGCTCAATACGGAATGTGGCATCAACATATCCTTTAATGGTAGTATCCTGCAGAGAAAAAGTTTTAAACATTCTGTCAAAATTAGTCCGAAAAATATCGCGGTAACCTGCCGAGCCGGAAATGCTGAGTTTGCGCGCCTCACCGAGAAAATTCTTTTTAACAAAAATTCCACCCGCGCCCACATTAAAAGTGTTCGACTGATTATTCATCAGAATTTCAGGAGAGAGCTCGTGAATGTTTCCGATTGTCCCTGAGATCATGAGCGGTACGGTACTGTTCACCGTGTCACTAAACATCGGGTTGAGTGCAACGCTTGAGAATAACCCTGTACGGTAAAGCCGCACCTGACTGAGCCGGATACGCTCCAGATTATACGTTTCACCATTTTTAATTCCCACAAGCCGTATAAGCATATCATCTTCAACCGCATCACTCCCCTCGCCTTTTTTTTCTACGGATAAACTGCTGATGGAATATTTTTTGCCCAGGAAGAGATATATCTGCAAATGCGCCCGGTTGCTTACCGTATCCCGCAGGATAATCGTACTGTCAAACCGGGCAAGCATATATCCGTTATTTTCAAAAAACACGGTGATATTGTCGATGCCTGATTTTATCAGAGATTGATTAAAAAACATTGTTGAATCAGCGGCAAATCCTTTCACGGCTTCTGCCACCAGCCCCGGGTCTCCTTTCGGGAAACCGAAGAATTCGATTTCACCATACTTCGACTGAGGTCCTTCACTGATTTCATACCGGAGATTCGCGGTTTTTTCAACCGAGTCTATGCTATAAGTATATTTGAATTCCGCCTGGAAAAATCCGTTTGATGTATAATAATCAGTCAATGCACGCAAATCATACTGAATAGTTGTACTGTCAAAATACACCGGCGGAGCGCCGAATCCGGAAAATGAATTAATAAACTTCCAGAGCCAGATGGGGGTTTCAACGGTATATATTACCTGTTCAAGATTTCCGGAACTCACTTTTGCGTTGCCGGAAAACGTAATGGACTGAAGTTCGTACTGCTGGCGTGACTGCGCCTGTGTCTGAGTTAAACCGAAAAGAAGAAGTGTCAGGAGCAGAATCATCCGCAAAGTTAACTTTGTCATTTTATCGGGGAGCATCAAATTCTTCAACTGTCAATGAGGGATAATTTAAGCGGAACTCTTTTACAAAAAACTCTCTCATGACTTCCGGGATATCAGAAGGCATTGAAAGGGTTACTCTTCCTTCCGCGTTTACCTCAAGAAATCCGGGAGAAAAGGTGTTTTCTTCAAAATCTGCCAGGTATGAATATATCTCACCTCCTCCTGAACCCAGGAAGTAGCTTCCGGAGTTATAAAACAAAAGATCGTAGGTATATCCCGGAAGACGTACCGGACGTACGGCAGACTCTTTAAGTGAGCCGTCCATAACGGGACTTGTATATACTTTAACCGGGAGTGTATCTTGCAGCTCGGCAAGAACAAATCTTATCCCCCATTCAGCAAAGCTATCTTCTTCTTCCAGATAGCAAAGCCGGTAGGTATCGTTAGCCAGAAGCGGAAGATAAAAACCATATTTCATTTCTGCGTCAATGGATTTTTGCAGAAAAAGCCGGGCGCTCTCCCCCTGCTTCAGATTTTCATGCAATGAGGCCTGGGGCGGTTGCTTTTCCAGACCGCATCCCGTTAACAGGAGAATTACGGCCGGGAACAGGAGAATATATACTGTAACTTTAGTTAGACCTGATAACAACAGGTGTTCCTTTTTTAACTACTGAAATTATTTCGCGAATGCTTTCGTTACTGACGGCGGCAGAACCGTTCGTCCAGTTAAAAACGAAAGGGAGGTTTTTGAATAATCCATTCAACTTTCCAATGCCGTGAATTCCTATTGAGTTCATGCGGCTTCCGCTATCCGGAGGGCAGTCCTGATAATAATATCTGAATCGCATCTGGTTAAACTCATCCCGGGCAATCACACCGTCTTTTAATCCGGTGTTAAGATCATCCATATTCGGATAATTAAGTTGAATGAAAGCTTCGTACCGGTGAACGGAATCAATCCGGCAAATAAGATATTCCCCGACAGGAGTCCCTCTGTCCCCCTGTTTTCTCTTCACCCCTTTGTTCGAACCGAATACTGCCCGGTATTCTTTAACCAAAACAGAATCTGAATAAAGCCGGAGCAGATATTGATTTCTGATAATAACAATTTCCGGGTTGCGGATTTCGGTTAATCCTTTTCTCAACATCGCTTCCTGAAGAGTCAGGGTTTGTAAGTTGGAAGTAAGTCCGTAGATAAAAGTACCAGAGATGAAGATAATAATGCCTCCGGCAACAAAAAGAATTTTCTTGAACATTCGTTGGTACTAATAAAACCGCAATTAACCTGATTTAAAAAGCAAAAATAACCCTAATCCGGCTAAGTAAAAAAGGCGATTATTCGTAAATTACAGGGGTTAATTCATAACTAGAAGGCAAAGATGCGCCTCATTACAGTTTTAGCGCTATTTTTAATCAGCCGGCAGGTTTTTACCCAGCCAATCCCCTATCAGTATGGGTGGCCTCGAGCAGCAAGCGGAGACTGGGGGCTCTACTCAAACTCCCCCACCATAGCTGATTTTGACGGAGATGGTGTCCTGAATATTTCAGTCACAAAAAGTTTTGCCACACCAGAGTTGTTTGTCTGGAAGGCAAATGGCGCTTATCAGGTTGGTTTCCCTCAGGCAGTACCGCCAGGGCAGTTACAGAATTCCGGCTCAATAGAAATTACCGCGGCGGGAGATGTTGACGGAGACGGTAAAATGGAATTGGTCTTCGGGGATGAAAACGGAATGCTCTTTATTTATAAATCAAACGGACAACAATTAACCGGTTCTCCTTATTTCCTCGGAACTCAGCATGAGTCAACCACTCCGGCTCTTATCGATATGGATGAGGACGGAAAACTTGATATCGTAATTACTTCTTATTACCGTGATTCCCCGTATAACGAAGCTAAACTTCACGTTTTGCGTTACACCGGTAGCCAATTCGAATATATACCCGGTTTCCCCATTGATATGATTTACGGAGGCGACAGTGCTCCTGCTGCCGGAGATATCAACAATGACGGTCATAACGAAATTGTTTATATATCAGGAAGCCGTCTGGCTGATTCTACTGCTGCAACATTGCATGTGGTGGACAAAGGAGGGCGCCCGCTTGACGGATGGCCGATGAAAATTACTTACACAAGCGCCGGGGCTGCTCCTTCCCTTTACGATCTGGACAGTAACGGCGACCTGGAAATCATTGTTAAGCTTAACATGACTTTCGGCGGTATCAATGGTATATATGCTTTTGACTACACCGGCGGGAGATTCCCCAATTTTCCTATTCCTGTTTATTCAGGTCACTATTTTGCAAGCGTTGCAATTGGTGATATGACAGGAGACTCGATACCGGAGATAGCTTATGGAACAGTTACTGCTGTTGACAGTGGACTGGCATGGGCTTGGAAATTAGACGGCACAATTCTCCCCGGATTCCCGCAAAAAATTTTCGCCACATGGGTTGACGGATCAGTAGCCATAGGAGATGTGAGTGGAGACGGCAAAGGAGATGTGATTGTACCGACGAGCAAAGGCGCCATTTATGCATTTACTGACTCCGCTCAGCTTGTACCCGGTTTTCCCTTAATTGCAGAGGATGTTCATGTAGTTATCGGATTTGAAACATCCCCGACACTTGCAGATATTGACGGTGACGGCGACACGGAAATTTTCGCAGGTTCGCTCAACCGCAGAGTGTATGGTTATGATACTCCGGGTATCTTTAATGCAGAAAAAAGCTGGCTGACCTACAAAGGCAATGCACAAAGGACGGGCGGGCAGATTCGCGGATACAGACCGCCTGTTTCGGCTAAAGACGGAAGCATCCACCCGACCGAATTTACCCTTGAGCAGAACTATCCGAATCCGTTCAACCCCGCAACCGTTATCCGGTTTTCTCTTGCCGCAGAAGTTACAGCCGATTTACGGGTATATAATATACTCGGACAGGAAACTGCCGTACTCATCAATAACACAGAAATGCCGGCAGGTGTGCATCAGATAAATTTCGAGGCAGACAACCTGCCCGGGGGTGTATATATCTACCGCCTGAAAGCAGGCGGCAAAACCCTGTCAGGAAAGATGACACTGCTGAAATAATTGTGAATGGTGAATTGTGAATTATGAATTGGCTTAAATGGTAATCTGAGAAGCCCTGGAAATATCCGGGGCTTTTTTGTCTGGTTTAATTTTTTGTAGAGACGACGCAAATGCTAACCGGATATCGCACTAACCACAACCCCCCTGCATTTGCGGCGTCTCAGGGTAGAATTGGGGAGGTTGAAAAATCCGATACACGATGAGACGATGCAAATGCTAACCGGATGTCGCACTAACCGCAAACCCCATGCATTTGCGGCGTCTCAGGGTAGAATTAGGGAGGTTGAAAAATCCGATACACGATGAGACGACGCAATCGCATGAATCTTTCGTATATATAAAATTTGTCGCAGCGATTGCATCGTCTCTACGAAAAAAATCACATGTTTTGTCGTAGAGACGTCGCAAATGCTAACCGGATGTCGCACTAACCACAAACCCCCTGCATTTGC
>BTUV01000015.1:0-45744 GCA_045863035.1 Ignavibacteriales bacterium | reverse complement strand
GGTTTTACAGTCCCGTTCCCGCTCAGAACTACAAGATAGATTCCGGAGGAAACTTCTTTTGCGGCATTCCAATGATAATCATACTGTCCCTGTTCCAGGTAACCACTGAAGAGCTGCTTAACCTGTTCTCCCTGTTGAGAAAATATATTAAGATTAAAATGGCCGCCGGTTTCAATTTTCACCCGTAGCGTGGTAACCGGATTAAACGGATTAGGATATGCACTGACTGAATATCCGGATGGTATCTCTGCTAATTCATCGAGGAAAATATCAGTTGAACTTCCGAAAAAAGCTGCAATTTTCTGTGCAACTTCATTCCGCTTTGTGTCGGGATATATTGCTTCAAACGGGAATCCCATAACAATCACTTTGCCGGGGAGTGATCCGCCAGGTAAGAGACCCGCATATCCTGTGGCTGCCATCTGAGCGCTGGTGCCGCTATACTGCATTACATTTGTGCCGCCGTTAATCCCCTGAATGACATCCGGATAACTGACATTAAAAGTGCCATGATTTCCGTTATCATAGGTTATTGAGTTAACTCCGCTGAAAATTTCACCTGGCAATCCGGAAGCGGTGTAGTAGGTGTTAGCAAGTCCGGCGGGAGCATCGTTTATATACTGCGTTTTGAGGTAGAGGCGGATAAAATCCTTATCTGATGCACTCCCGCGGTTATCAAGGTCCCAAGCGATTTCAGAACCTGAAGCAAAAAGATATCCTCCTCCTTTAAGAAACTCAATTACCTTCCCCTGTTCATCGCTGCTGAATGTTTCATTGGCTGTGCTTTCAGTACCGAGAATGTAATCAGCAATTTTGTAGGGCCTGAGTGAAACCATGCCGGTTACAATTGCTTCATTGGTAGCAGCATCAAACCGGATTCCTGACTGAAGGAACGCCGGTCCGTGCATCTTTACGAAATCATTCGTGTTTCCGGTTACTGCACGGTCAAAACCATTAACAATAATCATCTGGTTGGGAGAAGAGGAGGGGACTGCTGCAAGAACTTCACTGAATGGTGAATATCCCGCAGAGCCCAGCGCGCGGATGCGAATATAGTATATACTTCCTTCAGTAAGACCACTGATACTGACTGAGTCAGTAAAACCCGCTGATGAATCAGTGAATACAGAAGGGGAAGTTCCGTAATAGGCCTGATAGGTAACCGATGCTGAATATACTGCTTTTACTTTGATTTCATCGGAAGATGCTGATGTAACCGCAAAGACCGCCGGTTGTGGTGTTGTAGTGCCGGAAAGAGTGTAATATGGTTTTGTGATTACTCCCTCATCGCTGATAACAACCGACAGAACCGGATCGGCCAGCAGAGAGGTATATTTTTTATAATTGCTGTTTACCACAAAAGAGTCAAGCACCAGCCGGATTCCGTGACTGTAGTCCGCGTATGTTTCACCGTGACCGTTATATACCGGTTGTATGGGACTGCCGTTCAATTGATGCCAGCCGTATATCACAACGGGTTTAGGGGTGTTAGGATTAAGATTCGTATATATCCTGTTCGAGATGATAACATCCTTCTTGGTTCCTCCTACAAGAGTTCCAAAAGGGTACTGATTAAGCACCGGCAGCCGGAGTGATTTAACAGAATCATTATGGTCTTTGAATACAGGAATCGTGGTCATCTGTGCAGTCGGGGGAATCGGCTGAGGGCGCAGTTTAAGCCCGGAAGCAGTATAAATCTGATCTACCATTCGTTTTGTCGGCAGCACACAGTTTATTGCGTTTGCTATTCTTTGCGCAAGCAGGGGAGTCATGGGTATAAGGAAGTAATCTTCATTTGATCCTAAGGCCAGATATTCCGGTATAATATAGTAAGTAACTGTATTGCCGCTTACAGAAGCATTTACCGGGACAAGGTTTCGTATGAAATCCGGAACATTACCGCTGAGTATCTGATTATAAATTTCTGTCTCACGTAATTCAAGTGTCAGAGGAGAAAGTATGGATACCATCTGACTTCCGGAAGGTGCGTTAGCCGGTCTTGGGGGCAGGTTAAGAGTTTGGGCCATACCCGCTGCACAAAGCAGAATGATGATAAAGAATAATCGCATTATTTATCCTGTTTAGATTATGAAATATAAACAATAATCAAAAAAGATGCGCTCAGTTACCGGAAGTATTTAAAAAGCAAAAGCCGCCTTGATGGGGCGGCTTTTATTAGTAATATGTTTATTTTATTCGTAATAGAGTCGCTGGGCTGCTCTCTGTGTTGATGATCCGCCCGTGCCTGTCCAGATTTCTTCAGTCAGACTTGAGGCGGCACGGCGGTATTCTATTTTATTGTTTCCGCCCATTTCAATATTGCCTTTGGCTACAACATTTCCGGTTACCTGTGAGTTACCGCTCATTTCTACATTCCCTTTGGCAAACATCTGACCATAATAAGTATTATTGCCAGCGGTTTTAATGTTACCCTCTGCATATATACCAAGGGAGCTTTTGTCAGGGTCGTTTGCGCCAAAAGTTGCATTTCCGGTCATCTCTACATTACCCTTGACGATAAAAACCCCATAACCGTTAATCCTTGCATTTGCATTTACGTAGAGGTTCCCCTCAACATAGACGATGGTAGGATTGGCTTTGGTTCCAAGTGTAAATGTGCTGTTTCCGATAGTAAGATTTGATGAATACTGTACAGACGCTTTTGCTTTATAACTATCGGCCTGAAAATCGGGTACGGCCGGCGCGCTGCTTACCAGATTAGTAACCGGCAGTCCTCCGGGGTTTGAGTTTGGCTGTACCTTACTGACATTTCCGGTAAATGTTGATGAGTAATTAACAAATCCTTCAATAAGAGAATTGTGGGATAATTCAACTTCATTTACATATATATCAGTATTCAGGGTGGGGTCACCGGCATCCAGGATTTTAGAATTGCCTGAAAGTTTCAGCTTTCCGCCTGTGGCAGCAGCATATTTCATAAATTCCGGGAGTTCAACTTCAGTTGCTTCAACGGTAAAATAGGCAGTGGTAACTTTAGGCGTATTACCAAAACGGCCGATCACCTCAAGTTTAACAAGAGAATCAGATGCGATAACAGTATCAACAACCCGGTAGTATGCTGATCCTTTAAAGATAGATAGCTGTGAATAATTCTGCACGCGAAAAGCTGTATTGGATGAAACAGAGGAAGCAAGCATCTCTGTAACAGAATTACAGAGATTTCTGACTTGAACTTCTTCATAATAATTTACTGACTGCGTAAGCTGATCGCCTATTACAGTATTAATGTTCAGAGACATAATGCCAAAAAGCATCACTGAACCGGTTATATAAATGATAGTGGAGTAACCCATGGCTTTTTTGCTTTATAAATTTTTTGGACGAATAGTTTTTCTCCACTCAACAGGGGAGTAACCAAAATTAATTGAATCCGGAGATTCGATTCTAAGATATAATGTAATGAACCGGATGTTATTTCTGTTTGCCTGACTATTCAATGAGCCATAGTTAAGCACGGCAGTAGTCTGCGACTGATAGATAAAGCGAAAGCGTGTCGCAAAACCAACCGTCATCGGAGTTGAAGAATTAATCTGACGGTAAATTTTGAAATCCAACGGATTACCGGTATTGTCAAGTTCATTCTCAGAGCCCCGGTAAAAAGATATAGTATCGGTGCTGCCATCGTTGTCATGATCGGAGATGAAACGAAACCGGGTTGAGTCAGCTTGCACAATGGGGTTCCCGACAGCGCGGTAACCGGCGCGGTATATATCAGCTTCAATAATCTGAGCAGTTGTCGCGGCGCTTTCCTGACTGTATTTGTCAATCACCAATTCCGAAACTTTTGTACTCATAGTGAAGTTCATTACCATAATCGTCAGCGTTATATATCCGCCGATAAAATACGTTCCGAGAAGAGTAATAAATTGATCCATGCCTTAGTATGCCTTTATCCCGTTCAGGGTTATTGTATCGCCTATATACCGGTTATACAAACTAACGTTAATCCGCTTCATGAAAGATTTACTCGTAATTTTATTATCAGGACTCATTGAGGCGATATAATGCACGGAAACTTGCAGATGATAATTTCCAAAAATATCCAGAGAGTCGGTTCTGGTGAATCTGTGATAATCATCAACATCATCAAATTGAGTGACGAGCGATTCGCCGTTTTCTTTACCAAGTTCACCCGGAGCGGTGAGAGAGTCGGGGATAGTTAAATTACGGGTCAGAGTTACCTCATCAAAATCACGGCTGAGCACCTCTTCGAGCATAGACTGGGCAACACCTGTTCCGGTGAAGAGCGCCTGATTATACATATTATATTCTGTATTTCTGTTGAGAGAATTGTTCTGGGAGAGCCCAAGAAGTCCGAGCAGAACTAAAGAACCTAATAGCAATATTAATTGTGAGTAACCCATGGTGTCCGATTATTTCAGAAAAACTGTTAGCTAAAACCTTATCTGTTATTTTATAATTCTTTTCATAAAAGCCGGTAAATCCGGCTAATAAATTATAGCACCGATAAGATAATAAAAACTCTATAAAAATTTAGAGATTTATTATACTAAATTATGCAATAATCACGCCAAAAATACAGGTCAAAAGCGGGGGAAAAATGAGGGTTCAGGGTTGTTGAATGTGCAGAAATGATACAAAAAATCTTGCTATCCCAAAATGATACAATTACACATATTTTACGCACTGTTCCCCGCGTCAAATCAAAGCGTGAGGTGTTACTGGCTATCAAGCCGTGTTTTAATTCTCAGTAAATCTCCCTGAGCAATAAGGTAGGTTTTTTCAAGTGTGATAAGTGAGGTGCGGATAGTTTCAATATCTTTGTTTTTGGCTGCCGTTTCAATTTCCTCACTGATTGAGGCGATTTTTGTTACGCCAAGACTTGCACTGCTGCCTCTGAGTTTATGGCAATAAAAGGCCACAGCTTTGAAGTCATCATTGCTGAAAGCAACTCTCATACTTGCCAACATTCTGGGAGTTTCATTCAGATAAATTTCTAATAATTCTGACACAAACTTCTGATCTTCTTCAGATTCAATATCCAGGAGAACGGGCATCTCCTGTTCGTTAACCACCGGTTCATTTTCTATGGTTTTTACAGTTGATTCTTTTGCGGGAGAAGCTTCTTTGCGCAGCTTTTCACTCCAGCGAAGTACCAGCATTTGCAGTTCATCAATCCGCACCGGTTTGCTGATGTAATCGTCCATTCCTGCTGCAAGACAGATTTCTCTGTCACCTTGCATGGCATTGGCAGTCATTGCGATGATGAGCGGCTGATAACTGGTAACCCCATTGCTCCTTATTGCGCGGGTGGCCTCCAGTCCGTCAAGTTCCGGCATGTGAACATCCATAAAGATAATATCATAATCTGTCATCTGAAGCGCGGAGAGCACTTCTATTCCGTTTGAGGCGATATCAATATGGTAACCCAGCTTTTCAAAAATCTTGGTTGCCACTTTTTGGTTAACAAGATTATCCTCAGCAAGCAGAATCCGCAGGGGATGTTTATCAGCCATCTCAGTATCAAGCACGGAGCCGCGTGCTTTTTTCTCCTGTTGAGTCGGGTTGCCTGTCAGAGACTGCACAATGCTTTCGTAAAGCTGCGACTGTTTTATCGGTTTGTTCAGAAACTTGGTGATGTTCAGCCGGTTAAGAACATCAGAACGTTCTCTTCTGCCGATGGAGGTAAGGATAATAACAGGGAACCGTCCATTGTTATATTCACGAAGTTTTTCGGTCAAGCCCATCCCATCGGTAACTGGCATCTGATAGTCGAATATCCCAAGGTCAAACTTCATACCGGTTTCAATCAGTTCAAGAGCTTTTTCGCTTGATTCAGCTTCCTCGGAAATCATTCCCCATCGGGAGGTTTGGATACGGAGTATTTTTCTGTTTGTCAGGTTATCATCAACAATCAGAACACGTTTACCTTCAATGCCCTGCTGAATGACTCTTGAGAAAATTTTCGGTTTTGCCTGAGCAGATTCTGCAGTCAGGGTAAACAAAAACGTTGTGCCTTTATTAACTTCACTTTCCACCCAGATTTTTCCGCTGAGCAGTTCAATCAGTTTCTTACTGATCACAAGCCCGAGTCCGGTTCCGCCGTAAAGTCTTGTGGTTGATGAATCAACCTGGCTGAATGGCTTGAAGAGTTTTTCCATTTTGTCTTTTGGAATACCAATACCGCTATCCTGCACAATGAATAGCAATTCGTTC
Organism: Ignavibacteriales bacterium; assembly: GCA_045863035.1. Classification (GTDB taxonomy): domain Bacteria; phylum Bacteroidota; class Ignavibacteria; order Ignavibacteriales; family Ignavibacteriaceae; genus H2-BAC3. Next base: position 39,546 of record BTUV01000015.1, on the reverse strand, counting down.
AGGTTTTGACTGACAGAATTCCTTGAAACCTTTACTAAAACTTCTCCTTTTTCAGTAAACTTTAATGCATTGCCAATCAGGTTGGTGAGTATTTGCCTGAGTCGTGTAACATCAGAAACAATGGTATGAGGCACACTATCTTCCATAAGGTAGAGCAGATCAATACCTTTTTCACCCGCTTTTGCTCCCATAAGGTCGAGAGTTTCTTCAATACAGTCCCGCAGGTCAAACGGAATTTTTTCAATTTCAAGCCGGTCAGATTCGATTTTTGAATAATCGAGAATATCGTTAATGATAACCAAAAGTTGCTCACCGCTCAGGCGAATCGTATCAACATAATCCCTCTGCTCACGAGTCAGGTTTGAATCAAGCAAAAGTCCGGTCATACCAATGACGCCGTTCATCGGAGTGCGAATTTCGTGACTCATCATTGCAAGAAATTCACTTTTGGCCCGCGCTGCCTGATTGGCCTGTTCCAAAGCATTATCAAGGGCTTTGTTTTTATTCTGCAGCTCATCATTAAAATCTTTTCTTTCGAGTACTGCTCCGATGGAGTTTGCCAGAGTGCTGATAACAGAAACATCGGCGTCATCCCATTTCTTGGGGTTGAAGCAGGTATCAAACCCGATGAAACCCCATAGAGTGCCGCTTACAAAAACCGGTGCAAGTAAAACTGATTGAATGGAACTGTCCAGAAAAAGTTGTGCTTTTTCTACCGGCAAATCATGTACGTTGTGATGGATAATCTGGTTGCTTCTGAGTGACTCAAGCAGATTAAGAGGCGCAAATCGTTGGTAACTGATGCCATAATTACGAAGAGAAGAGATTTGAGATGGTATATTTTCGGCGGTCCATTCATAAAGTTCCTCTGCTCTCAGATCTCCCTTTGTATCTTCAAAATTTCTGAAAAGATAAACCCTGTCGGCCGAAGCTGAAGAGCCAAGAATTTCAAGCGCTGTCTGGAGCGCTTTATCTGTATCCGGCTCGGAAAGCAGTATAGCAGTTGCTGAGGAGACACCTTCGAGCAGCAAGTCTCTTCGCTTGAGCAGCGCTTCCTGCTTTTTCCTGACGGAAATATCACGAAAAACAGAAAGAATCATCCTTTTGCCGGATTCAGTTCCGATGAAGGAAGCTGAAATTTCCAGATATTTTATAGAACTATCCCAGATGGTTACTTCTGTTTCATATTTGCTTCGGAGGGTTCTTTCTGCAAAATTCTTTCGATAAGTTCCGAGTACTCTCTCACGGATTCCCTCACTAAAAACTGTAGTAAACAGTTTTCCTTCAATTTCAGCCGCCTTGGAGTTCATCATTTCCGCATAAGCTTCGTTGCACATCACAACGTTTCCGAATTCGTCGGTTAGCCGCATCCCGTCATTTGAGCGCTCCCATACCTCTCGGAAGGTGCTTTCAACCTGGTTAATTTCATTTTCGGCTTTAATACGGTCGGTTATGTCTCTGATTGTTCCCTGCCCGACATATCTCTCCCCCTCTTTCACCATCATTCCATTAAGTTCTACAGGAACGGTTGAGCCGTCCTTCCTGAGGAGATGTGTAATATAATTTGAAACTGATTTCTCCTTAAAAAACTTGGAGATGGTAACCAGACTCCTCCTCCTGTCACTTTCAGTGATAAACTCAATAAACGGCCGACCGACTGCCTCATCAGGCGAATAGCCAAGAAGCAGGGTAATTGAAGGGGAGGCATAGATGAGCTTTCCTGTAGGTGAAAGCCGGAAAATAACATCATGGGAGGTGGTTACCAGAACCCGCAGGTTTTGGTTCTCCTCAGAAAGAGCGGTTACCCTAAGGTTAATTTCCTCAAGATAGTTTAGAATATCCTGCCCCATGGGGAAAGATTTCCCCTTTTCAAGTAACTGTTTGAGCTTTTTTATTTCTTCCTGCAAACGCAGGGTTTCTTGGTTTAATTTCACTGGCAGAATACAAAAAATCAGAGAACAATATATAAACTTTAATCAAAAATACGTTATTTACCTGAAATTCCACTAATTGTAATTCACCCGGTAAAGCGTTAATTTTGAGAATACGATTTTATAATTCCGGAGAAAACATGTCCATTAAACCATTCAAAAATGAACCCGCAACAGATTTTACAAAATTACAGAATTTTCAGGCCCAAAAAGACGCAATTTCAGCGGTAAGAAAGAAATTCGGCAAGACTTACGACCTGGTTATCGGAGGGAAAAAAGTAAAGACCGGTAATCTGCTTACCTCATATAACCCGTCTGATAAGGATGAAGTGATAGGTCATTTTCATAAAGGGAGTAAAGAATTAGTCCAACAGGCAGTTGAAAGCGCATACCAGACGTTCCAGAAGTGGAGCAAAACTACTCCGCAGGAGAGGGCTGATATTGTCTTCAAAGCTGCCGGTATTGCACGCAGACGTAAATTAGAGATTAATGCGTGGATGATACTTGAAGCAGGAAAAAACTTTGCTGAGGCAGACCTCGACACTGCTGAGGCAATTGATTTTATGGAGTTTTATGCTCACGAAATGCTGCGTTACGGTGGAAAACAACCGATTGTGCCGACAAAAGGAGAGAAAAACGAATTAAACTATATTCCGTTAGGTGTAGGAGCAATTATACCTCCGTGGAATTTCCCCTTTGCTATCCTGGTGGGAATGTCAACTGCAGCTATCGTAACAGGAAATACCGTCGTCCTGAAACCCTCAAGTGAAACCCCAATGATGGGGCAGATATTTAATGAAATAATGCAGGAAGCAGGGTTGCCAAAAGGTGTGTTAAACTTCCTCCCCGGTTCAGGCGGAGAAGTTGGTGATACACTGGTTGCTCATCCTAAAACCCGCTTTATATCCTTCACCGGTTCGGTTGGAGTCGGCTGCCACATTAACGAGTTAGCCGCAAAGGTACAGCCGGGTCAAATCTGGTTGAAACGTGTGGTTGCCGAAATGGGGGGGAAAGACAGTATCATTATTGACAAGGATACCGACTTAGATGCTGCTGCGTATGGCACGGTAATTTCAGCGTTTGGATTCCAAGGGCAGAAATGCTCTGCCTGTTCACGGGTGATTGTAGATAAAGCCGTTTATAAGGAGTTTGTTGGTAAGGTAAAAAACCTGGTTGATAATCTGAAGCAGGGGAAAGCCGAAGATAACTTCTACAGTGGTCCGGTTGTCAGTGAGTCAGCCCGTCAAAGCATTATGAAGTATATCGAAATCGGTAAAAAAGAAGGTAAACTCCTCTGCGGAGGTGAAGCAGGTGAGGGAAACGGTTTCTACATCAAGCCAACCGTATTCTACGATATTGACCCGATGGCTGTTATATCGCAGGAAGAGATTTTTGGTCCGGTACTTGCGATTATCAAATCCAAGGGATATGACGACTCTCTGAAGATTGCAAACAACACTATTTACGGTCTTACCGGGGCTGTTTATACCAACGATCGCGCAAAACTCGACCGGGCCAAAAAGGAATTCCATGTCGGGAATCTTTATCTGAACAGGAAATGCACGGGTGCACTGGTTGGTGTACATCCTTTCGGCGGTTTTAATATGTCCGGCACAGATTCAAAAGCCGGAGGACGGGACTACCTCCTGCTCTTCCTGCAGGCAAAAACCGTTTCCGAAAAGGTACTCTGAAATTTTTCGCAAAGAATCAAGTTTAATTGCTGAAAGTTTTTGAGTATTATTAAATCAAGTATGTCTAATTTTTTTGAAAATTAAGGTTAATAGATGAAAATTCACGAATTTCAAGGGAAAGAAATTCTCAGAAAATATAACGTACCCGTTCCCAGGGGGTTTGCAGCCACATCAGTTGAAGAAGCAGTGAATGCTGCCGAGCAGCTTGGCGGACCTGTCTGGGTTGTAAAAGCCCAGATTCATGCCGGTGGACGTGGTAAAGGCGGCGGGGTGAAAGTCGCAAAATCTCTGGCAGAGGTTAAAAAATATGCGTCTGAAATCCTGGGAATGACCCTCATCACCCATCAGACGGGACCAGAAGGCAGATTGGTAAAAAAGCTCCTTATTGAGGAAGGTGTAAACATTGACCGCGAACTTTATCTCGGTATAACTCTTGACCGCGCTATATCAAAAAATGTGGTTATGGTTTCAACCGAAGGGGGCATGGAGATTGAGAAGGTTGCTGAAGAATCACCTGAAAAAATTATCAAATGTGCTGTTGATCCATTTATCGGACTGCAGCCGCATCAGGCACGTGAGCTGGCTTTTGCGCTTGGGCTTAAAGGCGCTCAGGTTTCCAACGCAGCCAAATTTCTTATTGCGCTTTACAAAGCTTACGAGTCAACCGATGCCTCACTCGCTGAGATCAATCCGCTGGTTGTTACCAAAGAAGGCAATGTGATCGCTCTTGACGCAAAGATGAATTTTGATGACAACGCGATGTATCGTCATAAGGATATTGAAGAATACCGTGACCTTGACGAGGAAGACCCTCTTGAAATTGAAGCATCAAAATTCAATCTGAATTACATTAAGCTCGATGGAAACGTTGGCTGTATGGTTAATGGTGCCGGTCTTGCCATGGCAACGATGGATATTATTAAACTTGCAGGCGGTGAACCTGCAAACTTTCTTGATGTAGGCGGCGGAGCAAATAAAACCACTGTAGCAAACGGATTCAAGATTATTTTATCTGACCCGAATGTAAAGGCAATCCTGATTAACATTTTCGGCGGCATTGTTCGTTGTGATCGTGTTGCGCAGGGTGTGATAGATGCAGCCAGAGAAATAGAAGTTAAGCTGCCGATCGTTGTCCGCTTAGAAGGAACTAACGCAAAAGAAGCCGGCGTAATGCTGAATGAATCCGGACTTGCATTTGAAGTAGCCGGTTCACTGCATGAAGCAGCTCAAAAAGTTACCAAGGTGCTTAGAGCATCCTGATTAGTAAATAAACACAAGACAGAATGAAATCATCCAATCAAGGTTCTTCCGATAATTTCGGCTTTCATGATGAGGAACGTTTAAAGAAGCGTTTCGACCGTTACAGGGAAATCATTGAAGCCGGGCAGGTTGTTCTTATGAAAGACGATCTGGAAGAATTGCTGGATGAGTGTCTTGAAACCGCGCACTTTACCCGTGCACTGTTCATTGCAAACAATCTTCTTTCAACGTTCAGATATGATTCAGAGCTTTGGTTTAAGAGAAGCATAGCACAAGGGCACAGAGGTAATAAACGCGGGCAGATTAAATCACTGAACAGGGTTCTCGCTCTGAACCCTGTTCATGTTGAAGCTCTGGTTGAGCGGGCGCGTATATATCTTAACGAACAGAATTATGACCGTGCCAGAATGATGCTCTTAAAAGCATACCGTATTAACTCCCTCGATGATTACGTTCTTGCCGGCATCGGATATTATTACCGCAAGCTGAAATTTCCTGAAAAGGCAGCAGCATATTACCGCAAAGCAATACAGATGCACCCGGATAATATTGAACTGTATGAAGATCTTGCCCACTGTTATGAGGATATGAAGAAAATAAATAAATCTCTGGCAGTATATAGGTCTTACACAAGCCGTTATCATGATGATGAATACGGCTGGTATCTGCTCGGACTGAATCAGCACCGCCATCAGCGGTACGAAAGCGCTGTGCAATCATTTCTTCGCTCACTTGAAGTGTATCCTGATTACCAGGATGCAGCTATTTCACTTGCTCACACTTATACTGAGATGGGTGATTATGTTAAAGCATATCTGGCATATACACGCGTACCGGAAGATACCGATTTCCCGGAGGAAATTCCGCTTAATCTGATTAATTTATATATAGATCAGGGGAAATACCGCGCGGCAATAAGCGAAACAGATTATCTGCTTGAGATAATGCCTGACAGTCTGAGAGCAAGAATGCTTAAAGCGTATTGTTTATATAAATCCGGTGATAAAGAAACAGGATTGGACTATTTTGCCGCCGCGCTCAGAACAATTTTTGACAAGCCGTTTTCCACTCGGAAAAAGGAATTAGCCGCGGCGCCTGAAGAAAGTTTTATAAAATTTACCCGCTCTGACCGCCGGTTTAAGGATTATCATCTGCTTGAAAGTGAGTTTCTGGTGGTTCTCTTTCTTGGATACAGGAGAAGAGGAAACAGAGCAAAAGCATGGGCTTGTTACCGTACACTCAAAGACCGGACACGATATAAACCGGATTCATTCTTCTTCCTTTCTCAGATTGAAATTCTGATTGGTCATTTCACGAGGGGAATCAACTATTTGCGGAAATATGAAAAAGCCGTTAAAGGTCAACCCGATAATATTGTCAGGGAAAGATACCCTGACCTTTGGTTCTCCTGGTTTTATGGCCTTGCTGTGAGGGATGAGGATTAACTTTCCGCAGTATTTCCGTTATATATGAAAAACGCTCTGCTCACTCACACCGAACTTCTTGGTCTTATCGGGCATCCGATAAAACATACCTTCTCACCAATGATGCACAACGTTGCTTCGCAGCTTCTTGAGCTGGATTATTTATACCTGCCTTTTGATATATCGAACGCTGATTTGCAAGAAGGAATCCCAGGGCTTAAAGCGCTCGGATTCAAGGGGTTTAACGTTACCGTACCTCACAAGGAGTCTATATTTCCTTTTCTGGATTCTGTCTCTGAGGAAGCGGTTGTTATCGGAGCAGTCAATTGTGTGGTTAATGATGCCGGTAAACTTCATGGTTACAACACTGATGCCTTTGGCGTTCAGTCTGCTCTTGACCCATTTAAGGAAGTAATTACCGGAAATCCGGTAATGATTTACGGAGCCGGGGGAGCAAGCCGCGCCGCGGTTTATGCACTCATCCGCCATTACCGGCCTTCTGTTATTTATATAGTGAACCGGACTTTGCAGCGTGCAGAACAAATGGCACTCCATTTTAAGCAGCAGATGCATTTTGATGAGATTGAAGTGCGTGAAAATGCTCCCTTTGATACAGATGCTCTCATGAAAAGCTGTAAACTGATAATCAACACCACTTCAATGGGTATGACCCCATTGACCTTAGATGCACCTGTTAGCAGCAGTGACGGATTTACTGAGAATCAGATTGTTTTTGATATGGTTTATAACCCGGTCAAAACACAATTCCTGAAACTTGCTGAAGAAAAAGGGGCAGTAACGATTGAGGGGATAAAGATGCTTGTGGCTCAGGGTGCAAAATCTTTTGAACTATGGACAGGCAAACAAATGCCGGTGGCAGAAATTTATGATACTCTGCTAAAATATCTGAACCCCTGATTTTACTGATTCTTTAATTTTTCCTTTTTCGTTTCCACCGTTTCAGGTTCTTCCTCGGAAGCACAGACATCACATGTGCAGATATCGTATATCTCATCATATCCGTAATCTATCGTCAGTTCTTCGCCGGGGATAATATCCTTTGCGGCAACAAGCAGCAGGTTGCCTTTTTTATCAGCATCAACGTAGCAATTGGGGTTACAGTTATGGTTGATATACTTAATGTCGTCCGTATGCTTTACGTCCACATATTCATCACCATTCCAGAAGATATATACGTTGTTTTCTTCAATCTCCCTGCGCTCACACTCGTCACCTGATATGATTTCACCATCTATTTTCATGATGATTTCATCCTCAAGAACCGATGCTGAACAGTAAAGCCCTTTCCCCTCGATAGGGGATTCTTTGACGAAGAGATGCCTGTGATAATGTTTCATCTGATTAGTATTCAGCCGTTCTGATGAAGATAGAACGGATAATTTTGTCAATCACTGACTCTTCATAAACAGGAAAAGAAAAACGGTTATTCTCATTCATCAGGGAAAGATCATAATCAAACCTCGCGATTTCAGCGTTTGCGGCGCTATAATACACCACGCTTTTGAGGTTATAACATTTTTCAAGAACATTCACCTGATAGAGTGATTTTGACCGCATTACCTTCCCCTTAATACCTTCAACGGTAAGAAGCGGCTGATGCAGTTCCAGCACCCAGATGTCAAAGACAGGGGCGGTTATGGTATCCGCCTGTGTCTGATCAACCCAGACTTTCTGAGATTCTGTAATTATTAGCGGTTTCCATTTGTGATTCTCCTTTTGAGAGAATAAATTTGAAACCGTAACAAACAGAAACAAGCAAAGCATTACTTTAGTCATCGAACAGGATACTCTCCGATTGAGAAATCATATAAATAAAGCGCAAAAGATAATCAGAAGCATGCAATTAATCATCGCCTTAATCCTTCTACTTGGGGTAAAAACTGAAGGACAAATTCTGCTCTCCCAGTCAGATATGAACTTTGGAAAGGTTCAGGTAAAGACCCTGAGCGCCAGGAATTTGCAGATCAAGAATATGTCATCACTTCCGCTCTCGATTAAAATCAATTTCAAAAAAGAGGCAGGATTTACCACTTCTCAGGAGGAGTTTTTCCTCGGAATTCACGATTCAATTCAGATTTTGGTTTCCTTTACCCCAACGCAGAATATAAGCTACAAAAACACCCTCTTTGTTACTTTGATGGAAACCGGTGAATCACTGCCGGTACGGCTTAAAGGTGAAGGAGCAATTCTTACTCAATATGATGCAGCCACCTTTGATAAATGGGATAGTGAACTGAAAAATGCCCTTAATTCATTAGTCATTAATCATACATCTCTCGGCTATAATACCGGTCGTGACAGGATGTATGAGAACATTGATAAACAACCCGGTGATACTATTGAGTGTGTTTATACCGGAATCAAAATTCAGGCAGCAACCCGAACCATAGCACAGAATCAGGGTTTTGATACGGAGCATACCTGGCCGCAGGGAACTTTCAGTCAGGCCGAACCAATGCGATCAGATATTTTTCATCTTTACCCCACCAATAGTTCTGCAAATAATACCCGTGGCAATTATCCGTTCGGAAAGGTTGTTTCCGGTATTAACTGGCAGGTTGGCGGCAGTAAACGGGGGCTGGATTACCGGAATACAACGGTTTTTGAACCCAGGGACGTTCACAAAGGTGATGTAGCTCGTTCAATGTTTTACTTTATCACTCGTTACCAAAATTACCAGAACTATATGGACACAGTTCAGGAAAATGTGCTCAAAGAGTGGAATAAGTCTGATTCAGTTTCAGTAAGGGAAGCAGCACGGAATTCAAAGATTGAACAGTATCAGGGGAAGAGAAACCCGCTTATTGATTATCCCGAATTTATTGACCGGATAGCATCCTTTGTAAACACATCACTGACAACACCCAAGAATCCGGATGCGGTTCTCTCGGCTGACAGTATGCATTTGCGTTATGAATGGGTCGGGGATCAGGGGGACAGCAGCACGCAATGGCTGTATATTGCAAATGCTTCGCGGGGGGTACTTTCCTACCAGACCGGTTCACTTAGCTCTCAGGTTTTCAGAGTATATACTAATGATGACACCGTTGCATTTGGCGGAGTGGATTCGGTACTGATAGTATTTGCACCTGCGGTTCAGGGTTATTATCAGTCTGAACTTCTCCTCTCAACAAATGACGGAATATTCAGAGTGCCGCTTCGCGGAACGGCGGTTTCAGGTGATGTTGATGACACATTCGCCGGTGGTGAGAAGGATTTCAGGATTACCGGAAGCTACCCAAATCCTTTTAACGGAAGCGCTTCTCTCAGATATAGTATATATTCACCGGGATATGTTACCGTCTCTCTCTTTTCAGTGAGCGGAGAGCATGTAAGAGAATTATCCGAAGGGTTTCAGAACGAGGGGGACTATACACTCCGCATTGAAATGTCAGGGCTGCCGAGCGGTATTTATTTTGTCAGAATGATTAGCGGAAGTCATTCTGCTTCACTTCCAATCCATTATTTGAAATGAAACATTTATTTTTTTTGATTATGGTCATGCTGATGAATACCAATGGTCAGGATATCACAAATCTCACCCGGTTAGTTGAAAAGGAATTCAATTCACTCGACGGTACTTTTGCAGTTTCCTATATAAACCTTGCGAACCTTAATGACCGGCTTGCAGTTAACGGCGATACAGTATTTCATGCGGCGAGTACCATGAAAACTCCTGTCATGGTGCAGGTGATGCGGGATGTCTCAGAAGGCAGGATGTCTCTTGAAGATTCGGTACTGGTCAAAAATGAGTTTAAAAGCATTGTTGACGGAAGCTCCTATAGTATGGATATCGGCGATGACAGCGGCGAAAAACTCTACGAGTTAATCGGGCATTCCACAACCATCAGAGAATTAGTCTTTCAGATGATAACTGTTTCGTCTAACCTGGCAACCAATATTCTTATTGATATAATTGACGCCCGCAGGGTGATGGCAACATTACAGGAACTGGGTGTAAATGGTGTTACAGTGCTCAGGGGGGTTGAGGACGGTCTTGCATTTAATGCCGGGTTGAATAATACTGTAACCGCGAACGGACTGGCGGAACTCTTCAGCAAAATATATATCCGGCAGTATCCTGATGCCCCCCGGTATAATGAAATGATTTCAATTCTCAGGCAGCAGCAGTTCAAAGATCTTATCCCCAGTACTCTGCCAAAAGGAGTGATAGTTGCTCATAAAACCGGCTCAATCACCGGAGTAATGCACGATTCCGGTTTGATATATTTACCTGACGGGAGGGTTTATGTATTGGTGATTTTAGGCAAGGGAATTAAAAACGTACCTGAAGTAAAGAAAATGTATGGCAGAGTTTCAGAGGCGGTGTATAAATATGTTACCGGGGAATGAGGGGTTATCAATCGGAGAATGCGTTTCGGGGGTGAGCTGAGACGAAGCAACTGCAAGTGATGTTGCTATAGTAAAAATATTCGTGGAGTGATTGCATCGTCTGTGCGCAGGTGGTTTATGGTATATATCACGTTTGAATTTCTTACCCGCAGGGTTGATAACCTGAGTATATATAAAAAAGGGTGGCTGGTTGAACAGTCACCCTTTTTTTTATATTTTTACTTTTTCAGTCACCGAAGCAGATACCCAGATCACGCGCTGTTAGTATAATATCCGAATCTTTTCTCACTAATTTCATTTTATTCGAAATTTCATCCAATGGTACATAGTTAACCTTTGGCGGAGCGAGGGCAACCATTACACCGCTCTGGCCTTCGACCAGCGCGCGCACTGCTGCCGCGCCAAATCTGAGCGAAAGCAGGCGGTCAAACGTTGTGGGACTGCCACCACGGAGAAGGTGACCGAGTATAACCGTTCTAATTTCATTTTCAATGTGAGGTTTCAACGCAGCGGCAATTCGATCCGCGGCACCGCCAAGGCGTTCTGCTTTTCCCACCTCTTTTTCAACTACCGATGTGGTTCCGCCTGTCGGCACAGCGCCTTCCGCCACAACAACGATTGCGTAATTCTTATCTGTTGCTTTTACTTTATTATTAAGGTGTTCTACTACTTTGTTTATGTCGTATGGTATTTCCGGGATGAGTATAACATCCGCCGAGCCGGAGATTCCTGATTCCAAGGCAATCCAGCCGGCGTAACGGCCCATTACCTCAACCACCAATATTCTGCTGTGAGACTTTGCGGTTGAATGAAGACGGTCAATGCACTCAGTTGAAAACGAAAGGGCAGTATCAAATCCGAAAGTAATTACCGTCTTATCCAGGTCATTATCAATGGTTTTTGGAACGCCGATGACCCGGAGACCTTTTTTTGCAAAAACATTTGCCATGCTGAGTGATCCGTCACCGCCAATGGCAATAAGTGCATCAATGTTATTTCTTCTGAAAGCCGCCATAATTTCGTCAGAGCGGTCAACCTCAACGACACTTCCGTTTGCAGCTTTCATAGGAAAGCGGAGTGGGTTGCCTCTGTTGGTAGTCCCGAGTATCGTGCCGCCGAGCCCGGTAATATCGGCTACTACGTCGTAGGTAAGATTTATCAGCCCGCCGTCAGAGAATTTTTCCGGCAGGAACAATCCATTGTAGCCCTCTTTTATGCCGACTACTTCCCACCCCTTATTGAGTGCTGAAATAGTTGCGGCTTTTATAACAGCGTTCAAACCGGGGGCATCACCTCCGCCGGTATTGATGGCAATCTTTTTGATAGGAGTATTTGTATTCATTGCAGTCATTTAGTTTAGGGGAATTTTATACAATTCTGATAATTAAAACAGGTTGTTCAACCCCATCCGGCATCAGGTGTTTTTTAGCGAGAGACAGCAATCTCAAGAACCGAAAAAATTCCCGGTTTTGCAATGTACATCTCTTCACTTTTGTGAAATTCATTTGAGTTATTTCGGGGACTGAAAGAGTCCTATTTTGTTTCCAAACGGGTCTTCAATCAGGGCGTACCAGCCATAAACTGGAATAGTAGATTTTGATTTAAAGATCTTTCCGCCGGCCATATCCGCCAGGTCGCAGTATTTTTCCACCTCATCAACATGAACGTGAAACACGGTGGTATCTCCGGAAATGACTGTATCAACTTTTCTAAGACCGATGGTCATACCTTTATGGGTATTGTACAACATATAGCCCTTGCCAAACTCGCGGAAATCCCACTCAAAGACTTTTTTAAAAAATACTGATGAAACCGAAAAATCCGGGCTGGGTATCTCAATGTGCCCGATTACCTGATTTGACATAGATAACCTAAAAAATTTTGTAAAGTATATAAAATTACGATAAAAGCACCGGAGAACAAAAGCCGAATTCAGTCAGTTTGTCTTGAATCGTTCCTGCATTTTGATAAAAGGAAGCATGAACAGAAAGACGAATCCGGCAATAATGAAAGCAGCCCTTATCCCCCAAAGTGAGGCGGCTACTCCTGAAAGCAAAGGGGCAATCAGATTACCTAAGGTTTGGGCGCTCGAGGCAATTCCCATCAATCCTCCCTTTTTGTCAGCCGGAGAATAAAGACTAATTCCGGTGAAAAGTGCGGGAAGAATAACTCCATAACCAAGACCAAGTAATATGCGGACCGGGATAAGTAAATAAACTGAAGTGACGTAAAAATGCAGAAGATACATGGTTCCGGTCAGAATTGTACCGATAATTAATATCTGCCGGGAGCCGTGGGTATCTATCCTTTTTCCAAACCAGAAGGAAGAGAAAGCGGAGAAAATGCCAATCAGACTATAAAGAGCGCCGGTGGTTCCCGGCAGGGTTTTACTGTCACTTATCATGGTTTCGATAAAGAAAACAAAAAGAGGTCTGATAAAGGCAACACCGAACGAGGCAAGGAAAATGAGCGTGAGCAGAAGCATTAATGCGCGGGACGAAAGTGCAAATTTCCAATAATCAAGATACCTGAACCGCTGGGAGGCGGTTTTTGAGGGCTGAACCTCCTCCTTTAGCGTGAAATAGAGCACGATAGCCATGAGAAAGCTGATTAACGCGCTCGAAATAAATACCGCTCTGAACCCGATTATTACAGAAATAAACCCTCCGATTACCGGACCAAAGATGTTTCCGGAGGTATTGGCAGACTGAAACGCGCCGAGAGCGTAACCTTGTTTTTCTTCCGGTGTGTTTGATGCAATCAGTGTCATTGCAGAAGGGTAGAAGCCGCTGAGCGCTCCCTGTAGAATCCGGAAAAAAAATAACTGTTCAACCGATTGGGCGAAGGACATAAGCATTTGAGCAATACCCAAACCGATAACTGCTCTTATGACCATAATACGCATGCCAAATTTGTCTCCCAGAGCACCCCAGAACGGGGTGATAAAGATGGTAACGAAAAACGGTGCCGCGAAAACCAGACCGCTCCAGGTTACAGCTTCCTCCTGATTGTGGACACCCAATTCTCTTACAAAAAGCGGCAAAAAGGGGACAACCGCACTCAGCCCGACCATCGCGAAGAACTGCGTCAGCCAGAGTGTAGTAAGATTTCGGCGCCAGACTTCCTTCACGGGTTACTTTTCCGGTCGCTTTTTAAGAATCTGAATTTCATAACATCCAAAATACGCATTCTCCTGCTTCCGTTTATTCTTGTAAAATAGCACGATATTCCCTAAGTTTATATACTAATTCTCATTCTAATTAACTCCTGAGTACAATTTAACAGATTGGAATAACATAATGGATTCAGCAAAATTAACTCTCAACGGCAAGGAATACAACCTTCCGGTGCTGGTCGGAAGTGAACAGGAAGTTGCAATAGATATAACACAGCTTAGAGCCCAGACCGGCGCTATCACTCTTGATGACGGCTACGGTAATACCGGTTCGTGCAAAAGCGCTATCACATTTATTGACGGTGACAAGGGAATCCTCCGCTACAGAGGATACCCGATTGAAGAGCTGGCAAATAAATCATCATTTATTGAAGTTGCATATCTTCTGATTTACGGGGAACTGCCTACGGTCGAACAGCTTGATCAGTTCAAACATGAGCTTACACATCATAGTCTTCTTCCTGAAGATATGAAAAAAATGTTTGAAGGATTTACCTCTTCGGCACATCCCATGGGAGTGCTCTCCTCAATGGTGGCATCACTCTCAACATTCTATCCGGTAACGGATTACAAACAGGAATCAGACCTGAATATCGTCCGGCTGATTTCTAAAATCAAAACCATTGCGGCTTTCTCTTACAAAAAGTCTCTCGGTCAGCCCTATATATACCCAAGAAATGATCTCAGCTACACCGGTGATCTTTTGCACATGATGTTTGCCGTTCCCTCAGAAAAATTTGAGTCATCACCTGTCATTGAAGATGCATTAGACAAACTGCTGATTCTTCACGCGGATCATGAGCAGAACTGCAGCACCTCAACCGTGCGTATGGCAGGAAGTTCGCATGCAAATGTATATGCAACCATTTCAGCCGGAGTAGGCGCTTTATGGGGACCTCTCCACGGCGGCGCTAATCAGGAAGTGATTGAAATGCTCGAACTTATCGCCAATGATAATATGGACTATAAAAAGTATATAGCACAGGCGAAAGACAAAAACAGCGGTTTTAAGCTGATGGGCTTCGGACACAGAGTATATAAGAACTTTGATCCGCGCGCTCAGATTCTCAAGGGAGCCAGTGACCGCGTTTTAAAGGAGCTTGGCATAAATGATCCTCTGCTTGAAGTGGCAAAGAACCTCGAAAGAGTGGCGCTTGAAGATGAATACTTCGTTGAAAGAAAACTTTACCCTAATGTTGACTTTTACAGCGGTATTATTTATAAAGCTCTCGGCATACCAACTAATATGTTTACTGTTATGTTTGCAATTGGCCGTTTACCCGGCTGGCTTGCTCACTGGAAAGAACTGCGCGACAATCCTGCGCTCAGGATTTACCGTCCGCGTCAGTTATATATCGGCCATCCGCAGCGGTCTTATACCCCGGCTGAAAGCAGATAACTTTCACTTTAGTAAATCGGAGGCGGTTCATAACCGCCTCTTTTATTTTTTCCCTTTCCGCTTCATTACATATTTTATAATTCTGAATTAACAGTATTCCGGAAAAGTCACTCAAATCACCCATGCAGAAAAGCACGCATGCATATAATATCTGGAAAGATATGAACCTGAAAGTCAGGATTTTACTGGCTGTAGCGGTGTTTCTTATCTTTTCCACCTTAGGTCCCCTGAGTATTCTGATGGATGATCCTCTAAAGCATGTGTCTTACACAGGAGTGCTGATTGTGACAATATGCTCAGGGGGAATATCAGGGAGCATTATCCTGTTTGCCCGGAAGAAACTGCTGCTAATTCTGATGTTATCTCTTTTTATGGCCGGTAATATTTTCGCGGCTGAGATTGAAAACTTTTTAACTTCCCAGTCAGCCGGGCGAATATATAAAGATGCAGAACAGAACATCGTATTTAACAAAAAAGACTATGCAGAGATAAGAAACGAACGAATGTTGCTGGGTGCTTTTTCGGTTATGCTTCTTGCATTGGGTTATACCATGTTTATTGTAACCTTACAGCGGGAGGGGAAACAGAGAATACGGCTTGAAACAGAATTCCAGGTTGCAAAAAAAATTCAGGAATCACTTAATCCGGGCAAAGGTATGGTCTCAGGAGGTGTTGAGGTTTTCGGCATTGCATCTGCTGCTCAGGAAGTTGGAGGCGATTTTTTTGATTATATTGATATGGGTGAGAGCAAAACCGCGGTCTTTGTCGCGGATGTATCCGGACACGGCATTGGTTCCGGTATAGTAGCAGCAATGACAAAAAGCGCGTTCTATTCGAACCGGGAATATCTTGAAAATCCTGCCGCACTGTTTACCCGGATGAACAGAACCTTGCAGCAGATAACAGAGAAATCGCATTTTGTTACTGCCGCTGCCGTTTTTATGAATCAGGCGGATTCAACCGCAAAGATTATAACCGGCGGTCATCATCCGGTACTTCATTATAAGATTTACGAAAAATCAGGAGCTGATTACAGAGTACCCAATCTTGCACTTGGAATGCATGAGAATTTCAGCTACACTCACAAGGAAATTACATTCAGGAAGGGTGATTATTTTTTATTATATACGGATGGCATTATAGAGGCGAGAAACAAAGACGGAGAGGAGTTTGGACTTGCGCGCTTGCGTTCATCTTTCAGTGATTATGCCGGAAATCCGCCTGAGATCATCTGCAACGCACTGAAGGCAGACCTGCACCGCTTTACCGGGCGTGATGTTTTTGATGATGATATTACTCTGATATGTATTAAAACATAAAGGGATGATCATGCAACAGATCATCCCTTCTGATTAACGTCAGTTTATTTTTGTTCCGTTCCGACTAATTTTGTGCCGTCTTCAGAGAGTTTTGCCGCATATTTTTCAGGGTTTTTGCTGAATTTTTTGATACAGCTTTTGCAGCAGAAACCGTATTCTTTACCGTTGTAAGAAACTGTTTTTACATCCGGATCCACTTCTTCACCCATAACCGGGCAGATGGTATTCCAGGGTTTTTTAACTTCAGTTTTCTCATCCTTTAATTCCGGATTTTCACTTTTCACCGTGACGCTGTCATTTTTCCTGGTGTTGTGATTATGGTTTGTGTGGTCTTGTGCAAAAGCAACCGCGCCTGCAGCAAGAAAGAAAACGAACAGAAACATGAAAGATCTCATGGATTTTTCCTTTTTTGTATTATGATTGATTATTTGATGAATTAAGTTCAAAATTGTTTCATTCCTCAAAGATACCGAGAAATGTTTTGCCGTCTGCTGATACATTCTGACTATATTTTTCCGGCCGGGCCATAAATTTTTCATCGCAGCCGGGGCAGCAGAATCCCCAGATTTTCCCTTTATAACGCACTTTAGGGCTGTTGGGGGATACTTCATCGCCGAGGAGCGGGCAGACCTTGTTAAAGGGGACGTCTTTTGTTTTACCCAAATACTCTGCCTTTTCATCATGAATATGAACTTCCGGTTTTTCCTGTTTAGTGACAGGAGTGTTATGTCCGGAATGGAGATCCAGATCATCAGCCCCGGTAAAATTTCTCAGACGTGATTCGGAGTCAAGCAAATATACCCCGTTTATTACAATTCTGTCTTCTTCTGACAGCCCTGCGGTTACGGTGTAAAACTCACCTGAACGATGACCCAACTGCACCCGGCGCGGCTTAAAAGTCTCCTCGCCCGTCTGAATCCAGACAATATCTTTGTCACCGGTTCTTACTACAGCATTAATCGGAATTGTTATACCGGTTTTTTGAGCAGCAGAAAATGTAACGGTCACAAAATCATTTGCTCTTAATGAACCGTTATTATTAAGATGTACACGTACTTTAACCGAGCGGCTGGAATTATCAACTACAGGCGAAATAAATGAAACTTTTGCCTTGTTTATATAACCTGTTGATTCGCTTCTGAGTTCCGCCGGTGTGCCTATTTTAATATACGGCAGCGCATCAGTATATACATCCGCAATCGCCCAGACGGTTGAAAGGTCTGCTACCTTAAATAAGCGGGTCCCTTCACTGAAATACTCACCTTCACTGACATATTTTTCAATGATAACTCCGCTAAACGGTGAGAATACTTCAAATATATCAGATGTTGCATCCGGGAGTGAAGTTATTTGCTGTCTGGTTAACCCTTTAAGCAACAAACGGTCTTCGAGTGATTTAATCAGATTCTGATTTGACGCAGCAGAGGCAGAGCCATACAAGGAGCGGTATTCACTGAATAATCGGCTCATTTCTTCGCTGTAACCGGTAAACAGGCGTGTACCATTTGAAAGCATCTGACCGGTGCTTGATGCGTATAGTGACTCGATGCGGCCGGAAAACCGAGCTGAGATAATGCGTACATTATCTTCAGGTATTTCAATTTTCCCCGAGAAACTAAACGATGGTGTGATACTTCCTTTTGTAACTTTGGCAGTGATGATATTAGCTTTTAAAATATCATCCTTCGAAAGACGGAAATCACCTGAGAGCATATTTTCAGCGCCCTCTGTGTCAGTTGTAAGCACCAAATCCATGTGACATATCGGACATGCGCCAGGCCGGTTTGAAGTAACTTCCGGATGCATCGGGCAGTAATAAGATGCGGCGGAGTTTTTTGCAGGTTCATCACCGCCACATCCACCGATAAATACTAATAAAATAACAGGCAATACTATTTTTATAAGTTTCATAACTGTCCCTCCTGAGACAATTTTTCAAAATCAGTGTAAGGGATATACTTAGCTTTAAGCACGAGCAGTTTTTTTATAAGGCCGAGCATATCCATCTCGTTCATAATGTACATTTTTTCTTCGCGGAGCAGTGTAACCAGGTCTGCCTGACCACTGCTGAACAATGATTCAAGCAGTTGTATGTTTTGTCTGAGCAGCGGCAACACTTCTGTTCTGTAGGAATGAATCAGTCTGAAGGTAGCCAGGTATTCTTCTCTGAGCGAAGCAGACTCCCGGTTAAACATTCTATTCATATTCTCTCTTTCCATCGCGATTGATTTTTGCTGCAGAGCTTTTTCTTCCGCATTCTGGTTAATCTTCGCTGAGTAACCGGGAAGAAAAGGGAGAGTGATACTAAAGCGCAATCCGTACATATACTCAGTTTCGCCTTTGCCCAGATCATGAATCATGTCCGGATCAGTTTTAGTTGTCAGAGGCATACCAAGCGGCATCCGCATGAACATCAGTTCTGCCATCAGGTCCGGGTAGAGTTCGCGGCTTACTGCATCTTTTTCCGCAAGTAGCATCTCCTCCATTGCATACATCACAGAAAGTTGGGGGTTCACCTGTGAGTCAGCAGCAATACTGATACCACTCAGAGTATCAGAGGGCTGAAGAACGGGGAGAATTGAATTGAGGAGTGAGTCTGATACTCCGGTTTGTCCCAGCAGCATCAATTCCATTGAGCGTCTTTCAGCTTCCATTTTATTAATTGAAACAAGCGAAACCGCTGCTTCAGATTTCAGGGTCAGCAGTTCAGCCGCACGTGAACCGGAGGAAGAAAGAGCCGTGACCAGAGTTATAAGGCGAGATATAAGGTTATTGTATCTTGTTTGCAGCGCAAGCTCCTGATCCATTACCCACAGATTGAAATACGATTCTGTGATTTCAGCAGCTAAACGGGCTTTGAATGCGCTTTTCTGTGCATCTGCAAGCGGGATACCCTTGAGTTCAGCGTTTCGCATCGCACTGAGCTTCCCGCCGGTCATAAACATCTGACTGAATGACAACTCCTGTGAGTATGCCTCATTTAACGGATTGCCATCTGGCCAGGGTATTTGATTCACGGTAAACATGAGCTGCGGCGCCGGATATATACCGGAAGCTTTTGCCTTTGCCTTATAAGCATCCGAGCGGTAATCAAATGACTTTAACGTACTGTTGTTTTTATAGGTCAGATTTAGTATTTCACTCAGAGACTGCGCACTTACTGAAAAAGAAAGCACAATAAGCAACAAAGCGATATTATGCATGATTAACCTCCTCATTTTCGGACTGGTGCATTTTCGAAATAGTCAGTTTCCCTTTTTTAAGCAGGTGTTCTTTCATCATGATAAAGATAACAGGGGTGACAATCAGTACATGCACCGCTGAGGTAAACAATCCGCCAATCATCGGGGCGGTGAGAGGTTTCATTACATCAGCGCCGGTACCGGTCGCCCACATAATTGGTATTAAACCTATCATACTGGTAAATACGGTCATCAGTTTTGGTCTTAGACGCAGTACTGAACCTTCTACGGTCGCTTCATAAATATCATTTGCATTAACCGGACGGTTTTCAATTGATGCCGCGCGTATTCGTTTATCCAGCGCTTCATGAAGATACACAACCATTACAACGCCTGTTTCAACTGCTATACCATAAAGAGCAATAAAGCCAACCCAGACGGCAACGGAGAAATTGTAATCAAGCAGATATATCATAAAAATACCTCCGATGAGCGCGAAAGGTACGGAGAGCATTACGACAAATGCCTCCTTGAAGTCCCGCAGCGTTATATACAAAAGCATGAAAATGATTACCAGCACGAGGGGTATAATATACTGCAGGCGTTTTTGTGCGTTAATTTTATTTTCGTACTGACCGCCCCACTCGTACGTATATCCCGGAGGCAGATTTAAACCGGCGGAAATAACTTCGTCAGCATCTTCAACAGTGCTGCCAAGGTCACGGCCGGAAACATTTGTATAGACTATAGAGCGGAGGAAGCCGTTTTCGCTGTTAATCATTGATGCTCCGGGTACTATGGATATATCAGCGATGGTACCAAGTTTAACCCATTGCGAAGCTGCATCTGAATTAAGCAATGAAGCTGTTTCTGATTCAGGTGGAGATGCCGCAGATGATTGCGTTGCAGGAGAGCCGCCGCCCATCCCGCCCATATTTCCCATTGAAACAGAAGAAGACGTAATTGCCCCGCCGGAGGAAGGGCTTTGTGTAACACTGCTGATGTTCACCGGTATCAACAAATCCCTGAGTGCATCAATATCATCTCGTGAAGCAGGAGAGTACCTTACACTTACCGGGAAACGCTCTCTGCCACTTAGAACTTCTGAAATTTTTTCACCGCCAATCAGGGACTCAATAATGAAATTCAGCTCGCCGGAAGTAAGACCATAACGATGCGCTTCGGGTTTAAGCTGTATGTCTATATAAAGCCCGCCCAAATTCCTTTCGGCAAACGGCTGGCTGATGCCTTCAACATTTTTCAAAAGGTTTTCAGCTTTTATCGCATAGAAATCCAGCGTGTCAGGATTTGTTCCATATATTTTAAGACCTAAGTCAGAACGGACACCTGTTGAAAGCATGTTGATGCGGTTAATGATTGGTTGAGTCCAGCCGTTTCTCACGCCGGGCATTCTCAGCTTTGCATCAAGCTCATTAATAATATCATTTTTAGTGAGGCCTGCTCTCCACTGATCATGGGGTTTAAGAATGATAATCGTTTCAATCATACTGAGCGGAGCATTGTCAGTGGCTGTTTCGCCGCGCCCCGCCTTGCCAAGCACGGATGCAACTTCGGGAACTGATTTAATAATTTTGTCCTGAAGTGTGAGTATTCTTTTTGCTTCGGTTATGGATATATTAGGGAGAGTTACCGGCATAAAGAGGAGCGAACCCTCATCCAGCGAAGGCATAAATTCAGAACCGGTGTTCATATATATCGGAACTGCTGCCAGCAGGGCGATGATATTCAAAGCCAAAACAGTCTTGCGGTGTTTAAGCGCAAAGCGAATGACCGGATTATAAAGTTTCATAAAGAATCCCGTTACCGGATTGTCAGACTCGGCTCTGAACCTGCCTCGCATCAAATAGGTCATCATTACCGGGATAAGTGAGATTGATATGACTGCTGAACTGAGCATCACAAAGGATTTAGTGAAGGCAAGCGGCGAAAAAAGTTTTCCTTCCTGACCACTCAGAAGAAAAACAGGAACGAATGAGATAAAAATCATGAGCTCTGAAAAAAAGATAGCTCTGCCGACTTGCTTTGCTGAGTTTATGGAGATTTCTTTGTAATCCTGATCAGATAAAACACCTTTCTCCTTTATTTTGGCTGCAATGTTACGGTAAGCATTTTCAACCATTACAATAGATGAGTCCACAATTACCCCGATTGCGATAATGATACCTCCCAGACTCATTATATTGGTTGTGATGTCGAATATATACATCAGGATAAAAGAAAGAATAACCGCAACGGGAATTTCGATCAAAATCCTCACGATGCTTCTGAAGTGAAGCAAAAAGACAGCGACCATGAGAGAGACGGTTATGGCGGCTTCAAGCAGCGCGCGTTCAAGTGTGGATACGGCCGCGACAATCAGTTCGCTGCGGTCATAATCTATATTAATTGAAACACCATCCGGCAGACCCGGTTTAATTTCTTCCATTTTTTTCTTAACGCGGTCAATCACCTCTTTGGCGTTCTCACCATTCTGCATGACAATGATACCTCCGGTAACTTCGCCTTCACCGTCCGCGTCAAGCAGACCACGTCTCAGTTCAGTTCCGAAACTAACCGATGCAACATCTTTAATATATACAGCTCGTCCGTTCGGAAGTGTTGTTACCACAACATTTGCGATATCGTCCAGCCCGGTGAAGTAACCTTTCCCGCGCACGTAGTACTCGGTATCTGTCATTTCGATGATTCTTCCGCCTGCCTCACTGTTGCTAAGGCGAAGTGCATTTGTTACAAGTGAAGGAGCAAGACCGTAATAGGAAAGTTTATCAGGATTAAGAATAATCTGGTATTGTTTGACAAATCCGCCGATGCTGGCAACTTCAGCAACCCCCGGCACTGATGAAAGCCGCAGTTTAACGAACCAGTCCTGCAATGATCGTAGCTCAGCCAGATCATGTTTTTCGCTCCGCAGTGTGTACCAAAGAATGTGACCAACTCCGGTACCGTCAGGACCTAAGACGGGTTTGGCGCCTGCAGGGAGTGCGGACTGGATTGAGGAGAGTTTTTCAAGAACTTGCGATCTCGCCCGTTTAAGATCAACATCTTCTTCAAATATCACAAAGATGAAAGACATTCCGAACATGGAGCTGCCCCTGATATCTTTTACATCAGAAAGCCCCTGCAAGGCGGACACCAGCGGAAAGGTGAGCTGGTTTTCCACTATTTCAGCGGAACGCCCCATCCATTCCGTATATACGATGACCTGATTTTCCGACAGATCGGGTATTGCATCGATATTCAGATTGTAGAGGGAATACAGACCAGCCGCTGTCAGGAGTATATAGATAATGATGACTAAGAACCGGTTTTTAGCCGACCAGTCAATAATTTTTTCAATCATGATGAATCTGCTTTAGTTTAATAAATGACCAGACAAATCCGCTTGGACTGTCTTAGACCGTTAAATTAGAACAGGGAGATTCTCAGATCAGAAGGATATTATCAAAAAGATAGACGGGAACTCCCCGAGGAGGGGGAGATGTATCGGGAGAAAATTTATTTAATGCAGAAACTTCCTGAGTAACTGTCTCATCCGGAAGTGTGATAAAGGTAAGTTCAGACCCGGGTAGATTATTCTGGGAGCCGGATATCTGAATATCTAAATTTGAATTTGTAATCTCGGTTGAACAACATTCTTCATACTGAGATTCAAACTTCTCTTTTACAGGGGATTCTTCATATTCTGAGCAGCAGGAAGGTTCCCGTGGCTCAGCGCACATATCACAGGACTGAAGACTATAAGATTTTTCCATCGCGCAGAAATGTGCCAAAACCGGAATGTTAAGCACTCCGGTCAGGTAAACCGCCAAAATGGTAAATCGTAAGAGTTTCATATCGCAAAATTAGGCAAAATTTTGTACATCTTCAAAAAAGGGGACAAATTTTAGAACAAAATCAGTGGTCTAAAAATGCAGTATTAAACCTGAAACAGTCTTTTATCTTGAAGGGGGGGCGGAATTTTGGTAAATTTTAGGTTTGAATTTACGACGATTTGGAAAGCTGATATTATATGAAAAATGAGGCAGAACAGACAGGGGAGATTGAAATTCCCCGGGTAATGCCGGTGCTACCGCTGCGGGATATGGTTATTTTCCCTTTTATGATTTACCCGGTTCTGGTGGGACGGGAGCAGTCTATTACTGCTGCCAATCATGCCATGGAGGCAGGAAAGATACTTTTTCTTACAACACAAATCCGTTCTTCGGTTGAGAACCCGGGCAAAGAAGACCTCTATCTGGAAGGCACTATTGCCAGAATACAGCAGATGGTACGACTCCCGAATGGTTTAATGAAGGTGCTTGTTGACGGTCTGGTACAGGGTAAAATTGTTTCCTTTACCAACAGAAAAGAATTTTTTGAGGCGAATGTTGATTTTCTCCTTCCCGGTGTGATGAATAGCAATGAGATTGATGCTCTTGTCAGGCAGGCAACAAATCTCTTTAAGGAATATCTCAAACTGAACAAGACCGGAAGTCAGGACCTGGCTGCTTCATTCGACCTGATTGATAATCCTCAGAAGAAATTGTTTTTTGCCGCGGCTAATGTCACTCAGTCAATAGAAAATAAACAGCGCCTGCTTTCGATATATAGTCTGCGGGAACAGTACTATGAACTGATTAAAATGCTGAATACGGAAATAGATATACTCCGTATCGAAATTGAGATTGACGGCAAAGTTCAGGAAAATATTGCTAAGACTCAGCGGAAGTTTATTATATCTGAACAGATAAAAATTCTTCAGGATGAACTTGGTGAAGATGAAGATGCTTCACCTGAGGTTATGAAACTTCGCGAGGCGATAAAGGAAGCGGGAATGCCGCAGGTTGCTTTTGAAAAAGCTACTGAAGAGCTCAACAAATTAAAAAAGATTCCACCTCTCTCCCCTGAATACACGGTAATCAGAAACTATCTTGATGTCCTTATTTCGCTCCCCTGGAGTAAAAAGAGTGATGATAAACTGGATATACACAACGTAATGAAAGTGCTAAATGAAGATCATTACGGATTAGATAAACCCAAAGAGAGAATATCCGAACATATTGCCGTGCTCAATATGGTAAAGAAGATGAGGGGGCAGATACTCTGTCTGGTCGGACCTCCGGGAGTTGGTAAAACCTCACTCGGCAGGTCAATTGCTCGTGCGCTTGGCAGGGAGTTTGTGAGAATTAGTCTGGGTGGTGTTCGCGATGAGGCTGAGATTCGGGGACACAGAAGAACCTATATCGGTTCAATGCCCGGTAAAATAATCATGGCGATGAAAAGAGCAGGAACGGTTAATCCGGTTATTCTGCTTGATGAGATTGACAAACTAACTTCGGACTTCAGGGGTGATCCGGCTTCTGCTATGCTTGAGGTACTTGATCCTGAGCAAAATCATACATTCCAGGATCATTATCTTGAAGTGGATTATGATCTTTCAAACGTAATGTTTATTACTACAGCGAATGTAAGATATACCATCCCGCTGCCTCTGCAGGACAGAATGGAAATTATTGAACTTTCAAGTTATCTTGAAATGGATAAACTTGAAATTGCAAAGCGTCATATTATTCCGAAGCAGGTGGAGAATCATGGTTTAGGTGATTATCATATTACACTAAATGATGATGCCATACTTTCGATCATTAATGACTATACACGTGAAGCGGGTGTAAGAAATCTTGAACGTGAAATAGCTTCAGTTCTGAGAAAAACCGCGAAAAGTATTCTTGAAAAAAATACTGGGGGCAAGGGTAAAACCAGGAAACCTAAGCAGTTCCTGATTGACGCAAAAAAAGTTGCAGGGTTCTTAGGAATACCAAAATATAAGCAGCAAAAACACGCGACCGCTTCTAAGGTGGGGTCTGTAACAGGACTGGCCTGGACGAGCGTCGGCGGAGATATACTCAGCGTTGATGTTTCAATTATGCCCGGTACGGAGAAATTGACACTTACCGGTCAGCTTGGTGAAGTGATGCGTGAGTCTGCTCATGCCGCACTGAGTTATATACGCTCCAATGCTTCACTGTTTGGTATTGAAGATAGTTTTTTCAAGGGGAAAGAGATTCATATACATCTTCCGGCAGGCGCTATACCCAAGGATGGTCCATCCGCGGGTATTACACTTACTATTGCTTTGCTCTCCGCTATTACCGGAAAGCCGGTCGCCGGGGATATAGCTATGACTGGTGAAATTACTTTGCGCGGTGAAGTTTTTCCGATTGGCGGGCTTAGCGAAAAGCTACTTGCCGCCAGAAAAAACGGCATTAAAAAGGTGCTGATACCAAAAGAGAACCAGATTGATCTTCAGGAAATTCCAAAACCAATTCTAGACGGATTGACTATTATTCCTGTATCAACAGTATCTCAGGCGGTAAGAGAAACGCTGCCTGATATATCACGAAACGGCAAAAAGAAACCGGCCGGGAAGTAATAACAGATGAGTGATCAGATAATCTTCTCGGGTAGTAATCTGACAGATGAAGATTTATATAGAGAACTTCTGCCTCAGATACGTTATTTGGCAACGCCAGGTGAACCGGTTTTAACTTCACTGGCAAATATCTCGGCTGCTCTTAAACAATCTTTTCAAAAAATTAGCTGGGCAGGGTTTTATATAGTAAAAGGTAACACTCTCTGGCTCGGTCCGTTTCAGGGTAAGATTGCGTGCACCTCAATTCTGATCGGAAGGGGAGTCTGCGGTGCAGCAGCAAAGGAGAGGAAGACGGTAATTGTCCCGGATGTTGAAAAATTTCCCGGTCACATTGCCTGTGATGATGGTTCCAGAAGCGAGATAGTTGTGCCTTTATTCAGGAACAACGAACTTTATGGAGTGCTTGATCTTGACAGTTATTTTTATCATGCTTTCACTGAAACTGATCAGAAGTATCTTGAAGAACTCTGCAGTTTTATTGGTGAGCAATTATTACATGGAACAACAGGAAGCATTAACTGATATATGAGCAGTTTTACCGTTTCAGCGCGAAAATACCGCCCTCTAAAATTTTCTGAGGTTGTAGGGCAGGAGCATATCACCTCAACCCTGAAGAATGCAATTACGCTCGGAAGAGTAGCGCATGCATATCTTTTTACCGGACCGAGAGGAGTTGGTAAAACAACTACTGCCCGTATTCTGGCAAAGTCGCTGAATTGTGAAAATCCTCAGGGGGCAGAGCCGTGTGATGCTTGTAAAAGCTGTGAAAATTTTAAGACGAGCCAGTATGTAGATGTTATTGAAATAGATGCCGCGTCCAACCGGGGGATAGATGATGTAAGAACACTGCGGGACTCAGTAAAGTTTGCGCCGACATACGGCAAGTATAAGGTATATATCATTGATGAAGTGCACATGCTCACCAAGGAGTCATTTAATGCATTCCTGAAAACGCTTGAAGAACCGCCGCCAAATATCATATTTATTTTTGCTACAACTGAAATTCAAAAAGTACCCATCACGATCGTCTCACGGTGTCAGAGATATGATTTCCGCCGGATTAAAGTAGATGTTATAAAAGAGCAACTCCGGTATATCGCAAACAGTGAAGCAGTTACCATTGATGATAAAACACTTACTCTTATTGCCCGCCGAGCTGAGGGGGGGCTTCGTGATGCGGAAAGTTTTTTTGATCAGACGGTTGCTTTTTGCGGAAAACAGATTGATTATAATACGGTTATCTCACTGCTTAATCTGATTGATGATGAATCGTACTTCAAATTAACAAAAGCAATACTTGATAAAGATTATAAAGTGGCGTTTGAACTTTCAGATGAAGTATATCGTCACGGCTGGAGTTTTAATGATTATCTGGAGGGGTACACAGAACATCTTCGCAATTTATTGACGGTAACCGCTACCGGTTCAGACGCACTGCTTGAGACTGCTGATGAGTACAGAGCAGTTTACAAGAATTATGCTTCTCGATTCAGTGAGGGGGATATACTGCGGTTAGTTTCTTTTATCTCCAAATCGCTCTATGAAATGAAATCCTCACAAAACCAGAGAATCAAGTTTGAGATGACACTTTCATTTTTGATATCGCTTGAAAATGTTACAAGAATATCCGAACTGCTGACTCAATTAGATTCTTCCTCAGCGGAGGGCGAAAAAAAAAAGCCCATAGTTCAGAATAAATCTGTATCTGCTCCCGCTCCCGCATCTGCCCAGGAAGCTATTCCGGAAAAACAGGTCAGCATTAGCAAACCGGAGACAGAACAAACCTCTGATCTGCATTTTGCTTATGAGCAGATTCGTAAAAAAGTAGTTTATGATAAAGCGCTTCATCTGGCATTCGGTGACAGTCTCTCAGGAACTCGTGTAAGGTCTGATTTCAGAGGAGAAATTGATATCGAGGTGCCCGATTTTCACCGGCGGGAGATGCTGCAGGGGCTTGAGGGGATGCTTTCAGCCGAATTTGCCAAAATAACGGGAAAAGAGTTCAGGGTAATCTTTAGTTTACCGGGCAGAACGGCTGATGAGAGTTCCGCCGACATTGCAACATATATTACTAATCCGGCTGCCTCTCAGATGAAGAATGACCCTTACGAAAAGGCGATTATAGAGGTGCTGGGAGGGGAAAAAATTGCCTAAAACGGGGATTTTTGTCCTTAACATCCAGTCAAATTTACTTTTCGTGCCAAACTACCGGTAGAAAGCAAAAAACCGCCTGATCGGGGAATGCCGGGGGTGTCAGGATAAATGACAGGGAATTGTAATTTACCTCTTTTTTCCGTAATTTTCCGTACTATGCCCAAAAAATTAATCATCGCAATTGACGGTCCCGCAGGTTCAGGTAAAAGTACAACCGCACGTGAGGTGGCTAACAGAATCGGTTATGTTTATATTGATACAGGTGCAATGTACAGGGCAGTGACCTATGTTGCAATAAGGGAAAATATTCTTAGAAATCATAATGCCGTAATTGATTTTTTGAAAACCTCAGAGATTTCAATAGTAGCAGCCGAGGGGGAAAACAGAATTATCTGGAATGATGAGGATATAACTCCTAAACTGCGAAGTTTGGAAGTAAATGATAATGTGAGTGAAATCAGCTCGATACCCGATGTCCGCGAAGAACTGATAAACAAGCAGCGGACAGTTGGTAATAATGGCGGTGTTGTTATGGAGGGGCGTGATATCGGAACTGTAGTTTTTCCGCAGGCAGATTTGAAATTTTTTCTTACTGCTTCATTGGATGAGCGCGCCAGACGCAGATTCAAGGAAGTTAGTGTTACTGAACCGGTTGATGAAGAAAATATCCGCAGAAATCTTTCTGAAAGAGATGATAAAGATTCCGGACGAAGTGTCAGCCCGTTAAAAAAAGCTGAAGGTGCAATAGAGATTGATACTTCAAACCTTACGTTTGAAGAGCAGGTTACGATGATAGTTGATACGATACGGATAGCTGAAAAAGAAATCCGTAACTGATAATGAATGCGCAGTGAATGATTTAAGTATATATGGTAGTTACAGTAGATAAAAATGCAGGTTTCTGCTGGGGCGTGGTAAGAGCGATTGACTTCGCTGAAGCAGAATTAAAAAACGCACCGGCGCTTTATTCACTCGGCGATATTATTCATAACGCAGCCGAAGTGAAACGGCTGGGTGAGATCGGGCTGAGCACTATCACGGCAGAAGATTTCCCCAATATACCGCGAGGCAGCAAGGTGCTGATCCGTGCTCACGGCGAACCGCCTTCAACCTATCAGAAGGCGATTGAAAACGGTATTGAACTGGTTGACGCAACCTGTCCGGTTGTTACAAAGGTTCAGGAGCGGATAAGAAGATTTGTAGATAAAAGTTTTCAGGTGGTCATATTCGGAAAGAAAGACCATGCTGAGGTTATCGGGCTCAGAGGTGTAACAAATGATGCCGCTATTGTTGTGCTTTCAGTTGAAGAAGCTCTCAGCGCTGTGGATGTTACTAAACCAACGGTACTTTTTTCGCAGACAACCATGGACCGCGAAACTTTTTATCGCATCGCTAAAGCGCTCAGAGAAAAAGTTGTTTCGCTTGAGATTGGCACTATAGAAGAAACTGCGGTTGAGTTTCATGCTAAAGATACCATCTGCGGGCAGGTTTCCGGCCGTGAAAAAAAACTCAGAGATTTTGCAAATACCAATGATCTCATCATTTTTTCTGCCGGCAAGAAAAGCAGCAATGGCAAGGTACTTTACAACATCGCAAAAGAAGAGAATAAGAACACTCATTTTGTTGAAGACCCCTCTGAAATTGACTGGAACTGGTTTGAAGGCATAAAGACGGTTGGTATAACCGGTGCAACTTCAACCCCGCAGTGGGCAATGAACGATATTAAAAAACTTATTGAAGACCGATTCGTAAGTGAAAGAATTTAAGCTGTCACAATACAATATGTTAAACTAAAACAAAAATGCATATCTGCAAGACATCTGACAGTGTGACTTAGCAGAAAAGCAAAATATCTATCAGGAGCAATATGTCCGACATACAAAATGATCCGAATGCAACTGCATCCGGGTTAGCTGAGTTCACCAAATCACTGAAGTTTTTTGATGAGGCAGAATATTCACAGGAAGAGTTTGCCGCTCTTTCTAAGATTTATTCTGAATCCTTCAGAAATTTTAAAGAAGGTGAAATCGTTAAAGGGAAAGTAGTTCGTGTACTTTCTGATTCCGTTATTATTGATGTAGGGTTTAAGTCAGAAGGCACAGTACCAAAAGACGAATTCGATGATATTGACAAAGTAAAGATTGGTCAGGAAATCGAAGTTGTTATTATGAGTGTGGAAGATCAGGGTGGAAATCTTCAGCTCAGCAAACGGGAAGCTGACTTCCTTAGAATATGGGCTAGTGTTGTCAGTGCGCATGAAACCGGCGAAATCCTGAAAGGAAAAATTGTACGCAGAATCAAAGGCGGAATGGTTGTTGATCTTATGGGTATGGAAACATTCTTACCGGGATCACAGATTGACGTCCGTCCGATCAGAGATTTTGACGCGTATGTTGGAAGAGAAATGGAATTCAAGGTTGTTAAGATTAACGAACCAACCAAGAACGTTGTAGTTTCTCATAAAGTACTCGTTGAAGAAGAATTATATGATCAGCGTAAAGCAATTCTTGAGAAGCTTGAAAAAGGTCAGATTCTTGAAGGAACTGTTAAAGCAATCACTGACTTCGGAGTATTCGTTGATCTCGGCGGTGTTGACGGTCTGGTGCATATTACCGACCTGAGCTGGGGCAGAATTAATCATCCGAATGAAGTTGTTAAACTTGATCAGGTTATCAACGTTGTTGTTACCGACTATGACGAAGAGAAGAAGAGAATCTCGCTTTCACTTAAACGCCTGATGCCCCATCCTTGGGAAAACATCGAAGAGAAATTTAACATCGGAAACAAAGTTTCAGGACGTGTGGTTTCTCTTACTGATTACGGTGCTTTCATTGAAATCGAAAAGGGTATTGAAGGTCTGATACACAACTCAGAAATGAGCTGGACTCAGCACATTAAACATCCTTCACAGATGGTTTCTATGGGTCAGATTGTTGAGGCACAGATTCTTAGTCTCGATAAAGACGAGAAGAAGATATCTCTCGGCATGAAACAGCTTGAGCCGGATCCGTGGCACGAACTGATGTCAAAATATCCTGCCGGTACAAAGACCACAGGTGTTACCAGAAACCTTACCAACTTTGGCGTTTTTGTTGAACTTGAACCCGGTATTGACGGTCTTGTTCACATTTCTGACCTCTCCTGGACGAAGAAAATCCGTCATCCTGGTGAAGTTGTAAAAAAAGGCGACAAATTAGATGTTGTGGTTCTTGGTGTTGATATGGACTCAAGAAAAATCTCACTTGGTCATAAGCAGATTTATGACAATCCCTGGGAGAGCTTTGAGAGCCAGTATGCTGCCGGAACAGAAGCAGAAGGAAAGATTGTCCGCATTATTGAAAAAGGACTGATTGTTGAACTGCCGTCAAAGGTTGATGGATTTGTACCAACGAATCAGCTTTCAACCGGACGGATTAAAAATCTGACTAACCACTTCCCGGTGGACACAAACATTAAACTGCGCGTTCTTGAGTTCGACAAAGAAAACAAGAAAATCGTGCTGAGCGCTCTGGACTATCTGAAATACAGACCTGATATCGAAATCGAAGAATATATCGCTGCCCACAAGCTCGATAAGGTTTCGGTTCAGGACGTAAAGAACGCTGAAACCGGAAAAGTTGATCTTTCTGATTTCCCTTCGTATGAAAACATCGAGGATATTCAGAAGAACTCCGCTTCAGATCAGTCTGCTGATTAACCTCAGCATTCTGAAAACAGAACTATAAAACGAGGAGCGGATCATGTGATTCGCTCCTTTTTTTTGCTACCCGTTTTAGGGATATATTATTTCAAAAAAAATCTGAATTTTACACCAAAGAATTTTTACGTGACTGAAAAAGTAGCTTTTTACACATTAGGTTGTAAACTGAATTTCGCGGAGACTTCCGCAATCGGAAGACAGTTTAAGGATCAGGGATTCAAAATTACCGATTTTGAAAACCCGGCCGATGTCTATGTAATAAATACTTGCACAGTGACTGAGAATGCTGAAAAAGATTGCCGCAAAATTGTAAGGCGTGCACTCAGAAATAACCCCGGCGCTTTTGTCATTGTAACCGGCTGCTATGCTCAGCTCAGACCTGAAGAAATTTCCGCAATTAAAGGCGTGGATGCAGTCCTGGGATCGGCAGAAAAATTCCGCGTATTCGATATCCTGAATAGTTTTGAGAAAAAAGAATTAAGCTGCATCTTTGTTTCGCCTGATGGTGAATTAAATGAGTCATTCGGACCGGCA
This sequence comes from Ignavibacteriales bacterium, assembly GCA_045863035.1. Classification (GTDB taxonomy): domain Bacteria; phylum Bacteroidota; class Ignavibacteria; order Ignavibacteriales; family Ignavibacteriaceae; genus H2-BAC3. Next base: position 6,970 of record BTUV01000015.1, on the reverse strand, counting down.
TTTTCCTCTGACGCAGACTCTCGCACCAGAGCGTTCCTCAAAATACAAGATGGCTGCGATTATAAATGCTCATTCTGCACCATACCTAAAGCCAGGGGGGGGAGCAGAAGCCAGAATCCGGATGAAGTACTTGGTAATTTTAATCAGCTTATCGCTCAAGGATATAAAGAGATTGTGCTGACAGGAGTAAACACGGGTGATTATCTGTGGAACAGCAGCATTAATTTCTATCAGCTTTTAACCATGCTGGTAAAACAGGAAGGTGATTTCAGAATCCGCATAAGTTCGATTGAGCCAAATCTACTCACTGATGAAATTATTCAGTTAACCGCGGAGAATGAAAAGATGTGTAATCATTTTCACATACCTCTGCAGAACGGTTCTCCTGAAATTCTCCGTCTTATGCAGCGAAGATATACTGCTGCTGATTATGAAAATCTTATCAGCAGGATTATGGAAAAAATACCCGACTGCGGAATCGGAGTAGATGTAATAACCGGTTTCCCCGGTGAAACTGAAGCACATTTTAAGGAGACGCATGACTTTTTACGGAATCTCCCGATTTCATATCTTCATGTGTTTACATACTCTGAACGACCTGATACAAAAGCTGCCTCGATGGAAGGTCAGATTGCAGTTGAAACCAGAAGAATGCGCACTAACATTCTCAGAAATCTCAGTGATAAAAAGCGAGCGTTTTTTTATACCTCAATGACCGGCGAACAAGCAGAGGTTATCTTTGAGCATGAAAATGATAATGGTTTGATGAAAGGGTTCACTTCAAACTATATACGGGTTGAACATCTCTATCGGGAAGAATTAGTCAATAAAAAGACAGCAGTTCTTCTGGAGTCATTTAACGGAATCACATTTAAAGGAAGCATAACCGGGTACCTTGCTACTGCCTAACAATATATAAAGAAGAGCATGAAACAATTACTAATTCTCATTGTTATACTGATGACCGCTTTACCGGTTTTTTCACAGAACAGTATTACACACAATATATTTGAACTGCAGCAGACAATCCAGATTAGCTCTGAAACGCAGACTACTTTGCTGAAAGAGAACCTGGATAGAGAAAGAAAAAGCCCTGCGCTTGCAATTTTATATTCAGCACTTATACCCGGTATGGGCGAACTGTATGCAGGTGACTACACAACCGGTAAATATCTTACGATTACTGAAGGCGCGCTCTGGCTTTCTTATTTTTCCATCAATCAATACGGTGAATGGCAGGAGGAAAATTATCTCTCTTACGCGCAAACAAAAGGCGGTGTGGCACTGGGGGGTAAAGATGAAGATTTTTTCGCGAACATAGGCAACTACAGAGATATAAATCAGTATAATGATGAAAGAGCATTTTACCGTCAATTTGATGAAATGTATAATACGACAACACATTCCTGGTCATGGACTTCTACAACAGAAAGAAGAACATACCGCTCGATGTGGGTGTCAAGCCGTCAGGCGTTTAATAATCTGAGATTTGTTGTAGCCGGTATGTTGTTGAACCGTCTTGGGAGTGTTATTAACGCGGTGCGCCTGGTTTCTGCTCACAATAAAGGATTGCAAGCAGAAACTTCCTTACTCGAACTTGGAAACAGCATCGCCCCTGATGGTTCAAATCAGTATTCGTTTGGATTGAGAGTCGGGTTCTAAAGTAGATGTGAGAAATTCGCGGCAAGTTGCTCTGAAATGAGCTGCTTGCCACGAAGTTCAAATGGGGATTATTTTGTTAAAATCATTTTATATACTGCTGCTGACTCACTATTCCTCACGCTGAGTAAATATACTCCTGATGACAGCCCCTCACCATTAACTTTAAGCAGATGAATTCCGGAAGGAAGCCCGCCTGCAAATATATCACGTACCTTTTCACCCGCGGATGAATATAATTCCACAATAATATCTGAATCTTTGCCAATCTGTAATGATACCATAGCAGATGGGTTAAATGGGTTCGGGTATGCGCCTTTAATCACAAATCCATCGGTGGCTAATTTTCCTGCTTCAAGTTTAATTACCCCCGAATATGAACTTGAGCCGTCAAAGTCAAATTGCCTGAGCCGGTAGGCGGCAGTGGAAACAGGATTGAATATATCAGTAAACTGATAGCTGTTTTCTCCGGCTGAAGTGCCTTTGCCTTCTACGAAACCAATGGTTTCCCATTGGTTAGAGTTTGTTTCGTAATCAGCGTTTCGCATAACTTCAAAACCGCGGTTGTTTGTTTCGGACGCGGTTGTCCATTTCAGGGATATATAACCGTCCTGAGCGCTTACTGAGAAAGAGGTGAATTCAACCGGTACAATTTTGGGGACAACTCTCACGGGAAATTTTGGTCCGAAGTTCCAGTAGTCGTCAGTATCCGGCAGGCCTTCAAGAACGAAACTTAAACCGGTAGAGTAAATGGTGTCAATACAAACTGAATCTGGGGCAGTATATGCAAACTCCCAAAAGAGTGTATCCGAAACTTGTTGAAACATGATAGGGATGCGCTGTGTTATCTCACCCCAAAAGAGAATTGAAACAGTATCCATCAATGCTAACGTTCCGTAACGAGCTGCAATGTTATGTGAGCCGGCCATCTGGCTGCCGCCCGCCATGGCCGGACCACCTGCAAGAAACATTTTATATATGCCAGTCTGACCGGTTTCAAGCTGCACAGGTCCTTCAACCCAGACTTTTACATCCGGTGTACGGTCAAGATTATGACATACGCAGCCGTCGCCGTTTAGCTCAGTACATCCGATGCGCTTGTTCGGATGTTCTGTCCAGGTGTAAGCCAGAGAAATGAAGGCAATAAACGCGGCGAAGATCAGCCCGTTTATTGCTTTCATACGTTTTATATATCCGCGATTAGAAAAGATCATTTAAGCAGAATACTTTTTAATGTCTTGGACGATTTTTTACCATCCGTGCCGCTAAAGCTTAGATGGATGTAATATACTCCTGATGCATTGTTCACTGCATTCCATGCAAGATTTCCTGTAGCTGCCCCGGATGATGAAAACAACTCTTCATGGAGAAGACTACCGGTGGAGTTATATATCATTACTGACATGGTACCGGCAGAGGGAAGTGAATAGTTAACCGTTGTAACAGGATTAAAAGGATTGGGATAATTTGACGCAATGAGATATTGAAGTGGCGCACTGCTTAGTTGTACTGTTACAGGACCGTAATAACGGAATGTGCCGTTGTGATCAATCTGCTTCAATCTGTATGCAAGATCAGAACCTTCCGGATTTTCGTCACGAAATATATACTGCTGTGATTCAGTTGTTGTTCCGGCGCCCTTAACCAAAGCAATGGATTCCCATGAATGCTGATTATCACGGCTGCGCTCAACAGTGAATCCGCTGTTATTAGTTTCGGAAGCTGTTGTCCATCTGAGAACCGGTATCTCCTCCTCCGCTGTTACAGAAAAAGAATTCAGTTCAACGGGAATTGATGCGATTACTCTGATTGGAAAGTTTGAGCTGAAGTTCCATAAATCACCTGCGCTTGGATAGCCATTCCCGTCCGCGCTAAGACCGACAGCATAAAGTGTATCCGTCATTAATGCAGCGGGTGCAGTATATGCAAACTTCCATCGGACGGTATCATTGGTAAATACTTTAGGGCTTGTTTGAGTTAGTTCCGTATCAATTTTTTTCACGCTTGTGTCAGAAACTGAGAGAAGACCATTTCTGGCCGCGGCGTTAAACCCGGCTGAGTGTCCTGCACCCCCGGTAAGGGTTATTGTATATTCAGCGGTCGAACCTTGAGCAAGAGAATCTGGACCGCTTATGATAACATTTACAGTAAGCGCGGGTGCAATATTATGACAGACGCACCCTTCGCCATTGAGACGGGTGAGTCCTACAATTCCGTGCGGATATTGAACAGCTTCATTATATAAAAAGCCGGCAAAGATCATGAGAAGGAAGAGGGGATAAAATCTTTTCATATATGTTCCTATTTCAGCACGGTCATCATTCTGACAGAAGCAAATGATTTACCGCTCTGATTTTTATAATTCAGGCGGTAGTAGTAATTTCCGCTGCCCAAACCGGCTGCACTAATGATATAACTGTGCTGACCGGCAGAAAGCATTCCGCTTACAGCTTCCATAACCTGCTGACCCAATGTATTATATATGGCAAGTGTTACATATCCTTCCGCCGGAATCGAAAAAGTTATCGCGGCTGTCGGGTTGAAGGGGTTCGGGTAATTCTGGGCAAGAGCAAATGATTTCTCTTGTGTATAATCTACTTCTATAAAGGATGAATACTCAGACGTGCCGTCAAAATCAATTTGTTTCAGACGGACAAAATAATTTCCCTCCATCTCCGGCCGGAAACTATACGAATAAAGTTTCTTTTCGGTTGTTGTACCGTTTCCTGAAACATAGCCGATAACTGACAAGTCTTCTTTTGAAGTGCCGGCTTCAATTTCAAAACCTTTGTTATTGCTTTCTGTTGCAGTTTCCCAGTTCAGGACAACATCAGAGCCCTGAAGTGAATACCTGAAAGAGGTCAGTTCAACCGGTACTAAAGGCAGGCGGAGTTTGTAAAATCCGTTACCCTGAGCTGCAAAGATGGTGTTGGTGTCTGCTATGACAAATGAATAGTTGGAGCTTGAGATGGTAATGGTTCTCCAGGTCTCACCGCCGTCAGTGGAAAGATATGACCGACCGCCTGAATATTCTCCGGTTATCACCCAGTTAGAATTTTTGGGATCTACATGCACACCCCACATACTTCTTCCGCTGAAGAGGGTTGTAGAAATGTGGGTCCATGTTTTGCCATAATCAGTTGTTTTTACAAAACCTCCGCCGCCGCTCCATTTGGTTGCGAATGCTACGCCCGGTCTATTATGATCAACCGCTATAGTTGGAATTTCGCCGGAAGTTACGAATACCTGTGACCAGGTGACACCGCCGTCAGAACTTCTCATAATTCCTCTGGTATTGTCACCGGCAAGGATTACATTATTGCTGTCAGGAAAAACTTCAATATCACAAGGGGCATCAAAAAGACCATTCAGCCGGGTAATTGTCTGCCAGGTTGAGCCAAAGTCGGTTGATTTAAACACAGAATCTGAAGACATCGAATAAAGAGTATCAGGGGCTTTGTGGTCAACAGTAACAGGGATGCCGTAAAAGGAAAGTGTTAAGTTACCTGCAGTAGTCTGCCATGTTTGTCCTCTGTTCGTGGTTTTTACAATGATATCTTTAGGGCTTGCCTCGCAGGCGACAACCATTGAAGAGGTATCCTTAGCAGTCAGAATTACGTGCTTAATTCTGGTAGAAGTCGGGATAGTTGTTCCCCAGGTAGAAAAAGATTCGCCACGATCGTAACTGATATAAACAGTTCCGACCGAGCCATAGTAAACGATATTCGCATCTGCCTTACGAACAGCGACCGGATTTCCGAGACTCTGACCGCTCTGGCGAAGTGACCAGGTCCAGTCTTGCGCAAAAATGGATGAAGCAAAAAAAGCAAAGAAAAAGAATAATGTCTGAAGCATCTTCATTAAATAATACCGGATTAGTTAAGTGAATAGGATGAGAACAGCTTTCCTGGAAAGAAGACAGGAATAGTTCAAATGAGTGGTTAAAAATAAAGATTAGTGCTTAAAATAAAAAATATTTATTTTGCCGGAGGAATTCATTTTACTTTACGGAAATCACATGAATCTAGATGTACTTATATTTGCCGCCCATCCGGATGATGCCGAGCTGACCATGGGCGGGACCATTGCAAAACTGGCCGCTGAGGGGATGAAAGTCGGCATTATAGATCTTACCAGAGGGGAATTAGGAACCCGGGGAACCCCCGAAATACGGCAAAAAGAGGCATTTCAAGCCGCGGTAATTCTGAAAATCGCAACAAGAGAAAACCTTCACATTCCAGATGGCGAAATTGAGGATAATAAACAAAATCTGAGCAAGTTGCTTATCTGTATCAGAAAATACCGCCCCAAACTTATTTTCGCGCCTTTCAGGAATGACCGACACCCCGATCATATTAAGCTAAGCTCCTTGGTGAAACAGGCATATTTTTCTTCCGGGCTTTCAAAGATTAAGACTTTTGACAAGGACACCCCTCAGGAAGCATACCGCCCTGCCAAGCTGTTTTATTACATGCAGACCTACACTTTTGAACCTTCGTTCATTGTTGATGTTTCCCCATATTTCGAGATAAAGAAAAAAGCGATGATGGCTTATGCCACCCAGTTCTATGATCCAAACAGTACCGAGCCGAATACCTTTATCAGTAGTCCTGAATTCGCGGAGTTTATCAGGGCGAAAGCTGAGTTTTACGGATTTAAAATCGGTAAGAAATATGGCGAACCGTTTTTTACCGAAGAAGAATTGGAATTGGATTTAGTAAATTATATAAATAAATTGTAATTAGCATGGCAAATATATATCATACGTTACCCTGATGTGGTAAAGGGTATATGTTCTGGTCAAGTTTAGTAGGGACAATTCGCGAATTGACCTAACGCGATAAAGGGAGGCGTATATATTCGGCGCAGTTTCAAGATAGGACAGGTCACGACCTATCCCAGCGGATGTAAATTTTGGAGGGACAATTCGCGAATTGTCCTAACGCGGTACAGGGAGGCGTATATATTCTTCCGCAAATAACGTCTTGTGACAATCAATTCATACTTCATACTTCATAATTCTTCCTGACTTCTGCCAATTAGTATGACGCATTTTATTTCAGAAGTGACAATATCGGCTTAGAATCCTGGCTTGTTCCAGAATATTTGCGTAAAGTTTACCCTTCTGCTGTATCCCCAATAATGATCTTCTAAATTTCCTCACTTGTATTTGTTATACTTCTGAGATGAGCAATGTACACTGAAGAATTCCGAAGCCCCGGGGAATCAATGAAGAATTAGGAATTAAAAATTAATAATCTGCAATGAACAATTCCGAAGCCCCCTCTTTCCAATGCGGATTTAAGTAAAC
>BTUV01000014.1:0-46604 GCA_045863035.1 Ignavibacteriales bacterium | reverse complement strand
TTTAATCAATTAAGAATTAAAAGTTAAAAATTAAAAGTTTGATGTACTTGGTTCGCAGTTCTGGGTTCGTAGTTCTTGGTTCGTTGTTCTTGGTTAATTTTTAACTCATCCGCCGCGATTGAGTGAATTCATAATTCATAATTCATACTTCACAATTACTATTGATTACTACTTCCTAATTGCTAATTAGGATTCTCAACCATCAATTGTTTTTTGTAAATTGTTAATTGTACATTCTCTTTTATTACTAATTACTAACTACTAATTCCTAATTAAAGTAAACTAATTACTAATTTATTAATTAGTTCTCGCCCTTACCAGTGGATCAAAAACATCTTTTTGTTTACTCCATTGATCTTCTCCGAGCATCTCTTCTCCGGCTCGCATCTGATGAAGACTGCTGCCGGATTCCTGATGTTTTCCCTCGCCTCAAGTGCGGTATATATCTTTAACGATATCCTCGACTATGAGCGGGACAAAATTCATCCGCTGAAGCGGAACCGCCCTATCGCCAGCGGGGCGCTGAAAAAAAGCACAGCTTCAGTCTTTGCCGGAATTCTTCTGGCAGTGTCGCTTGCAGGAGCATCCTGGCTGAGCACACAGTTTTTGATGGTGATTGGCATCTATCTGCTTATCAACCTCCTGTATGGAGTAAAGTTAAAAGAAGTCATCCTTCTGGATGTCTTCTGCATTTCATCGGGATTTTTGCTGAGGGTTGTGAGCGGTGCGCTCATCATTGCTGTGCCGATATCGCAGTGGCTTCTGGTCTGTACGCTGACCATGTCTCTTTTCCTCGGATTTGCCAAACGGCGGCATGAACTGGTGCTGTTGGGTGATGATGGCGGCTCTCACCGGAAGGTCCTGACCGAATACTCAAAAGAATTTCTTGATCAGATTATCACTGTTCTGACAACCACTACGGTGATCTCCTATCTGCTCTATACCATCTCGGAAGAGACGATAGCAAAGTTTAATACCGACAAACTGATTTTCACATCATTGTTTGTCTTCTACGGAGTCTTCAGATATATCTACCTGATTGACAAAAACAGGGGGACGGGAGATCCGTCAAAGGTGCTCTTTGGTGATGCGGGAATAGCTGCTTCTGTGGCGCTCTGGTTTTTATCAGCAATCGTGATTATTTACCATTACCTGCCTTAACGGTTACATCCTGAAAGCGTTTGGATCCGGACTCTGGACCGGATATATCCCCTTTGCCTCCGGCACATGGGGCTCCCTCATGGCGCTTGGCATCTACTGGCTGATACCCGGATTTGAACAGCCGCAAATAATCATCCCGGCAATACTGCTGGTAACTGTGTTGGGGATACCGGTTGGAACATGGTTTGAAAAGCTGTATGGCAAAGATCCGGCTGAATGCACCATTGATGAAGTGGCGGGAATGTGGATCAGTCTTCTTTTTCTTCCGAAAACACTTGTCTGGTCAGCCGCAGCGTTTCTTCTCTGGCGGGTGTTTGATATTATAAAACCCTTCGGCGGAAAAAAACTCGAATCCCTCCCCGGCGGCTGGGGCATCATGCTGGACGATGTGGTGCTGGGGGGGTATGTGGCAATAGTGATGAACGTGTTCTTAGTGCTGAGTGCGTTGTGCTGAGTCAAGAGTTCTTTGTGCGTAGTGCTGCGTGCGTATTCAATTGTTCTTAGTGCTTCGTGCTGAGTGCGTTGTTTGACCCCCGAACCAAGACCCCCGAACCAAGAACCACGAACGACGAACCAAGCACCACGAACGACGAACCAAGCACCACGAACTAAGAACAAAAACCCCATGCCTATCTCCTCCTTCACCGATATAGAATCGTGGAAAGAAGCCCGTGAACTGGTAAAGGAAATATATCTGTTAACTGATGAGGGTAAAATGAAAGTTGATTTTGGTTATCGTGATCAACTGCGCAGGGCCGGAGTTTCGATTATGTCGAATATTGCTGAAGGATTTGACAGCGGCAGTAATAAAAGTTTTATAAATTTCCTTAACTATGCATATCGTTCTGCATCAGAAGTCGAATCTTTGATTTTTGTCGGGATTGATGTCGGATACATTGCCGCAGAAAAATCGAAAGAACTCCTAAATCGAACGGACAAAATCAAAAAATTAATTGGTGGCTTCATAAAGTACCTTAAAACCAAGAACTAAACACCAAGCACTACGAACCAAGAACTAGGCACCACGAACTAAGAACAATGTACAATTTGAAACTCGGAATTTTCGGTGTCGGCAACTGGGGTAAAAACCACCTCAAAACCGCCGCTCAGTTATTTGAACATAAAAATATATTTGTATATGACCCGGGAAGAAACACTCCTGATGTCGTAAACGCAGTTTCAAAAGATATTAATATCGTAAATAATGTTTCCGATATTCTTAATAATCCGGAAATCTCCGCGGTAATAATAGCAACTCCGGCCTCAACGCATTATTACATCGCTAAGGAAGCTCTCCTTGCCGGTAAACATTGCCTTGTTGAGAAACCGATAACCTTATATTCTTCCGAAGCAAAAGAGCTTGCGGATATCGCTGAAAAGAAAAATCTCCGTCTGATGGTTGGGCATGTGCTTCTGTATCATGGAGCAATAATCCGCATTAAGGAAGAGATTGGCGAAAACAAAATGCTGGGAGATATTCAATATATCTACAGTAACCGCCTGAACCTCGGAAAAGTTCGTACTGAAGAGAACAGTCTCTGGAGTTTTGCCCCGCATGATATCTCAATAATACAATATCTGATTAGTGAAAATCCGGTTTCAGTAACTGCAAGTGGTGCTTCGGTTTTACAGGAGCATATTGAGGACAGCACAATAACTGTCATGAAGTATCCCGGCAATATCTCTGCTCATATCTTTGTCAGCTGGCTGCATCCATTTAAGGAACATCGCCTCGTGGTGATTGGGACAAATGGTATGTTCGTATTTGAAGATAGTGCGCCGGAAAACAAACTGATTTTTTATAAAAAGGGATTCCGCAAGGTTGATGGAAAACTGGAGCCGTTTAATGAAGCTTCAGAAGTTATTATGTACGAGAACCACCCACCCCTGATGGAAGAGCACAAACACTTTTTTGATTGTATCCTTAACGGAACAAGACCACTCTCCGACGGTATTCACGCCGTGGAGGTATTACATATACTTGAATCAGCTCAGAAAGGTCTCGGTAAATAAAAAAAATGGAAAAGAACTATTACGTAAATCAATATGCCGTTGTTGATGACGGTGTGGAAGTTGGCGAAGGATCAAAAATCTGGCACTTCAGCCATGTGCAGTCAGGGTCAAAAATCGGAAAGAAATGCATTCTGGGGCAGAATGTTAATATAGGTAACAATGTGACCATTGGAAACTTTGTAAAAATTCAGAATAATGTTTCTGTGTATGAAGGTGTTGAACTTGGTGATTATGTGTTTTGCGGTCCCTCTATGGTATTCACCAATATCCTTGATCCCCGTTCTAAATACCCGCAGGTTGGTGCTGCATTTTATATCAAAACAATTGTAAAAGAAGGGGCATCCCTTGGTGCAAACAGCACGATTGTCTGCGGACATACCATCGGACGCTTTGCGTTTGTTGGTGCCGGATCGGTTGTGACAAAGGATATTCCCGATTTCGCTCTGGTGGTTGGCAATCCTGCCCGCATTATCGGATGGATGAGTGAAGCCGGTAAAAAACTGCAGTTTGATAAAGACGGCTTTGCATTCTGTGAAAAGTCAGGAAAGAAATACCAGTTTGTGAATGGAATTGTTAAGGAGGTTGAGTAATGAAAGTCCCGTTGCTTGACCTGCAGGCGCAGTACCGCACAATGAAACCGGAAATTGATGCAGCACTCATCAGAGTTGCTGAATCGCAGTATTTCATAATGGGACCTGATCTTGAGTCTATGGAAAAAAACATGGCTGAGTATCTTGGAAGCAAATATGCCTACGGTGTTTCTTCCGGAACGGATGCACTCCTTGTTGCATTAATGGCTATTGATCTTCAGCCGGGTGATGAAGTAATTGTTCCGACCTACTCATTTTTTGCAACTGCCGGCGTGGTGGCCCGCCTTAATGCTATTCCGGTTTTTGCCGATTCCGATCCTGTTACTTTCAATATCAATCCTTCTGATATTGAAAAAAGAATTACACCGAAGACAAAAGCCATCGTACCGGTGCATCTTTATGGTCAGTCCGCTGACATGGATGCAATCATGAAAATTGCAAAAAAGCATAATCTGAAAGTCATAGAAGATGGTGCTCAGGCAATTGGTGTGCAGTACAAGGATGGAACAAAGGTTGGCAACTTTGGTGATATCGGCTGTTTCTCCTTCTTCCCCTCGAAAAACCTTGGCTGTTTTGGAGATGGCGGTCTTGTTACGACGAATGATGATATACTGGCTGAAAAACTAAAAATCCTCCGTGTTCACGGCGGCAAGCCAAAGTATTATCATAAAGTAATAGGAGGCAATTTCCGACTTGATGCACTGCAGGCCGCAATCCTGAATGTAAAACTCCCTCACCTTGACGGGTGGAGCCAGAAGCGCCGTGAAAATGCCCAGTTATATACAAAACTTTTTACCGAAATGGGTCTCGCCGAGAAGGAAGGTAATATTGTTTTTGATGAAAAAAACAAAGTTCTTCTTCCTGAAGCGGTATATAAATCTGATGCGGTAAAAAATTATCACATCTACAACCAATATGTTATCCGGGTTGAAAGAAGAAATGCACTGCGCAAGTTTATGACTGAGAATGGAATCGGGAATGAAGTCTATTATCCTGTGCCGTTCCACAGGCAGGAGTGCTTCGCTCATTTAAATGCACCCGATACCGATTATCCGGTAGCAAACTGTGCTGCAAACGATTCAGTTGCGCTGCCGATCTATCCGGAATTGACATCAGATCAGATTCACTTTGTTGTGGAGAAGATTGCTGAGTTTATCAAAACTTCAGACAACCTTCCCCTCGAATGTAAAAACTGCTTCTGTAAATAAATGTAATTAACAACGTGGTCTTCGGAGTTTTCTGAAGACCACAATTTGTTAAACTACGAACCAAGCACTACGAACCAAGCACCACGAACCAAGCACTACGAACCAAGCACTACGAACCAAGCACCACGAACTAATAACCAAGCACTACGAACAAAGCACCAAGAACCAAATGAACCATGCCCCTCACTTCCTTCACTGAAATTGAATCTTGGAAGGAAGCACGTGAGTTGGTGAAGGAAATATATCTGCTTACCGATGCGGGTAAATTGAAAGTTGATTTTGGTTATCGTGATCAGTTGCGCAGGGCCGGAGTTTCAATTATGTCAAATATTGCTGAGGGATTTGACAGCGGAAGTAATAAAAGCTTTATAAATTTTCTTAATTATGCTTATCGTTCAGCATCTGAGGTTGAATCTCTGATTTTTGTTGGGGTTGATGTGGGTTATATCAGTACAGAAAAATCCGAGGAACTCCTGAACCGGACGAACAAAACTAAAAAACTAATTGGTGGCTTTATCAAGTATCTAAAAACCAAGAACTAAGCACTACGAACTAAGCACCAAGCACTACGAACCAAGAACTAAGCACTAAAAACTATGAATTACAAAGAAAATCTACTAAATAAAATTGCCAGCAAAACTCATACCGTTGGTATCATCGGTCTCGGTTATGTAGGCCTTCCCTTAGCTCTTGAATTTGTCAGTAAAAACATAAAAACAATCGGTTTTGATATTGATGATACCAAAATACCGGTTCTTAATTCAGGGAAAAGTTATATAAAACATATTGCCCCTGAAAAGATTGAAAAAGCTATAAAGAGTAAGCTCTTTGAGGCTACTTCTGATTTCAGCCGTCTGCCGGAAGTTGATGCGGTAATTATTGCAGTGCCTACCCCTCTTAACAAACACCGTGAACCCGATCTTTCTTATGTGGAAAGCTCAGCCAAAATTACTGCGCAGTACTTACAAAGAGGACAATTGGTTGTTCTGGAATCATCAACATATCCCGGAACCACAGATGAGATCCTCCTGCCTCTGATGGAAGGCGCCAGCAAAACAGATGATAAATATGTGGTTGGTGAAGATTTCTTCTTAGCATTTTCACCTGAACGGGAAGATCCTAATAATCCGAACTTCAATACAGCAACTATCCCGAAAGTGGTGGGCGGACTAACAGAGGCCTGTCTTGAAGTATCATGTGCAGTTTACAACCAGATTATTGTCAAAACAGTACCCGTTAGTTCCCCTCGTGCTGCAGAGGCAACTAAACTTCTTGAAAACATTTATCGTGCTATTAATATTGCTCTGGTTAATGAACTGAAAATGGTATTTGATAAAATGAACATTGATGTCTGGGAAGTAATTGAAGCTGCTAAAACCAAGCCATTTGGATTCAATGCATTTTATCCGGGTCCCGGACTTGGTGGTCATTGCATTCCAATTGATCCATTCTACCTTACCTGGAAAGCCAGGCAGTATGATATTAATACAAAATTTATTGAGCTTGCAGGTGAGATTAATACCTATCAGCCCTACTATGTAGTTGAGCGTTGTGCTGATGCCTTAAATCAGCATGGTAAGGCTCTTAAAGGATCAAAAGTACTAATACTTGGTGCTGCCTACAAAAAAGATATTGATGATATGAGGGAGTCTCCTTCGCTTAAGCTTATTAGTCTTCTTAGAGGCAAGGGAGCAGAAGTGGACTATAATGATCCGTTTATTCCAAAACTGCCTCCAACGAGAAAATATAAATATGAAATGGTGTCAGTTGAATTAACACCTGAAAATCTAAGTAAGTACGATTTAGTTCTTTTAAGTACAGACCACTCCGGCTATGACTATAAGTCCATTTCCATTCATTCCAAACTGATTGTTGATACGAGAAATGCATTAATTGATGAAAATAAGACTAATCAGAATGTGTTTAAGGCATAATATTGAATTTGGAAGTTGTAGATTAGATAATCGAATAGTAAAGAAAATCAGTTATTTATTTAATTTCGCATTTTATCTTGCCTACATCTACTGAACACTCTTGATTTAATATTCGCTTACTCCAAAGTTATGAAAGTAATTTTATATTATTCGCTATGTGATTGATGAATAATTAACTTTTACTATAGTTTAATCATAATACAATTTTATTGAATTTTAGAAAGCGGCTTGTTGAGTTATCAAGATATAATTCTTAATTTGTCAATTATTCTTGCATTCGCATTTAAATATTAATGCGAAAGTGGCATAAAGATAGGTTCTAATTATCAAGTACTTTTTTGATGTAGGGTATTATTCTTTTTCTCTGTTACATTGCTGATTTTATAATTTAACAATGAGAGGTAATCGTTACTTAAGTAACTCATTCTTTGGTTTGGTACAAACCATTATATCCTCTGCTATAACGCTATCCACCATTCCCTTGTTTATAGGGAAACTTGGAGAAGAGCGATATGGTATTTTCGCAACTCTTGCAATACTGGGTAATATTAATATATTTGCAAATTTGGGACTAAGTACAACTTTACGAAAGTTCCTTGCCGCTCAAGGTAAAAGTAATGAATCAAATTTAGATATTGTGATTTCCTTCAGCGTCGTTGCGGTTCTATCATCAATAATATCAACCCTCCTTTTTGTATTTTCAGATAAAATAATCCTTGACGTTTTAAGTGTGCCGGTTAAAAACTTCAATGAGACAAAAATCCTTTTTTTCTATCTTGTTACGAGTAACTTATTTATAATTGTTGGGCAAATTCTGGAGGCTATACTTGACTCTCAAGAAAGAATCGAAATAACAAGTTTGTTACGTTTACTTAATAATATATTTTATTGGGGATTGATAATGGTAGTTCTCTCACTAGGATATGGTCTTGAGGCGATCGGGCTGGCCATTGTAATTGCAACTCTAATCTGGTTTATTTCCCTGAGTATAAAAGTAAAAACGATTTGGGGCACTATGAATATTACTTTTTCTAAATCAAATATTAAAAGGCAATTTTACAAACAGTTAAGCTATAGTACACAGGTTTATACGGCAGGTTTAATAACCATAGTTGGAGAACCACTTATTAAAATACTTATTTCAAACTTACTCGGAGTGACAACAGTCGGCTATTATGAAATAGGCTCAAGAATAAGATCATACCTGTCGTCATTTATACAAAAATTCGTCTATCCGCTATTTCCAATTTTAGCGAGGCAGAAATCTGTTGAAAAGTGTGCCAAAATCGTTTTTAATATGGAAATAAAAGTTGTTTTGATAGTTCTACCTGTTATTATATGTGTCATTTTACTCTCTGAAGATTTTCTTCTACTTTGGACTGGACAGAATAGTGATGCTATTTGGCATATCATGATCGGTCTGATTGTGAGTTACTTATTGTTAAACAACACAATTTATCCTTCAATGATATATTTTCTGTCTACACATCACCCAAATTTTGTTATATACTATAATTTATTCTATGGGTTTACAAACATTTTGGTACTGATCTCTTTATCCCCTTTCCTCGGATATAAAGCAATAATTGTAGCAGAATTTGTTGCATTATTAATGTCATTTTTGCTGGTTCTATACTTCAAAAGGAAGATCTTTGGTAATCCAGAATCGTACATTCCCCAAGGGACTATTAAAAAAATGATTTTAATTTTATTGTATCTTGCAGTTGTATCGATTTTTCTAAAGTTTGTACTTGTAAGCAGTCTATCAAAACTTATTTTAATACCTATTGCTACATTTTTTACTTTCGCTTTTCTTATAAGGCTTTACCGTATCGTATCCGAAGAAGAGTTGAATTGGCTTATAAGTGATGATACTCCTACTAAAAAATTGTTAAAAACTCTATTCGCCGTTGGTATTAGTCAATGAAGAGGGAAACATTTTTTCTGTTTTCTTTTTACTTCTTTATAATATTCGTTGTTTATTTTTCGATCGGTCTTATTGCAAATATCATATTCATTTTTTTCATTATTCTTTTTTACAGATCAGAGAATTCTGCTTTTTGGATAGCTTTATTTTTTATGCTTTATGATTCTCCGGGATACCTCCTCCACTTTTTTGATACTACACATAATCTCGGTTTATACGGTATTCCTTTGGGAGGAGGAAGGGATCTTTACTTTAGTGAGTTATTCTTTTTAACCGCTTTTTTCAAGGCCTACTTTATACCTCCTATAAGAAAGAATTCGAATTTTAGAAGTTTTTACATCATTATAGCACTAGTAATTATCTATATTTTTGTTTTAAGTTTTTTTTATGAAACAAGTTTAAATAGGTTTTTTAGGGGATTTCGAGGGATAACACACTTCTTAATGCTTTTTTCCTTACCCAGATTACTACCTTCGCTTAAAGAGTATTCCAAGCTCTTCGATTATGTAATGCCATTTGTCTTCCTTGTTTTGGGGGTACAGATTTTTGAATTGGGAAGTGGTGTACGTACAGTTCAACTGCTGGGTGGGGTTCTTCATGAAACCGATGCGTTATTGGTGGAGGGCCAATTTGGTGTCTCAAGGCCTCTTTACTCTTTTTACATACTTGAGTTTATTGTGATCGGTTGTCTCTTCAAGCTATCCCAGTTAAACAAAGAGCGACAAGGTTATTATACATTGATAATGATTCTTGCCCTAATGAGTACCACTTTATCAGCTACGCGAGGTGTTACTCTTGCGATTGCAATGATGGTAATTCTATATCTTATATTTGTATCAAGCGAAATCAAAAAATTTGTTTCTTTACTTTTCAAGTATTCATTTATCTTAATAAGTTTGTATCTGATTATAACATTTACTTCGCCTATTTTAGTCGATCAATTTAGTAGGACATTTGAGCGGTTGTCTACCTTAACCTTTCTTTTTGAAGGGGATATAACAGCAGGTGGATCCCTTGGGCGATTAAGCGTAAGGATCCCAACTATTATGACTAAGATCGAGCAAAATCCAATCTTTGGTTTTGGGATTTCAGGTGATTTTTGGGATTTTCATGATGGTCATATAGGACATCACAATATGGTGTTGAATGCTGGTATCTTGGGATACATGATTTTTGTCGTTTTGTTACTCTTATTTTTTGTCAAATTTGTTAAATTATCTAATCTCTTAGAGAAAACTAATCCATTATCGAGGACTGTGTTGGTACCAATTATTGCAATGATAGGAATTCTAATTCACCATAGTTCAACCTATTCCATTCTTTCTTACATAAATATTTTACCTCTAACCGCTGTTGGACTTTTCGTTGTTTTGTTCATAGATTTTTCTGATCTTATTATAACTGAATCTTCTAATAACAAGCTTATATAGCAAGGCGAAATGAATTTTTATAAATATTTCTATAGACCATTTCTTTCATTACCCGTTTTTTTTGTGGGTGAGAAATATCATAAAATGTCAGTTTTGAAGTATTTAGAGGAAATTGATAAAATGTCTAAGTGGGCCCCCAGTGAGGTAACTTCTTGGCAAGAAGAAAAATTAAGAGCTCTTGTGCACAAAGCATATTTCAGAACTCGATTTCATAATGAGAGATTTCGAAAAAATAAGATTCATCCTGCGGACATATATAGCATGAAGGACCTAGAAAAAATTCCAATAATGAGAAAGGATGAGGTAAAAAAATACTTAGATTTCAATTACAATGTTGATAATAGAGTTGATTACTATTTTAATGCCACTGGAGGATCTACAGGAATACCCCTTCAATTTTTTGTTTCGTATGAAGCGGAGAGTATTATCCAAGCTATTGATCTGTTTTTCAAGCAGACTTTTGGATATCAATATGGTGCTCCAACTCTCGTATTGGGTGCGTCGTCCCTTAAGTCTAAAAAGCAAAAAAATTTCTTTCAATTTTTAAACTCTAGAATTAAAGGAATGATTCCAGTAGATGTTATGGGAATAAATGATGAAAGAATGCGCGAAATCATAGAAATTATATCTCGCGAGAATATCAAATTTATTTATGGATACGCATCTGCGATATTTCTGGTTGCTAAATTTTGCTTAGAGCACAATATATCTATAAAAATAGAAGCATGTTTCCCGACATCCGAACTTCTTACTGAATATTATAGAAAAACTATAATTGAAGCCTTTAACTGTCGTATTCTTAACGGTTATGGAGCCAGAGACGGTGGTGTGTTAGCATATGAAACTTCCCCTGATGAATTCAGAGTGGGTTATAATTCCTTTATTGAAATTGAAGTGGGGGGCAAAGGGAGTAGAGCAGGTGCAATTTTATGCACTGATTTGTTTAATGATGTATTTCCTTTTCTTCGTTATTCTTTAGGCGACGAAATAGATGGGTTGGACGAGAACAAAACGGAGTACAATGGGCAGATTTTTCGAAATGTAATTGGACGGAGTTCCGATCTAATTCGACTGAAGAACGGTAATGTTT
The DNA here is from genome assembly GCA_045863035.1 of Ignavibacteriales bacterium. Classification (GTDB taxonomy): domain Bacteria; phylum Bacteroidota; class Ignavibacteria; order Ignavibacteriales; family Ignavibacteriaceae; genus H2-BAC3. The sequence goes on along the minus strand of BTUV01000014.1, from coordinate 35,251 downwards.
TAACAGGGCCGGGGTTTACGGTTCTTTTTCAAAATATAAATGTCGAAGCATATCAGATCGAACAGATTTCTGATGATCACCTAAATTGTAAAATTGTGAGAGGTAAGAATTATACACTTGAAAATGAAAATAAAATTCGAAAAGTTTTTGCTGAAAAAGTCGGCAAGGAGTCTAATGTTGATTTCACTTATGTTGAATCTATTGAACAGACTAGTGCAGGAAAAACAAAATATTTTATAGTGAGGTAAAGATTGCAAAAGAAAAAAGTATTAATTTTATCACAGACTGATTTATCTATTGATGCAAGACCATTACGGCAAATTAAGTGGCTAAGTGAGGAATACGATGTATACAGTAGTGGTAAAAATAAATCTGGATTTGAAAAGACTTTCATACAACTTGACTCAAAAAATATATTTTTAAAGCTTTATGGTTTGTTTTTAATGCTGTTAGGGCTTCAGAAGCTAGCTGTTTGGGACATGCACAGAAGGAAGCACTTAACGAAACTGAAAGAAATAGGTGAAACATTTGATTTAATTATCGCTCACGGTATCAATTTCTTACCACTCGCAATGGAACTGAAGGGCGAAAATAAAGTAATTTTAGATGCACATGAATATTATCCGGGTAATTATGATGATAAATTATTATTCAGGCTGTTTCACAAAAAGTTTTTTACGTACTTGTGTGAAACATATCTGCCAAAGACGGATCTGATCATCACTGTTTCGGATGGGATAGGCATGCAATACAAATCTGTATTTAATACCTCATCTCTTATTATAGAAAATAGAGAAGATTTTTTTAACCTTTCTCCTAAAGTTTTGGATTCAAAAAGGATTAAAATAATTCATCATGGAATAGCTAGCCGCTCACGAAACCTTGAGCTTATGATTGAAATGATGAAATATATTGATCAAAGATTTGAATTATATATCCAATTAGTTTGTCCAGATTCTGATGGATTGACTTATCTTAACGAACTTAGAGAAAGTGCAAAAAATAATCCAAGGGTATTTTTTCCCGAACCAGTACCATTTCATAAAATTGTTCCTTTCACAAATAATTTTGATATTGGCATAACACTTGTACCTCCGGTAAACATTAATTTGAATTTTGGGTTGGGTAATAAATTTTTTCAGTTTATTCAAGCCCGTCTGGTGTTGGCAATGGGTCCATTGGTTGAAATGAAGCGTATCACCGAAATGTATGATTTGGGAGTTGTCTCATCCGACTTCTCTCCACGGAGTATGGCTAATAAGTTAAATGAACTTACTGATGAGAAAATAATGTATTACAAATACCAATCTCATAAATACGCATTTGAGTTATCTTCCGAATCCACAAAGCAAAAATTCCTCATTGGAATTAAAAGTCTAACCTCATCATAAAGAAAATTAATGAAAACTGAAGTGAAGCAAATTTGTACTAACTGTATTTTGGATTCCGAAATCAGTGATATTTTGTTTAATGATGATGGGGTCTGTAATTACTGTCTTACATATCGTGAACAGGCCGGCAAAGAATTATTAAACACTGTCCCCAGAGAATTTGAACTAAATCGGATAGTAGATGCTATGAAAAAGAAAGGGAGAGGTAAAAATTATGATTGTATAATAGGATTAAGCGGTGGGGTGGATAGTTCATATGTTGCTCTTCTAACAAAGAGATTAGGATTAAGGGCACTTGCAGTACATTTAGATAATGGATGGAATAGTGAAATATCTGTAAAAAACATTAAAAACATAGTTGAAAAACTTGGATTAGACCTGCATACGCATGTTATAGATTGGGAAGAATTCAAAGATTTGCAAGTTGCATTTCTCAAAGCGGGTGTGGTGGATATTGAACTGCTAACGGATCATGCCATTTCCGCTATCATGTATCATATGGCACGAAAAGAAAAGGTCGATTATTTTATCAGTGGATATAATTTAGTTACCGAAGGTATAATGCCAGCGAATTGGTCATATGCAAAATGGGATAGAAAGAATATATTGGCTATTCATTCATTGTTCGGCCAAAAAGAGTTAAAAACATACCCAACGTATAGCTTGATAACAAAGATTTTAGGTGAATTTAAATATAAAACTTTTAGACTACTAAATTATGTGGAGTATAATAAGCAAAAAGTAATAGAGGAACTTATCGATGAGTTAGGTTGGCAAAGTTATGGCGGGAAACACCATGAATCAATTTTCACAAAGTTTTATCAGTCTTACATCCTCCCAAAGAAATTTGGTATCGATAAAAGAAAAGCACACATTTCAAATCTAATTTGCTCATCCCAAATGACTAGAGAACAAGGGCTAGAAGAAATATTGAAACCCATTTATAATTCAATGGATGAATGTGAATCTGAGATTGAGTATGTTGTAAAAAAGCTAGGGCTTAAGAGATCCGATTTTGATAAATATATGTCTGAACCGGCTGTTAGCCACTTATATTACCCCAACGGACAGAGAATGAACAACTTTCTAAAATCAATTAAACGAATCGTTGTCGCAAAACAAGGAAATGATTGACGGTGAAAAAGTATGCTAATCTCTAATATGCTTGGGAATGATAAAAAAATTAGGTTGATATTTATCTGATTAAAATTATTAAGCTGTATATAAAAATTAAACTTTTCATCCAACCAAATTTTAATTTAATTTCGTGATTGTCAGTTTAATTCAAATATATAGAGATTCATCATATGAATATTCTCCCACTTAATATCCTCTGAGACTGTTTGATGATAATCTTATCAGTTAATATTATATTTGGTCATGGTTTTATTCTATCAAATCTGTTAGATTCCATACAATCCGAAGAAATGCGCCATTCAAACAAGCTTTATATAAGAGCTAATTGTATTTTAATGGATTTGTTAAGGTATCTCACTTTTTAAGGGTGTGCAATAGTTCTTATTCGCTTTAATATAGAATAAGCGCTTGATCATATAGTTCAAATAATTATATTATTTCCTTAATTTCAATCTTTAGATGGTTAACAATAATCAGTTTAACAAAATAATTGGAAGCTAAATGCCACACAATCAGAGATGTAAAATTGGACTCTGGGATACGACTGTTCCAGGTATCGTGTTTGATGAAAATGGGCAATCTAACTACTTCAACATACAAACACAGTTGATGACGGCTTTCCCAAGAGGAAGCGAGGGACTGAATCGTTGGAAAACAATTGTTGAAACAGTAAAAAAAAACGGGAAAAATAAAAAATACGATTGTGTTGTCGGAATTAGTGGTGGGACAGACAGTTCGTATTTGCTGTACTTATTAAAGGAAGAAGGTCTACGTCCTCTTGCTGTGAATCTTGATAACGGTTGGAGTTCAGAAATTGCGGTAGCCAACATCAAGGTAATGACGGATGCTTTGGACATCGATTTGGAGACCTATGTAATCGATTATGAAGAGATAAAAGATCTCCTTCGTTGTTACATGAAAGCCTCATTGCCCTGGATAGATGCACCGACTGATATTGCTATTCAGTCGATACTTTACAAACTTGCCAACAAGTATAATGTTAAATTTATCTTTGTTGGAAATGATTTTCGATCAGAGGGAAAACAACCGATGGAGTGGACTTACTCAGACCCAAAACAATTGAAGTCAATTCATAAAAAATATGGTAAGATTAAATTGAACTCTTATCCAATATTGACTATAGCGCAATTTTACTATTTGGGGTTTATTAGGGGTATCAAATTACATTCCCCTTTTAATTATATCGAATACAATAAGCAAGATGCACAACAGTTTCTCATTAGTGAATTCGGGTGGAGGTATTATGGGGAGCATCACCATGAAAATCTTTTTACAAAGTTTGCCATTGGATATTGGATGTACGAGAAATTTGGGATCGACAAGAGAATGATTACCTACTCTGCCCAAATAATGAGTGGTAAAATTAGTCGTGATGAAGCGATTATTAAGATATCTAATACTCCATATAAAAAAGAAGATGTAGAAAAGGATCTCGAGTATATTTTGAATAAATTATCGTTACCAAAATCAGAATTTGAAAAGATATGGAAATCGGAAAACAAATTCTTTTATGACTATCCTTCTTATTATAATTCAATTGTTAATTTGTATAAATATGTATGGCCAATTCTATCAACAGTAATACCGACAAAACCAAAATTGTTTTTCGAAATGGAAGAGCGAGAAAATAAAATTAAAGGTAAGCTATGAAAATAGCTATAGTTGACTTCGGGATGGGAAATTTAAGGTCTGTTGTTAAAAAATTGACCAGACTTAACTATAAACCAATTGTCTCATCTGATCCCCAAGAGATAACTAAATGTGATAAATTATTATTGCCTGGAGTGGGACATTTTGGAAGAGGTATGGAGAATTTGTTTAAACTTGGACTCGTTGAAACTATCTTAGAAATGGCTGTTGTGAAAAAATGTCCAATTCTTGGAATATGTTTAGGAATGCAAATGTTAACCAACTTTTCTGAGGAAGGTTCAGTAAAAGGGTTAGGTTTGATAGGTGCACAGACAAGAAAATTTAATTTTTCAAGCAATAAAATGAAGGTACCCCATATTGGTTGGAATAATATAATGATAAAAAATTGTCACCCGATACTAGATGGAATAAGTGAAAACGAACTGTTTTACTTTGTCCATTCATATTATGTCAAATGCGATTTCGAACTTAATGAGATTGCCCAAACAAGCTATGGTTTGGAATTCTCTTCTATTATTGCAGAAGGCAACATCATCGGCGTTCAGTTCCATCCTGAGAAAAGTCACGATTGGGGTGAAAAATTGATGAAAAATTTTTGTGAGTTGTAGATGTTCAGACCTAGAGTGATTCCGGTATTGTTGCTTAAAAATTTGGGTTTGGTTAAATCTATTAAATTTAAAGATCACAGATATATCGGCGACCCCATAAATGCAGTTAAGATTTTTAATGATAAAAAGGCTGATGAGCTTGTCTTTTTGGATATCCTCGCTTCAAAGGAGGGTCGTCCACCAAATCATGAGTTAATTCAAAAAATTGCTGATGAGAGTAACATGCCTTTTGCCTACGGAGGAGGGATTAAGTCAATGGAGAATATAAGAGATGCTTTGAAGTATGGTGCTGAAAAAGTTGTTATTAATTCTGCTGCGATAATGAACACTGACTTCGTTAAACAAGCATCAGAAGAATTTGGTACATCAACCATTGTTGTGTCTGTTGATGTAAAAAAAAACATTTTCGGAAGTTATAAGGTCTTTACTCATGCAGGAAGTCATAAAACTAATCTGGATCCCCTCAATATTTGTTTGGAACTTGAAGGTTCTGGTGCTGGTGAGATTATATTGAATTCAATTGACAGGGATGGTACGATGGAGGGTTATGATCTAGATTTGGTAAAGCTTGTGACTAGTAGAACTTCGATACCGATTGTTGCAACTGGCGGAGCAGGTTCATATGATGATTTTCGTTTGGTAGTCTCTGAAGGGGGAGCATCAGCGGTAGCTGCTGGAAGTATGTTTGTATATCATGGGGCCAGAAGAGCTGTTTTAATTAGTTTCCCTTCCCCTGAAGAGCTCAAAGGTATGTTTTTATGACGATATTAATTGATATCGGGCACCCTGCACATGTGCATTACTTCAAAAATTCAATAAGCATTCTTCAATCTAAGGGGCATAATTTTGTTATAACAGCACGGGACAGAAAAGGAATTCATTATTTATTGGAATATTATGGGTTCCCATATATTTCACGAGGTACAGGTGGGTCAGATATTGTCTCAAAATTATTTTACCTTCCTAAAGCACTATATATACTATTTAAGGTATCGATTAAATATAAGCCGAGTTGTTACCTGAGCTTTTCTTCCTCTTATGCAGCAATTTGTGCATTTGTTTTAGGGAAACCACATTATTGCTTTGACGATACCGAGCATGCTGTTTTTGAGCAGATGCTGTATGTTCCATTTTCAACAAATATATTTACACCTGTGGATTATAGAAAAGATTTTGGGAAGAAGCACTTGAGATTTGTTGGCTCAATGGATTATGCTTATCTTCACCCGAGATATTATATACCAGATATATCCATTTATAAAGTATTAGGGATATCTGAGGCAGAGAAGTTTGTTTTGGTTCGTTTTGTCACTTGGGAGGCAAGTCATGATATTGGGCAGAAAGGGCTTAAAAATACCGATAAAGTTGATTGTATCAGAAGGTTATCCGAACACGTTCGTGTCTTTATTTCGTCTGAAAGTAATCTTCCTGAAGAATTGATAAAATATTCTATTGACATACCATTTGAAAAAATGCATGATGTTCTCTTTTATGCAGAATTGTTTTTTGGTGAAAGTGGTACTATGGCAACCGAGGCATGTGTATTGGGGACACCAGCAATTGATATAGCAACATCTGCGCTTTTAGTCGGTGTGTTTGATCAGTTCGTCGAGGAAGGGATTTTATATATATATGATGATTATGATAAGGCGATAGAGCAGGCTGTCTCGATATTATCAAAGACCAAAAAGAATTATTATAGAAGTTTAGCTGAAAGAATGATGGTAGGTAAGACCGACATAACAAAATTTCTTACTGATTTCATTTCAAATACCAGTGTTTCAGCGAAAGAGATTGAATCAAAGAAATATTATTTTACGGAGGAAACATAAATGTTTGATTTTGCGAATAGGATAGTAGTTTTAGCACCTCACACAGATGATGGTGAATTTGGGTGTGGTGCAACAATTAACAAACTGGTTAATCTGGGCAAAGAAGTATATTATGCGGCTTTTTCACTTGCGGAGGAATCTGTTCCCGAGCCGTTCCCGAAGAATATCCTTGAGATTGAAGTAAAAAAAGCCACCAAAGTTTTGGGAATTAAACCAGAAAATCTTTTGTTATTCAGATATCGCGTTAGACGATTTGCTACACATAGACAAGAAATTTTGGAGGAATTGGTAAAAATAAACAAAGAAATATCACCTGATCTGATTTTTATGCCAAGTTTAAATGATCTTCACCAAGATCACACCACAATTGCCCATGAGGGATTGAGAGCATTCAAAAATCGATCAATTTTATGTTATGAATTACCTTGGAATAATTTAAATTTTACAACCCAATGTTTTGTTAATCTAGAAGAAGTTAATCTTATAAAAAAAATTGAGGCTTTGAAATGTTATAAGTCACAATCTGGAAGGAATTACTCCTCTGAAGAGTTCATTCGGGGTTTGGCCACGACCAGAGGCACTCAGATAGGTAAGAGATATGCCGAAGTATTCGAAGTCATTAGATGGATCATTTAATTAATAGGAAAGTATTATGAAACAAATTGTTCGAAATGTGAAGATATTAGGTACAGGGTCTTATGTGCCTGAAAAAATATACACCAATGAATATCTGGAAACCATTCTTGATACTAAATCAGAATGGATATTCGAAAACCTTGGTATCAAAGAAAGGAGGGTAGCAGCATCGGACGAAGCCACGAGTGATTTGGCATATAGGGCAGGGCTATTGGCAGTTGAATCAGCAAGGTTAACCGTTGACGATATTGACCTCATCATCGTAGCAACTTCAACTCCTGATAGATTGGCACCTTCAACCGCTTGTATAGTCCAGGATAAGATGAAGGCATATAATGCTGTTTGTTTTGATTTGGCGGCAGTCTGTTCAGGTTTCCTTTTTGCGATGTCAACCGCTTCGCAATTTATCGCATCAGGTGTTTACGATAACGTCCTTGTGATCGGAGCGGATACTTTTTCAAAGATTACCGATTGGTCCAGGCGAGATGCCGTTTTCTTTGGAGATGGAGCCGGAGCTGCTGTTTTAAGTCATTCAAATGTCAATTCGGGGTTCCTCGCATTCAGACTATTTTCGGATGGGAGAGGGAAAATGAATTTCACTATTCCGGGAGGTGGATCGGAGCACCCGATTTCGGAGGAAAGTTTAAAAAATAATTTACGATATTTTCAAATGAATGGAAAGGCTGTTTACCAAACTGGAACCGTTGTGCTTCCTCAGGCAATTAATCAAGTATTGGAAGACTGTGGTTTAGACATTTCAGATGTTGACTACTTGATTCCACATCAACCGAGTATCAAAATATTACAAAAAACAGCGGAAGTTATTGGACTTCCTTTTGAAAAAGTTAAAACGAATATGGACAAGTATGCCAATACATCCGGAGGTACAATCCCTATTCTTCTTGATGAAGTATATAAAGCAGGTTTATTAACACCCGGGAAACTGATCCTTTTTGCCGCGGTCGGATCAGGCTGGACCTGGGGTGCATCACTTTACAAATGCGGATAGGAGTTAAATTATGTATCTGATAACAGGAGCTTCAAAAGGCATCGGAAGATTATTATTTGATTACTACACAAGCAAAGGGCAGGTAGTTTTCGGTACGTATAACCGGTCTAAAATTGTTGAACCCCGCAACTTAGGCAAGGTGGATGTAAGGTCTTATGAAGAAGTAAACAAATGGATCTCGTCGCTCATCGAAATCGAACAACCTGAGGAGCTAATTCTAATAAATTGTGCCGGCATTTCGTACAATGCTTTGGCTCACAAAGCTGATCTTCAAAAGTGGGAAGATGTAATTAGCGTAAATTTGATAGGGTCATTTAATACGATCCGTGCTTGCCTTCCGTATATGCGTGAGAAAAATTATGGAAGAATCATTAATTTCTCTTCAGTTGTGCCTCAAAAAGGCGTCATTGGAACTTCCGCATATTCAGCTTCAAAGGCAGGTTTATGGGGATTAGCGAAAACAGTCGCTGTCGAAAATGCTTCAAAAGGTATTACCATCAATAACATTAATTTGGGATACTTTAATATTGGAATGATTGAACAAGTCCCTGAAGAATTTTTGGGGAAGATTGTTGCCCAAATTCCTTTGGGTAAACTTGGGAGCCCAGAAAACATAATTCAGACTGTCGAGTATTTGCAGAGTAATGATTACATAACAGGAGCATCCATTGATGTGAACGGAGGTTTGCACTAATGGAGACATTCATTGATGATTCAAACAATATTTCTATTAAAGCACACTCAATTAAGATTGGTGAAAATGTCCAATTTGGTAAAAACATTAAAGTAGTTTTAAAAGGAGATTTTGAATTAGGTAACTTTAGTAGACTCGGCGGCGATTGTCAAATCCTCGGCAACAATGTAAAATTTGGCGCACATCTTTTCAACAGTTCCGGGTTACGAATTGGGGGAGGTGGTCGGCAACATCCATCTGCGAATTTTGAAATAGGCGACAGATGTACAATCCATAATAATTTTATAAATGTCTGTGAACCGGTAAAAATTGGGAATGATGTTGGGTTATCTCCCGATACTTCTATAATGACTCACGGATATTGGTTGTCAGTTCTTGAAGGATTTCCTGCAACTTTCTCCGGAGTCACACTGGGAGATGGGGTAATTGTTGGCTATAGAAGTTTAATCATGATGGGTGTTTCTATTGCAGATTACGCTGTTGTTGGTGCCCAATCTGTTGTTACGAAATCCCTGAAAGAGAAGGGTATATTTGCCGGTTCACCCGCGAAATTCATTAAAGATATAATACCCCTGAAGCCTGAACAAAGAGTCGAAAAAGTCGAGAATATTATTAATGAGTACTATAAAATAGCTGAATATCACAACATCCATGAGAAAATGAAATTACAGTATCCATGGGTCTATTTTAAAGACTTTGCTTTCAATGTTGAAACATTCGAATACCAAGGTTCAGAAGATGAGGAAACAGATGATCTCCGTGACTACATAAGGAAATGGGGTATCAGAATCTATACTGAACGACCATTTGTTTCAAAATTTGGTTTTTGAGGAACTTAAAGTGAAAATATGTTTAAAATGTCTAATGGATACCACAGTCGATGATATTTGGTTCGACGAAAAAGGAGTATGCAAGTATTGCCATATTCATGATGAGATGGAGAAAGTTCACAAACTTGGACCGGAGACGGATGCTAAACTTAAATCTGTTATTGAGAAGATCAAAACTGTTGGAAAAGGGAAAAGGTATGATTGTATTGCAGGTGTGAGTGGGGGTAGAGACAGTAGTTTTACGCTTTTAACAGCAAAACGACTTGGATTAAGACCTTTAGCTGTGCATTTTGACAATGGATGGAATTCGGAAATAGCTACAAGCAACATTAAAAGGCAATGCGACAAACTAGGGGTTGATCTTTATACTGTAGTTGCGGATTGGGAGGAATTCAAGGATTTACAGATTGCTTTTCTGAAATCAGCTACACCCGATGCAGATATCCCAACCGATTATGCTATTTATTCAGTTCTTTTTGATGTGGCTCATAAGGAGGGGGTAAAGTATATACTTAATGGACATTCCTTTAGAACTGAGGGTACGTCTCCAATAAGCTGGACTTATATGGATGGTAGATATTTTAAGTCTGTTCTTAAAAAGTTTGGGAAGAACAAAAGTGTTAAAAGTTTCCCGGTCATGGCGATGTGGAAATTGCTTTATTACCTGTTTATCGAACGAATCAGAGAAGTAAGGCTTATGCACTATATCGACTATCAAAAGAGAACTGTTGATGAAATATTGAAAAAAGAACTTGACTGGGAATACTATGGTGGTCACCACCATGAGAATCTTTTTACGAAATTCTTTCAATCCTTTTATCTCCCAAAGAAATTTGGAATTGATAAACGAAAAACTGAATTTTCAGCTTTAATCCGCTCTTGCCAAATTTCTCGTGAGGAAGCTCTCAAGGAGATTCAAGAATCCGAGTATGAGTATGACCAAACTGTGGTAGATTATGCAATTAGTAAACTCGGCCTTACTAAAGAAGATTTCCAGCAAATAATGGATGCCCCAATCAAGTCTCATGATGATTATCCGACTTATCTTCCCTTAATTCGGTTACTAAAATTCCCAATAAAGGTTGCTGTGAGATTGAAATTGGTACCTCAGGTTTTATATTTGAAGTATGCAAGTTGACGATGTAAGCATATAAGATACTTACTATTTCGAATGGTTTCTGGCCTGTTGACAGAGTATCTAAACAAAAGTGCTATTAAAGGCTGGGATGGCAAAGCTGCTGAAATATTGGTTAATTTTTAAAGCAACTGGAAATAAAGAAGAATTGATGTTAGATAATATATCTTCCTTAAAAAAATACCGCCTCATCGCGGTATTTTTTGTTTTGTGTAACCTTGGTGTCTCGGCACAGACGATTTTCTTAACCCACAATCATCCGGTTCAAGAATTCCTTTTGCGACTGGATGCTGCAAATGTTGTTCAAATAAACTCAGAGCTACTGCCCCTAAGCAGAAAAAAGGTTGCTGACTACCTATTGGAACTTGAAAGTAAAAAGAAGAATCTCTCTGTACTTGAAAAACAGGAACTTGACTTCTACTTGAAAGAGTTTGCTGCTGAATTGGGAACCTCACCTAAGGGTTTTCTAATTGAATATAATCCCGTTAACAGAGACAGTGTTTTGCAGGAAGACCGCTTCTGGTTCATCAGGTATACCGATTCTCTTTTCACTTTGCGTTTAAAACCGGTAGTGGGTTATGGTGCCTCAAGCGTCTCTGGGCAAATGACCTATATCCGCTGGCCGGGTGTTCAGGTTTTGGGATATGGTTCCGATTGGTTTGGTGCCTCCTTTGAGTATGTTGACTTTGGTGAAATAGGCAGTAATACAGATCAGAAAAAATACTTCACCCCAAAAACAGGTGCCTACGTCAATAATCAAACCGGAAGCGTTTTTGAGTATAGTGATGTAAAAGGGAGTATCACAATAAACTGGAAATGGGGATATGTTTCGATTGTTAAAGACTATCAGCGCTGGGGATCAGGTCAGTTTGGCAATATTATTCTTTCAGATAAAGCTCCCTCATTTACCCAGTTTCGCCTGCATGTAAGCCCTGTCCCTTGGTTTCGGTATAACTATTTTCAGGGATGGTTAAACTCACTGGTGTTTGATTCTTCATCAGCTTTCTACTCCCATCCTGAAAGCGCGGAGCCGCAATTGATCATGCCTTATAAGGATAAATATGTTGTCGGAAACTTGGCAACCTTTTCCTTTGGTGAGTCAGTGGACTATTCTGTTGGCAATGCCTTTGTCTATGGCCCTAACTTCCGCATGGAGACGTTGCTTCCCTTTATGTATTATAAAGTTATGGATCATAATACCGGCAGAATAGCCGCGGATGATGGCAATGGGATGCTTTTTGCCGACCTTAAATGGAAAGTAATTCCCAACCTTAAATTATATGGTTCCCTGTTTGTGGATGTGATTAACTTCCGTGACTTGCTTAATGGCGAATTTGATACCCAATGGCTGGGCTTTACGGTGGGTTCAAGAAAGTATAATCTATTTCACGATTATCTGGACCTGAGTATCGAATATACGCGTCTGAACCCATGGCTCTACGAAAACCGGAATGAACTTGCTTCCTACAAACATCTGGGATATCAGTTAGGGCATTGGATAGGTCAGAATGCGGATCAGTTGCGGATTCAGTTTGATTATATGCCCATCAGAGGACTTCGAACTAAGGCCTTTGCAGAATTTGTAAGAAAAGGGGAGGAAGAGGATATAATTAAAGCATACAAATTAAACAAATATGCTCCAGTTCCTTTCCTCTCAGGCCGCATGCGCAAAGATACCAGAATCGGTTTCGATGCTGAATATGAACCAATGCACGATCTTAAAATTAGAACATGGATTGAATATACAGACATCACCGACGAAGTCCCCAACCGCACCCCCTCCTGGCAGCTCGGCCAAAACCTCTCCTTCGGTCTCCTCTGGTCCTACGGCCTTTAAAACGCACCAAGCACTAAGAACCACGCACCAAGAACTAAGCACTACGAACCCCGAGCTAAGCACTACGAACCCCGCACCAAGAACTAATCCCCAGTCTCTGACCCCTGATCACTCATCTCCTTCACCGGTTCCCGAGCGAAGCCGAGGGACGAACCCCGCACTAAGAACCACGCACCAAGAACTAAGCACTACGAACCCCGAGCTAAGCACTACGAACCCCGCACCAAGAACTAATCCCCAGTCTCTGACCCCTGATCACTCATCTCCTTCACCGGTTCCCGAGCGAAGCCGAGGGACGAACCCCGCACTAAGAACCACGAACTAAGAACCACGAACTAAGAACCCCAAAAACCACCCCCGCATTCGTACTGAAATGTTTTGAAAACATTGCAAGCCAGAGAACCGTTAGAAAGAGAATCAGATAAATTATCTCTTTTCTTTTGGCGATCCGGTAGATTGTATATACAATCATAATGCAAAAAACCCCTCCGTAAATTACTCCCAACTCAACAAATACTTCTAAGATAATGTTATGAGGATATTTATTAACGATCCCCGTTGAATTTCCATCGAACTCCTGAGCAAACCCTCCGAATCCCGTCCCTATCCATAAATTTTCCTTTAACATCCTGAATGATAACTTTGCCGCATCTACTCTTGCGTTAATAGATCCATCCTGAGTTTCATGATCACCGGTCAGAATATTGATAAGAGCATGATATCGGTGTTCAACAGCAGCGTTTTCACTTTTAGTTGCAAAAATAGCTAATCCGGCTGATAGTAAAATGATGCTGGCGGCTTTTATGATAATCTCTTTTTTATTTTCACTAATAAACAGTGCTATTCCAAAAAGCATTGGTGTCATGAGTAGTATCCATAATATACCAGCTCTGAAGGATGAGATCCCCACAACAGATATTCCTGAAAAAAAGAATAATCCGTAGAAAACTATTAAATATAATTTTTTTTCTTTCAAGAAAAACCATAAGGCCGGAAGCAGAAGAATGGTAAGGAACCTGCCGGTCGTAACATGACTCCATCGGGTAATGCTGAAACTATAAGCTTCTCCAGGCCTGAAATTTTGTAAAAAGAGTGCGCCAAGAGCGAGGACTAAACCCAAACCCATCATTGCAGTAAGCAATGAGGTGAAGTTTTCTTCCGTATAGGTGAACAGTAAGAAGCCGGCATAGTAAAAAAGAGGAATCGCGGAAACCAGCATGATGAGTATTTTCTGCAAGCCATACTGTGGATTTGCGGAATAGAACAGTGTTAATCCTGGCCAGATAAAAATAAAGAGGAGGAAAGTATAAATTCTGATTCGATGTAATTGTAAAAATTGATGATAGTTCTTTACTGCTTCCTTGTTTTTACTTGTGGCGAGATATAAAACACAGGAACCTGCCAGTAAAATTGCAGCGAGATAGATCGCTGGAGTAAAATTCGAGATAGAATTGACAATCAGCATCCCGCTAAGTAATATGCTGTGCACAATCAATTCAACTTTGAAATGTTTTCGCAAATTCTCAACCACGTTTTGCTCTTATCCTACAGTTCATACTTCATACTTCATAATTCATAATTGAATGGGCCAGTTCTTTTGGATAAACAGATAATAGGAATGATAGATAACTCCTGCGATTCCCTGGAAAGCTGCCCAAGTCCATAAAACTCTTTTATCAGTAATTTCAGTGAGGTTGAGGAGATAAAGCGTTACGATGAGCGGCAGCAAATGTCTCTCCGCAAGAAACTCATTAAATACAAATCCTGCGATAAAAAACGTTACTGCAAGAACACCAAACCGGTATTGGGTTTGCAGAATCTTTCTGAATGTTACTCCGAAAATAATGAAGCCGGATAGAAGTAGAAGTATTTTTACCGCATAACCTGCGGTAAAATGAATCCTTTCGGCCAATTCTGCAAAGTGAAATGACATTCCCGTGATTCTGCCCCGGCCGGCTTTTATGGTCCATTCCGGATAGAAAAAAAGAACAAGCCCGAACGCGAAAAGGGAATACACGATATATTCTGTTTTTGTGATCTTCTTGAGGGAAAACAGGGAAATGGGGAAAAGAAATCCTCCGGCAGCTATAAGAATGCTGGTAATATTGGTACTGTCAAAAGCAATTGTATGAAAACGGAAATTTACATGGGTTAAGCCTCCCCAGGTGAGAAATACCGGTAAGGTTAGAACTAAAACTGGTATAACCAAATAGGTGAACTGGATTGTAGAGGAAAGTATTTGTTGCGGTATGTTTGTTTCGCTGGAATTCTCACTCCTGCTGCTGAATTTTTTCAAAGCAATAAAAATAAACGTTGCGGGAATAATGGTAATATAGAATTGCTGGCTCAGGACTGCTCCTGCAAGCAGAATACCGGCGGTCAGGAGATGTTTTGGGCTCTGTTCAGATTTTTCAAAAATGAGCCAGAAACATAAGAAAAAAAACAGCCCGTACACTGCCATGTAAAAGGTGAAAGCCGGTTTAAGAAAGTAGGGGTAGAGAATAATGAGTAATGTAATCGGAAGGGGATGAATGCTGCCGAGTTTTCTTGCCAAAAAATAGATCAGTAAACCAGTAATAAATGAAATCAGGCTGGTGAATATTCTTGCGGAAATAATATCTGGTTCAATAAAGAAAATCTTATGAAAAGCCAGATTGATAAGGTAAGGAAGCGGGGGATTTGCCGCCAGATAATCCGGTCCTGATATGACTGCCCAAATACTATTTTGATGCAATTTAATGAGAAGCGGGAGATGATTTCCGGCCTCATCAATTTTGAGTCCCGGTTGAAAAAACGTCAGAACCGTAAAAAAAAGAAATACCAGGAATAGTATTCCTATGTCAATAGAAGTTCTTTTCGTCCATTTCATCCCGAAAAATACAAAAATCGCCTCTCTCTCTCCGCAATCTCCTGCTTTTTTTAACAGTATCCCTGGTTTTAATTTTCAATTCTTAATTTTTAATTGAACCTACCACTCCTTTCCCTTCCCGCTTGTAAATTGTTAATTGTACATTGTTCATTTTCCTACTCCTAACCACCATTCACTAACCACTAGTCACTCCCTTTCATCTGATCCCTGATACCTAGTCCCTAATCCCTGACCCCTGACCCCTGACACCTTCTCCCGCACAAAGCATCCCTTCATAATTCATACTTCAAAATTCATAATTGTTTCTGTGTTCCGGGTCATATCCTCTTTCCTTTACCGTTTGTAAATTTCGCTTGTCCCGTTTTTGAAATAAAAAGAGGCTATCGGTTGCTGTCAGTTTCTAAGCAGAGAGGGAGTTCTCTGTTTTATCCTTATGTTTCGGATGATAAATTTTCGGAAATTTCATACAACGAATTATTTTCCCCAAAAGTGATTAAAAAAAGGCTAAATGAGGTAATTTCCCCGGCTGCCGTGGAATTCCTGCATCAGGAATTGCCCCTCGAGGATAAGGGAACCAAGATTTTGAGCACCACTACGGTCTTCAATGTGCAGACATTGGAAGGGGAGGGACTTAAAAATCTGGTGAATGTCCAGAAGATCAATGATATCCGCTATATCAATAAGTTTTTTGAGGCGGTGAATAATCTTCTTCCGGATGGCGGGGTTTTTATTGGCTGTGCGGAAACAATGGAAGAGCGCAGGTTGAGAATTCTGCGGAAATTCCCAAAACCATTGGCCTATCCTTACTATTTTTTCGATTTTCTTGTTAAGCGGGTTCTTCCAAAAACTCGGCTGACTCGGAAAATATATTTCATGGTTACCGGGGGGAGGAACCGTGTTATTTCACTCCCTGAGGTTTTGGGCCGTCTCTTCTCTTGCGGATTTGAAGTCGTAAGACATACGGAAATAGACAATCAGCTCTGGTTTATTGCAAGAAAAGTGAAGGAACCTGCATTTAATGAATATGCCACGTATGGTCCCTTCATTAAGCTGAACCGCTTGGGCAGGGAAGGTAAAACCATCAAGGTTTATAAACTGCGGACCATGCACCCCTATTCAGAATATCTGCAGAATTATGTCTATCAGATGAATGCGTTGGCTGTCGGCGGAAAGTTCAAGGATGATTTTCGGGTGACTTCATGGGGAAAACTCTTCCGTAAACTTTGGTTGGATGAACTTCCGATGCTCATAAACTGGCTGAAGGGTGATCTGAAACTGGTTGGGGTACGTCCTTTAAGTTCTCATTATCTTGGTCTCTATTCTGCAGAACTCAGGAGCAGAAGAATCAATTTTAAACCTGGTCTCATCCCCCCGTTTTATGTGGACTTGCCCAAAACGTTGGATGAGATTATGGCATCAGAAGCAAGGTATCTTGAAGCATACGAAAAAGCTCCGTTCCGGACCGATTTTGAGTACTTCTTTAAGGCGCTGCATAACATCTTTATCAAACGCGCCCGCAGCAACTAACCAAGCACTACGAACCAAGAACTAAGCACGACGCACCAAGAACCAAGCACGACGCACCAAGAACCAAGCACGACGAACCCAATGCATTTTCCCCCTTTTTGGTAAAACACTTTTTTGCATATTTGAGATCTGAAAATAATTCACGTTTTTGTATTTGTGGCATGCTGCTTAATGGAAGATAAAGCCGGCTTGAAAAAATTCTCATCTGCTCCTCTGATGATAAAACAGGGGTATCTCTGCTGATATGCCTGTAAGATTTCTCTATTCTTTCATGAAGGACCTTCGTTCAGGCCACTTCTTCCTGATAGACTTCCTCTTCCTCCTGTTTACCCCCCTGCTGGCTTATATGCTTCGCTTTGACGGGGATATCCCCTTCTCCGGGATTGAGCTGCAGGGTCTTATTTCGGCTACTTTGTTGTTCACATTCGTGAAGATGCTTGTGTATTGGCTGTTGGGGCTTTATCGGAGATACTGGGAAACAGCCAGTATTGATGAGCTTGCCCAGCTTCTCTTCATTGGGATGAATGCAACGATTGTTCAGTTGATTGTTTTTGTGATTCTCCGCAAGATTCCTTCACTGGGGATGGAAAATCTTCCCTACTCTTTCTCCCTGCTCGATTCTATCCTCTCCGGATTTTTTGTTGCCACTGCTCGGTTCAGTATCCGTCTGGTTGAGCGTGCAAACCAGAGGATGAATAAACCCGATCAGAGAAAAATTCCGACGATTGTGATCGGAGCAGGTCTGGGCGGAACGGCGATTGTTGAGGAGATGCAGAGGAATAATAACCTGAATATGCACCCTGTTGCATTTCTAGATGATGACGAAAATAAACTCCGCATCCGCATCCGTGGTGTTCAGGTCATGGGTCGGGTGAATCAGCTTGAAGAGGTGGTTCAGGCAACAAATGCATCCCGGGTGATTATCGCTATCCCCTCCGCTCAGGGTAAAAGCATTCGAAAGATTCTTAAGAACTGCGAAAAAATTGGGATTGAAACCCTTACACTCCCGGGTCTTGAGGAAATGCTCAATTACAATGTGCGGCTGGATAATATCCGTAAGGTGCAGATAGAAGACTTGCTCCGCCGTACTCCTGTGGTGATTGACACTGAATCGGTTAATTCCTTCATGCGCGGGAAAACTATTCTGGTTACTGGCGGGGGAGGTTCAATCGGAAGTGAGCTTTGCCGTCAGATACTTAAAGCCCGACCCTCAAAGCTTATCATTCTTGGACATGGTGAAAACTCTGTTTTTGAAATTGAACAGGAGCTTTTCTTCCGTCTGGGAAAAATGAACGGAGGACAGCCCCGTCCGGAAATTATATCCCGTATTGTTGATATCCGGGATAATAACCGTGTTCAGCACATCTTCAGCGA
Organism: Ignavibacteriales bacterium; assembly: GCA_045863035.1. Classification (GTDB taxonomy): domain Bacteria; phylum Bacteroidota; class Ignavibacteria; order Ignavibacteriales; family Ignavibacteriaceae; genus H2-BAC3. The sequence continues at coordinate 16,701 of BTUV01000014.1, read as the reverse complement.
ATCTGCTCCCGATATTGTATTCCATGCAGCCGCTCATAAACATGTTCCGTTGATGGAACATAATCCTGCTGAAGCCATCAGCAATAATGTCATTGGTACGCTCAACCTTCTGAAATCAGCGGCAAAATATAAAACCTCAAACTTCGTCCTGATTTCAACGGATAAGGCGGTTAACCCGACAAGCATCATGGGAGCGAGCAAGCGTCTCGCTGAAATGCTGGTTCTCTCCTATGCAAATAAAACGGAATTAAATGCCTGTGCTGTCCGGTTTGGAAATGTTCTTGGCTCGCGGGGCAGTGTTATAAATACCTTCCGTAAGCAGCTTGATTATGGTGGTCCGATTACCATCACCCATCCGGATATACGGCGCTTCTTTATGACCATTCCGGAGGCAGTATTACTGGTTCTGCAGGCATCGGAATTAAGCAAAGGTGGAGAGATATATGTGCTTGACATGGGTGAGCCGGTTAAGATCGTTGACCTTGCCCGTGATCTGATCAAACTCTCCGGCCTTCGGGAAGATATTGATGTCCGTATAGAATATACCGGTCTCCGTCCCGGAGAAAAACTGTACGAAGAATTATTCCTGACGGAAGAAAACTACGAACGCACCGAGCATGAAAAGATATTCTTTGCGAAGAATTCGAGTCAGATTATTAACGGCGAACTGGAATTGTTTGTCGGCGAATTACACAAAATGGCATTAAAAGGGGATAGCGAACATCTGAAAACCCTCATCAAAAACTTCATCCCCGAATACAACTGGGAAGACGCCCCCCGCATCTCCTGATTTTCCCTTCCATGTAAATTGCTCACTGTACATTGATTTTTTTACTAATCCCTCCGCTGTGGCGGATTACTAATCACGAATCACCAGTCACTAACCACTAATTGCATTGTAAATTGTTCATTATTTTTTACTAATTACTAACTCCTAATTCCTAATTATTCTCCTAGTCACTGACCACCAGTCACTAACCACTGCTTTTATATCCCTTCTCAACTTTACTCCTCCAATTCATACTTCATAATTCAAATTTCATAATTCATTTTTGAATTCTATCCCTATTTCACTTATCGTTTCTTTCTTCGTCGAATAATTCAGTTTCACCCCAGTTATTTCCTTTCCGAAGAATTTCTCTAGATCCCGCAGAACAGTCCGTATCCGCAGATTCTTTTCGGTTTCTGAAAAATTCGATTTTCTGAGCCAGAGAATCTGCTTTGCATTAAAGAGAATTGATTCCTCCTGCTCAGTCAGTTTCTTTGCGTACAACTGCGCCTGGTTCATAATCTGCTGCTTTCGAATCTCCTCCTTGTATTTCTGATTCCACTTGACAAGAGTCGGTTTCGAAATATCCAGTTTCTTTTGACACTGTAGTAATGTCTTCCCCTCCGCCCGGAGGATGATGAATTCCTTGATTACATAATTACTGTACATAATTTCCTGAAATTCCTGAAAACTGCGAAAATAGCTAAAATTCGCATGGTAAAGAAAAGGTAAACAAATACCCCCTTTTTCGCCATAACCCCCCTCTTTTTGTTTAAAAATTATTTTTTATTCGTGTATTCGTGGCAAGGTTTTTTCCCATTATTTTTATTACTAATTACTACTTCCTAATTACTAATTTGCCATATTGAATAACAAAATCTAACTAATGCACAAATCATCTATACTGGTAACCGGTGGCGCCGGGTATATTGGTTCCCACCTCGTCCACGACCTTACTGAACTTGGTTATAAAGTAACCGTCCTTGATAACTTGTCAACCGGATTCCGGGAAAACATTCCCGCCGGAGTTGAACTGATTGAGGCAGACCTGAAATCTCCGGATTTGAAAGATATTCTAAGGGGAAGGGAATTTGACACCCTTTTCCATTTTGCCTCGAAGAAAGCTGCAGGGGAGTCTATGGAAATTCCCGAGGTATATATGCTGGAAAATATCACCGGAGCCCTGAATCTTTTCTCCCTTCTGAAGGATCTGAAAATCCGTAAAGTAATCTTTTCCTCCACGGCTGCTGTCTATGGTACTCCTGAATCCATCCCTGTTTCCGAAGCGGCACCCAAAAATCCGATCAATTATTACGGTTTCACCAAACTTTCCCTGGAACAGAACCTTGCCTGGCTTTCTCAGATCCGTGGAATCCATGTTGCCCTCCTCCGCTATTTTAATGCAGCCGGATATGATGTCAAAGGAAGAGTGACCAAGAGGGAAGTAGGAACAGCAAATCTTCTGCCGGTTGTGCTGGAAACCCTTGCCGGAATCCGTTCAAAACTGATGGTCTTTGGTGATGATTATAACACCCCCGACGGTTCCTGCATTCGTGACTATATACATCCGTCCGATCTTTCATCGGCTCACATTCTTGCAATGGACTATCTGGAAAAGAACCGGGTGAATCTGACCCTGAATCTGGGGACAGGGAAGGGCTACAGTGTGTTTGAAGTGATAAAAGCCGCGGCTGATATATCTGGTCTGCCTTTAAATTACGAAGTCACCTCCCGCCGTGAGGGAGATCCCGCAGCCCTAATAGCCGATGCCTCCGAAGCTACCCGCCTCCTCGGTTGGACCCCGCAGCATTCTGACATCGAAACCATCATCTCCACCATGCTGCCCTTGTATATCCCCAAAGCAAAATAGCGAATCATTGAAATTTCTCGCCCCCTTTTACGCTTTCATAGAGGGGGATTAATGGGGTGAGTTTTCTTTAATTCCTAATTCACTTCCTGCTAAAGATCACAGTTTTTTGTTCATACTTCATAATTCATACTTCATAATTCCTTAAGCATCCTACAGGTTTCATAGATGCTCAATCACCACTTCCGCAATCTTCTCCCCTATAGCAATCGATGCTGTCGCTGCGGGACTCGGTGCGTTCAGCACATGCACCATGTTCTTCGTCTCCTTGATGCAGAAATCATCAAGCAGTTTTCCGCTTCTGTCTAATGCCTGGGCGCGGACTCCTGCCCCCGACCTGCGCACATCTTCGCTCCGTATATCCGGAATCAGTTTCTGCAGCGCTTTGACGAACAGTTCCTTGCTGAATGACCGCTTCATCTCCTCCCATCCCATGGCATAATACGTTTTTACCATGGACCAGAATCCCTTGTAAAGAAAAAGCTCAGCCATATCGTACGGGGATATATCCTTGTTTGTATATCCCTCCCGCCGGAATGCCATCACTGCGTTTGGCCCCGCTTCAATGCCGCCGTTGATCATTCTGGTGAAATGCACTCCGAGAAAAGGAAATCTCGGATCCGGTACCGGATAGATCAGATTCTTGACCAGATACTCTTTTTCCTTTACAAGTTCGTAATATTCTCCCCGGAAAGGAACAATCATTACCTCCGGATCAGTACCGCACATTCTTGCGATTCTGTCAGAGTAAAGTCCGGCGCAGTTTACCAGTAACCTGGTACTGTAATTGCCTCCGGTCGTCTCAATGGTTATCTCGTTGTTTTTGTTGAGGATTCCCTTGACCTTGTTGTTGGTTCTGATTTCTCCTCCAAGTTCCTGAATGATCTTTCCATACGCTTCGGTGACTTTGGTATAGTTCACAATGCCAGTCTGCGGTATATAAAGAGCTTCGATCCCCTCCGCGTGCGGCTCATATTCCTTTATCTCCTGTTTCTTGAGCCGCTTCATTCCGGTTAGGCCGTTAAGTGTTCCTTTCCGTTCAAGTTCATTGAGTGCCGGAATTTCCTCCTGACTGGTTGCAACCACCACCTTTCCGCATCGCTCATGGTGGATACCCTGTTCCTCACAGAACCGGTACATCTGCTCCCGTCCTGTGATGCAGTTTTCCGCTTTTAATGAGCCCGGTTTGTAATAGAGTCCGGAGTGGATAACCCCGCTGTTGTGCCCTGTCTGATGTGCTGCCAATACATCCTCTGCTTCAAGAATGAGCAGTTTGCACGGTTTCTTTTTGAGGATGGCCATCCCCGTGGCTGTTCCGACAATCCCCCCGCCGATTATGGTAATATCATAGGTCATAAGTTTCTCTGTCTGAATGTCATGGACTGATGTTACTGTAGAAAACCAGCCCGTTTCTGCGTAAATTTTGTGCAGTGAATTTGAAAATTACGGATTAATCATCCTCAGATGGATAAAAACTCAAAAATAATGGTTGCCGGCCATAAAGGTATGGTTGGCTCAGCGATTGTGCGGGAAATCTCCTCCCGCGGTTACGCAAATCTGGCAACGGTTGACCGGATTGAGGCTGACCTCCGCAATCAGCAGCAGGTATTTGATATGATGGAATCTGCCCGTCCAGAAGTGGTTGTCATTGCCGCCGCGAAAGTAGGGGGCATCATGGCAAACAATATCTACCGGGGCGAGTTCCTCTACGATAATCTCATGATTGAGGCAAATCTGATCGAAGCGTCACGCCGCGTTGGTGTAAAGAAGCTCCTCTTCCTGGGTTCCTCCTGCATCTACCCGAAATTTGCCGAGCAGCCGATCAGGGAAGAATCTCTCCTGACCGGAACATTGGAATTCACCAACGAACCCTATGCCATTGCAAAAATCACCGGCATTAAACTCTGCGAAAGTTATTACCGCCAGTACGGGTGTAACTACTTTTCTGCAATGCCGACCAATCTCTACGGTCCGGGTGACAACTTCGATCTTGAAAAATCCCATGTTCTTCCGGCTCTTATGCGAAAATTCCATGAAGCGAAAGCTGCCGGCTCGGATCATGTGATGGTCTGGGGTACCGGTACTGTTCTCCGTGAATTTATGTATGTGGAGGATCTTGCCTCTGCTCTTGCTTTCCTCCTCGAAAATGTGGATTCGAAGGATATATACGGAAAGGATATCACCCATATTAATATCGGAACCGGATCGGATGTCACCATCTCCGCCCTGGCTGAACTGGTGAAGGATATCACCGGTTTTCAGGGGAAGATTATATACGACACCTCTAAACCGGACGGCACTCCCAGGAAACTGATGGATTCTTCCCGCTTGCACGAACTTGGCTGGGAAAGTTCTGTTTCTCTGGAGGAGGGTATACGCAGAACATACAAATGGTTTTTGGAAAATATCGAAACGATAAAAAGGTAAACACACCGTAATGAAAAAAGCGCTTATTACCGGGATAACCGGACAGGACGGAAGTTATCTCGCTGAAATTCTGATTGAGAGGGGATATGAAGTGCACGGCATTATCCGCCGCAGCAGTTCATTTAACACGGGACGAATTGATCATCTCTATAACAATCCTGAAATCCTCAACAAGAAGATGTTCCTTCACTACGGTGACCTGGTTGATACGAGCAACATGAACCGACTTCTGGAAAAGATCGGACCGGATGAGATATATAACCTTGCTGCTCAGAGTCATGTGAAGGTATCGTTTGAAGTGCCTGACTATACTGGTCAGGTGGATGCGCTTGGCACCCTTCGTTTCCTCGATGCGATCCGTGAGGTTGGCCTCAAGAAGGTCCGCTTTTATCAGGCATCAACAAGTGAACTTTACGGAAAAGTCCGCGAAACTCCCCAGAGCGAAACAACACCGTTTTATCCCCGTTCACCGTATGGTGTGGCAAAACTCTATGGCTACTGGATCATCGTTAACTACCGCGAAGCATATGATATATTCGCCTGCAACGGTATTCTCTTTAACCATGAATCTCCCCGCAGAGGTGAAACCTTTGTAACCAGGAAAATCTCCCGTGCGGCATCACGGATTATCTGCGGACTGCAGGATTCTTTCTCCCTCGGCAACCTCAACGCAAAGCGTGACTGGGGCTATGCTCCTGAATACTGCCAGGGAATGGTGGATATCCTTAATTACGAAAAAGCTGAGGACTTCGTCCTGGCGACCGGTGAAACCAATACCGTGCGTGATTTTGTGAAATATACATTTGAATCTTTCGGTGTTGCGCTCCGCTTTGAAGGGGAGAATGAAAAAGAAAAAGGTGTGGTTGCTTCGATTGATGCAGCAAAGAGGGATGAACTGATTGCATTATATCCGAATGCGGTGGTAAAACCCTTTGATAATCTGAAAGTTGGACAGACAGTCGTAACGGTCAATCCGACTTATTACCGCCCTACCGAAGTTGATCTGCTCCTTGGCAATCCGAAAAAAGCAGAGGAAAAACTCGGCTGGAAAGCCCAAACGAAGTTCGAAGATCTCGTAAAGATCATGGCATTGGCCGACTACGAAAAAGTCTGCCGCAAAGGCTTCTGAATAAAAAAAGCCCCGTCACCGGGGCTTTTCTTTTTTAAACAGCTAATTGCTAAAGTTTAGTTACGATATTTTTGTAATTTTCCATTATCAACTATCAATTGAAATGGCTCATTGTCCGGAACTCGGTATTGCAAGCCAGGGCTATTCCGTCGAAGAAGCCAACGCTAATCTCCGCGAAGCAATCGATTTATTCCTCGAAACCGCATCTGATACTGAACTCCAAACTCGCTTATATACTGCTGCTCAACAATTCTCAATTCTCAACTACCAGCTATCAATTTCACCCCTTCGGGGTTTCGGAGACGGGGTGCTGTATCTCCGTTTCTATAAATATGTCACCCACTCCGTGGGTTCAATGCAGACAATTTTACTCATTGAAAATTGTTCATTGTACATTCTCTTTACTAACCACTAATCACTAATCACTAACCCCTAGCCACTAATCACTAATCACTAATCACTTCCTCCTCGTTAGCCGCCGTATATAAACCATCACCACAAACATTCCCGCCAGCCCAAGCGATATATATTGGAATGCTATGAAGACGTAGTTCTTCTTCTCAATATGCATGGGGGAGTCAGCGCCGTAGAGGACAAACGCTCCCCAGTAGTATGGATCGGGATTCACCTGGCTGATAAAATCTGCTCTGGTTCTGCGCAATGCTTCTGATTTAGTTATCCCTACACTAAGGTGATCATAAAACATCTCCATAAAGCGTGATGTATATTCATCGTTTATTTCCCAGAGAGTGGAGATAACGCTCTTTGCACCCCCCTCTATCAATGCGCGGTTCATGCCGGTGACTCCCTCTTCTGCATCCGGATCCCCAAGCCCCGAACTGCAACTGCTCAGCACGACCATCTCTGATTTCAGTCCGAGTGATGCAATCTCTCCCGGCTCAAGGATGCCGTCATGTTCTGCATCATACAGCCCTGAAAAATAGATCACCGGCTGATTCCTTGTTACCGAAGAATGTGCGGAAAGATGTATCAGAGAAGCATCCGCCGCAAGCTCCCTGAACCGTGATTCTGTGGCAAATGATCCGGTCAGTACGGTAGAGAAGTCAAGCATATTGTCGATGGAGTTTACTTCCTCAGCGGAGTATTTTAATGGGAGGAACTGCTTTGTATTGCTTCCATCCTGATTCCCCTGTATGCTTCTTCTCTCGGCAAATCCCCGTGATGATGAACTCACAATCGGATTCCCCACCAGCAGCGAAGTCTTATTCTTGCTGTAATTGATCTTCTCAAGTCCCTTATATGCTGAGTAGGATGGGGTATATACAAAACGGTATCGCTCTCCGGCAAATTCGCACGCTTCATAATGAAAACTGCCGTTCTCATCATCGGATTTTACCACAAGCGTTTCAAAAGGAAAGTCCCTGAATACATTGTCGGGAAGGATAATCAGCCGGCTTCCTTTCTCAAGTTTGTCATTCAGAAAACCAAACAGATGTTTATAGAGATAACGTGCGGCAACTGCGTCAAAAGCAAACAAATCCCGGTTGAGGAAATCAGGCGAACCCGGCCTCCGGTCATAGTTAGGGGAGATACCCCGCTTGATTCTCTTTAGTGAATTCGCCCCCCCTTTGATCTTTCTGGTAAGAAACTCATTTCTCCCGAGTGCATAGATATACGACGAATCCTCCGTTGTATGCAGCGCGATGATATACTCATCTTCCTCGAGGGATGATTGCATCTCCAGCACACTCAGCATCTTCGTAATGACAGGTTTGTCTGACGACATAAATGCAAGCAGTGAGTTATACAGTTGCAGTGCTGAATCCCTCTTCTCCTGAGTGTGGATTTCCGACTCAGCAGTCCAGGCAAGGGAATAGAGTTTATCAAGCTGCTCCGGATTCGCAATCTTCTCCGAAAGGGTCAGGGAAATCACATTCCTGAACGCGCTTCCTCCGTTTTTCCTCTCAAGGTAACTGAACGCGGTCTTGTAATCCCCCTTCTCATTCAGCAGTTGTATCTGTGCATTATACATTCCTGCGGCAAGTTCCGTAAGGCCCGGTATATCATGGCTGCCTTGGATGAGCGATTGTGCGGTTCTTTCGTAAAATGCTATTGCGTCTTGTAATTCTTTCTCCGCGTCTTCTCTCATGCCAAGTGCAATCAGCGTGCGGGTGTGAACGGAGTGGTAAGAGAGTGTAAGATAAGAATTATTTTTGAGCAGTGCCCTGATACCGGAATTTGAGAGCAAGTTGTGAGCTTCAGCAGCATTGCCGGCTTGAAGATGTATATCCGCTTCTGTAATGACCGCCTCCGCAAGCTGCTGTGGATACATCTCTGCAGATACTGATCCTCTGATCTCAGCCAGAATACTCAGTGCTTTAGCTCCATCTCCCTCCTTATGATAGATCTCCGCAAGATTCTGTGATGCTGATGCCAGAAGTATGATATCCTGATACTTCTTTGCTGTTCCGATTGCTTCCTGTAGCAGGATGATCGCTGAATCCGTTTTCCCCTGCCCGCTCAGGGCAAGTGCCAGTTTGTCCTTTATATCTCCTGATTGAAGCGGATTGCTCTTTGCATCCGTATAGAGCAGAGCCCTTCTGAAATGCTTCTCTGCTGCTTCGTAAGCGCCGAGGTTCAGTTTAAATGAACCCGAACCGGTCTCTATGGAACTGAGCAGATCCTTATCATTAATTTTTTTTGCGAGCTGCCTGGCTTCATGATAATGTTTTAATGCCTGCGTGTAATTGCCGGCATTGACATACACATCTGCCATGCCTGTCAGGTTTTGGATCAGGGGACGCGGAGCATCCCCCGATGCCTCAATTCCTGCGCGGTAACTCGCAAGCGCTCCCGCATAGTTACCCATCGCGTTCTGCAGATTGCCTCTGTTGGAATACAGATAAGAAAGACGGAGTGAGTTTCCGGTCTTCAGATAAATGGTGATCGCTTCCTGATAATAACCGAGTGCATCCGGATAGTCCGAAGTGAATGAATAGGAAACTCCAAGTTCAGAATATCCGTAAGCCAGAAGTTCCGGATCCTTCAGCCGTTTTGCCCCTTCGATTCCTTTATTAAAAAGATTTCTTGCCGGATCATATTCTCCGTATATATCATGCACCAGCCCCTGATTGATCCGCGCCCTCGATCCGGTGTGGATATCGTAAAGTTCATCGGAAAGTTTTTCTGCCTGCTGATAATACCGGAGTGACCGGTCATAGTCCCCCTCAAGAAAAGCGATGGTTCCCTGCAGCAGGACTGCCTCTGCATGAAGATAGCTGTCATCATTGTCTGCGGTAAAAAACTTTTTCAGAGCGGCTTTTGCCTCCGTATATCTTCCTTTATCCTTGAGTGCGTTTGCGTAACGGAGATAAACGATCGTCAGTTGAGGTTGTTTGCTGATAATGCCGCTGAACAGAGTGATAGCAGAGTCGATATTCCCCCGCAGGTTCATGATGATGCCCCGGGCATATTCTTCATACGGCGTAAGCGGCCGGTCACGGATTTCATCCAGCCGGTTTTTGATGAGCAGCAGATTTCCTGAGCCCGCTCCGGTGCTGATCAGCTCTTCATAATACACAATACTTGCCGGAGAAGCGGGGAAGTATATATCAAGCGTGTCAAACACTGCCTGATAGTCGCCCGCTTTTTTGAGTGAGTCGGTGCGGATGACAGCAAACTGAAATCCCGCCTTGTATCTTCTCGCGCTCAGTAAACTGACTTCCTCGGTGTTCCTTCTTCTCAGCGTGATAACGGTTTTCTCGAACACTTCATCGTAGGATGAAATGCTTTCCTGCATCCTCTCTTTGTCCGATGACTGATAATGCGGACCAGAGGTGAGGATGATAATGAGGATGAAACCGGCGAGCAGTCCCGTGCGTTTCATGTTCAGAGTTCGCTTAAGAGTTCAGCGGCTTCGCGTGATTTGCTCCCCTTGGTCCCGGCGACATACTCCAGCAGTTCTTTCCCCTTGCTGAAATTGTTCTGCAGGATATACGTCTTGGCAAGATAAAATGATGCATCGTAAGAAATATTTTCATACTTGCCGGAAAAATTTTTCTCAATGGCAAGATGAAATTCCTTCCGGGCAAGCTCTACTTTTTCATTATCGTAGCTGGTAAACATCCCCAGTATATCCGACTGCGCGGAAAGCAGATACAGCTTCCCCGCGGTGTAGTGAAGATAAAATGCTGATGTTCCGTCCGGTTCCTCTTCAATCTTGCTCAGCAGCAGTCTGATGGCTTCATCATACCGCTCTTCTGAAACCAGTGTGTGCGTCTCTGAAAAAGTGTCGGAGGTCAGTGCCCTGCTTACGCCGTCCGGAGTGATATCTGCAGAACCATATCTGATCGCTTCAGGTTTGGAAAGTTCTGATGCTGAATACATGGCAAGCCAGCCGAGCAGAAATACTGCTGCGATCCGGACAGGGTAATATATAATCTTTGCAAAACTCAGCTTTTTCTTTTTCCTGCTTCTGACAGGAACAGTTGCTCTCTCTTCCTTCTTTGCCGGCTGAGGTAGTTCTTCCGTAAGGGAATGATACTCTGCTTTGCAATTGGGACACACCTCAAGATGTTTTTTAATTCCTGTAAATAACCCGCTTCCGCTGATATCCTCTTCGGCAGTCTCCGCAACAATATACTCCGCCAGTTCCATCACATCGGGATGACGCTCTTTGCTGAATGCCTTCTCCACCTTCTGATGAACCGAAGAATATTCCTTCAAATTCTGATCTACATCCGGCGGGTTGCTCAGAATCTTTCCGGCATCCTCGTCGCTCAGCCCCGCTAAAATATCTTCGGGTGATTTTTTTGTTTCGCTCATAATGGTAAATAGTATTCTGTTCGTGTGATTTGGGACATCATTTCAGTTTCTCCCTGATTTCCGCGATCAGCCGGTAAAACATCTTCTTGACCGCGTCTTCGCTTTTCCCCAGTGCTTCTGCTATCTCCTGGAACTTCATTTCCTCCTGAAACCGCATCCGCAGTATCTCCCGCTTTTCACCGGACATCTCAGCCGTAATAGCCGTTACCCGCTCAATATCAGCTTCCTCCCCGAAATTATATTCACTTCTGGTTTTTTTGAACACTTCCTCCGGATCGCTGTACTGGTATTTTTTTGCCTTCTTGTAAAAACTCACAAAACTTAGAAAAAGCACCCGCCTGAGCCAGTACTCCGGATTTTCAATCTTCTGGTACTGCTTCGCGAAGGAAAGCCAGACATTGGAGGTCAGATCCTCGGCATCCTCAATATTCCTGAGCTTTCCGCTGCGGAATTTTGCTTGGAAATACTCCCGCGCGATGGTCTGCACCATCACCGAAAGCCGGCTGAAGGCAGTCTCATCCCCCGACTTTGCCGCCTCGAGAAGGGGGGTTAAGTCCTCGGAAGTAAAATGCAGAAACTGTAATTCTTTTTCACCCAATGGGTAATGTCACTTTTTGAAGCTATTTTATACTAACTAAAGTATGAAAAATATCAAAAAATATGCTTAAATCCCTGCCGGTTATCCTGCTGATGGTAATTTCTTCATATATCCATGCCCAGCCCGATCTGGACATCAGGCCGGGGAAAATTGAGTTTGAAGACCGCTTCAACCGATTTGAAAAAGTCTGGTTCATCAATGAAGGAAATCAGCCGTTGGAGATTGACAGCATATCTTATATCAATCAGCGTTATTTTATCCGCTGGGATTCCTACAACGGTTACCCCATGACCTTACAGGCGGGGGATACACTTGGCATGGACTGCATCCTTTCCCACTATGCGTCAATCGCCGTAACAGACACCGTTGATACGATGTTTGTTTATGTGAATTACGATCCGGAGCCGGTCACGGTGAAAATAAAAATTAAATTTCACGATCCCGATCCTCCTCTTGGTACCGCGTCTGGCTCCGTGGTCTATCAGGGAATGCCCCTCCCCGGTCTGCCGGTATATATTTTTCATGAGGGACTGTATCAGTATATATCCGCGGTGACGGATATATACGGTAATTTCTCATTACAGCTTCCGGCAGGGGAATACCTCTTAGCCGTGAAGCATCCCGAGGGGAATCTCATCTTTTCCGGCAACACGGGAAATCCCTTTTCTGCTCAGCCGGTGATGGTGAAACGGGATTCGGTTTCTCATGCGGAAATTGTTCTCCACGCGGTAACCCCGACCGGATTTTCGGTGCAGGGTGTGGTCTCCGATTCTGTCTCCGTATATCCGGTTGATAAAGGTGTGGTGGTGATCAGAAAAGGGAAGCATAATCCCGGTAAAATTCTGGAGGAAACGAATAATGTATATACCGCTCTGGTTGACTACCGCGGTAATTTTTCGGTAAAGAATATCAGTTCGGCCGGATATTATTTTGTTCAGTCCTTCTCCGATTATTTTATCCCTGCCTATTACAAAAGCGGAAATTATTCCCCGCTCCTCTGGCAGCATGCGGATTCAGTATATGTTAACAGCGCGGTACAGAATATATCACTTACCATGCAGCGGGACTCCGCATACGGAGACGGCCGTATAACCGGTTCGGTTCTGGCATTGGCAAACAGACTTGCCGCGGCTGCAGTCGTGCTCTATGCCCGCTCTTTACAGAATGGTAAAGTATATGCGACCGGTATATCCGGATCAGGGAATGAATTTCTCCTCCCCAAACTCCCTTACGGTTCCTACGAACTACTGGCGCAGCGTATTCACCTGCCTGATTATCTGATCGGTTCTCTGGAAATTACACCAACCCAGACCACCATCACCGGCGTAACCATAAACCTCACCGATGCTGATGAAACAACACCGCCGCGGGAATATATCCTCCTCAGCAACTACCCGAATCCCTTTAACCCCTCAACCACCATCCGGGTTGAGCTAAGTAACCCTGCAGAGGTTGCACTAAAAGTATATTCCACTGATGGTTCGGAGGTTATGACAATATATACGGGTCATGTAACTGAAGGAGTTCAGGAATACAGTGCCGATTTCAGGGGGCTGAGTTCCGGGGTATATATCGTAAGGTTTGTAGGAAAAGATTTTAACAAAACCGCGAAATTATTAATGTTGAAATAGAGGTTTTGTAAGTCTGATATATATCTGATACGCGAAAACAGACTCAACCCCAAACCCCCTCTCTCCTGACAAACTAAGATATAATAAAATATACATTTGGGAAGTAAGCGGGGAAGATTTTAATATGGCTTTGTATTGGAAAGAGGGGGCATAAAGAAAAAAGATTAGCTATCATTTAACCAAGCCAAAACCCCAACGGGGCGAAATAGTAATAACACATAAAACCCAAACCCCGCCAAAGCCCCGTAGGAGCGGCATTGATGGCTTCTTATGTGGCGTGAATCAAAATCATTCCTTGTCATTCCTCCGAAATTCATATTTCATAATTCACCATTAATATTTCTTCCTTCATACTTCATCCCTCATAATTCTTTCCCGAAATTCATAATTCATACCTCATACCTCATACTTCATAATTCATACTTCATACCTCATACTTCATAATTCATACTTCATACCTCATACTTCATAATTCATCCTTCATAATTCTTATGTTATTCTATATCCGGTTTATCCGATGATAAATATCTTTTTATCTCCTCCGGGTGAATATCAATTCCGGTTTTACCCTCCTCAATCGCCAGGGAAAGTGCCGTATCTTCAAGTTCCTCAAGAACTGTTGCGCTGATCGCTTTGATGTTTTTATCAATATAATTCCGGACAGAATCTTCTATGAACTTTTCTAAATCCTGGGATTTTATTTTTAATGATTCCATTGGCTTTCCATAAAATGATTTTGAAATGTATTGATTCCGCATCAGATAAACAACCCCGGGCGAACGCGCGAAGATTAGATTTTCCGGTACTATCCAGAGTCAAAATCCCGACGAAGTTGTGATGACATTGTCGTCGATAACCCTCGCAGCACCAAACCCCATCGGGGAGAAATAGTAATAACACATACAACCCAAACCACCCCAAAGCTCCGTAGGAGCGGCATCGATGACCACGGATATTGCATTGATAATGTCACGCCTTCGGCGTTCCGGGGTTGTTGTTGGATATATTCTTTCTATAACAATATCATGCCTTCGGCATTTCGGTGAAATTCATATTTCATACTTCATCCTTCATAATTCATATCTCATAATTCTTTTCCTGATTTCACCGATTAGGTTAATTTGGTAGTATGATTTTTTAATTTTGAGACGAAATGAAACGCCTGCTCCTCTTGATGCTTTTTCTCCCGGCTGCTCTCTTTGGCCAGTCGAAGGATATCTACCACCCCTTCACCGGGACACTCGTGCTTTCTGTCGGAGGTGGACCTACCCTCGGTATGACCGACTACTCCGATTTCAACCTGGACTACATGGGCATGGCTTCTCTGGAGTATTACTTCCCGACCTACTCAAAAAGCAGTCTTGGCATTAAGGCATTCGGCGCTTACGGCTATCTGAAGGCAACGGATGCGGCCCTCACCCCCAAAGAGGTGCGCACTGACCTCCTCTACTACGGCGGTGCCCTGGTGTATAATTTATCCATTGGCGAGGTCTTTTTCCCTCAGTTCTCGGCAGGTGCTTCCATTCTATCATTTAAACCCAAAACTGAAGGGGGAGTGGTTCTGACCCGCACTCCGGCCTACGAAACTACCGAACTCAATTTTAACGCTGACTTCGGCTTCCGGATTCTCCTTACAAAAAACCTTACCTTAAATCTCATCGGTGGCGTTTTCATCAGTCCGGAGGATAATCTTGACAACCTCCTAAAAGGTACTGATAAGGATAACATCCTATTTGGTCAGGCGGGATTTTCTTTTGCGTTTTTTGGTGATACCGATGAGGATGGCGATGGTATCCCCGATTCAAAGGATATGTGCCTTGGTACTCCTCCTGGTGTGAAGACGGACGCTTTTGGATGTCCCTATGATGAGGATAAAGACGGTGTGTATGATTATCTGGATGACTGCCCAGGCACTCCTGAGGGAGTTAAAGTTGACCGGGCCGGATGTCCCGCTGATACCGATAAAGATGGCGTGCCCGACTACCTGGACATCTGCACCAATACACCACGAAACGTCCGTGTTGATCAATATGGTTGCCCGGTTGATTCCGATGAGGATGGTGTTCCCGATTACCTTGATCAGTGCCCATCCACCCTTCCCGGTGTGACTGTTGATAAAAACGGCTGTCCGCTCGATTCCGATGGAGACGGTGTCTATGATGTATTTGACAAGTGCCCGAATACTCCCGCCGGAGTTCAGGTGGACTCAACCGGCTGCCCGATTAAAAAGGAGCAGGTTATTAAGGAGGTCCCGGTTCCGTACGAGGTGACAAAGGAATTCGTCCTGAGTGCCGGTGCTTCATTCAGAAGCGGAAGTTCTGAACTGCTTCATGCTGCATACGCTGATCTGGACCGGCTTGCTGCTGAAATGAATGCGGATGGAAAGTCAAACTGGCTGATCGAGGGGCATACGGATAATGTCGGTAGGGCGGAAGTGAATAAAAGAATTTCTCTTCAGCGGGCAAATGCTGTCCTGAAATATCTGACGGGTAAGGGAATATCCGCGCAGAGATTTACCGTTCGAGGAATGGGGCATGAATTCCCCGTTGCTGATAACTCTACCGAAGAAGGAAGAGCACAGAACAGAAGAGTGGTAATCGTCCGGTTAAATTAATCCGGATTTGCATCTGCCCGGATAGCCTCGCGCTAAGACGCCAAGACGCTTAGAGCATCTACCTGGTCCATTACTAATTACTACTTCCTCATTACTAATTAATCTATCTGCCCAAAAAATGGTAAAAATTGGGCGGATGATATCCCTATCTGCCCAATCGTTGTGCATGTCAGCGCCCATCTGCCCAAAAAACGGTCAAAATTGGGCGGATGATACTGCTATCTGCCCAAAAAATGGTGAAAATTGGGCGGATCATGAGCCGCTCTCTTCAAAATTATAACATGAAAGAAACACTATGACTCCCGATCCCTCAACTGAGATATTTGAACTGCGCAGAAATGTCAGACCGGAAGACATTGACCGTCTGAATCATGTGAACAATACCGTCTATGTCCGCTGGGTGCAGGATGCAGCAGTTGCTCACTGGTATCATGCGGCAACAGAGGAAGAGGCGGAAAAATATCTTTGGGTGGTGATCAGGCATGAGATTGATTACAAGTATCCTGCAAAATCCGGAGATGATATCATTGCGAAAACCAGGGTGGGTACATCTACAGCGCTTTCCTTTGAGCGGCTTACCAATATATATCGTGCCTCCGACAATAAACTCCTTGCTTCCGCCCGCACCCTCTGGTGCCCCGTGGATCCAAAATCCCTCCGGCCGGTAAGAGTGTCAGATGAAACGAGAAAAAGATTTTCAACAATGTACAATGTATAATTTACAATGTACAATGCGGGAAGTTAGAAGTTTTCGTATTACAGAAATTGCGATGCTTAACACCGAAGGTGTGGAATTCTTATAGATGAATCATAAAACGGCAACATAAAAACCCTGAAAGGGTGATATTGCGATGCTTAACACCGAAGGTGTGAAATTCTTA
>BTUV01000013.1:0-57264 GCA_045863035.1 Ignavibacteriales bacterium | reverse complement strand
TAGAACCCTCTTCATCCGAACCTCTCTGCGGAAAAAGTGTGTATAAAATAAGTTGTGAGTAAATCCGCGGGGAGTCTTTTTCCCCGGCCTGAACCTTGCCGGGGTGAGAACCAGATTAAGGGAGAATCACCACTGATTACATTTTCTTTTGAAAATTCGAAAACAGAAAAAATGAACCCTTTTTTCTGTTTTAACTTAGCGAAACTACAAAGTTTTTAGCTCGTAATCAAGAGGGGGAAGCCCAATAAAGATGCTATTTTTTTGCTTAAAAACCGGTTTATTTCGCCTTCTTCCTGCCGAAAAAACTGAGCAGAACTGCCGATACCGCAATAAACCAGAGCATCCAGGGTATGGTTTCAGAATACCGGTTGTAGAGTGTGCCTCCCGAACCCAGTTCAACATCCACCACCAGATAACCACGGGTGTACATAGAAAGGGAGGATTTCAGCTCCCCGCGGCTGTCAATCAGGCAGCTTATTCCCCCATTTGCCGCGCGTATGACAGGCAGTCGGTTTTCCACGGCGCGCAGTCTGGCGAAGTCACGGTGCTGATACGGTCCGCTGGTGTTCCCATACCAAGAGTCATTGGTAATAACTGCTATCAGATTAGCTCCCCTTTTTGAAAACTCTGCTGTGTGTACCGGATATACTGACTCATAACAAATTAAAGGGGTGATCGAAACCGAATCTACCAAAGATTCCTTCCCTTTTTCAGACTCAAGAGTTAGTGTCAGAAGCGTTGTATCAATCCCTTCATTCCAACCGGAGATGCCTACTCCCCATTTGATGAACTTGCCGATAACCGGAATTTTATCCGCCAGGGGTATTTTCTCACCGAACGGCACTAACTTCATCTTTCCGTAACGCTGAACCGGTTTGCCACCGGGCTGAATCAGAAAAGCCGCATTGTGTGTCCGGTAGTAATAATCCATCTGTTCGTTAAACTTTGAGTATTGGGGGGCTTTATCTTTATCATAATAAACAAGGTCAGGCATACCGGTCAGGAGCGGGGTTTTAGTCCGCTCAACAAAATCAAAAATTTTCTGTGCTTCGGCGGGATAGGCACCGCTGAATATATACGCCGGCAGTGCGGTCTCCGGCCAGACCAGCAGTTCAGCGCCTCCCTGAAGGGCCTGGTCAGAAAGAGAAAAATAGTCCTGCATGATTTCTTCCAGATTATTCCCCGCCCATTTATCGTATGGATCAAGATTCGGCTGGATGAGTCCGATTGATAAAGTTTTTCCTGATGGCTGATGATTGGAGGCAACAGAATAGATAAGCGGAAGGATGATCAGCAGACCTGCAAGCAGAGCGTAACGGTTTACAGCTCCTTCCCCTTTCCTGAATTTTTTTACCGCGAGAAAAATAAAAACATTTATATATAATACCAGCAGCCCGATACCAGGAGAGCCGATAATATCCGCAATCTGGATGAATGAATTAAAATTTGCCGCGGCATGTCCGGCGCTCGTCCAAGGGAAGCTAAAATCGCCCCACATATAAAAAAGATCATTTACCGACCAGAAGACCGGCAGCAGCAGTATCGCGGTTCTGCTTCCGAACCGTTTCCGGACGGGTATATAAAGCAGCGACTGCAGAGACATATACATCGCGTTGAAAAAGAAAAGCACAACGCCTGATATCATCAAAAAGTTATCTTTCATCTCGGTAAACGCTCCCACCCAGTAAACAAGCGCCAGCGATGCAGTAAGCATCAGCAGATAAAAAGATTTATATATCTCATGTCCCTTCTCTTCCTTATCAATGACCGAAAGAAAAGGATAGAGAAAAAAGAAAAGTGTAAATGGAAAAACCACAGGAGAAAATGCCAGCCCGAAAAGCACTCCGGAAAGCACCACCCCGGCTCTTCCCCCCCCTTTCTTTTCTTTCTCCTGCCCAGTTAAGGATTGGCTGATTTCAGGATTCATGATCATTACCTGCTTCAGATTTTTTTCTTTTATTGCGTATAAAATTCAGCAGCCAGTATAAACCGGCAGCGCCAAGCAATGTCATAAAGATATTTGTATAGGTCGAGAAGAAACTGTCAATCGCTTCAATATTATCACCCAGATAAAAGCCCATCGTGATGAGCATCGTGTTCCAAAGGAAGGCACTGATGCCGGAATAGATTACCGTGTTGCGTACCGGGAGTTCACTCACTCCGGCGAAATAGGCAATAACTGAGCGGAGACCAGGGAAGAACCGGTTAAAAATTATGAGCCAGAACCCGAATCGCCTGAACCAGTTTTCAGCGCTCTGGAGAGCATCTTTTGATATAAATCGCAACTTGCCCGCCTGTATAATTTTTTTATCCGTCTGAATACCAAGATAAAACAGTACCAGAAACCCGGCTTCACTTCCGGCAATAGTTATCATTAACGCCGGCAGATAACTTATAGTGCCTGTCGCGATAAGTGACCCGCACAGCACCACAACCACATCACTGGGAGAAGGAGGAAAAAGATTCTCGATGAACGGCAGCGCAAAAAGAATCAGATAAATAGTTGCAGGAGGAAGTTGGGAAACCGAGGAGAGAAGATACTCAAACATCAGCCCGCCTTCTCAAGCAGTGATACAGCATAGACTGCTATTCCCTCACCTCGCCCTAATGATCCAAGTTTTTCGTTAGTAGTTGCTTTCACTGAAATTCTGTCACTATCGCACTCAAGAAGTCCGGCGATGGTTTCTCTCATCTGTTGTATATATGGCAGAAGTTTTGGTCGTTCACAGATAACCATGATATCGGTATTAATCAGGCGGTAACCTTTTTCCTTCACCAGTTCATAAACATGGCTGAGCAGTTTTTTACTGTCAATCCCCCGGTAGCGTTCATCTGTATTGGGAAAATGCAGTCCAATATCCCCCAGCGCAAGAGCGCCAAGGAGTGAATCACAAAGGGCATGAAGGAGAGCATCGGCATCTGAATGACCATCAAGACCAACCTCAGAAGGAATCTCAACTCCGCCGAGAAAAAGTTTTCTTCCCGCGGCAGTGCGGTGTATATCAAATCCATTTCCTATCCGGATATTCAAAAAGCAACCTCGAACTTCTTAAAATTTTTCAGTGTTTCCATTTTTTCTACTGTCATTTTTCTGACGTGTGCCACACGGGGTCCCCTTTTAACCAGCCGCAAAAACTCTTGCATGGTCTGCTCCGTGCCTTCAGCTTCAATATATACATCACCGCTGTTCATGTTTTTTACAAATCCTTTAATGTTAAACCGTTCCGCGCTTGTTTTCACAAAATAGCGGAACCCCACCCCCTGCACCAGCCCTTCGACAAGGATGGTATATCCTGCCGCATCTTTCACGATATCTCTCCTTCTTTTCTTCCGGCCACCTCAGTAAAAATGATACCGCCAACTATCAAAATTCCGCCAATAAAACCAAGTAAACCAGGCAGCTCAGAGAGAAGGAAATAGGCAAATATCGCTGCAAATATCGGTTCAAAAGAAAATATAATTCCCGCCTTTGTCGGCGTAACCGCCCGCTGATACCTTGTTTGTAAAAATGTAGTAATAATAGTTGCAAATATCGAAGTATAAAGAACCGCACCAATTACGCCACTATTCAAAGTCAATGCAGCCGGTTCAACACCGCTAATATCAAGCAGAAAAGCAGAAGCAACCGCCAGCACAAAAGTTACCGCAATCTGAAAAAAAGTGAGAAAACGGTAATCATGCCGGCCGCTTATAATATCAAGATAAACGATATATAAAGCATAAAACACCGCGCCGATAAAAGTCAGAAAATCACCGAAGGTAAAATTACTGCCGATTTCAGTAAAAACCGACAATGGTGACTCACCCGATGACGAAAGAAATGCAATACCGGTAAACACTATAACAATGCCGATAATATTAACCAGAGAAGGCATCCGCCGTTCAATGATCACCTGAAAAACCGGGGTGAGTACCACAAACGTTCCGGTAATAAATGCGGATTTGGTTGCAGTGGTATCCTTCAGTCCGATGGTCTGAGTGATAAAACCGGAAAACAATATCACACCGAGCAAAGCACCTTCGGTGAAGTGATGTTTCTTCAGATTGGAAAAAGATGATCTGAATAATATAAACAGAATTAACGAAGCCAGCCCAAACCGCATTGAAACAAAAACCATAGGAGAAACATCAACCAGCACACTTTTGATCATCGCAAAGGTGCCTCCCCAAAGCAGTGCTACCAGCAGAAGAATGAGTTCAGCTTTTACAATCGGGGGTTTCGCCTGAATATCAGGGTTCATAGCCCATCTGCCTTAAAAGATATTCATCTGAACGCCAGTTTTCGCGAACCTTAACCCGCAGCTCAAGATAGACCGGCTTGCCGTGAAAAGCTTCAATATCAGCCCGCGAAAGTTCCCCCAATTTTTTAATCAGAAGCCCCTGCTTTCCTATCAAAATTGGTTTCTGGCTTTCTTTCTCAACAAAAATAACCGCGGATATATAATCTTTTCCTTCAGCACGCTCCTTAAATTCTTCAATCCCCACTTCACAGCTATAGGGAACTTCCTCTTTATATATCTCAAAAATCTTTTCACGGATAATTTCAGAAACAAAGAATCGTTCCGTTTCTTCTGCTATACGGTCATCATCAAAATACTTGGGATGTTCAGGGAGATATTGAATAATTTTTTCAAGAACAAGTTCAAGCCCGACCTTTTCAAGAGCAGAAACGGGGATAATTTCATCAAACTGATAATTCTCCCGCGCAAACCTTATACCATCCTGAATGATTTCCGGTGTCACCAGATCGGTTTTGTTCAGCAGCAGGATTTTCTTTTTTCTCCTGCTGTTCTCCAAAATCCGGTCAAAATTTTCCGCGAATAAGCGCTTGGCTGACTTGATACCCTGCGCGTCAAAAATCAGAAGCAATATATCTGCATCAGATACTGAATACTCTATAAACCTGCTCATCCGCTCCTGAAGCAGATATTTAGGGTCAAGTATTCCGGGTGTATCAAGAAAAATAATCTGATACTGTTCCTCACTTAATATGCCCGCTATTTTCTTACGCGTAGTCTGCGGTTTTTTACTGGTGATTGAAAGTTTCTGACCGAGCAGAGCATTCATCAGCGTTGACTTTCCTGCATTCGGAAGCCCTGCTATTGCTGCATATCCTGCTTTGTGTTTCGGTTGTTCCTGTATCTCAGACATTTTTAATTTACTTTCGCATAAAATTTAAGCTGACGGCGCAGTTTCCGGTAATCAGGCACATATTTGCGCACTTCATTCCAGAACTTTTCTGAATGGTCCATATATCGCAGATGGCAGAGTTCATGAAATATCACGTAGTCAATAATATTTTCAGGACATTTCATCAGGTTCACATTCAGTGAAATTCTTTTTCCTGATGAACAGCTACCCCAACGGGATTTCTGCTTGCGCAACGTGAACCGCTCTACCTCAAAACTATGTTTCTTTGCAAGTTCTTCAGCGCGCTGAAGCAAATACCTCTCAGCACGGTATCTGATGAATCCGTTATATATTGACTGAACGCTCATCCGTGATGCAACCGGGCTCTTAATAAGAAACTGTTCTCCCCTCAGCCGGATTTCATGATCTCTGACCTCTTCAGAAAATGAACGAGCTATAGCAAGTTTCTTCCCCAGATAATAGAATTCATCAGACTCGCTTTTCAGCAGCTTTTTTCTGGCTCTAACCCATTCTTTGTTTTTTTCGAGCAGACGGAGACCATCTTCCGGCTTTGCCCTTCCGGGGAGCACCAGTTCAAGCTCACCGGCGGGGGTTATCCGCAGCGATATATATTTGGCACGGGCGCTTCGGCGTATCCTGCAGGGCAGTTCTCTGCCATCAAGTGTAAAATGTGTGATCTGCTGTGTGCTCATTTAAGTAATCAGAGTTTACGGAAGGTTGTGCCTTCCTTTGAATCTCTTATCTCAATTCCGATTTCCTTCAGCCGGTCACGTATGACATCCGAAAGACGGTAGTTTTTCTCTTTTTTTAATTCTGTTCTTACATAAAGCAGCAGACCTATGACTTCATCTTCCAGACCTGCGTCACCAACCGGCTTCTCAGACAAAAGACCAAGCACACCTCCGGCGGTTTCTTCAAAGAAGGTAAGAAGATCACCGGCTGACTTCTTTGAGAGTTTCTCTTCTTTATCAAGAGCTCTGTTTACATCGCGCAGAAAATCAAAAAGGACAGCAACTGCATTAGGTGTGTTAAAGTTATCATCCATTGCCCCGGTGAACCGGCCGCGATATTCCTCAAGTGAAAAATCCAAACCTTTTTCAGGAGCGGTCTGTATATATGAAGTCAGTGTAGCTCTCAGATTCTGCATTTTTTCACTCCCTTTCGCGGCAGCTTCAAGCGCTTCGTGAGTAAAATTTAACTGTACAGAGAAATGTGTCTGCGCAAAAAAGAGACGGAGCGCTGTGGCAGGAAACTTTTCAAGTATATCTCTCACCGTAAAAAAGTTACCCAGAGATTTGGACATCTTAGTGTTATCGATATTCAGAAAGCCAAAATGAATCCAGTAATTGGCGAATGTTTTACCGAAGCAGGCCTCACTTTGTGCTATTTCGTTTTCATGATGCGGAAAAATCAAATCGCTTCCGCCTGCGTGTATATCAAATGTTTCTCCCAGATGTTTTGAGCCCATCGCGGAACATTCAATATGCCAGCCGGGGCGACCCTTGCCCCAGGGGCTTTCCCAGAAGGGTTCACCGGGTTTTGCGCTCTTCCAGAGCGAAAAGTCGAGCGGATGTTTTTTAATTTCGTTCACATCCACGCGTGAGCCGGCTTCAAGTTCGTCAATATTTTTTCCGCTCAGTTTGCCGTAGCCGTTAAACTTTGATATATCATAAAACACATCACCGTTTACATTATAGGCAATCTCTTTTTCTTCAAGCCGTCTGATAATATCAATAATCTCTTTCATGTGTTCAGTTGCTTTAGGATGCAGCGTAGCCGGTTTTATGCCGAGCTTCGCGAGGTCTTCAAAAAATGCCTGCGTATATTTAGCCGCGATAACTGATGACTCAACACCCTCAGCATTTGCCTTTTTAATAATCTTATCATCAACATCGGTTACGTTCATAATAAAAGTAACCTTAAAGCCGCGGTATGCCAGATAACGGTGTATAAAATCAGCATTGATAAACGAACGGCCATTGCCAATGTGAAAGTAGTCATAGACAGTCGGACCGCAAACGTAAAATTTTACTTCCCCCGCTTGTATAGGTCGGAACTCTTCTTTATTTCGTGTCAGGGTATTATATATCTGTATCATAATTTTCTTTATGGGTTGATGATATTTCGTCCAACAGGTACTGCATATCTTTTGGCAGTTTGGAATCCAATATCAGATGTTCTTTGGTAACCGGATGAATAAAACCAAGTGTTTTAGCATGAAGCGCCTGCCTCTGCATCACCTCAAGCAGATTTGCGACACGCTGTTTAATTTTAGGGAGCTGGGAGCCGTATATAACCGCCCTTCCTCCGTAAAACGCATCGCCAAATACCGGATGCCCGATGTGAGCCATGTGTACTCGTATCTGATGCGTGCGGCCGGTTTTCAGTTTTAATCTTACTAACGCGGCGAATTCAAACCGTTCAAGCACCTCATAATAGGTAATTGCTCTTTTGCCTTCATCCACTGATGCAGTAAACTTCTTTCTGTCCTTTTTGCTTCGGCATATATAGGTATCAATGGTTCCTGAGTCTGGCTCAGGCAGCCCCCAGACAATCGCCTGATATTCCCGGTCAATGGTGTGCCGGCTGAACTGGGCAGCGAGGTGCGAGTGTGTGTAATTATCCTTTGCTACGATAACCAGTCCGCTTGTGTCTTTATCAATACGATGAACAATGCCGGGTCTTCCTGGTGTGTTCATCGCGCTCAGCTTCTGCGAGTGATGAAGCAGTGCATGAACCAGAGTGCCGCTGTAGTTCCCCAATGACGGATGCACCGCCATCCCCGGACCTTTGTTTACTATGATGATATATTCGTCTTCATAAACAACTTCAATAGGTATATCTTCCGGTTCAGGAAATTCAGGGCGGGGCGAGACCGGGATGCAGACTTCAATATAGTCACGGGGTGCAACTTTATAATTAGATTTAATAATTTTCGCGTTTACGGTCACATAACCCGCTTCAATAAGTTTCTGAATCCGGGTACGGGTTGCGTTCTCTATTGAGTTTGCAAGAAAAAGATCAATTCTTTCTTTTTTCTTTCCGTCCGGAAGGTTAAATCTGAATATTTTTTCTGTTATCAGATTCGCCATTTTGCGGCTTCACAACTTGTATAATATCAGAGGTGGTCGGTATCTCAATTTCACCGCGGCCTTCGCGGTCCGGATTTCCGTAACTGGTACCCGGATTGATTTCTTTTAAATCGTCAGGAATTTCTCCGTCAAAGTAACTGTTTTCCGGAATATCATTAGCGGCTGATTCACGGGCTGATTCTCTTTCGGCTATAATTTTTTCAGCTTCATCCCTCATCTCAAGTTCCTCCTGATGCTGCTTATAAAATGCCAGCAAAAGAAATACTCCGACTGAAACTGCCGCGTCTGCGATGTTAAAAATCGGGAAGCGGTCATACGTCTGACCAAACAGTGTTACATCGAAAAAATCAAAATTGAAAAAATCAACAACTTTTCCGTACAACACCGGTGCATATCCATAGAACACACCATAGAAGCAGCGATCAATAAGATTGCCTATCGCACCGCCCAGTATCAGCGCCAGCGCTACTCTCATACTGCGGCTCTGTTTCCTTACAGAATAAAGATAAAAGAAAAGACCGATACTTGCTACAACCGAGAAGATTGAAATCCATGGCTTTGCCGTTGAGTTTAGATCAATGCCAAAAGCCATTCCCGGATTTTCAACAAAGGTAAGCATAAAGAAGTCACCCGCGACGGGGATTGACTGTCCGTGATACATACCAAAGTACTCGAAATTGAGAAACGGAATTTTAAAACCTTTAACCGCTAACTTGGTTGCCTGGTCAATGAGAACCGAGACTAAGGTCAGATATAATACACGCAAACGCTGATGTTACCCTTACTTTGTTCTTATCTTCTTGATTTTTCCTGCAGCTTCTTAATTTCCACGCAGAGCTTGCTGTGAGGAACCGCTTCAAGACGCTGTTTTGAAATTAACGGACAGGTCGGGCACAGATTTTTTGGCTCATCAATACACTCAATACAGACTCCGTACGTTCCCGCGTCAATTCTCTCAAGCGCGTCATCAAGATAAGTTAAGAATTTTGTTTCGCGTTGTATATATAAATAGGTTTTTTCCCGCTCCATTGCATCGGTTCCCTGCTCTGCCATGTGGAGAGAATAAGGGGAATTCTCGTTAATATATTCGCCCGTTGTCGGGTCTTTCATCTGTTCCTGAAGGTTCTGAATCTGGCGCACAATTTCAGCACGTTTGTCCAGAATAATTTTCCGGAAGTGTTCGAGATCTTCCTTGCCATATTTCTTTGAAAGGACAATCGGGCGCTTTGGCGGAACTTCCTGCTTAGGAGGGTCTGCTTTTACCGGGGGTTCAACCGCTGCCGGCTTCGTTTCCGATTTCTTCGTTTCCTTTGGCTTTGCGGCAGCTTTCGGTGCTTTTACTGCCTTCGGTTTTTCAGCAGCTTCAGCAGCTTTCTTCTTTGTCTCTTTAACTTCTTTTTTTGTTTCTTTCATCTCTGTTTTTGAACCTTTTGCTTTTTCAGCCACGGCTTTAACCGCAACTTTCCTCTTCGGGACGGTATCTTCCGATGTTTTTTTAACCTTCGACGATTTTTCCGCCGGCTTTGCAGATTTATCCGCGGAAGGTTTTTTTACCTCAGCCCGTTTAGGACTTTTGGATGATTTGGATTTAACTGTCTCTGTGGAGGAAGCTGCTTTCTTAGCCATGTCAAACTCCGTTTATTATTTATGAATGAATAAACCAGCGGCCGCACAATTACAGCAACCGCCTTATGTATTAAACTTTTTGTATTTCTATTTCAACCGTAAATTTATCTATAACCCAGGACTGACGGTAACCGCCGTTCGTCCGTGCATTGTTTAAAACTTCAGCAGCCAGTGTTTCTGACGCGATATTTTCTTTGAACTGTTCAATCGCTTTCTGCAGCTGCTCATCAGCAGTATATATAATCCGGATGCGGTCTGTTACTTCATAACCGGCATCTTTTCTCATATTCTGAACCCGGTTAACAAATTCACGCGAAAATCCTTCCGCAATCAGCTCATCACTTAACTCAGTATCAAGAGCAACTGTCACTCCGTTATCAGATTCAACCGACCAGCCCTTAATGTCTGAGCTTATGATTTCAACATCCGCCGGTGAAATGATAATCTGCTCACCGTTAAGAGCGAGCGCAATATTTTCACCTTTGTCAAGTTTTGCAACCTGTTCAGCTGGGAGTTCCTTAATCATGCCGGCAACCTGATTTACCTGCTTGCCAAATCTTGGTCCTATTGCCTTAAAATTCGGCTTGGCTGATTTACTCACAATACCGGAATCGTCAGAAAGTATCTGCAGCTCTTTAATGTTCAGTTCTTCAAGAACAACTTCCTCCATAGTGCGGAGCGCATCTGCTTTTGACGGGTCAACCGCTACCATCAGTTTGCTGAGGGGCTGCCGGATCTTCAGATTAAGTTTCGCTCTCATGCCTCGTGTCATAGAGACTACCCGCTGAGCGGTTTCCATCTTTTCTTCCAAAGCACTGTCAAAAAATACCGGATCTTCAAACAGCGCCAGATGGACTGATTCATATTTTTCATGTCCGGTCACACTGTTTAAGTTCTGATATATATCCTCCGCGATAAACGGAGTAATCGGTGCGGTCAATTTGCTGATTCTTTCCAGCACTTCATACAAGGTCTGATATGCCGAAAGTTTGTTCTGATTCATTTCAGACTTCCAGAAACGGCGGCGCGAACGGCGCACATACCAGTTTGAAACCTGGTCAATGGTAAAGTTTGAAATTAACCTTGCTGCTTTAGTTATATCATACTCATCCATCAGGCGGAGGTATTCAGCCGTTACTGTGTTCAGCTTTGAAATAATCCATCTGTCAGTTTCAGGTCTTTCTCCGTACGGAATCAGTTCTTCGGCAAATGTAAACTTATCGATATTTGCATACATAACGAAGAACGAATAGGTATTCATCAGAGTACCAAAAAATTTGCGCTGATTTTCAGCAAGATCATCTTCATTAAAGAGAGTTGGTTTCCATGGGGGACTGTTAATAATCAGATACCACCGGGTAGCATCGGCGCCAAATTTATCAAAGAGCATAAACGGATCAACCGTGTTCCCCTTTGACTTGGACATCTTCCTGCCGTCTTTGTCAAGAATCAGATCATTGACTAAAACGTTCCGGTACGCCACTTTATCAAACAGCATAGTTGAGATGGCGTGCAAAGTATAAAACCAGCCGCGCGTCTGATCAATTCCCTCTGATATATAATCAGCCGGAAAGTTGCTCTCAAACCACTCTTTGTTTTCAAAGGGATAATGGTACTGCGCGAAAGGCATTGCGCCGGAATCATACCATACGTCAATCAGTTCAGGAGTTCTTTTATATATCTTTCCGTTCTTCTCAAAAAAAACGGTATCAATAAACGGTTTGTGCAGGTCAATCTCTTTAACTTCACTGACCGGAATCTTTGTATCTCCGGCGTATATAAAGCCCTGTTTAAGCTCATCAATACTTCCGACAACAATCATATCACCGTCTTCATTCAACCAGATTGGCAGCGGAGTAGCCCAGAAGCGGTCACGCGAAAGAGCCCAGTCCTTATTTTCACCGAGCCAGTTGCCAAATCTTCCGCTTCCTGTTTCCGGCGGATACCAGTTGATCGTCTCATTCAGTTCAACCATTCTTTCAGCAACTGAAGTGGTTCTGATGAACCATGATTCTCTTGCGTAGTAGAGAACCGGCACATCATCAAACCGCCAGCTAAAGGGGTATGAGTGTTCAATGGTTTCTTTTTTGTAGAGCTTTCCTTCCATTTTCATTTTCTTCAGGATGCCATTATCTGCATCTTTAAAGAATACCCCCTCAAACTCAGGCACTTCATGGTTAAACGTGCCATTAGGGCGAACCGGCTGCATCATCGGCAGGCCGTATTTTTTGGAAATTTCATAGTCATCCGCGCCAAAAGCCGGGGCAATATGAACGATACCGGTGCCATCTTCGGTACTTACAAAGTCGCCGATGACGATATAAAACGCTTTTTTCTGTGCCGGTATATATGGCAGAAGCTGCTCATATTCTTTATACTCCATAGATGAGCCCTTAAACTCATCAAGGATTTCATAATCACCATCCAGAACGGAAAGGCGCGCCTTGGCAAGAATGAGCTTTTTCTCTTTGTGTAAAACCTTCACATAATCCACATCGGCGCCAAACGCCAGCGCGACGTTTGAAATCAGCGTCCAGGGAGTGGTTGTCCAGACCAGTATATATTCGTCACTCTCATTCATTTTAAAAAGAGCATAGACCGAAGGGTCCTTGGTCATCTTATAACCAAGCGCCAGCTCATGCGATGAAAGCACTGTTTCGGAACGGGGGCACTGCGGCACTATCTTATAATCTTTATATATCAGACCTTTGTCAAACAGTGTTTTGAGTGACCACCAGACGGACTCAATATACTCATTGGTACAGGTGATATATGCGTCATCAAGGTCAATCCAGTAGCCCATCCGTTCGGTCATTTTTTCCCACAGATCTTTGTAGGTAAAAACAGACTCGCGGCAGGCAGTATTATATTTATCCACCCCGAAGGCAGGTATCTGGTCTTTGCTCTTAATGCCGAGAGCTTTTTCTACTTCAATTTCAACCGGAAGACCATGGGTATCCCATCCGGCCTTTCTGTGCACCTGATAGCCGCGCAGGGTTTTGTACCGGCAGATAATATCTTTAAGCGAGCGCGCCATTACATGATGAATGCCCGGTTTACCGTTTGCCGTGGGCGGACCTTCGTAAAATGTATAGGACTTCTTCTCACTTCTTTCAGTAATGCTCTTTTCGAATATCTGATTCTTTTTCCAAAATTCGCTTATCTGCTTTTCTATTTCAGAATACGATATTTTATCCGGGTTTTGTTTAAACATAGAGAGACGGGGACCTTTAACTATTGCCTTCGTATTTTTTGATTAATTCTTTTTCTATTTGTATAAATTCTCTGAGTTCTTTTTCAATCCGTTCTTTTTTCAGTTCAGCGCTCTTTACAATCAATTCTGCTTCCGCGGTTATCTTGTATGCTTTCACCTCAGCATCTTTTATAATAAGCTCCGATTCCTTCTTAACGTCTTTGATGGTTGTTTCATAAACTTTCAGCTTTTCGCGGGTCAGGCGCAGATCAGATTCCATCCGCAGCACCTCAGAGACACTCATACCAAAGAAACCCATTGAGCCGAGAAAAACATTCCGCAAACTGAACAGAATGATATTTTCACTCATCAGACCGCCGGAAGTAAAGTATTCGCTGAACCAGATTACAAGAATGTTACTTGCAACCGTTGTGGCAACAATCAGCCCGAAAAGCATCT
The DNA here is from genome assembly GCA_045863035.1 of Ignavibacteriales bacterium. Lineage (GTDB taxonomy): Bacteria > Bacteroidota > Ignavibacteria > Ignavibacteriales > Ignavibacteriaceae > H2-BAC3. The sequence continues at coordinate 43,743 of BTUV01000013.1, read as the reverse complement.
TGCCGCCCCGCTGCCAGGTGAATGTTTTATTGATAAACCATCCGGCTACAAAACAAAAAACCGACATAACAAACCAGATCGCGAAATTGTTTTCTCCCATACGGAATATTTCCGTATCCATAAAGTTCGAGAAGAACATCAGTAAAGAGAGAAAAACAGGAGCTGCGTAAGAGATTAGTTTGTTATCCATCAGAGCCGCTTAATTACCTCTTTCATAATTAAAGTCATTTTAGGTTCCGCGCTCATGGCTGCTGCTATTACATCCTCAAGATGCACCGGCTGCAGTGAATCAGGAAAACACTCATCAGTGATGATGCTCAGTCCGAGCACCTTTATACCTGAATGATTAGCTACGATGTTTTCAGGAACTGTTGACATCCCGACAACATCTGCCCCGATTGCGCGAAGGAAACGGTACTCAGCACGCGTTTCAAGATTAGGACCTGACACTGCAACATATACCCCCTTGTGCAGTTTGATTTTATTTTCCAGTGCAACTTCTTCAGCTAATGCAATTAATAGCCATGAATACGGTTCACTCATATCCGGAAACCTCGGACCAAACTCATCTTCATTCGGACCGATAAGCGGATTATCGCCAAGCAGATTAATATGGTCACTCATCACCATAATATCACCTCTGCGGTAAATTGGGTTCATCCCGCCGCAGGCGTTTGATGCCAAAAGATTTTCAACCCCGAGGCGCTTCATTACCCGCACAGGGTAGGTAATCTGCTGCATCGAGTAACCTTCATAGTAGTGAAATCTCCCCTGCATTGCTACAACATTTTTACTGCCGATTTTTCCGAGTATCAGTTTGCCTTTGTGAGACTCAACGGTTGAAAGTGGAAAATGAGGCAGCTCAGCATAGTCAATTTCATGCTCAACAGAAATTTCCTTTACCAGACCGCCAAGCCCTGTTCCCAGGATAATACCGACAGGGAAAGTTTCCGTGCTGCGTTTTCTGATTACCTCAAGGGTATCTGCTAATTTTTGTGAAAGAGGTTTCATAAAAGTTTATCGAGTAAATCGTCTATATTTATTTCAATCTGGCGGGTTTGTGAAGGTTTTCTTTCAAACTTAACTTCCTCGTCCGCTTTTTCAATCTTCAAGTCAAGAAGACTCGACTGAGAGGAAACTATCGCCTTTAGCCGTGAGACAATCAGATCACGTTCTTCCCGGAGGTGAATTATTGAATTCCGGATTTCGTTAGCTGTCTCTCTGGCGCGTTCAACCATCTGGTTGGCTTTAATTTCAGCTTCTTTCATTATGATGGATGCCTGTTTGCGGGTTGACTCAAGCGCCCGCTGAGAGTTTTCCTGAACTCGCACCACAGTTTCCTGCAGACTTTTTTCCATCTTACGGTATTCGGCTAATTTGTGCAATGCTTCATCAAGCTGACGCTTCAGCCGTTCATTTTCGGTGAGAATCTCATCAAGCTCCTCAGCCAGCCCGTTCAAGTAGCCCTTAACCTCTTCGGTATCGTACCCGCGCAGAGTTTTATTAAACTCCTGCTGCCTGATATTTGATGGTGTTGTTCTCATTTTATACTTTTATAATTTCTCGCTCCAAAAAGCGCAGTACCAACCCTGATTATGGTGGCACCTTCTTCAATTGCAATTTCAAAATCCTGTGTCATCCCCATCGAAAGTTCTGTCAGCCGGAATCCCTGTTTATTCAGGTCTTCAATCATCCCCCTCAGCCCTGCAAATGCCATACGGATAGCATCTTCATCAGTCGTATTTGGTCCGATTGTCATCAGCCCTCTTAAATCGAGCGATTTCAGTTCAGCAATACTCAGAGCTAATTCTTCTACCTCCCGATAGGTGTAAAGCCCGATTTTTGAGTCCTCACCACTGGTGTTCACTTCAATCAGGACTTTCTGGATGACCTCAGAGCGCCCGGCAACTTTGTTAATTTCTTCGGCAAGAGAAAGTGAATCCACCGAGTGAATCAGCTCAGCTTTACCGGCGACATACTTTACTTTATTGCTTTGCAGATGCCCTATCAGATGCCATTCAATATCCTTTGGTAACTGAGGATGTTTGTCTCTGAACTCCTGCGGTTTATTTTCACCGAAAATCCTGAGACCTGCATCGTATGCCTGCTGAAGCACCGGAACGGGAAACATTTTAGAAACCCCGACCAGTTTTACAGAGTCAGGTTTTCTTCCGGTTTTCAGGCAGATATCTGCTATTTCAGCCCTCAAACGGGCTAAATTTTCCTGTATCATATTTAAATAGAACCGTGAATGTATGTGTTAACGGACTAAAAAACAATAAAAAAAGCAATGCGAAAGATACGAAAAAGGGGAGGATTTTTGGGGAAAAAGAGCCGTTTCATGGGTAAAACTCACCCAAAACAGCGAGCCCTGACCACCAAATCAGGGTGATCAGGGCTTTAAAAACTGATAGTCTGCCACTGAGAGTGAAAATATTTATTTACGATTTTGCCCCACAGTCACTGGGGACACTAAGGACACCAAGGACAAAAATGACCTTCATACTTCATACTTCACAATTCATACTTCATACTTCATACTTCATAATTCATAATTCATATTTCGTACTTCTCTTCCGCCGTATATACGTTTTTACCTTTTCGCCGGTTCGTTCAAAAATCACATACACAATTGGGATGACTATGAGAGTTAAAAGTGTTGTAGCCGTAAGTCCGCCGATAACTGCACGTGCCAGCGGTGACCAGGTTTCTGCACCTTCCCCAAGTTCAATTGCAAGCGGAACCATACCAAGAATGGTAGTAAGTGCGGTCATCAGAACCGGACGGACTCTTGCAACTGCTCCTTGCTCTACTGCCTGCAGCAAGCTCATTCCGCCCCGTTTAAGTTTATTGATATAGTCAATCAGCACTATTCCGTTATTCACTGCAATACCAACCAGCATTACCAGACCGACCAGGGCCATTACGCTGACCGATGTTCCTGTTATAAATAAGAAAGGGAAAACTCCTATGACTGCAAGAGGCACAGTAATCATGATAATTACAGGGTCAACCAGCGATTCAAACTGTGCCGCCATAATCATATATACCAGCAGAACGGCCACCGCAAATGCAACCATCAGATAAAAGAATGCTTCCTGCTGATCTTCCGCGGTTCCTCCGATTACCACCTGAAAATCGGAGGGGACAGGAGTCTGACTGATAATTCTTTCGATTTCCTCATTCGCCTTAGAAAGTTCAAGCCCTGAAAGACCCGCGCCAACTGAGACAAACCGATTCTGATTTTCGCGGAATATGGTCGGGGCAGATGCCTCTTCCCTGATTTCCGCAAGATCACCAAGTTTTACTTTCCCTCCGGTTGGTAAATGTATCTGAATTTCTTCGAGAGATTCTTTTCTATTGCGGAACTCTTTGCCAAACTGCACGCGTATATCATATTCGTCACCTTTCTCTCTCATCCGTGCAACCACAGAGCCCTGGATAGCAGTTGATATATTGGATACAACCTGCATGGTAGATAAGTTGTATGCATTCAGCATATCACTGTTGAGATATACCTGAAGCTCAGGTGTGGTTGATTTGATATTCAGCCCTATATCAACAAACCCTTCAACTTTTTCCATCATTTCTTTTATCTGTTCAGCCACAGACTTTGCTCCGTCAATATCAAAACCGATAACTTTTACCTCAATTGCCTTTTCGGTTGAAATTGCTCCACCTTCCTGAAACATATAGGTTACACCGGGTATATTATCAAGACCTGCCCGCAGACTGTCCTGTATTTCAAATTGAGATCGGGTTCGCCGGCTTGCCGGTTTTAGTTTAATAAATGCTTCAATGGTGCTCTCTGTCGCGCCGAATGCACCGAGTCCCTCTCTGGTTCCAAACCAGAATGAAACGTTATCAATTTCTTCGGGATGTATTGCTTTCTTCACAACATCTTCTAGCTGATAGGTAATTACCCGTGTTTTTTCAATCGGAGACCCTGCCGGCGCTTCTACCAGCAGACTGATAAAACCCTGATCACTCTTCGGCAGGAATTCACCACCGGCCAGATATGCAAGTAACAGTGAGATGGCAAATAACACAGCAACAATACCAAGAATAGTTTTTTTCATCAAAAGGGATTTCAGCAATACAGCATGATAAAAGGAGTTAACCTTATCAAGCGTGGCTCCGAAAAATCTTTTTATCTTTCCCAATACTGTATTTGCACTATGATCTTCAATCTCTATCATGGTCGAAGCCATCAGGGGCACCAGGGTAAGCGCAACAACCAGTGAAACAAGAAGACTGAATGTAATAGTCAGTACTAAATCTTTAAACAACTGACCGGTTATATTCGGCACAAAAAGCACAGGCAGAAATACCGCAACCGTTGTAAGTGTGGAAGCAGTAATTGCCATGCCAACTTCACTTGCACCATCTTCGGCTGCTTCGGCTCTTGATTTCTTCATCTCCTTGTGACGAAATATATTTTCAAGCACAACGATGGAGTTATCCACAAGCATACCAATCGCGAGCGCAAGTCCCGCCATGGAAATGATATTCAGGGTAATGTCACTTGCATAAAGAACGGCAAATGTTGCGATCACTGAAATCGGCATGGAGATACCCATAATGATACTTCCGCGCAGGTTTCGCAGGAAAATATATATAATCAGAAACGCGAGAACAAAGGCGATCACAGCCGAGTTGCGAAGGTTATTGACCGAGCGGGTAATAAAATCCGCCTGATCAAATATTACCATAAGCTTTGTCCCCTGAGGAAGTGCTTTTGCAATATTGGGCAATTCCTTTTTTATGCTGGCAGTGGTTTGTACCGTATTTGCATCTGACTGCTTGTTTATCAGTATTGAAATACCTTCTTTGTAATCAGCACGCACTTCAGTTGATGACTCCTTAAAGCCATCTTCGACCGTTGCTAAATCCTCAACCCTCACAGCTATACCGTTTCGAATACCCACAGTGGTTTTTCTGACCTGATCAAGGTCGGTATATTCACTCATCAAAGTAAGCTGATAATTCTTCTCACCTGTTTTAAGTGAGCCACCGGGTGAGATTCCGCGTCCGGAACGGAGAGCCATTGTGACTTCATTGGGTGATATATCATAAGAGGCAAGCAGCACCGGGTTCATATATACATTTATCTGACGTTCAAGCCCTCCCATTGTAGCTACAGATGCTACACCAGGAATACGTTCGAGCATGGGCTCTATCTTCTCAACCGCGAGATTTCGTAACTCAGACTGCCCAAGGTAGTCTGAGTTCAGCGCCATGAACATAACCGGACTCATCGAAGGGTCAAACACAAAGACCAGCGGGTCAGAGGCCTCTGACGGGAGATAATCGCGTATCATATCTATATTCTTGCGAATATCAGATTCTGCCTGATTCATGTCAGTGCCATACTTAAACTCAAGCGTGATAATAGAGCCGCCGGTAAATGACTGCGAATTTACTTTTTCTATATTCTTAACCGATGATATCGCCTCCTCAAGCGGTCGCGTTACCATGGTTTCTATATCTTTGGGACCAACTCCCTGATAATTTGTTATGACACCTGCAATCGGGAATTGTATATCAGGGAAAAAATCAACCTTAAGCTGTGTAAATGCAAAAAAACTAAACGCCAGAACAATGGCATAAAACATCACCATGGTGATTCGGCGGGTTATCGAAAACTTTGAGAGCAGCATAGAATTCTATCTCCTCACTCAACTATTGAAACAAGCTGACCATCCTGCACGATATTGTTACCAACAACAATTACCTGTTCATTAACCGAAAGTCCATTGGTTATTTCGCTCCTGCCGCTACTGGTCAGACCAACAGAAACTTCTTTAATTTTTGCCCGCTGATTATCAACCACAAAGATGAAATATTTTCGACTGTTCTGCTGAGTACCGGTTTCCTTGTTTATGGTAACCGCGGTCTGGCTCAGTATTGAGTTTTCAGGTACAATAATTGCATCCTTGATAGTGCGTGAAATAATTAGAAACTCAGCATAGAGACCAGATTTAAGTTCTGCATCCGGATTAGTTATCATTATCTCTGCTTCAAATGTTTTACTTACCGGGTCAATTGCCTGATCAAGGTTTACTACTTTCCCTTTATACATCTTTCCGTTCAATGCAGGAACGAGAATGTCAGAGTTATAACCTTTTTTTACTGACTGCAAATCTTTTGCTGAAACCCGGACTTTTGCTTTCATATTGCGGGGGTCAATTATCTGTGCAACGGGCTGTCCGGCAGGCAGCATCTGATTAAGCTCAACCATAACCGCTGCTACCACTCCGCTAAACGGAGCTTTAACGTAGCAGTTTTCAAGCTGCTCCTTCGCGGAAAGATACTGCGCCTCAGCAGCATCCAGACCGGCTTTGGCTGCTTTAAACTGCATCTCCGCCTGTTCAAACTGCTGCGGACTAATAGCTTTCTGTGCATAAAGCCGCTCCATTCTTTTATAATTAGCTTCTGCCAGTATATATTGTGCCTTAGCATTTTCAGCGCCGGCTTTTGCAACGCCCGCGGTTTGTTTAAAGAGCGCGCTATACTGCCGGGCTATAATCTGACCTTCTGAGACATAGTCACCCGGCTTAACAGGCAATTCTTCAATTCGTTCTGATGTTTTGCTGAATACCATCTGGTCTTTGGAAGCAGTTACCATACCGGTAAGCTTTATATACTGCGAGAGCTCTTCCGGCTGCACTTTATATACTTTTACCGGAACAGAGGTTTCCTTCTCAGCTTTTTCTTCTTCTCCGCAACCGGCGATCAGAGTGAGTGAAAGGAGTGTTAAAATAATTATATAAAATCTGTTAGCGTTCATTGTTGATCCATACTGTAAATAATTTTCCTGCTGAACGGAGAAGCTGGAGCTGTGAAATATTATACATATACATCCCTTGCAAATACTGCACTTTACTGTTCTGATAAAAAAGCTGTGCGTTCAGAACGTCAAGCTGTGTGCTCATCCCTTCTGAATAGAGCAATTGCGAAAGCCGTAAACTTTCTTTTGCCTGTTTCATACTTTCTTCATTACTAATCAGATTGGTTTTTGCCTCATTCCATTTATAATAACTTTGCCCGGTTTCAAGCGATAACATATGCTCAGTCTGCTTTTGCATGAGTTCCGCCTGTTCAGTCTGCAATCTGGCGGTTTGATAATTGATAAATCTGCGTCCCCCTTCAAACAAAGACCAGGAGACAGATAACGTTATTGCTTTTGAACGGGAGTAATCATCCGGACCTATTCTGCTGTCATCCGAAAAGGCCTGATGTGCTAAGTTTCCTGAAAGAGCAATAACCGGCAGCGCTGAGGAAATCACCAGATTTTCACTCTGCCGGGATGCTTCAACCTGCTCCTTAACCATAAGCAGTTCAGCTCTGCCGGTGAGTGAAAGTTTTCTGAATTCGGCTAATGTAGTCTGGTCAAACTGCTGCATGAAATCCTTAACGGTCAAACTATCGGGTACAACAACAGAGTCTTCCGCTGATATATTAAGGAGCATTTTAAGATTCTGCATTGCAAGTATTTTCCCTGACTCAGCACTTTCCTTCTGTGGCAGAACTGAATAGTACATTGCCTTAGCCCTCTGCAAGTCAAGCTCAGTAGCTGAGCCCTCATTATAAAACATTTGCACCTGCCGCAGGTTTTCTTCTGCCGTGGTAATTGCATCACCGGCTGCTTTATATATACCATCCGAAAGCATCACGCCAAAGTATGCCTGCAATGCCTGCAAAACCACTTCTTCTTCTTTTCCTTTTAATTCTTCGAGCATTGACCTGCTGAGCGTTTTCTGCAATTGAAGATTAAAGTAACGTGAGCCGCCGGTAAAAAGAGGCAGTGTAAAATCCAACGTATGTTGAAATGTATATTTTGTTCCCATGGTGAACTGCTGCCCCATGAAAACAATTGTCGGCAATTCAAGATTTGACACGCCAACCGCCTGATACCGTGCTGCGGGGAGGAACATTGCATAAGCATCCCACAGTTTATAGTCCTGCACTTCATATTGCAGCTTTTTAATTTTTAGTGAAAGATTTTCCTGTCTGGACTGACTGACCACCGCGTCCCAGGTGAGTGTAATGATTTTTCCCTCCTGCGCCGGGAGTGTAACGGCGAGCAATAACAGAAGGGTTGTAATTCTGAACATATATATAGTTCTGCTGTTAAACTTTCTTCTTCAGAAAGTGTGATTTCCAAAATGAATAGTAGCGGTGCAGGTCTTCCCTCATACGCGCCATGGGATCGTGATGGAGCATACATTGCAAAATAAAAACACTTAGAGGGGAAATGAAACTGACGGCAAGCATAGCAAGATCATCTTCATCGCTGAATATACCTTCATCTCTCCCCCGTGTGAAAACGGGTAGTATCCGCTCGGTTACCTCAAGGGTTTTTTCACGGCTCAGAGATTTTATTTTCTCGGGCAACGGAGAGAGTTCCACGTTTATAGCTATTGCAATATGAGAAAAATTTTCCTCCGCGTAGCGAATATATACATGAAACAGCCCCTCAAGCTGCGTCTCGAACGAATCATCCGGTTTAATGTTTTTATCAATAAGATCGTGAAACCGCCGGTTGCCTTCTCGGATGAGTTCGGCTAAAACGTCTTCTTTGTCCTTAAAATAATAATAGAGGACAGGTTTGGTTACCCCGGCTCTTTCACAAATTTCCCGTACTGCAACGTTGTGATACCCCTTCTCGGAGATAAGGTCAACCGCAGCATCCAGGATTTTTTGCTTCGTATCTGTTGTTTCCATAATATTTTCTTACTTACCGGTAGGTAAACTAATAAATTCCAGACAGATTGTCAAAGGCGATTTGATGAATGGTCAAAAAAGCCGGACAAGTGAAAAATGGCGGTATTGGCACAAAAAATGAGTGAAATTGACTACATTTGCAATGATTTTCAAAAGAGAAACAGAAAAACTATGGAAGAATTACAATTATTAACCTATATCCGCGAAAAAGCATCAAAAGTAAAAAAAACGGTAGTACTGCCTGAGTCCCATGACGAGCGTGTGCTGCGGGCTGCAGAGATTCTTACAAAAAATGGAACCGTGCAGGTTATCATTCTTGGAAATGAGAATAATATAAGGGAGGATGCAGCCGCAAAGGGTGTTAACCTTCAGGGGGTGCGCATTATTGACCATGAGAAATCTGACAAACTGACCGACTTTGCTAATATCTTTTATAATAAAAGAAAAGCAAAGGGAGTAACTTTTGAGCAGGCAAAAGAGACAATGAAACGTGATCTTTTCTTCGGGGCGATGATGGTCTCAGAAGGAATGGCTGACGCCTCTGTAGCAGGTTCATTTGCCTCAACCGGTGATGTTCTCCGTGCTGCCATTCAGTGCGTGGGAATGTCCCCCGGCATCTCAATTGTCTCCAGCTTTTTCCTCATGGTATATCCTGAAATTACTTACAGTTTTGCTGACTGCGCAGTGGTGCCCAACCCCGACGCTGAGCAGCTTGCTGATATTGCTATTTCAACTGCCAGAAATCATCAGAAACTTACAGGTGAGGAGCCGTTTGTTGCCATGCTTTCATTCAGCACCAAAGGCAGCGCTGAACATGAACTGATTGACAAAGTTCGTAAAGCAACAGAACTGGTCAAGCAAAAAGCTCCTGAAATAAAAGTTGACGGAGAGCTACAGTTTGATGCTGCAATTGTTAATTCAATCGGGAAGAAAAAAGCACCGGGCAGTGAAGTTTCAGGAAGAGCAAATGTCCTTGTGTTCCCTGACCTTCAGGCAGGAAATATCGGATACAAAATAGCTCAGCGTCTTGGTAAAGCAGAAGCAGTCGGACCGGTTGTGCAGGGCCTCAAAAAACCCTGCTTCGATCTCAGCCGCGGCTGCAGCGTTGAAGATATTGTAAATACGTCGGCTATTGCTGCAATGATGGCGTAATTAAGGTAATTAAGTATGAAGTACGAAGTATGAAGTACGAAGTATGAAGTACGAAGTATGAAGTATGAAGTATGAATTATGAATTATGAATTAGTTCGGATTAAGTAAATTTATAAAGCTGCAACAAGTTTGGGTCTGTTGCAGCTTTTTTGTTATAAGCTGCCATGTTGTTTGCCCAGTGGATATTGGCGACACTATGGACACCGGGAAAGCAAAAAAAAATTATTACTAATTACTAACTACTCATTACTAATTATCTTAGATTGCTAATTCTTTTATCAGGTATTTCCCTGTGATGCTTTTTTTATTCTTCGCTATCTGAGCCGGGGTACCAGTTGCTATAATCTCTCCGCCTGCTTCACCACCGCCGGGACCCATATCTATTATCCAGTCCGCGGTTTTTATCACATCAAGGTTATGTTCAACAATCACAACCGTATTCCCCTTTTCAACCAGCTTATTCAGAACCTCAAGCAGCACGCGCACATCTTCAAAGTGCAGTCCGGTTGTCGGTTCATCAAGGAAATATATAGTCTTACCCGTACTAACCTTGCTCAGTTCTGTGGCAAGTTTAACCCGCTGCGCCTCACCGCCTGAAAGCGTTGTCGCCTGCTGACCAAGCCGTATATATCCCAGACCCACATCAGCTATTGCCTGTATCTTCCTTTTAATGCGCGGAAGGTCTTCAAAAAAACGGAGTGCTTCTTCAACCGTCATTTCAAGCACATCGGAGATTGATTTCAGCTTATAGAGCACATCCAGCGTTTCGCGATTATACCGCTTCCCATTACATACATCGCAGGTTACATATACATCCGGCAGAAAGTTCATCTCAATCTTTTTTAATCCGTCACCGCCGCATGCCTCGCATCTTCCGCCGGATACATTAAAACTGAATCGTCCGGTAGCATAACCGCGCATCTTTGATTCAGGAAGCTGAGCAAATAAGTCGCGGATGTGAGTAAAAAGCCCGGTATAGGTAGCCGGATTTGAACGCGGCGTTCTTCCGATTGGTGACTGATCTATCTCAATTACCTTGTCAATATGCTCAAGCCCCTCAACCTTTTTATAAGGCAGCGGTACGGTCTTTGAATCATAATGATCCCTCATCAGAATTTTCACTAAGGTCTCATTGATGAGTGATGATTTGCCCGATCCGCTTAGTCCTGTTATCAATGTTAACGTACCAAGCGGGATGTTCAGTTCAATATTTTTTAAATTATTTCCTTTTGCACCTTTAAGAGTGAGGAATTTTCCACTACCATTACGCTGCTGGCTTTTAAGTTCAATGCGCCGCTTATTCTTCATATAATCCAGTGTGATAGAGCGGTTCTGTTTTGCTTTCATCAACTGCGGAACAGTACCCTGAGCACAGATTTCTCCCCCATGCTCGCCGGCAGCAGGACCTAAATCAACCAGGTAATCTGCATTTTCAATGGTTTCCTTGTCATGTTCAACTACAATGACGGTGTTATCAAGGTCGCGCAGACGTTTGAGGGAGTTTATCAGTTTGATATTATCACTCTGATGCAGCCCGATGCTCGGCTCATCCAATATATATAGCACACCGGAAAGCTGGGTACCAATTTGTGTTGCAAGACGGATTCTCTGTGACTCCCCGCCGGAAAGCGTTCTGGCACTCCTGTCTAAGGTGAGATAGTCCAGACCTACATTAAGCAGAAAATCTAACCGCGTATTAATTTCTTTAAGAATAGGCGCAGCTATGATGTTATCATTACCATAGAGCTTTATTTTACTGAAAAACTCTTTTGAGCGGTTAATTGGAAGTGAAGAAACTTCTCCGATATTCAGCTTATTGAACTTGACTGAAAGAGATTCCTTTTTGAGCCGTCCGCCTTTGCACTCACGGCAGGGTACCGTATTCATGAATGACTCAACCCACTCCCGTATATTATTCGATGAGGTAGAATTAAAATGATTTTGCAGGTATCCTATAACTCCGTTAAACTTGTGGTTATACGTTACCGCTCTCCCGCTTCCGAACTTATACTTAAAAGCAATTTTTTCTTTTGTTCCGTGCAAAATTACTTCAAGCTGATCTTTTCTTATTTTTTTGAGAGGAGTAGTAAAATCAAATCCAAAAACATCTGCAACCGCCTGAAGCTGAGAATATATCCAGACCGGTCTTGGCTTCCCCAGCGGAGCAATACCTTCTTCATCGATGGATTTTGAATAATCCGGAATGATAAGTTCAAGATCAAATTCTTTTTTTTCACCAAGCCCGTCACACTCCGGGCATGCGCCATAAGGTGAGTTAAATGAAAATGAATTTGGTGCAAGTTCCTGATAGTTAATGCCGCACTCCATACATGCTAAAAATCTGCTGAACACGCGGTCTTCTGTTCCGTCATTCAGCATCATCACTCCATTACCCTGGCTGAGAGCAACTTCCACCGACTCAGTTAATCGAGTTGTGCTTTCTTTCCCCACTTTAACGCGGTCAACCACTATTTCAATATTATGCACCTTATAACGGTCAACCTGAAATCCTTTATGTATATCATGGAACTCACCATCAACACGCACTTTGGTAAATCCATCACTCATTATCTCTTCAAACAATTCACGGTAGTGCCCTTTTCTTCCGCGGATAACAGGAGCCAGAATAGCAACTTTTTTTCCGTTCATGGTATCCAGAATACTTTCAAGAATCTGGGCAGCGGACTGCTTCTTTACAGGTTTGCCGCAGTTATAGCAAGTAGCCGTTCCTACTCTTGCGTATAACAGTCGAAGATAGTCATATATCTCCGTAACCGTGCCGACTGTTGAGCGGGGATTTCCGCCTGTTACTTTTTGCTCAATGGAAATGGCGGGACTTAACCCCTCAATCTGGTCAACATCCGGCTTTTCCAGCATATCAAGAAACTGGCGTGCGTAAGGAGATAGTGATTCAAGGTAACGTCTCTGCCCTTCGGCGTAAATGGTATCAAAAGCCAGAGATGACTTACCCGACCCGGAAAGCCCTGTAATTACGGTAAACGTGTTGCGGGGGATTTCTACGTCAATATTTTTAAGGTTATGCTGACGCGCCCCCTTGATTATGATTTTTTCCTGTTCCAATGCTCTGTGTGCGTAAAATTTAAACTTATATGTTACTCAGACATTATGATAAAATCAAACAAATAATTCTGTAATTTTTCGTCCTATGTCTGAGTATTTACAGAAACCGGCGTTACCGCAGCATTTTCGTACGACTGAGCGATATACCGAACTGACGTTAAAGGAAAAAGGGTCAGAATTTATTGCACGGGTCTTCCCACTTTTTGAGGGTGAGGGATACCTCACTCACCTGAATTTGCTCCGGAAGCAATTTTACGATGCCACACACCATTGTTATGCCGTTAAAACCTTGAAAGAAGGGGTGAAATACTCCGATGATGGCGAACCGGGCGGAACTGCCGGAGTCCGAATCCTTCAGGCAATTGAGCATTTTGGTCTGACTGAGGTTCTGGTTGTGGTAACACGCTATTACGGCGGAACCAAGCTCGGTGTCGGACCTCTCGGCAAGGCCTATTATCAGTCAGCTCATGACGCCCTTGCTTTAGCCGGGATAAAAGAATACCACCTGTTTGAAAAAATAAAAATCACATTCCCCCATGAATTCATCAGCAGCTTTTACCGGATTACATCCCGCTATTCAGTAAGAAAAGAAGACGAAATTTATCTGGAAGAAGTTAAGCAGATATTGTGGGTGAGGAGTGATCAGACCGCATTGTTAAATGCTGAATTAACTGAGAGCTTTTCAGGCAGAGTACAATTTAGTAATTTAGAAGAAACCGGCTATTTCTAAAATCTGCGGTAATCAGCGTAATCTGCGGGAAATATTTTGGGGCATTGGTTGGAAGAACACCTGTTATCTTAAAGGACACTAAGAACAAGAAAGCCATAAAGGACGGCAAGGACTGCGTGTAAGCACATTACTTGCCTGAGCTTTATGAATTTCTTTTCAGTTGATTAAGATACATCTTCGCCCATTCAAGATCTGAAATCAAATCGTTCAGCCGGGAAAATGCTTCCGGGGTCATTTCAAGATATGAATGGGTAAGGATACTCTGTTTTTCCTCAGGCATAAGCTGAATAATACTTGTCACCTGTGCAATAATTTGTTCGAAATTTTTGCTCAAATCACTTTTGATACTGTCCGTATTATTCACATCGTTCATGGTGGAAGCACTTTTAAGCACCCGCTTTAATCCGCAGATATATTTTGCGGTAAAACAGACATCTTCAAATAGCTTAAATGAATCAGAACTCAGGGCATAGTGAAGCATTTCACGCACCATCTCTTTTTCTTTCAGCTTACTGCCGGAAAACGGCTCAAGTCCGTTGATGAATGATTCGCTATTTTCTATTGTGTAACTCAAATCTGCTCCAGTTGTCTTTTTTTAATTACTACTCCAATACCATCCCCTGCCGGCACAATGGTAAAATGAAATGAGCTGCCCGATGCCAGATTTTTGTTAAATGCTCTGATTATTTCTGTACTCTTTTTATAAGAAGCCGGAACTTCATCTGATGTCGTATAGCCGTGCCAGAGAAGGTTATCAATAAGAATTACACCTTCTTCACACAACAGAGGAAGTGAAAGTTCAAACAGGTCATTATAGTCCTCTTTGTCAGCATCAATAAAGATGCAATCCCACTCCTGCTTAAAACTATTGAGCAGTTCTTTGGCCTCTCCCTCAGCGATAGTGATTTTATGCTGATACCCTGACCGGCTGATATATTCCTTTGCCAGTTTCAGATTATCTTTGCTTTTTTCAATGGTAACTATCCGGGCATCATTGGGGAGTGCTTTTGCAGCTATAATAGCAGAATATCCGATTGCAGTTCCCAGTTCAAGATACCGTTTTGGTTTAAGTGAACGCAGATATATATCAAGAAATGCAGCACCGCCCGGTTCGATGATGGGTATGCGCTTTTCACGGGCAAACTCCTCCATCTCTAAAAGAAGGGGGTCAGTTTGTTTAAAAAGCTCCGCTAAATAATGTTCTGTTTCCTTTGTTAAAAATCGGCTCATTTTAGAAGCATCAGTTTTTTATAAACATTAGCTTTTGCCGAGCGGACAGCATAGATATATGCACCGGAAGAAACAGGCATGTTTTGATCATTCAGCCCGCTCCAGAAGAAGGTATTATATCCGGAGTTGATCTGCCCTGAGTAAATATTTTTAATTTTCTGGCCAAGGATATTATATACAACAACCTCTCCCTCAACCGGTGATGCAGTATAGAACTTAAATGCCGTAGATCCGTTAAATGGATTTGGATAATTCTGCTCAAGAGTAAAATCAGCAACTGCCAGCGCCGGTTCAAATGAAACTTCTGATGCAGCCGGATCAGGAGAATACCAGGTGCCTCCGGCAGGGAGTGTGCTCAACTCACCAACTGCCGATTCATACTTTATATAAAAGTAAAGAGGATCATGAATTCCAACCGCTGAAAGCGCTGCCTGATATTTAAAGCCCACGTCATAAATCATCTGAACTGAATCAAAATCACGGTTGTTTTTTGAGATGAATATATATGCACCGTAACCGGCGTAAACCGAATCAAAGAAAATCTTCTCCGCCACAATACCGCCCGGAGTATTTTTCACTGCAGGGAACTCAAGCGCTTTTTTAACATTGATGAGCCCGTAACCACGATAAAAGTTTGGCCGTTTAAAGCTACCGGCTGTGCTAATGAGTAAATTTCTGACCTGTTTATTCGTCAGATGCGGAAATGCAGACCAGACCAAAGCCGCTGCACCTGAAGCAATCGGGGTTGCCGCAGAGGTGCCGCTGTTGGATGTATATTGATTTGGGGTTGATGCCCTTGCACCAAAATTGTTTACGCCCATGGCAACAAGTTCCGGCTTCATCCTGCCATCGGGAGTCGGGCCTATTCCGCTGAATGAGGCAACTGAATCAAGTGATGAGACTGCACCAATGGCAATCGTGTTAAATCCGTCTGCCGGAGCCACTATATACTTCCACGCTCCGTTGCCTTCATTACCCGCAGCAGTTATAGTAAGCACGCCCTTACTGAAAGCAAGTTCCGCAGCACGGGTTACAATGGTTGTTTTGCCGTCCATCTGGCTGTAGGTATATGAAGTCTGTCCGGCATCAAAAGTATTATAACCGAGTGAAGAGGAAGTAATTCTTACACCGCGGTTTTCCATCCATTCAAGTGCTGCCGCATAATTATCTTCCTCTACATTCCTTTCTGAAGGTACATATTCGGTTTTTGCCAGCAGGAACGATGCATTATACGCCGCACCAATCAACACACTGTCATGATACCCCCCCGCGATAGAAAAAACATAAGTGCCATGATTATGCTGTGAGGGGGAGTCTTCCGCCTGATTAGCCGTTACGTTATCATTAAACACAAAATCATATTCAGCCACCACATTTCTTGTTTTAAGAGAATTATGAAGCTGCCAGTCAAACCCGGTATCAAGAATTCCTAATAGCACTCCCTGCCCCGTTATTCCCTTCCGGTGAACTTCTGGTATTTCGTTCATCTGGAGCTGAACATACGTTTCACCATAATCAGTAAAACTTTTATTAAGTAATGGGTTATATATATTTTGCTGATCAGTGGTAATAAGTTCAGACGAGGTGAAAGATTTTACTCTTTCCACTTTTAAAACAAACGGAAAGTTTTTTACCTGCGCTCTTTGCTGCGGAGTAAGGTATGCGCTCACTGCATTAAACCATTTCAGACGATGATGTATGGAGATACCCGCTGCTTCAATCTGTTGTATATATTCTTCGTTCAGCGGTAAATCCTCATAACCAATGATATTATCCTCGCCCAGAACTGCTTTCCGTCTTTCAATGGCTTCAGGGGAAAGCTGATTGAGTGCTTTAATATAAACCGAGGAACCTTTCATAAGGTAATCGCCTGTTTCACCCTTATCACGGAAGCAGATAAGATACTTCTCCCCGGTCTGCTGAGAAAAAGTGGCGGGAGTTAAAAATAACATCAGTATAAGCAGCATGACGGGGTAAGATAATCTCATGGTTTTCTTATAGTAAGTTTCAGTGAACCTTTTTTAATATTCTGTCTGTTCTCAGTGAATTCATTATCGAAAGTGCTGATGGGTCAAGTGACCAGTAAACCATAAATGCCCTGCCGATAATGTTTTCTTCGGGCACAAAACCCCAATAACGGCTGTCCATACTGTCATCGCGGTTATCTCCAAGAACAAAGTAATAATTATTCTTTACAATATACTTTTCAGCCATATTTCCGTCAATGTGCACTTTTCCCCCCTCCACAGAAACAGCGGGTCTCAGCAGTTCACGGTTAATAAACACCCGCCATTCATCTATGTTAAAAACAGAGAGCAGCAGCGTATCCCCCGCTTTGGGTACAGTGAGAGGTCCGTAAGAAAGACTGCTCCACTCTTTACCCGGCGGAAAAATCCTGTCATCACGCCACTCCTTTTTCTCCCTTTTATAAAACACTCCTTCAGGTGCATCAAGAGCAGCGCCGTTTACATAGACCGTGTCATTACGAATGATGAGTTTATCCCCCGGCAGTGCAACAATGCGTTTAATATAATTTTCCTGACGCAAGGGTATATATTCATCCCTGTCTCCCGGATACTGAAAAACCAGGACATCGTTGCGCGCGGGGCTTGAAAAATCAGGCAGGTTAAAAACCGGAAATTTTACAGAGGTGAATGGAATTTCGAACTCGTTCAGTTTTCCGAAGGAAAGTTTTTCAACCAGAATAAGATCACCCGGTAAAAGAGTGTTCTCCATTGAGGAGGTGGGAATGCGGTATGCCTCAATAACAAACGTTCTGAGAAAGACTACCAGCACAACGGCAATCATGGTTACGCGTATATATTCACGTACGCTCAAACCGGAATGCCTGCTCCTGACGGGTTTTTCTTCAGGGAGTTCAGGCCGGTCTTCCATTAGTCCTCTATCTGAAGCACCGCGAGGAATGCTTCCTGCGGTATCTCAACGTTGCCCACCTGTTTCATACGCTTCTTGCCTTCTTTCTGCTTCTCAAGAAGTTTCCGTTTACGTGATATATCACCGCCATAACACTTGGCAAGTACGTTCTTTCGCATAGCTTTAACCACCGACTTTGATATAATCTTTGTGCCGATAGCTGCCTGTATGGAAATCTCAAACATCTGCTTTGGTATCAGATCCTTCAGCTTTTCACAAACTTTTCTTCCCCAGTCATAAGCTTTTGAACGGTGTACAATCATGGAAAGCGAATCGACCGCCTCACCGTTGAGCAGTATATCAAGACGCACCAGATCAGACTCACGGTAGCCAATCAGTTCATAGTCAAATGATGCATAGCCGCGGGTGGTTGATTTCAGTTTGTCATAAAAGTCAAAGATGATTTCAGCCAGCGGAAATTCAAACGTCAGGTCCGCGCGTGTAGGATCAATATATGAAGTGTTTTTATACTGTCCGCGTTTGTCCATCGCTAGTTTCATTATGTTGCCTACATATTCACTCGGGCAGACGATTTGCGCTTTTACATACGGTTCTTCAATCGTTTCCAGATCGCCAACCGCGGGCATATCAGCCGGGTTATCAACAATTATTCGCGCGCCATTTTTCTTATACGCTATATATTCAACGTTAGGAAGTGTTGTAATGATTGATTGATTAAACTCACGGTACAGACGTTCCTGCACAATCTCCATGTGCAGCAACCCAAGAAATCCGCAGCGAAAACCAAAACCAAGCGCGGCCGATGACTCCGGCTGTGAAACCAGGGCTGAATCATTCAGTTTAAACTTCTCAAGAGCATCGCGCAGGTCTTCAAAATCTTCTGAGTTCGTGGGAAAAAGCCCGCTGTAAACCATCGGCTTAACTTCCTGATAACCGGGCAGTGGCGCCGGTGCACCATCCTTCTGCGTGGTTATGGTATCACCCACTTTTGTATCATGAACATCTTTAATACCTGAAATCAAATAACCTACATTCCCGGCAATCAGCTCATTGGTCCGTATTTTACGCAAACCAAGAACGCCAACTTCTTCTGCCTCATGCTGAATGTCATGCGCAAAGAAACGGAGTTTATCTTTTTCACGCAGTGTGCCGTTCATGATTCGTATATACGCAATTGCTCCGCGGTAAGAGTCAAATATGGAATCAAATATCAGCGCTTGAAGCGGTGCGGAAGGGTCTCCCTTGGGTGCAGGTATCTTTTTAACTACTGCCTCCAGAATATCCTCGATGCCAAGTTTTGCTTTTGCACTGGCCAGAACAATATCCTCATCCTTGCAGCCGATCAGGTCAATCACCTGATGTTTAATTCTCTCCGGTTCGGCGCTTGGGAGGTCAATTTTATTCAAAACCGGCACAATCTCCAGACCGGAGTTTATGGCCATATAGAGGTTGCTTATGGTCTGGGCTTCCACCCCCTGGGAGGCATCCACAATCAGAATTGCTCCTTCACAGGCAGCAAGAGACCGGGAAACTTCGTACGCGAAGTCAACATGACCCGGGGTATCAATCAGATTCAGGGTATAAGATTTACCGTCACGCGCCTTGTATTGCATCTGAATTGCGTGCGATTTAATGGTAATCCCCCGCTCCCGTTCCAAATCCATATCATCCAGAATCTGGCTTTTGGCCTCACGTGCTGTGATCGTGCCGGTGTGCTCAAGAAGACAGTCCGCAATGGTAGATTTACCATGGTCAATGTGCGCAATTATGCAGAAATTCCGAAGATGTTCCATAAACTCGTAAAAAGTGAACTGCAAATATACTCAATTTGCGGGGTGCGGGAAATGGAAATGGGGGCGGTTTTGGCAGACCCAACGGCAGCCGGCAGGGTCAATAATTTTACATCTTCATAAAACCAAAAACCCCGACAGTTTTTGACTGCCGGGGTTGGTAAGGTTTAGAAAGCCGGTTCTAATAAATATTTGGAGGACTCAAAGGACAAGAAGGACATTAACGACAACTTGCACAGTCCTCACCAATTCATAATTCATACATCATAATTCATCCTTCATAGGCCTATTGTCTTGTAAGGTGGCGGTATTTTATTCTGTGCGGCTGGTCTGCATCAATGCCGAGTCGTTCTTTCCGTTTTGCTTCATACTCAGTATAACTGCCTTCAAAAAAGACTACTTTACTTTCTCCTTCAAATGCAAGAATATGTGTTACAATACGGTCAAGGAACCACCGGTCATGCGAGATAATCAGTGCACAGCCGGCAAAGTTCTCGATACCTTCTTCAAGAGCGCGCATGGTGTTTACATCAAGATCGTTGGTTGGTTCATCAAGCAGCAGGACGTTTGCTTCTTCTTTGAGCATCAGAGCAAGCTGCACACGGTTACGCTCTCCGCCTGAAAGCACTGAAACTTTTTTCTGCTGGTCTGCACCGGAGAAATTAAACTGCGCAACGTAAGCACGTGAGTTCACCTGACGGTTTCCCAAAGTGATAATATCCTCTCCGCCTGAAACCAATTCCCAGATTGACTTTTCTGCTTTCAGAGCTTCACGGTTCTGATCTGCATAAGCAAGTTTTACGGTTTCACCAACAACCAGATTTCCACCGTCCGGTTTTTCAACACCGTTAATCATCTTAAAGAGAGTTGTTTTACCCGCGCCGTTTGGTCCGATAATGCCCACGATAGCGCCCGCGGGGATTGAGAAATTCATATCCTCAACCAATATATTATCTCCATACGCTTTCATCACACCTTCGGCATTGATGACGGTATTGCCAAGGCGGGGTCCGGGCGGTATATATAACTGCAGTTCTTTTTCACGCTGCTCGTTTTTCTGAGCGAGCAGGTTTTCGTAAGCGGTTATTCTTGCTTTTGATTTTGCGTGACGTGCTTTGGGCGCCATACGAATCCATTCTAATTCTCTTGCAAGTGTGCGCTGGCGTTCAGACTCCCGTTTCTCTTCAAGTGCAAGACGCTGCTGTTTCTGCTCAAGCCAGGAGGAGTAATTTCCTTTGTATGGAATTCCCTCACCGTTATCAAGTTCAAGTATCCATCCGGCAACGTTATCAAGAAAGTAACGGTCGTGGGTAACGGCAATAACCGTACCTGCATATTCCTGCAAATGACGCTCAAGCCATGAAACGGTTTCTGCATCAAGGTGGTTAGTTGGTTCATCAAGCAGAAGGATATCCGGCTTGGTGAGCAGCAGACGGCATAGTGCAACCCGGCGTTTTTCTCCGCCTGATAAAACTTTCACCAAAGTATCACCATCGGGACAGCGCAGTGCATCCATCGCCATTTCAAGACGAGCATCAAGATCCCATGCGTTATGGGCATCAAGTTTTTCCTGAACTTCTCCCTGTTTTTCAAGGAGTCTGGTCATCTCATCATCATCCATCGGCTCAGCAAATTTTGCGTTAATCTCGTCAAACTCTCTGAGCAGATCAACTACGTTCTGCACGCTCTGCTGGACGATTTCCTTTACGGTTTTTGTTTCATCAAGCTGCGGTTCCTGTTCAAGGTAGCCGATAGTATAACCGGGAGAAACTGTTGTCTCTCCGTTTATTTCTTTATCAACCCCCGCGAGGATTTTTAACAGACTGCTTTTACCGGAGCCGTTAAGACCGAGAACACCGATTTTTGCACCGTAAAAATAGGAGAGGTAAATATCCTTGAGGACTGCTTTTTTGTTATAATACTTGCTAACCCCGATCATGGAGTAAATTATTTTATTAGCTTCAACTGCCAAAGTGTGGTTTTCCTGAAATGAAAAAAAGTGAACTGCAAATATCTGAATAATCGGAGAGTTCTTAAAGGAGAATCGATCTGAATTGTATTTCCCCCTGTTTCCCCCGTATTAAATGAGGAACTAAATACTCATTGTGTTTCCGTTTTCACCACCGAAAACATTGTGTCAAGAAGTGCGGTTTCCCCTTTGCTGCGAACTATTGTCGGATGAAAAGGGAAATTATCAAGGTAATCCTTATTAAAGGGGGGTTTATGATGAAAGACCAAAGCCGCATTAACCCTCAGACGGTTAAATGAATCAATCATCGCAAAGGAAAACGCTAATCTATGACGTGCTTTTACTGAAAACTGCCATACGCTCATTAATTCACAATTGAGCAGACGGTGTCTTATATTACCGGCTTCACCGATGTAAAGAAGACGCTCCATCACCAACCCGTCACTATGATCGGGCATAGATGCCTCATAAACACAGAAGATACCTGAGCCCTCAGGAAGATTATGTAATTCATCTTCTGTGACATACCCGATAAAATCGAGATTATAAGAATACGCAGATTTCAACGGCTCCTGACTTATGGTGTTCCGCGACTGCATGAGTTATGCCTTAAATTATTAATAGAAAGTGAGTATATGAGATAGTGCAGCTACTCTTGTTAAGAATAGCCCCCGAATTCAGCCCTTTCGCTGAATTTATGTGAAACCTGATTTCAATATTCTGACAGAGAAATCAGATTTTCACGACAGAATATTACTTAAATTTGTTCAGATAAAAAAACCGGTGTGATGCAGACCAAATGGTAAAACAATCAGGAAATCAGCAAAAAAGTGTTAAAAACAAAACTGATTTACCCCAAAACAAGACCTCTTATCTGAAGGTAAGGAGAAAAATCCTTACCTATTATTTGAAAAACGGCAGAGAACTCCCGTGGCGCAAAACGACCAATCCTTACCATATTATGGTTTCCGAGTTTATGCTTCAGCAGACACAGGTCAGCCGGGTTATTGAGTATTATACAAAATTCATAAAGCGACTGCCGACAATTGAAGCACTCGCAAAAGTTAAATCCTCTGTATTGCTAAAGCTCTGGTCAGGGCTTGGGTATAACTCTCGCGCACTCCGGCTCAGAACTGCCGCGCAGGAAATTATAAGAAAGCACGATGGTAAATTTCCCCAAGTTGCCGCGGCGCTCAGGGAACTACCAGGCATTGGTGAATACACCTCAGCGGCTATACTTGCTTTTGCGTTTAACAAGGCGGTTCCGGTGATAGATATTAACATCCGGCGTGTTCTGCTTTCCGAACTACAGATGGATAACAGTGTCAGCAACGAAGAACTAAAACTGATTGCAAAACGGATGATACCTCAGGGTAAATCTGCTGTCTGGCATAATGCTTTAATGGATTACGGTGCATCGCTCGCGCCTGCAATCAAGAAGCTCTATCCCCCTCTTACAAAACGAAGCAGCTTTAAGGGATCAAAACGGGAGGCAAGGGGATATATATTACGAATCCTGCTGAAAGAGAAAGAAATCCGTGAGCATGATC
The DNA here is from genome assembly GCA_045863035.1 of Ignavibacteriales bacterium. Classification (GTDB taxonomy): domain Bacteria; phylum Bacteroidota; class Ignavibacteria; order Ignavibacteriales; family Ignavibacteriaceae; genus H2-BAC3. The sequence continues at coordinate 20,619 of BTUV01000013.1, read as the reverse complement.
TCCTCAGGATGATTTCACATCGCGGGAAAAACGAAATACTTACTCAGCTTGAAGCAGAAAATTTTATCATTGTAAAAAAAGGAATCGTACGGCTGAAATAGTTCATGATGTTATGAATACGGCTAAAAGAAAAAGTTATTATGAATCATCACGGTTGAATCGGGATTCGGAAAAAATGTTTTGCGTTCAATTGTTATGTGAAGGTCACCCCGCTGCGGAATATATAACCCTGCCAGGCGTGATATAGCAATAACACACGCGATAGAAAGAACCCGCTTCCAATGTACAATGTATAATGTATAATTTTTTAAGCCCCCTCCCAACTCCTGAGGAGTCACAAATTGGTAGCCAATATATCATGGTCAAACACATCCAAAATGAACCGCGTTAGCGGTGGCCCGTTAATAACACTTCAACCAAATAAATTCCAAAACCCGCAGCGCGGGTGACCCGTTCGCTGTCGATTTATGCAGATTTAAGAATATATATAACACCTCAAACCCCAGAATCTGCGACCTCGCTGAGGTTGGGGTATATATGCGGCTTTCTACCAATTTATGACCCCTCTGGGGTCAGGGTTGTGTGTGGTATTTTGTTTTTCTACCAATGTGCAATCCCTCCGGGATTGGGGGTTTATGTGGGTTTTTGTTTTTTCCACCAATGTGCAATCCCTCCGGGATTGGAGAATATATATGCTGCTTTTACTCCCTCCAGGAAAGTATTTCATAACTGCCGGTAGCCGGAAACTCCGGCGGTGTATTAAGCAGCAACCGGTTATCATACCTCATATTTAAGCTGTACCCTTTCAGGATAATATTATCATTTTCGTTATATACATTAACCAACTGCCCCTGCCGCTGAATGAGACCACCAACAAGTCTTATTGAACCCTCCTTTCCAAGACTGTTTAAATTCTCAGCCGTTATCCCGCCGCCAAAGTTAAAAATTGATCCATGGATTGTTACATCACCTTTGGTTTCCGGCACATCTGCTATAATTACATTGTTTGTCGCGACAATACCCAGCATGTCATCACAGGAAGGATCAAGCGGATTACCCGAATAGGTAATATCATCATCAATGTATATATTCCCGCTTCCGGCGCCTGAACTTGAACCCGCATAAACTGTTACCTGACCTTTAACCTTCCCCTTTATATGAAGATTTCCCTTATCAACAGCTATCACCCCGTTGGAGGTTAATGAGCTTATGGAAGCATTTGTCCATGATGCTGAAGATGAAGTTTTGTAGTTTACGGTTCCATTGTTAAGAAACTCAAGCCACACATCACTGTATCCTGAAAAAACTTTTCCCTGAGACGCCGCAGCGGCATAAACATCATTCAAATCATCCGGAATGGTCAGACTCACGCCGCTTTCGTAACCACCGTTAAATACAGGCGAGCTTGAAGATGAACCATATTTTATCCCCTTACTGCTTGTTACTTTTCCCATAAAGACCGGTGAACCTTTTACGTTAAGGTGCCCCTCAATATGCATTGGTCCCCATACGGTATCTCCTGTTACGTAATATATATTTCCAGGAGCAATACCTGCGTAATAAGCAAAACGCGCGAAGTTACTGGTACTCAGTAATATGGCAATGGTATCATTGTACGCTCCCAACCGTGATACTGCAAGTATTTCCTTTTGCGATTCGCTGTTTTCAGTTACTGTAATCGTAATACTCCCCCCGCCGTATGAGGTGTTGGTGTAATTTGACTTCCACTCAGGATCAATAAAAAACTGATTACAAGCTAAATTAGCTGCAGCTACTGCAAGGTCACGCGCTGCCATTTTTGAATAGTACTCAGAATAGGTAACAACCGAACCTGTTTGTGAATTTATAAGATTCTGCTGATAGAGCAGGAATATCATTGAAAAACCGATAACCAGGATGATAGAAGCTTTACCAAACATTTATATATACCTACCTGTTCTTCAGATTTCTTGCTGAAACACGTATCTGCCTCCAAAACCCTTGCGCATACTGTTCATCAATGGATGCCGCGCTTTCAACCTTCACCGATATCTGAATAGCTGAAATACGGCCGGTTTGTGATACCGGAGGCGGCAGTGTATCTGAAAGCGCGTCAAAATAAAGCAGCGAAAATTCAGTCACCCCAAGGTTCGATGTTATTCTGCCTCCCGGGTCAACACGGCGATAGAGTATCCTGTCACGCGGATTGGGTGTTGACTCCATATCAGAAAGCGGACCCAGATAATACGTCACCGTATCCAGAACAGCATCATTGTCAAGATCTCCTACAAATTTTATCCGGGAAGTATCGGCAGTAAGAATTGACTGAGCGGAAGTTGGAAGCTGCGCCGGGTCCGGACTATAGCCCAGACGTTTGATATCTCTTTCAATAAAATCAACTACGCTTACCAGATTACCCTGATTTACAATATCAGAATTGTAGTAATATATATTTGTAAGAACGTTTTGATTCACCGTATGAAGTGAAACCATCAGAATTCCGCCAATGAGGATTGCTCCGGCAATATCAAGTATTGTAGCAGTACCCATATCAGTTACCTGAAATACCAGTAACTGAGAATTGTTGACATCATTACGGTATCCTGCATGCTAATACTGCTTACGTAAACGGTAAACTGCTTGTGCCAGGTGGGGGTTGATGAAACCGTAAGATTAACCGGCTCAAGGTATTCCACTTTTGAGGTGATTGTATATACCGCTGACGGCAGTGATGAGTCAGTTTCCGCGAATTGATGGTAATCGTCAACATCATCAAATTGCGATGCAGCCGTTTCCCCTGAATCCGGTCCGAATGAATATGGTAATGAAAGAGAGGAAGTGCCGGTGAGGGGGTTATTAAGAGAATTTTCATCAAAAGCCAGACGTGCGGCGAGTTCAATCCGTGAGGAAGCAAGTGAAATTGCCGTGAGTCCGAATTTTGAATTCTGGGTAATATCCTGCGTGCGAAGGATATTTGAATTCATCCTCACCGCAAGCATTGTCAGCATCATCATTGCCAGGATGGTCAGAAGACTCTGCTGTGTACCCATTCTTTTCTCTCTTTTATCATTACTGCTATTTTAATTATTTAACGTTTCATTTACCGCCATGAACCGAATAAAGAAAAATGCAACAGACATTTACAGAATATAAATAAATAATCCCATCAGCAAAGTGATATATTCCGCTCCGGTTATTTTTTCACACGGGCGCGGCAGTTAAAAAAATCCTGGGAAACTGTTAAATAAAACCGATCGGAACTATTACTCATACCTAAAAAAAATCCCCCGGAGGAATAACCATCGGGGGATTATGTGAAATTTTTCGGTTAATGATAAATAACCGGGATGAGGTTAGTGACCCAGCCCGTTTGCCTCAAGCCACCGTTCAGCATCTAATGCAGCCATACAGCCGGTACCAGCCGCGGTTACTGCCTGGCGGTACTTACTGTCTGCAACATCGCCGGCTGCAAATACACCCGGAATGTTGGTAGCTGTTGAACCTGGCTTTACTTTCAGATAGCCATTATCATCCATGTCTAAAACTCCCTTAAAAAGTGAGGTGTTCGGTTGATGTCCGATTGCAACAAAAAGACCGCTAGCTTCCTCAACTGAAAACTCACCTGTTACAGAGTCCTTCAGCTTTACACCTGTCATAACCTTCCGGCTGTCTTCCTCCGTACCTAAAACTTCAACAGGAATTTTGTTTGTAAGAATTCTGATTTTCGGATTTTTCTTTACTCTGTCAACCATTACTTTTGACGCTCTGAATTCCTCACGGCGATGAACCAAAACAACCTCAGCAGCATGTTTGGTTAAGTAAGTGGCTTCTTCCATAGCGGTATCTCCTCCTCCGACAATGAGTACCTTTTGATTCTTGAAAAAGAATCCGTCACAGGTAGCGCATGCAGAAACGCCGTATCCCATAAATTTTTTCTCGCTTTCAAGCCCGAGCAGTCTGGCTGAAGCACCGGTTGAAACGATAACTGCATCTGCGGTATGAACCTCATCATAAGATTCAATCACGAACGGATGTTTACTGAAGTCAACTTTAGTAACTTCTTTATAAAAAGATTTAGCCCCGAACCGGGCTGCCTGCGCTCTCATAATATCCATAAGCTGCGGCCCCTGAATTCCATGCTCAAATCCGGGATAGTTTTCAACCTCGGTTGTAATTGTAAGCTGCCCGCCCGGCTGAAGCCCTTCAAAGATTACCGGACTAAGATTAGCGCGTCCGTTGTAAAGTGCCGCGGTTAAACCGGCCGGACCTGAACCAATGATTAGTACTTTATGATGATTTTCGCTCATTACTTTCTTTCATAAAAAATTAAATTAATTGTTGATATGATACCTGTGCCGGTCTGAAGATTCAGAGGTTGTCTCCTTTAACTTCACTGCCGACCAGAAATTCAGCGTTTCTTTTCAGCCCTTTTAGCTTTGCTCTGAGCAGAGGACTCCCTGAAAATCGGTCACGGAATTGTTTGTTATCTAACTCTGAAATATATTCAAGGGAAAGACTTGTTTCATCATTTCTTGGCTGAAAACTTTCTTCAGCAGTAACTGCCCCAAATTTGTTATTCCACGGACAAACATCCTGACAAATATCACAGCCAAATATCCACCCCTCAAACTGACCATTAAACTGCGGGCTTATCTCCCCTTTATTTTCAATGGTCAGATATGAAATACACTTACCGGCATCTACCTGCCATGGCTGCACAATAGCTTTTGTGGGGCAGGCATCTATGCAGGCAGTACAGCTTCCGCAAAAGTCTTCAACAGCTATATCTTCTTTAAGTTCGATATTGGTAAAGATATTCGCGATAAAAAACCAGCTTCCTTTCTCCCGGTTAATAATATTGGTATGTTTACCTCTCCAACCAAGCCCGGCTCTTACCGCCCACGCCTTATCCATTACAGGACCAGTGTCAACATAATATTTGTAAGAAAAATCAGGATAAACTTCTTTAATCTTTAAACACATCTTCTCAAGCCGTTCCCACATCAGTTCGTGGTAATCATCTCCCCAGCCATAGCGTGATATTTTACCCCGACCGGCGTCAGTATTATGCTTGTATGGAGTATTATATATCATTCCAAGAGAAATAACGGAACAGACCCCTTCAATAATCAGCTCTGGATTTTTCCTTTTATCCTGGTTCCGTTCCATATAAGTCATCCCCGCCTGATACCCGTGCTCAAGCCAATCCAGTAGCATCTCAGACTCCTGATGCAGTTCTTCTGCCCGCGCAAAGCCACAGAGCCCGAAACCGAAGTCCTCAGCAATCGAGCGGATATATTCTTCGCGTGTGGTGTGCATAACCTACCAGCTAAACCTTTTCGGAGTGAATTTTATATATACAACACCCTCCCTGACAATCACCGGATAGGAAGTAATACCTCTCCTGCCGTCCGGCTGATTGCCTGTTTCAAGTGAGAATGACCATCCATGAGCCGGACAGATAACCTGCCCTTGCTCAAGAAAGCCCTCATGCAGGATATTAGATTGCTGATGCGGGCAAATATTATCTGTTACAAATACACTTCCGTTTACCAGAAAAACCGCCAGCGGGTGCTCCTCAATATATATCCGCTTTCCCTTCCCCTCCCGCAGTTCCTGCGTCATACAGAGCTTCGTATATCCTTCTTCAATCACCTAAAGCTCCCCGCGCAATTCATCACAAACATAACCCTTACCTGAAAAAACTGCTTTTGAGCAGGCGTAAAAAGGGTCATGTTCGTAAACCAGGGTCCAGTTCTCCTCAACCGCACGCTTCAGAATTTCTTTCTTCTCGGCCAGTGTCTGCAGCGGCTGAAGATCATACCCCATTATATAGGGCAGAGCCAGATGTGAGGATGTGGGGAATAAATCACCGCAGAAAAAAAGCGCTGTTTCACCGTCTGCGATCAGGGGAAGCTGCTGCCCGAATGTATGACCATTAAATTCAGGAAGATAAATCTCATCGTCAAATTGATAATTACCCCCTTCTATTAGTTTAAGAACTCCCTCTTTCATCAGCGGTTCAAAATTCTCTTTTATATAGCTCCCTCTGTCCCGTTCAGACGCATTCATCCCCCATTCATAGTTTTTCTTTCTGACATGATATACTGCATTCGGAAAGGCCGGCGTTAATTTCCCCCCTTCAGAAATTGTTGCGCCGCCGGCATGGTCAAAATGCAGATGAGTTAAAATTACGTCGGTGATATCCTCCGGGCTTATACTAAGCTGTTTCAAACTCTGCAAAAGCAGATGTTCTTCAAACCGGTAGTTATATATTCCTTTTTGCTTTTCATCCCACTTCACCCCCATTCCTGTGTCTAATAAAATAGCTTTTGAATCAGAGCGAAGCAGCAAAACCCTCGCCGCCATTTCAATCCGGTTCTTCTCATCCGGAGGATTTGACCGCTCCCATAATGGTTTTGGGATTATGCCAAACATTGCCCCTCCGTCCAGATAAAATCTTCCTGTCTCTACGGAAACTATTTCATATTTGCCTATCTTCATCATACTTTCATTATTTTTATAACTTCAATCTAAAGAATTCCGGCGAACTGATAAACTTTTTTACAAAAACAGATTAATGATACAATTTAAGGCGCTTGGGGGAGCAATGGAAATAGGGGCAAACAGCTATTATATAAACTTCTTCGGAACGGGCATCATCCTTGACTGCGGCCAGCATCCGCGCAAGGAAGGGTACGACTCCCTGCCCGACTTCAGCTTAATTGAGAATGACCCGATTGACTATGTCATTATCACCCATGCTCATCAGGATCACCTTAATTCACTCCCTTTTCTGGTAAAGCTGCATCCCTATATTCAGGTTATTACTACCCCGGCTACAAGGGATATTGCTGAACTGACGCTGCATAACGCGCTCAATATCATGCGGGAAGAACTTGACCCCATTGAAGCAAAAAAACTCTTCTCACACGATGAACTTGACATGCTCACCGGAAGCATTATCGTCCTTCCCTATAACAAGCCATTGCAATTAGCCGGTCACAAACATAAGCTCCATGAGGAGATAACTCTCACCCTTCACGATGCCGGTCACATCCTCGGTTCCGCGATGGTTTTTCTCGAATGTGCCGGAAGAAGTATCTGTTATACCGGTGACATCAATCCGTTTGATCAGGCAGTTATCAAAGGCGCTTCCTACAAAGGGCTCCGTGCTGATATTCTGATAATGGAATCAACCTACGGCCAAACGCCTGACGCTGAATATAAACCGTGGCAAAAAGAAAAGGAGCGGCTGGGGGCTGAGCTTAACAAAGTATTTAATAAAGGGGGCTCTGTTCTGATGCCCGTCTTTTCGCTTGGTAAACTGCAGGAGCTTCTTACCACTATATGGCAGTTAATGCACAAACGGAAAGTGCCGTTTACTGATATATACGTAAACGGTATTGGCATGAAGCTCAACCGGCTTTATGACCGTCACCGGTATTTGGTAAATATGGTTGACCCGAATTTTCAGGTAACAGGAACCGGCTACCGCAATATTACCACACTCGAAAAGAAAGAAGATTTATTTAAAGAGCCATGTATCGTGATGGCATCAAGCGGCATGCTGAATGAAGGAACTCTCTCTTATACTCTGGCTCCCCTTTTTCTGCGGCAAAAAGACTGCGCTATCTTTACCGCCGGATATATGGACCCTGAATCTGCCGGATACGCAGTGGCAAACGCAAAGAAGGGAGACCATATATACTTCCCCGGTCAGAGTAAAGCCATACCGGTGAAATGTGCAATCAGGAAATTCCGGTTCAGCGCGCACTCATCAGCAGAAGGATTAGTAAAAATCGCGGCTGAGATAAATCCCGAAAGAGTAATCTTAGTGCACGGTGATGAAGGAGCGGTTCTTGAGATGGGCAGTATTCTTTTGAAAAAGATTCCGCACGTAAAAATTCATGCGGCTGAACCAGGTAAACTTATTGAGCTCTGATTACCAGATGTTTTTCGGATAATCATAAGAATTTTCGTCTCCCGTCTGACGCGGTGTTTCTTTTGTGCTTTGTACTTTTATAATTCGTGGTAGTTTTATAACGCGTTGCGGTTTTTGTCCGTTCCCCTGCGTTTGAGCTTCGGTCTCTGCTGAATTACGAACGGCCTCTTTTACAGGAGTTTCGGGTGCTGCTTCTTCGGGCTTGTCATTTAGCACGGGCTCTTCCGCGCTCTTTAATAGCACTTCATTCGAAGCCCGCATTTGTCCTTCACTCAGTATATTAACTGATTTCTGTCTGAACGCATGAAGCTTTTCTGATTCAACTTTAAGCACACCTGCCACAAGTGCCCCTTTTTCTATGGTAACCTCCGAGCAACACAGATTGCCCAGAACTGCCGCGGTTCCTTTCAGATAAACTGTTTTTGTGCAGGTTATATTACCAAGAACTTTTCCGGCCATATAGATATTCGGCGAGGTAACATGCCCAAATACTTCAGCTTCTTCGCCTATATATACATCTCCGCCTGATTTGATATTGCCGGTAATTGTTCCAAAAAAATACACGGGGGACTCACTCAGCAGGTCGCCTGACAATACAGTTCCTGAGGCAATATGAGTAATACTGCCGGAGTGTGGTGTTTTACTGCTGTCCTTGAAGATACTAAATAAACTCATTCATCCTTCCGGTTTCTGCTTCCCCCAAAAACAGAACTCCTCTCCCGCGGAAAAACCCGGACAGGTTTTTCACAGGAGAGGAGTTATATAAAAATTAAAACTCTTCGTTTTCTGATTTATTCTCGAAGAATGTTACAACCGTCTGTGCATTTCCGATATCCATGCCGGCAGCAACAGACTTATCATCATTAATTCTGTTTGACCAGATCGCATAGCCGCGGCTTGCGCTTGTTGTAGGATCATCAACCAGACTGGTCTCAAGTATTCCGCCAAACTCTTTCTTAAAACACTCAAGAAGCTCCGGATATAATGAACCGCCACCTGTCAGGAAAAGAAGATTGGTGTGCATGAAGTCATCATCTTTCCAGACGTTTCTGAGTGATGGGGAGATAATTTCATCATAATAGCTCTGGATAGCTTTTGATCTGATTTCAGAAATATCATGAGGTCTTCTGTTGATTATAATTTTGCCCAACTGGAAATTTTTGTCAAACTGATGTTCGGTGCGGAGATCAAGATAATACTGTTTTTTGAGTTCGCGCATCGCCTGGTTTATCGCATAACGGATACCGGGTCCGCTGATAAGTGTTCTTTCGGTAATGCCATTCTTGTTTGTCAGGCATGCTTCAAAGGTACCATAACCGATTGAAACTACAAAAAACTCAGGTGAACCTTTTCTTTCATTTCTGATTGCAAGACTGCATCCTAAAATCTCAGGAATAACTTCGACACGGTCAACCTCAACAGCAACTTTATTAGTGCGGGTTTTTCCGAAAGAAAAAGTGTCAAACATGATATCATGTTTCCCCTTGAAATACTGTATTGCAGCGTCCTGGTTTGCCTTATATGTAGCATACGGAAAACCAACAGTAAGGGTAACAGGAGCTTTTTTATACTGTGAAAGGAGCAGAAGTCCTGAGCCGGCAAGAACCTGATAATCTGTATCAAGCGGATTTGCATTAACGATCTTGTGAGGTGAAACCCCCTCTTCAAGCGCAAGATTGCCAACAATATACTGGCTGCCGTTCTGGTGAATCTTTATACCATCAACAAGGTTATTGATCGCACTCTGCAATGCATTATCGTGATTTTCAATCACACTTGGAAATAAGACGGACTTCATTTCTTGAGCGCCTTTCTGTAAAATTTATAGGGATACTGAAATTTTTGCAATTTATTTAACAATCTGATTTCGAATTTAACAAATCTTTATGCCTGACACCCGCTCCATCCGGGACCCCGGGAGACCAGAAAACATTTTTTTCAGAGTTACTAATATAAGATATTTGAAATGTAATGAAACCGGGGTTTTAAGGCAATTTTTTCGTAAAAACTGATAAAATTCCTGTTTTTCCTCTTTTTCAAACTCAATACGAGCTATATCTGATAAAGAAAGTTAGGAAGCTGAAGGGGGAAAAGCGCCAAACCTCCTTGAATATCGCTCTCTTGATCTCCGATATTAGCCAGTATCCGGTAACCCTCATCGGTGAGCGACTGCCTGACCTTTGTTTTATAAACTGCCGGCTCAAGACCATCTTCTTCCTCCCTTCGGGTAATCAGGCGATTAAACGTGTGGTAACCGGCGGCTTTAAGATTATTTTCTGTTGCATGGCGAAAATTGTGCATCCGCCCGGTCAGAAAAATGAAACTGAACCCTGCGGTTATCATCTCCTGGTAAAATTGAAGAACCGGCTCATTCGTCGGTATTTTTCCTCCCAGCATCCATTCTTCCCAAAGATGGGGGTAAAAATCAAAATCAGTACCTGAAATAAATTCAAAACTATTCAGCGCGGTTTCGTCAACATCCATCAGAATAACATCGTTTTCACCGCGGGTATTTTGTATTAGCTTTTCCTTAAGCCCCGCAAGAAGCAAAGCAACCGCCGATATATACTCCCCCTCGCGGTAATAGGCACGTATGTCATCAAGAGTACGGATTCGCTTTTCCGGTTCTATGCTTCCTGTAAATACTACTGAATAGGACAATAAAAACCCTTCCCTGTCTGTTTAACGGCTGCGCAGTTTACTAAGGAGACGTAATATCTCAAAATAAAGCCACACTAACGTTACCAGCAGCGCGAAAGCTGCATACCACTCTATATATTTAGGCGCGCCGTTTTTTACACCTTCTTCGACCAATGCAAAATCAATTATCAGATTTAATGCAGCAATAACAATAACCACCGCGCTGAAACCAATGCCAACCCATCCGTTGCTGTGAATAAATGGTATGCTGATACTGAAAAAACCGAGAATAAAAGAGGCAAGATACACCAGACCAACAGCGCCTGTAGCCGCGGCCACACCCATCATAAATTTTGCAGTCGGTTTAATAATTCCGGTTCGATAAAGAAAAAGCATCATAAGAAAAATAGCGCCTGTCAGCATTACCGCCTGAAGAACTATACCGGGATACATCAGTTCAAAAAATGCTGAGATGCCTCCGAGAAAAAGCCCCTGCGCGATTGCATATAAAGGCGCCGTAATGATGGCAATTCTTTTAAAGAAAGCAGTAAGAATCGCCAGAATGAGTCCGGCTATTGCTCCGCCAAAAACCCATCCCGAAATTGAACTAAGATTTCCGGTAAGGTAAAACTGATTCCAAACCAGACCAGCCGGAAAAACTACCAGTAAAAGGAGAAAGAATGCTTTATTTAAAAATCCGTTCAAAGTCATCAGTCCCTGACCGGCGACTGCTTCCTCTCTGAATGCCCTGTTGAGCATGGGATTTGAAGCCATGGTTTACCTCTAAATATAAATTTTCACTGCAAATATAAGAAGAAGCCCCAAGAGAGCAGAAGAAAAGCCGCGGCAGAATTGCAGATGCACTTACTCTTCTTCCTCAAAAATATTTTTCCCGGCCGTTTGATTTTGTATCTCAACACTTCTCCTTTTTAGCTGACGGGCATTTCTCTCCCAAAACACGCCATTTTTATAGCCCTGTATAGCAGGATCTCTCTCAGCCATTTTCAGCCGTTTAAGCGCGAGCAGGCAATACTCCTCATTAATATCATAAGCACAAAAATTTCTGCCCAGTTTCTTTGCGGTAACTGCTGTGGTACCGGAGCCACAAAATGGGTCAAGCACTAAATCTCCTGATTTGCTTGAGGCAAGGATCAGTTTCGCCAAAAGCTTCTCAGGTTTCTGCGTCGGGTGATCAGTGTTCTCAGGCATTGACCAATAAGGTACACTGATATCATTCCAGAAGTTGGAGGGGTGTGTAAGCCGGAAGTTGCCATCGGGAGTTTCTTCCCAGTCCTTCGGCTTTCCTTCCTGCCGGTAGGGCGCAATGACAACCCTTTTTTCTTTTACGCGGTCAACATGAAATTGATAATCATTCCCCAAAGTGCAGAACCAGATATCCTCTGAACTGTTTTTCCAATTCGTTTTGGCTCCTCTTCCCTTTTCGCGCTGCCAGGTAATCCGATTTCTTACAGTAAAATATTTTTCCGCAAGAAGATGCACTGAGGTGGATGAATGATAATCAGAACATATATATATAGTCGCCCCCGGTTTGAGCACCCGAAGGAGCGAAGGCAGCCATGAATTAAGGTACTCAGTATATCCGGAGATTGAACTCTTTTTAAAACTCATTCCGTTGAAATCTTTATACAGATTATACGGCGGGTCAAGTATTAACAAATCAGCAAACTTTGCGGGCAGTTTTTCGGTTACCCGGATGACATCACCGCGGATAATTTTACCCGATGGGTCAAACTTACCAGTTATATCAGCTTCATTCAGAAGTTCTTTTTTAAACTCCTGAGTTTCAGTTTCACTCAGAGTTATTGTCTGGTTTCTTTCAGATCTTTTGTTTTGGTCCTGGTTCAATGCAAGGCAGAAAAAATGATAAAATACATTCTCAATAATAATGAATTGTAAAGAACTCCCCGTTTACCCCGGGCAATAAAACTCCGCAGGAATATTCTCCTTTTTTTCTCCGCCTACTCTGACTAATTTTGCAGACAGCCGATAAGAACTACTTTTATAAAGATATATGTCAATACAACAACAAATACAGGAAGCCGGAGTTGTCGGGGCAGGCGGCGCAGGATTCCCCACCCACATAAAGGCACAGTCGCAGGTTGAATACGTCCTGGCAAACGGTGCGGAATGTGAACCCCTTATCCATAAGGATTACGAATTGATGAAAGCCCATCCCCGCGAAATTGTTGAAGGGATGAAACTGATGATTGAAAGCACCGGCGCAAAAAAAGGATTCTTCGGGCTTAAATCCAAAAATGTAAAAGCCATTGAAGCAATTGAACCCTGGCTGAAGGATACCAATATTGAATTTACTTTCCTCGGAGATTTTTATCCCGCAGGTGATGAGTATGAACTGGTTTATGCCGCCACTAAACGATTAATTCCACCCGCCGGAATTCCTTTGCAGGTCGGTTGTGTGGTTAATAATGTTGAATCATTTTATAATGTATGGCTTGCACATCAGGAGAAAGGGGTGACTGATAAATTTGTTTGTGTGGCAGGTGCGGTTAAAAAACCAGCTACTTTCTGGACTCCGGTTGGCACCACATTCCGCGAACTGATAGAACACGCGGGCGGAACCACTGTTTCCGACTTCGCTATATATAACGGCGGAGTGATGATGGGGCAGCTAACCATGGACTTGGATGAAGTGGTTACCAAAACCTCATCCGGAATTATTGTTCTGCCAATGAATCATTATATCATTCAGCGGAAAAATCAGCCGGAAAAGAACTGGCACCGCATCGGTAAATCTGCCTGCGACCAATGCAGTTATTGCACGGAATTTTGCCCGCGTTACCTGCTTGGATATAACGTGCAGCCGCATCTGGTAATGCGCTCACTCGGCTTTTCAAAAACCGGCTCAGACGTGTGGAATCAGATGGCTGAGCTTTGCTGTGCCTGCGGACTCTGCACACTCTACGCCTGTCCGGAAGATCTTTTCCCCAAAGAAGCATGTGACAAAAGTAAAAAAGAAATGCGTTCTGCCGGAATGAAGTATATACAGGAGAAACCTGTTAAAGTTCACCCGATGAAAGAGGGACGCAGAGTTCCCCTAAAGCAGCTTGTTAAAAAACTGCGGCTTGAGCAGTATGACGGGCACACCCCCTTTACTGATAAATCACCTGCTCCGGTAAAAGTTAAAATTCCCTTAAAACAGCATGTAGGTGAAATAGCAGTGCCGCTTGTTTCAGAAGGAGAAACCGTTACGCGGGGAGCAAAAATTGCACACATCTCAGGAGGCAAACTCGGCAGTGAAATTCACGCTTCAATTAGCGGCAGGATTACTGAGGTGACACAGAATTATATATCCATAAAAGCTTAAAAAGATATTACTATGATACAAATGAACTCACTCGGACTTATTGAAATGACCAGCATCGCCGCCGGAATGCAGGCAGCGGATATTATGCTCAAAACCTCCAATGTTGAAATGATACTTTCCCGCACTATCTGCTCAGGTAAATATATGACTCTGATTGGCGGAGAGGTGGCAGCCGTGCAGACAGCAGTTGATGCAGCAGTTGAAACCATAAACTTTGGGGTCATTGACCATTTTGTAATTCCCAATGTTCACCCGGATATATTCCCTGCCATTGCCGGTCATACCGGAGTGCAATTGCTTGAATCACTCGGCATTATCGAATCATTCTCCGTTGCTTCACTCATTGAAGCCGCTGATGCTGCAGTAAAAGCTGCATCGGTTAAACTGATTGAAGTGCGTCTGGCAATGGCACTCGGCGGAAAAGCATTTGTAACCATGACCGGAGAAGTAGCAGCCGTTACAGCAGCCGTTGAAGCAGGAGCAGCATTGGTTTCTGAAAAGGGATTGCTCGTAAATAAAGTCATCATCGCACAGCCCCGCCAGGAACTTTTAAACGAGATGATATGAAAAATGAAGTTTAATTATGAACTGAAAGGCCATGCTTACTTTACTTTTAATTATTGCTTTGCATCTTAGCGTCTTTGCGCGAGACTGGGTTTAAAACTCTGCGTTACTCCGCGCTTAACTTCGTTTTCCGCCGCGGCGGATTGCGTTAAAAAAAGGAGGCAAAAGGGCATCAAAAACAAAAAAGCCCCGGCAACAAACCAGGGCTTTCTTTAGTTAAAAGTTAAGAGTGAAAAGTGAAAACTCGCAATTCACAATTTACCATTCACAATTCACAATTATTTAAGCAGGGTCATCTTTTTAGTTATTGTCTGCCCCTTGCCGTAGCTGAGTTTATAAATATATACTCCGCTTGCGTGGCTGGTGCCGTCAAAGGGGACTGTGTATCTACCTGCTGAGTAGCTGCCAGTGGCAAGTGTTGCAATCTCTTTACCGAGGATGTCATATACGTTTAGAGTTATATCACTCTGCTCAGGGAGGGCAAATTCTATCTCTGTTACCGGGTTGAATGGGTTGGGGTAGTTTTGTGTTAAAGCAAAATCAGTAATTTTCAGGTTATCAAGCATCTCAACTTCTCTTACATTCTGACGAAGAAATACTCCCTCTTCGGAGAGTTTATCACTTAATGTATATTGCACGGGCAGATTAGTCTCAATTACTAATCGTATCTGCACAAGGCGATTGCCTGCACTTCCGCTGCTTACCGTATAAGAATTGGTGCGATAATTAATGATGGTGGAAGTATTCCATAACACATTGTCGGTTGTTAATAATACTTCTCCTGTGGCAGCATCAAATATTTCTGCTCTGAATCTTACTTGTCCTCCATTGTTCATCAGTTCATCCAAACCGGTTGAATCTGCAATGCCATACTGAACGGAGTATGAAACCTTTGAGTTGCCAGTGATCTGGAACGGCTGACTCTGCAGATACTGCAATGCCTCAGGTGATCCACTCAGTCTTGTTGTATCGGGAATTTCTACAAACTCAACACCTACGCCATCAGACTGTAGATTTCCAAATGTAAAATAAAACTGAGTGTTGCCGGCAAAAATGCTCCCTTCCCTTGCTTTGCCATTAACCAGGTTTTGTTCTTTTGAGAGTGAGGAAACCGGATTTGAATACCGGAAAACATAGGGCCCTGTGCCAGAGCCGTTGAAAGTATGAGCGTGCATGAACTGACTTGATACACCATTTGCCATCTGAACAGAAGTACCCTGCAAGGGATAGTTCACCCCGGCGTATTTATGAGAAAGGGTATAAATTGAAGAGAGTGTATTATTTGCCAGTTTTACTCCGCCATTGCCTGAGTTTTGAGTCCAGGAAAATGCATAGTAAGTATTATTATCCCTTTTATTGATTGAAGGGCTCGCTACATCTGTCCCAAAAGTCCAGAACATGGATGGATTATCAGTTGATTTAAACACTACATTCCAATCACTCAGGATTGCCTGCTGTTTATGAAACTCTTCCTCCTCCATCAAATATTCGCGGAAACCCCTCCATACTACTCTTGCGTAGTTCCCCTCAAGGGTTACAACAGAAGGATTACTGTTCTTTGCATAACCACTGCCCGAGGAAATATTTACCGGTGATGAAAAAGTGAGCGTAAGGTCATCTTTTGAAATATCAATCCAGTAAATAGAAGAGGTTGAAGCAGAAGCAATTTGCTCATAAACTAAGTCAAGCCGGGTGGCTCGTTCCTCTCCTGACAATGATGGGGTATTTGAGTTTTCATTGGTGCCTGTTATCAGAGAGATACCACTTTCGGTTGAAGTAAGTTGATTTATGTCAATTTTATAAACCTTAGCATACAAGCCGGGTGTTAAACCTGAGGTATTAGCATTTACTTCCCAGACGATTGTAACAGCATAATCATCATCAATGGTAATTACCGGGTTAAGAGTTGCAGTTTCATAAGGAACAGCCACATCAAAACTGGTATCTAAGAGAAATTGCCATTCCTCAATGGATTGTGCAGTGCCCGGTATCTGCTGAACAACAACTCTTAAACGGCTGGCATCAGGGTTCGCAGGAATTTGTTCCTGGAACACATACGCAAAAACCCGATCAGCGCCTTCCGGATGAGCAAAGTCAATAGCCGGAGATTTGGATAACGCATCAGTGGAGTAAGTATAACCACTGGTAAGAAACAGAAGGTTTGAATAGGTAACTCCGTCAAGGTCTCTAATGACCTGTTCACCAAATACTTTACCCATACTCTCGTAAACTGTAACAAAAACAGGATACTCTATTTGATTAATCACTTTGGTGTAAGAGAAGATTTTTCTCTGTGAATTATTGGCGTATCCTAATGTATTATCAGATAGTTCCGTCCCTTTGTAATTGGCACTTATAACTGCATTGTCCTCCTTAAAAATTAATGGAGTTTCGAGTGACTTTGGAAAACGGAATTCAGCCGCTGTTACCGGTGATGCATACCAGCCCAGGAAACTAAACCTGTGAAATTTCCCCGTTTGCGCTGAGGTGCCACTATACAGTTCTGAGGTTTTAACAGTGTAATATGGTTGAGGCCATACTGGTATACTACTTTGCCCCTTCAATACCCCCTGATAATTCACGAGTGATGATGAAAAAAACTCTATCGGTGAAGTGAGATTGTATGGAACAGCATTATTACCTCGGTTATAATAACCATACGGTGAAAGCAGATTATCTGGTAACCATGGATCAGTAAACCAAATTTTATTGTCGTTGTTCGAAAATTGTGTGTCTTCTACAAAATTATTTTTTATACTTATGTTTTTGAAAGCTTCTCGTAAATATAAAGTAAAGGTTGAAGTTGGAGCAATTGTAGTTATAATCTGTGGATTTATAAGTTGCTCAGGGTACATCCACTTTGAATATTTATAACCAGTACTTGAAATTGTCCCTTGTGATCCCCGAACAATAAGAGAACTGCCAAATGGAAAATTTTCATAAATTGGAGCAATTTTTTCCACCCAATTATTATTCTGAAATAGCCCTATTGAACCTAAATTAATGTTCTCATCGGTTAACTGCTCTATTTTTGTGTTATACTTAAATGATATTTTGATCGTTTCATATTGACTTTGGCTATTGAGGAACTTCGATGGCGAAACCTCATCCTCATTAGCAAGTCCTATCCAGAACTCACCTCCACCGGCATTAAACCTCTCTTGTAACTTAGAAACAAAATATTGTGGCAATGCAAGTTTACTTGTATTGCTGATAATTGTTGATGTTCCTTTTTTATTGGTAGAAGAGAAAGATGCCCAATTGTCATCTATACCCCACGAACTTTCGTAACGACAATCATAAAAACCAACTGTGATTTGGGAAGAGGCAGTATTTGAATTCTGAATAATAATTTCAGCACTTTCAATCTTACTATACTTCAGCGTTGGAAAAAAATTAGATGGTAAACTACATTTAAGCCATGCTCTGTAGGTATTATTACCTGGTTTTCCAAGTTGCAGATAACCGTCTGAATACCCTCCTGACACACTATTTTTGAACATAATCTTCGGAACCACATTAATTTCTACAAAAAGTGGTTCCTCAATGAAATACTGTCCAATAAAAGTACTGCTTGATACTCTTGACCCATCTTGGAAGAATACAAAAGTTTTTGCTCTCAATTGAGTATGTGTAGATATTGATATAACTTGGTTTTCGTTTTGATATAGAATTGTCCCTCCTGTTGGGTTATTATTTCCGTCCAAAGCAGGTTCATTTCCATTTAGTGTATAATAAATACTCGCATCTTGAGTTGAGGTATGCAGCGTAATATACTGTGTCTCTGGATATGTTCCAGATTGAATGTTAGGTACCGGAGCAGCGGGTGCTGTTGCCACGCTAAAAATATGACTTGCTGGAATTGTACTTGGCGTACCTCCGCTAAACTCAACTTTAATCAGATACTTACCATCTTCAAGCGTTGATGGTACTAACCAATCATAAGTTTTATATCCAGTCGCGCTGTAAATATTTGTTCCATTCAGATAATTTGTAAGTGCTGTAAAGTTAATTCCGTTATATTTATACAGTCTGAAATTTATTAATTCTCCAGGTTGATCAGTATTATCATACCATTTAAGCTTAAATATGCCATTCTTTACTACTATTGAATTACCATTGGGTTCTTCAACTGTTATTAGACGGTTAACATTCCATCCCAAATCCTTCAATACTCCAAGTGTTATACTACCCGGATTGTGATTTACCTCTGCAAAATTACAACCGGGTGTCATTAAAGAGTGCGGGTTAGAAGCAGGAAACGTTACTTCATCTAAGTGGCTAATTGAAGACCCATTTTCCCAAATTGAAGGAGCGTAAATCTTTGGATTTTGATTATCATTTGCTTTTTTTGCCTGCAAACCATTAAATTGAACATTCTCACCGGTAAGATAAGATGCAAGTTGACTTGAATTAGTAATAGTATATAACTGATTAGACCCAGAAACGATTGATTTATCATAAATAGCAGGGAAATTTCCAGAGGGATTGGCAAGAAAACCAATTTCACCGACACTTCCAGATGCATTTGCCACATTATAAGTTGGAAAAAAACCCAAACCATGTCCAATTTCATGGAGAGCGACTGTTACAAAGTCATACTGATTATCGTATGTAATTCCTTCAAGTGAATAGCCAAAACTTACATTTAAGTTAAATACGATTTCAAAATCATATTCATCTTCGGGCACCGAAGTTATCAATTGCTTAGCCAATGCGCTAGGATATTGTGTGTTTCCCTGTGGAAGCGCACCGGCGTTATAATAATTTGTTATTGTATTTCCTAGTGTAGTTACATCAGTCATCTGTACGAACCTGACTGCACATTTAACGGTCCTTGGCCCTGAAAGTAAATGTTCCCAGATTTTAGCAGCATATTCAAATGCAGCGATTTGATCTGGATACATATTCTCATCGTATGTTACATTAATATCCAGCATAGATGTTTCTGTAAGATTACGGTACATAAAACTTGCAGGTGGTAATATCTTTGAAGGTTGGATAATCCCACTGCCTTTGCACACTATTGTATCTTGTGCAAATGTCACCGTAGCCGACATAAAAAATAAAAACAGAACTGTTTTAACTATATTTTTCATTTGCATTCCTATTATTGTATTTATTCTTGTTTACCTAGTGCTATAAAACCTATTGCGTTTTGCATTCCTGTAATTAGCACCATTTTCTCGGTCACATGTAATCCAATCAAAACAGTGCTGCTGCTAAACATGCTATAGTTTTTCCAACTTACCCCATTAAAATGTGCCACCAGTCCCAGATGACCAACAACGAATATGTTGTTATGTCCCGTCCCTCTTATTCGTTCACTATATAAATAATCAATTTCAGGCAGTAATTTCCATCCATTTTTATAAACATGAACCCCCGACCCGGCTGCATACAAACGCATTTCTGATGGTCCCCAAACTGATTGTATATCCAGACTTTCCGGCCATTCAAAATAATTTATTTGATTTTCCGGTGTCAGGCGAAAAATCTTCTTCTCTCCCGTACTTGTAAGACTATTCGTAGCAGCACCGTAAATAATATAACTGCCATATCTGTCCCTTATTCCGTAAATATCTTGCAAATTAGAATGCACTCCGCTATTTAGTTTTATCCAAGTTCCGTTACGGTATTGTGCAAGGTTTCCATGTTCTCCGGCGATGTAAAAATTATCAGGAGAAGTTCCCCATATTTTATTTATATAAGCAGGGAAATCTATTGTAAATTGTATTGGTTCATATTGCTTCCCATTCCATCTGGTAATATTAGAAAAAAATATATTATCAGGTGTCGTTGCAATCAAACTTCTAATTTCACTAAACGAACCACCTTGAGAATGTTGATATAATATTCTTTTTTCCTCCCACTTCACACCATTCCAATGTAATGCATTATGGGAGTCACCGTTAAAGTAATAATCCCCGGTTACCCATATATTATTTTCATCAAAGATAAATCCGTCGTAGAGTACTGCAGTCGGACCACCTGCACCAAACGTCCACGTCTGCCAGGTAAAATTGTGGGAGGTGGTATCCATTGTCCTGACCTGCACAGTATTACTTATTTTATCATCCTTACCTTCATGGCGGATGATTGCACGGAATGAATAATTGGTGGAGGGTTCAAGGTCTTCAAAAAC
>BTUV01000012.1:0-66104 GCA_045863035.1 Ignavibacteriales bacterium | reverse complement strand
ACTCACCCCCAACCCCCTCTCTCCTGACAAACTGATGCCCTGACAAATAATAATTTGTTGAATAACCTGCTTCTTCTCTATTTAAACACAGATTGGAAAGAGGGGGCTCCGGAATTAAGATCGTGTTCATATCACAGTCGTCCATATCAATTCATATTTCATATTTTATACTTCATACTTCATATTTCATATTTCATACTTCATACTTCATACTTCATACTTCATACTTCATACTTCATACTTCATATTTCATATTTCATATTTCATATTTCATACTTCATACTTCATAATAACTTAAAGATTAATCATGAAATTATATCGAACACCCATCATAAAGACAACACCGTCAACATTTATTTTTGAATCGAACTCCGGCTGCCCGACTTTATACTGTTTATTGTTATACGTAAAATTTTCATTCTTATATTTACTCTTGATAAGCACCTGAGGATCACGGAATTTCATACCGTAGATAATCATTATATCCTTCGCTGCTCTAAAATCACCCCCGACTCCAACCTGAATGCCATAACCAGACTGCTGCTCTACCGTCTGCAGCTCTGAGTCCCCCATCTCACGTATGAAATTAGCAGGATAGATACCTGCACCGCCATATATAAAGAATCCCCAATCCGTCATGGAAAAAGGAAGTTTGTAATACAGATTCAGTTCAATCGGAAAGAGTTCAAATCCGTCAGTTACTCTCAGCCCGCGGGTTACAAAACCATCAAAAACAGTGACAAAACGGTTTTCAGCAGTGACCTTCATATATTCCATCGAGAGCCCTATTTCCAGATTTTCACTAATACTCCAGAAAAGCTCGGCGGATGGATTATAGAAGTCATCAAGAGGATAAAACCCGTTGCGAAGCGAGAGATCGGAAGAGTAAGGAGTAGGATAGACCTTTGACGATGTTGTATAATTGCCGGACAAACTAAGCCCAAACCGCATTTCCTGTGGTATTACGGCTGCTGAACAGGCAAAAAGCATGAGCGCCATCAACTTAAAAAACTGCAACTATTCTCCGGTTAAAATTGAAATTTATCGAAAAATATATTCAAAAAAAAAGCCATCCGTCAAGGCATGTCCGGATGGCTTTTAATCAAATTAGAAATATTATCTGTAAAACAGATATCTCTGGTCTGTAATATCTGCCTTATCTTTAAGATTACTCAGCCACTGATTATAGAGACTTGATTTCTTCTCATTATAAATCTCACTGCGAATTGAGGGTTTCTCAGCCGCATAAGCTGTTTCGTCAAAGTTCGACCTGGTAGTCACCTTGAGGATGTAGTATCCTCTGTTACCCTTCAGGGGATCAGAAACTTTATTAAGCGGAAGCGAATAAGCAGCAGCGCTAAAGGCATAATCGGTTCCAACATTAGGAATACTGCCGGCGGTAGTAAACTGGACTGCGGTGTTCAGCTTAACCTGCGGGAAAACCGAGGCGGCTGCACTCAGGTCAGTGCTAATCTTTGATTTGATGTTATCAGCTACTTCTTTTGCTTTCCTGAATTTCATTTCTGAAATAACAGATGAGCGGATTTCAGTCTTTACATCATCAAACTTCTTAACTCCTGCTTTAATAACATCAGAAATCTTGAATACTACATAGGAGCCCTGTACGTTAAATACCGGACTGACCGTACTCATGCTATTTGCAAATGCATAGTGAATAATGCTCTTGTTATAACCGATACCGGGCACATAAAAAACATCCTGCGTGAAAGGAGTTGTTTCAAGCGGAGTATATTTCATTTCAGTCGCGGTTTTTTCAAAGCCATTTTTTTCTGCAAGATAGGCAAAGTCAGTAGCTTCGGTCTGTATCTTATCCATGGTGGCAGGTGACGGTTTAACAGCAATAACTACTTTTTCGGTTATATAGCGGTTGCTGCTTTTTCCGTTTACTTTAATAATATGATACCCATAGGAGGTTTTAACCGGTTTTTGAACAACGCCGACCGGTGCACTGAAACAGGCGTCTTCAAATGGTTTAACCATTGCACCTTTGCCAAACCACCCAAGGTCGCCGCCATTTGCTGCATTTGATTTGTCTGCCGAAAACTGAGCAGCCAGTTCATTAAAATTTGCGCCTTTTATAGCTGCATCGTATATACGATTTGCCTCAGCAAGGTCTTTCGCGTCATCACCGGTGGATGAGATAAGAATGTGCTGCGCGCGTACAAAAGGATTAGCTCCCGGCAGTACTGCGGAAAGTTTATACAACACACCGCCTTCAGCAGTTATTACCGGTCCAATCACGGTATTTGCAGAAGCGGCAGCGAAAAGTCCGGAGGCCTCAGCCGGTATTGCTGAGATATCAAGGGTATCCTGTTTGTAAGGAACTTCAGAATATATATCAACAAAGTTCTTAAAAGCGCCGGTATCTTTCTGTGCTTTTGAAAGCACGGTAGTCAATGTTTCCAATACGCGGGCAGTATCAGCTTTTGAAGCACGAACCTGAAAGGTTACATAAAGAAGTTTTCTCTGTTCATCAACCTTATAAAGTTCCGGATTTTCATTATAATAGGTTTTCAGATCAGTGTCAGATGGGTTAAACTGCGAATCGGGGAATGAGTTTATCTCAACTAAAGCAAACTCAGCATCCATCTTAATGTTCCGGTCAATAAACTTCCTTCTCAGCTCACCTTCAGAAACATTTACCGTGCTAAAAAGCATACTGGATAGTTTGTCACTAATTAACTGCTGACGGACAAAATCTTCCGCCTGGATCATGATACTTTTATTTCTGGTGTCCTTAATTGCAGTCAGATAAGCTTCACGGTTGAAGTTACCAAGAGAGTCCATAAAATTCTGTTTAAGGAATTCAGGAGGATTAGCACCAAGAATAGCATCTTTGATTTCATCATCGGTAACTTTAATACCATATTTTTCAATCTGCTGTTCTGTTAATATCTGAGTAACAAGAGCATCCCAGACCTGGTCGCGGAACTGTGACATCTGATCTTCTTCGATATCCTGTCCGGTCTGGTTACGCTGATTTTCGCGCGCCTGGTTAACAAATTCATCGAATTCAGTAATGGTAATGTCTCTTCCATTAATTGATCCGACATTGTTACTGCGGGCTCCCAGCGCCTCAAGAACATTCGAGTCAGAGATCACCATAAACAATACAAAGAGGACACCGACTGTAATGATAAAAGCCGGTGCGAGATCCCTCATTTTAGCCATCATAGGCATAAGTCTGATAACTCCGTAAATTTTAAAGAAAATACAAGACTACAAAGTTAGCCAACCACCCCCGAAAAATCAAAGAAATTATTAGCTTTCGGGGTTGTTTGAGCACTTTCCCCTTGTTATTTTACCCCCTTCATTGAATCATATTTTGACCGGACAGAGGGTTTGTGACAAAAGACTTACAACAAAAAATACTTCAGACCGCCAAAGAGCTTTTTGCCAGGAAGGGATACAAGGATACCGTCTTGCCGGATATCTCTTCACACCTGAATATCGGGAAATCCACCCTTTACCATTACTTTGAGTCAAAGGAGGATATCTATAAATGCGCGGTGGAAGATGAAATTGAGCACTACATAGCCCGGATTGAGCAGATATTCAATGACGAGTCACACCCCCTTCAGGTACGGCTCAGGCAGTACCTTACTCTAAAAGAGACCCTGACTGAGCATTTCCCCGTCCTGGCACAAAGTCTCTCCGACTTCATGAGGAAAAGCAACCCCATTTATCTGAAGGATATTATCCGGGGGATGCTGGCACGGGAGGAGCATATTCTGCAGCTTGTGGTCAGTGCCATTAAAACCTCCTCTCCGGAGTTCTCATCGTCTCTCCCCCTCCGCTTTTTCCCACTTTCGCTTTTTCTCTATCTCAATATCTCATTAGTTTCTCGTGACCTTAAAGAAGAAGGAGAACAGGACCCCGATTCAACCCTGATTACCAAAGCCCTGTTAAAGCTTTTTAATCTCCCGGAGCATTAGCGGTGTACGTTTTTTTACCCTTTTTTTACTATTTTCTTTTCCTATAATTACTCATTATTTGTCAATGAATGATTATTGGTGGTATTAGACCATTGGGCTTAGTATTAAAAAACCTTTTATTCCTTATTTGGCATCAATTTGAAAATTTAAGTTTGCAGATAAACTATTGGTTACAAATTTATTATTTTTTCATTTTACTTTAATAAATTCAAAAGGCAGGGTTATATGTCATTATATATTCCTAATAGTATATGGACTTTCAACTGCGGAGCAGAAGATTATGATTTTTTTTCAACCTGGGGAAACATAACCATTCAAAGGAATTATTTGCGTTACATCAAAATTACATTAAACCTGTACAATCAATTAGATGGCTGGATACAAAAAACAAAAACATTTACACCGGCAGGAGCCCCTTCTTCGGATCCTTTTACCTTTTATGCAGAATTAAACCATAGTTGGTGCAAGCATAACTGTGAGCATAGTGCTTATTTTGGTAAAAATTATAAATTTAATACTTCTTTATTTGTTTTATCTGGTGGCGTGGGGCAATATGATTATTTAGATGAGGATTATATATTTAACAGTGATACCGTTTCTACAAACTTAAAATTCTGCAAAACTGATCCACTATATAGCGAAACCCATCAATCTTGCACTGATCAATTACCAAGTTGTTAATTCAGGAGTGAACATGCTATCCAAACTATTGTTTGCATTTATTTTAGTTTCCTTCCAAATTTTCTCACAGGCAAATCTAAACAAACACTGGATGATTCTGAATAAGGATAATTCAGCAATTGCATCTAATACTATTTCCGCAATTTATGTAGGTAATAACGGTGAATATTGGATTAATTCACAAAACGAATCGTTTCAAAGCTATCTTAACACCTATTATGAAGGTATTTGGAATAGTTATGATTCATCAAACTCACCTTTTAATAAATCAATTTCTATTTCTGATATCACACAATCAAAGGATGGAAAACTTCTATTTGGGACGGGCAACAACGGGCTTTACATTAAGAACGGTGAGATTTGGGATAGCTTAAACTCAAACAACTCCCCCTTGCCTGATAATTTTATTTTCAGAGTAATGGTTGACCATCTCAATCGGTATTGGCTGGGAATCCCGAATTATGGATTTGTTGTTTATGATAATTCAAACTGGATTTTTTATAACGATAATACTGCATTTAATGGGATTGGTGATTTTAATTTTATAAAAACTGACAGCGCAAACACCATCTGGATCGGAACAGATTATTTTGGTTTATATAGTTTTGACGGCAATAATTGGAGCAGGAGAATTAAAGGAATGTTTGGCGGAGGAGGTGAGAATAATATGATAACAGATTTAGCAGTTGATTTTCAGAACCGGAAGTGGTGCAGCATAAACCTGAACGGCGGCGGATGGAAAATTGGATTCTCAGAAAATGATTCTACCTGGCTTTACTATAACAGCACCGAAATTGGGTTACCGATTAGGATGCTTTCTTATGACGGGATAGCTATTGACAAGAACAATATAAAATACTTCGGCACAACAGACGGACTGCTTGTTTATAATGATATAACCTGGTCACTGCTGGATACTTCAAATTCTCCATTACCAGGAAACTGGTTCAAAAAAGGATTATCAGATTCTAAAAACAATAAAATATACATCCTCGAATCATTCAATCAGCCGGGACAGGACTATGGTCTTATCTTTTATAACCAGGACAGTGTGGTTATTACTTCAATTGAAGATGAGGTTAAAAGTGTGAGCGGTTTTTCACTTTCACAAAACTACCCGAATCCTTTTAATCCTGTTACCAGAATAGAGTTTTTTCTCACCGAACCGGGTGATATCAGCTTAACAGTATATGATATGCTCGGCAGAGAAATTGAAGTGCTTGTTTCCGGTGGGTATTCCGCGGGGAGACACAGAATCGAATTTGACGGTAAAAATCTCGCAAGCGGAGTATATATATATAAATTTAATTATGGCAACGGCAGGGCTTTAAGAAAGAAGATGACCCTGCTGAAATAATTAAAAATGAAGAAGGAATATATACTTTTTATCTCTCATTTTTAACTACTGCGCCTTGCTTACTCCTGATCGTCTTCGTCATCTTCTCCGAAAAGATATTTTTCATAGTTGTGTTTAATCATTTCAGCTTCTACGATAAAATATACATCTTCGGCGATATTAGTGGCATGATCGCCCAGCCGCTCTAACTGGCGGGACATAACCAGGAGATGGACAGCGGGTTCAATATTCTCCGGTGACTCTTTCATAATTTCAATTAAAATCCGGTGATTCTCCGAGTTCAGATGGTCCAGACGGTCATCACTCTGAACCACTTTTTCCGCAAGTTTTGCATTCCCATCAATAAATGCATCGATTGCATTTTTAATCATTTCTTTTGCAAGAACGGACATTTCTTTGATATAGGTCCTTTCCCAGAAAGGCGGTTTCTTTTGCAACAGTATTGCTCCCTCTGCCAGATTAACCGCTATATCACCTATGCGCTCAAGATTTGAATTGATGGTGAGTGATGACATGATCAGTCGTAAATCCATTGCAACCGGCTGATTAAGAGCAAATATCTTCTGACAGATTTTATCAATCTTAACATCATATTTATCTACTTTACTGTCACGCTCCTTAACCAGAGCTGCAAGTTCCATATTTTCTTCTTCGACTGCTCTGAGCGCAAATTCAACCTGCTCATCAACCAGACTGCACATTTTAATTACTCTGGTTTTCAGCTTTTCAATCTGATGTTCAAAATGTCTTTCCATGCTGTAACTCCTTAACCGAATCTTCCGGTGACGTAATCCTCCGTTTGTTTATTGGAAGGATTTGTAAACATTTTAGTGGTTTTATCGTACTCAATCAGTTCTCCCATATAGAAAAAAGCGGTAAAGTCACTTACACGCGCTGCCTGCTGCATATTATGAGTAACGATAACAATAGTATAATTTTCTTTCAGTTCGTGAATTAGTTCTTCAACTTTTGCTGTTGAAATAGGATCGAGTGCGCTGGCGGGTTCATCCATCAAAAGAATTTCCGGTTCAACTGCCAAAGCACGGGCAATGCAAAGCCGCTGCTGCTGACCGCCTGAAAGACTAAGTGCGGGTTCGTGCAGCCGGTCCTTCACCTCGTCCCAAATGGCTGATTGTTTGCAGGTTCGCTCAACGGTTTCAATAAGAACGTTTTTATCACTGACCCCATTCAGTTTTGGACCAAATACAATATTTTCAAATATGGATTTAGGAAATAAATTTGATTTCTGAAAAACCATCCCCACCTTTTTTCTCAGATTAACCACATCAATCGAAGATTCATAAATATCAACATCCTCGATATATACTTTCCCTTCAATTTTTACATTGTCAATCAGATCATTCATTCTGTTGAGTGTTCTCAGGAAAGTTGACTTACCGCAGCCGGAAGGTCCAATAAATGCAGTTACCCGCTTGTCGCGGATATTCATTGAAATATCTTTCAAAGCGCGGTTTGTACCATAATACAATGAAAGTTTATCAACAGCTATTTTTGTTTCTTTCATACTTAAATCCTTCCCAGTGCCTTTCTGAAACGATAGCGGAAAATTATTGCGGTTAGATTAAGAAGAATTGTCAGTCCTATCAGTACCAAAGTAGAGCCATACTGTAATGGCAGGGTTTTAGTCGGGTTAGCAGACTGTGTTGAGAGTATAAAGATGTGATATGCCAGATACATAAACTGTTCAGTCGGATTGATCATTGGAATACAGTAACCGCCGATGCAGAAATCAGCAACCGGAAGATTTGGCAGAAAGAAAGCACAGCCAAGAAACAGGATAGGAGCAGTTTCACCAACACCCCTGCTTATAGCAAGTATGACACCGGTAAGGATACCCGGTCTTGCCTGGGGTAATACTACAGTGCTGATAGTCTGCCACTTGGTTGCACCTAATCCATAAGAGGCATCACGGTGGCTTTTTGGTACAGAGTTAAGCGCTTCAAGAGTTGATACAATGATAATAGGCAAAACCAGCACCGCAAGTGTTGCTGCTGCCCAAAGTATAGCCGGCTGACCAAAAAGCAATCCTGTCCCCAGTACCTCATCAAGATTTTTTCCGATAAAGAGAATAAAAAAGCCAAGTCCGAACAATCCAAAAACAATAGAAGGCACGCCGGCCAGGTTGTTTATGGAAGTCCTGATAATTTTTGTATATATTGAATCTTTTGCGTACTCACTAAGATAGATTGCTGAGGATACACCAACAGGAAGCGCGAGCAAAATCATGAAAAGCGTAACAGCCAAAGTTCCGAATATAGCCGGCCAGATACCTCCCTCGGTCATGTTATTGCGCGGTTCATCAAAAAGGAACTCAAACGAGAGCACTTCGGCACCGTTTATAACGATATTACCGATAACAACAACGAGTAACAAAACAATGAAAATAAAAATCACCGTAATAAAACCAATACTGGCTGAGCCGATGATATCTTTTCGTTTAGTGCCGAAACCGTTCGTCATATCAGAAAGTATTTCTCTTTCTCATTTTACTGATAATCACCTCTGCAATAAGGTTCAGTATAAATGTAATAATAAAAAGAATTACACCAATAAAAAAGAGTGCATAATAATGATCGCTGCCCTGTGAAACTTCCCCCATCTCAGCCGCAATTGTGGCAGTCATGGTTCTTACGCTCATAAATATATTAGCGGTGATATTTGATGCGTTACCTGCTGCCATCAGAACAATCATCGTCTCGCCGATTGCTCTGCCAAAACCGAGAATGATACTTGCAGAAACACCGCTGAATGCCGCCGGTAGTATTACTCTTGATATAGTCTGCCATTTTGTAGCCCCGAGTCCGTAACTTGCCATGCGGAGCTCCAATGGTATTGACCTGAGCGCATCCTCAGTAAGTGAGGCAATAATGGGGATAATAACCATAGACAACCCAACTGCCGCGACAAAAGCATTCAGCCGGTTAGGAGGATGAAATATATCACTGAAAAATGAAGCTCCTACAACCAGCATAAAAAAGCCAAGCACAACTGTCGGGATAGCAGCGAATAATTCAATGACCGGTTTAAGAAACTCCTTGATATTGGGATGAGCAATTTCGCTCAGATATATACCGGCCCCCACGCCAAGTATCGTAGAAAATACTGTTGCGGGGATTGCTGCTAACAGAGTGCCGATAATCAGCGGGATCAATGAATGACGTGCATTACCGGCAGTCGGGAACCATTCATAAACAGTCTGCATTATTCCGTCTTCATCCGGCTTTCCGGAGGAAATAAAATCTGCCGCGTTTATATGGTTGAACGCGTTTATCCCCTCCTTGAACAGAAAAATAAAAATCAGTATAATGAAAACAAGCGCGGTAATGCCATTTAAAAGAAAGAAGGAGCGAATAATGGATTCCTTTATCCGTGTCTCTTTTTTTATCTTTTTGGAATAGGGTGATTCCGCTATCCCGTTCTGGTCTGCATTGCTCATTATAATAAAAAAAGCCGGTTCCTTAACGGGGAAGCGGTATATATTCCATCGTTTCTACAATCTTCTGACCTTCTGGAGAAAGTACAAAATTCATGTACTGCTCAATAGCTCCGACAGGTTTAGCAGAAGTAAACATATAGAGATAACGGGAAATTGAATAAGCGCCGCTCCAGATATCTTCAAAATTCACTTTACCCTCTTTTGCAGGATAGATCGCCGGAGAATCAGCATCTTTTTTTATGCCCAGAATTTTCACATCGGTTCTCATGGCAAAATAACCGACACCGCCATAAGCAATTGCTTTCTTATCACGTGCTACCGCCTCAGCCAAAGCTGCAGTTCCCTGAAGAACTTGTGTGTTAGTTGCGTAATCTATCTCATTGCCGTTTTGATCTTTCCCGAGTACATGCTCACGGAAGAATTCGTATGTACCGCTTGAGTTTTCACGACCGTACAGAGTAATTTTACCGCCGGCAGTCTTCACTTGAGAATAGTCTTTTATTTTGCCGCTGAAGATATCCCTGACCTGATCCATAGTCAGTTCATTAAGCGGGTTCTCAGGATGGACGATAACCGCAATACCATCAAGAGCAACCTTAAACTCTTCATACTGAATATTTTTTGCGGATGCCTGCTCCTTCTCCTTTGCTTTCAGTTCGCGGCTTGAAGCTGCTATATCAGTTGTGCCGTTAAGAAGCGCGGCAACACCTGTACCGGAACCGCCTCCGGTGACCTGAACGGAAACATTCGCATTCTGATTCATAAAAACCTCTGCCCATTTCTGCGCAAG
This sequence comes from Ignavibacteriales bacterium, assembly GCA_045863035.1. Lineage (GTDB taxonomy): Bacteria > Bacteroidota > Ignavibacteria > Ignavibacteriales > Ignavibacteriaceae > H2-BAC3. The sequence goes on along the minus strand of BTUV01000012.1, from coordinate 55,863 downwards.
GTTAACCATCGTATCTGAACCCTTCACACTAATAACTGCTTTTTTTACATCTTCCTTCTTCTTGCACGCCTGAAAGAGGAAAACAGAGGATAGCAGAATAACTGCATGGAGTAAAATTGTCTTTTTCATATTCATCTACTTACTTTACTTAATTGATTCACGAATTTTTGCACTGATGTAATCCATGATCCAGACTACAATCGCTATCATGATTACAATGAGTCCCACTTCTTTCCAGAGAGCAAGCCCCTGATATTGCATTAACATCGTACCTATACCACCACCTCCTACAAGACCGATGATGGTTGCCATTCTTACGTTGATATCCCACCTGTATATAGTAAAAGAAAGGAACGGCAATACAATTTGCGGAACCACCGCATACCAGATGATTTGCAGCTTATTGGCGCCTGTCGCGGCAATGGCCTCAATAGGACCTTCTTCAATTCCTTCAATCGCCTCTGAATACAGTTTTGCATTTGAAGCAATTGTGTGCACCAGAAGAGCGATCATGCCGGCATACGGACCAATTCCAACCCAAACCGAGAAGATTATTGCCCAAATGAGCGGTTCGATTGAGCGGACAAAATTCAAAACTACGCGGAGCACATAATATGTACCAAATGCAGTTTTGGAATCTTTCATCAGATTCCGGGCTGTAAGAAAACTCAGCGCCAGTGTTGGTGGAATTGAAATGAGTGTGGCAATAAGCGCTATATATATGGTCTCAATAATTGCAAAAAGCGCATCATCAAATATGTTGAACTCAGGAGTAAACAATGAGCCGAATATTCGTTGAGCGCCTTCAATTCCATCCGGTGAAAAAATATCAACTATCGAAATTTTAGTGATTATCCAGCCGGATATAAATGTGATGTTGAAGAGAAACCAGCCGAAAAACTCAGCCGTCATATCTGTAACTTTAGATTCCCTGGCAATGCCAAATAATTTGGCAGACAGAGAAGTCTTACTGCTTGCCCAGCCAAAACCAATTACCACGCTTACCAGAAAAATAATACCTATTTCGCTCCAGGAAAATGGCAGCTCCCGCAGATCAAGAATTAGTTTGTAATATATTGCCCGTTGAAGAACGATAAGTGAATAAAATACGAAAAACGTATCAAGCAAAATTGCCTTACTCAGGTTAATCTTTGCTTCGCGTTCTTTTTTTGCACCAATAATTGCGTGGGGTGATTCCTGCATACTCATCTGATTTCAACCTCCTCTGCTTCATCGCCATAGATTGTCTTGAACCAGTTGTCATTGATATCAGAAGGGAGCCCTTCGTAAATTATCGAACCCGCTTTTAATGCTATCACTCTTGTTGCATAACGCCGGACAAGACTAAGGAAATGAAGATTACAAATAACTGTTGTACCTAATTCCTTATTTACTTTTTCAAAATACTGCATAACTGAGTTTGAGGTTGCCGGGTCAAGTGAAGCAACAGGTTCATCAGCTAAAAGAAGTTTTGGCTTCTGCATTAAACTGCGTGCGATTGCTACTCTCTGCTGCTGCCCGCCGGAAAGATTATCCGCACGAATATGTGCTTTTTCTGTAATGCCGACTGTTTCAAGATTTTGCATTGCCTCGGCAATTACTTCAGGGGAAAACTTTTCGATTAAGGTGTCCCAGGTAGGCAGGTAGCCCAGTTTTCCCGTGAGGACGTTCGTAAGCACTGATCTTCTTTTGATCAGATTAAACTGTTGAAATACCATACCAATTTGTTTTTTAACTTCCCGAAGTTCATGCCCCCTAACATGCGTAATATCTTTACCTAGGAATTCGATTTTACCCGAAGTCGGTTCAACCAGATGGTTTATGCACCTGAGCAAAGTTGATTTGCCTGAGCCGCTTAATCCAATAATAACAAGAAACTCGCCTTCATTAACCGTAAGATTAATACCCTGCAGGGCGTGAGTACCGTTGTCATAAATCTTGTGGAGATTTTCAATTTTGAGTATCATTTTTTTACCAATCCCTGTAATGATACACCAAGTTTTTTTAACATATTTCTAAGCACGTCGTAATCTGCATCGTTTGTTTCAATAAAACCCCTCACATCATAAATTTCATAAAGCGCATGCTGACCTTCCGGCGTTGAAACGAACTTTAGCAGAGCAGCTTTTACTTTCTGCTTCATTTCTTCCGGCAGTCCTTTTCTGAAAACAATAGGGTCATTTGGAATTTCATCCGTCAGTGCAATAATCTTCACTACATCAGCTACATCCGGAAACTGGGTTAACACTCTCATCCTTGCGTCGAGAATAGCGCCTGATTTGGGGTCTGGAGGTGCATAATAAGTTGCACCTGCATCAACCTGGCGCTGATAAACCATAGTTATCACATTATCATGCTTAATTGCGAAAACTGATTCAGAGGGTTTAATGTTATTTTTTTCGAGAAGAGATTTAGGAAGGATATAACCGGAAGTAGAGGCAGCATCTGTGTAAGCAATGGTTTTGCCGTTGAGCTGCTGAATTGAGTCAATTCCGGAATCGGTCCTGACCACAATCTGCCCACGATAGGAGATTTCCCCGTTATCCCTGACAATCCTCAGAGCCGCCTCAGCACCATAGCGCTCGTTTGCCATGAGATAGGAAAACGTGTTAATTGATGCAATATCGGCCTTTTTACTTCCAAATGCCTCAACCACCGCCACAAAACTGCTGGGCACGGCGGTCACAAAGTGATAACCGGTCTCCTTTTCGAGGAATTCCAGCAAGGTACGGGCGTTTGAGGTGATTTTTTTGGAATCAACAGAGGGGGTAAAATAGATTCTGATTGGGTTACTAAGACTGCCCAGTTCTTTTCTTTCTATCTCTTTGACAGTCGTGTGAATCACGAAAATCAAAAAAGGAGCTGAGAGAAGGATGTATTTGAGTAGTTTCATAAATTTTTAAAGGTAGATTATAAATATGCGAATCACAGCCCGTTTAACCAATCCGGCGGGGCTGATGATATGTTAAGAAATTGTTAACAGAGCTTTAATATCGGTCAAGTTTGAACTTTTCACCCAGATAAAGCCGCCTGACCTCCTCATCCTCGGCAAGTTCTTCTGCTTTGCCGGATTTGAAAATCTTACCGCTGATCAGAATATAACCCTTGTCAACTATACTGAGGGTCTCATGGACATTATGATCTGTAATCAAAACACCGATTCCGCGGTTTTTTAGCCCGGCTACGATATTCATAATATCTTCAACTGCGATAGGGTCAACCCCGGCAAAGGGCTCATCAAGCAGGATAAACGAGGGATTTGTGGCCAGAGTACGCGCTATTTCAGTCCGCCTGCGCTCTCCTCCGCTGAGCTGAAAACCAAGATTTTTGCGAATGTGACCTATATTAAGCTCCTCAATCAGCTTCTCGCACCTTTCGTTTCGCTCTTGCCTGGAAAGTTTTGTGGTCTCCAGAACTGCCATGATATTCTGCTCAACCGACATAGTGCGGAAAACCGATGCTTCCTGAGGCAAATAACCAACTCCCATCCGCGCCCTTTTATACATAGGGACTCCGGTTACATCAATGTCATCAATAAAAATTTTACCTGAATTTGGGGTCACCATCCCAACCATCATATAGAAAGTTGTGGTTTTTCCGGCTCCGTTTGGTCCGAGCAACCCGACTATTTCACCACGCTTAACTGAGATAGTCGATTTATTAACAACTGTCCGTTTTTTATAGATTTTTACAAGGTCTTCCGACCTGAACTCATTATACTGCATATAACACCATTTTAATCTTTTTTGCCGGGCTGCCTGAGCAGATCGTTTTTTTGTGGTCTCCCCTTACGAAGCTGAAATCCGGGGAGTGTAAAAGATTTTTCATTACCCGAAAGAAGCGCTTCCGGATGATATTCACTTTTCGGCTCACCAAGAAATTTTACTGTTTCAACTTTTTTATCCTTAAACCCAATCCAGGCATTTAAGCCGCTCGCTTTAATTACTCCGTTGCCGGATTCATCCTCATATACATAATATATACCGAGTACGTTTTCAAATATCTCCGTATAAGAAAGCTGATTCTCCTTAAAGTGCATACTGATTCTTCTCCCCAGTATCTGATCAAAGCGGAAAGGATACAAATCGTTTTTGGATACCAGGAAAGCATTTGCCTTAATATCAATCCGGTTGATTACATTATCTGCCAGATAAATATATACTGAATCTCCGGTAAGCTGGGAGTTGTCATACCAAAGTACCGGCACTTCTCCCTTTTCGTGTGTCTTAAAGGTTGTGATAATCCCGGCAGTTTTATCATACCGGGTCAAATCATTCACTGAGCCGAAACTTCCGCGCAAAATTCTGACGGAATCCTTCGCCGTGAAGAGCGAAACAGTATCACGGTCAGATTCCATCGTAACGGATTTAATAATAAGCGTATCAACAGAAAGAAGCGTATCTGCTTCTGTTGCATATACACTGTCAATCTGGATAAGAAGGGAGTTACCTCTTACCAAACTATATTTGCGCAGCCGGTAGTCTTCCATATAATCACCGTTTATCACGGTATTATCAGAGCGGTTAACAAGCTGAACATTGCCATAACAATACGTGATCTGGGTCCTGCGATCATGCGTCAGACTGTCAGTACGAATTCGGTTTACGCTGTCTTCAAGCACAACATTATACTGAGCTACTGCAAATTCAGTATCGCGGAAGTAGATCAGTTCTTGTGAGGTCATGGTTGAAAGCACATCAGTAAGGACCACATTACTTCTGAAATCTGCTTTGTTATCCTTAAAAAAATATTCGCCAATCCGTGCTGAGAGTATTACCTTACCGTCATCAAGAGTAACACCGCGCTCAGAAAATGCCCGCCGGTCATTCCCATAATAAAAACCTTCCGGTGTTTTGATGGTCAGATTATTTTGCCTTACGACTACATTTCCAATCAGACGCGCGTTGTTTGCCGCCAGATACTGTATTGCTCTTTCGCAGGTGATAACCACATTCCCCTGAGTAAGAACAACATTGCCGGTTACTTCGCGAACGGAAAGTCCGTTTTCCAGCCGGCCGGTTAACTGGTCACCTGTCACACTTATTGGTCCGCCGGTCTGAGTATATATCTCGGAGGTCAGTATCAGTAAAGAAAATAAAACGAGTAATCTGGAATTCACGTTCAAAATGTTGTTATATAATTTATTTTATATATGACATAATTTCTGATATGCTGATCTGATTCAAAACCATACCCCTGAATACTCTCGTATTTTGAAGTTATCGTAACAAATTTATCAGTTCTTATCTTCTGCTCATTGTTTCGCCAGATCAATTCGTCACTTTTGAGCACCACGCCGCTGTCATTAACTGCAACCACATTACCATACGCGTACAGATCTCTGGTCTCATCGTCAATTCGCCCCCGTTCAGCGGTAAGAGTGGTTGTTTTTGCATTTTGTTCATTATAAAAATCCACTTTCAATCCTTTTTCAAATAGAGTCTCTTTATTTTTATAATAAACACGAATATGCCCGGAAGTTATCAGCGCGCGCAGCCCCGTAGTATCAATCAGCATCACTTCACTTTCCCAGCTTTCCTGATCGGGTAAATCAATCGGGTTTAGCGTAGTATTAACCTCAGGTTTTATCTTTTCCTGATTGCATCCTGTAAAAAAAGTGATAAAAAGCGCCGCAACAAAAAGCCATTTCATCGGATTTTCAGCCCGAGATTAACCAGGTCATGTAAATGAATTATCCCTTCCGGCGCCATATTCTCATCAACAATAATGAGAGAGGTTATCTTATAATTTTCCATTAATTGAAGCGCGCGGGAGGCAAGCACATCCCTTGTAATGGTTTTAGGTGAACGATTCATGATATCCTTCGCCTGAAGGTTGGTTATTTCCATAGTTTTTTCAAGCAGCCGCCTGAGATCGCCATCTGTTATAATGCCGCAAAGTTTTCCACCGTCATCCACAACGGCGGTAGTGCCGTATCTCTTGCTTGAAATTTCGTAGATAGCATCTTTGAGCGAAGCTGATTTCCCCACAACAGGAATTTGGCTGCCTTTTGCCATAATTTCTTCAAGGCGAAGTGAAAGCCGTTTACCCAAACTGCCGCCAGGATGCAGAGAAGCAAAATCCTGCTCTGTAAATCCGCGCATCTCAAGCAGAACAACTGAAAGTGCATCACCCATAGCAAGCGTTGCAGTGGTAGAAGAAGTTGGCGCCAGATCAAACGGACAGGCCTCCTCTGTAACATCAATAAATAAATTGATATCAGACTCACGTGCCATCTTTGAATCTTTGTTACCGGTCATGGTTATCAGTTTTATGCCAAGTCGTTTGAGGAGAGGGACAAGATGAAGCAGGTCTTCGGTTTCTCCGCTTTTTGAAATAAGAATTACCACATCTTCTTTGCGCACCATTCCAAGATCACCATGGAAAGCATCGGCAGGATGCAGATATATAGCGGGCGTGCCGGTTGAATTAAGCGTAGCAACTATCTTCCGCGCGATTAATCCCGATTTTCCCATTCCGGTCAGGACTACCCTCCCGGTACATTCATATATACAGAGAGCTGCTTTTACGAATTCATTGTTAATACTGGTGAGGAGCCGGGAAATCTGTTCAGATTCAATCCGGATTACGTCCTTTCCTCTTTTAATAATCTGACGTTCGGTCAATGCTGATTACCTTTGAATAATCTTTCAAAAAAACCAGATTTTTGCTTCTCCGGAGCAGGCGGAGTAATCTGAAGATGTTCAATCTTTTTGAACAACTTATTGTATTTTATAAATGCTCTTACGATCTTTTCATCGCTAACAGAATCAAGCTGCGCGAAGATTTCCTTTGGCTTTACATCTCCTTTAAATCCGGCAACAAAGCGGATTTCATTCAGCAGGTTTGTTGCCGGTATGATGCGGTTAAACTGAGTGTCGTATTCGTGAATCCAGAATTGACGTTTTTCCCGGTCACAAGCAAGAAGCAGTTTATCCCTTGTCAGGGGAATCTCTCTTACTTTAACGGTGCTGCCATGCAGTTTTTCTCCCGGCCTCCAAAGCGAAAGTGTGTATGCAGTATCCCCCTTTTCTTCCGGCTGGTTCATAATGTCAAACTCTGCCTGCCCCTCTACCATTGCATGCAGCAGGAGTTCGGTCCTTATGCTGTTTTCTATATATACACCCGCGGCGAATATACTCCCCAAGCCGGAGTGATGGGTATTCACGGTATCCTTATTCCCCAGCACCAGATTTTCGTGACCAAACCTGCCGTGACCAATTACCCATAAATCTGAAAGCTGAGTAAAATACTCATTATATACAGGAACGGAGGCCGGAAGAATGTATCTCAGATACTTCAGCTCGGTTTCTGTCAGCCGGCGCGGATATATGAGTAATGGATCAGGCATATTTCCTTATTACGGTATCAATATCCTTTAACTGTAACAACATTTCGTCAAGCGATGAGAGTTGCAACTGACTGTCAGCGTCACTCATAGCATGCCGGGGTTCCGGATGCACTTCAAGAAAGAGCCCGTCAATACCGGTGGCCATAGCAGCACTTGCAAGTGTTTTTATATATTCGGGCTGACCTGAGGTTTTACCCCCCGCGCCCGGAAGCTGCACTGAATGAGTGGCGTCCATAATAACCGGATAACCAAGTTTCCGCATCATCACAAATGAACGCATATCTACAACAAGGTTACCATAACCAAAAGTAGTTCCGCGTTCAGTCAGCCAGATATTTGTATTGCCGGTTGATTTGGTTTTTTCTGCCGCGTACTTCATATCCCACGGAGCAAGAAACTGCCCCTTTTTTATATTCACCACACGGCCGGTTTTCCCTGCGGCCAGTAACAAATCAGTCTGCCGGCAGAGAAATGCAGGTATCTGAAGCACGTCAACATACGCGGCTGCCAGTACGGCTTCTTCAGCAGAGTGAACATCAGTCAGAACAGGCAGTTTAAACTTTTCTTTAACCTCACGGAGGTATTCAAGTGCTTCAAGATCACCTATACCGGTGAAAGATTCAAGACTGGTGCGGTTCGCTTTTTTGTAACTTGCCTTGAATATATACGGAATTCCCAGCCGATTTGTAATTTCTTTCGCATGCTCAGCAACCGTGAAAAGTAATTCCCGTGACTCAACTACACACGGACCCGCAATAAGGAAGAAAGAATTCTTTTTTGTTATCTCCTGTATATTCATAATCATAAACTTTCAAATAGACCGCCACCTGCGAGCGGTTTTTGTTTTCCTAAACGTTTGTATCCGAGAGGAGTTACCTCGCGACCCCGCGGAGTCCTGTTAAGAAACCCCTGCTGAATCAGAAACGGTTCGTAAACTTCTTCGATAGTACCGGCATCCTCATTCACTGCTACTGAAAGTGCATTAAGCCCGACAGGGCCACCACTGAATTTTTCTATGATGGTCAGAAGTATATCTTTGTCCATTTCATCAAGACCATATTCATCCACCTCGAGTGCATCTAATGCAATCCTTGCAATCTCAGGATTTATAGTCGTCATATTTTCATAATCCGCAAAATCGCGTGTTCTCCTGAGCAGACGGTTTGCAATGCGCGGTGTACCTCGTGATCGCTTTGCTATTTCAAGTGCAGCAGTTTCTTCAATACTTACCTGAAGTAACCCTGCCGAACGGAGAACTATGGTTTGAAGCAATGCAGCATCATAATAATCAAGACGGAATTTGATGCCGAATCTGTCACGCAGTGGTGATGTAAGCATTCCGGCTCTTGTGGTTGCGCCTACCAAAGTATATCTTGGCAAACTTATTTGCACACTTCGCGCGCTTGGTCCGGAATCAATCATTATATCAATCCTGAAATCCTCCATAGCAGAGTATAAAAACTCTTCAACTACCGGGCTGAGCCGGTGAATCTCATCAATAAAAAGAACTGACCCTTCTTCGAGATTAGTAAGAACACCTGCTAAGTCACCCGGTTTTTCGAGCACCGGTCCGGATGTTACTTTAATAGGTTTGTCCATTTCGTGGGCAACTATATTTGCAAGAGTGGTCTTTCCCAGACCCGGAGGTCCGGTCAGGAGTATATGATCAAGCGCTTCTCCCCTTTTCCGGGCTGCGCCGATAAATACTTTCAGGTTATTAACTATTTTCTCCTGACCTCTGAATTCTTGCAGCCGCGACGGGCGAAGCGCTGAATCCACCTGCGTATCTTCTGAAAGCGGATCGGGAGTAGTATTTTTAGATTTTCTGCTCACAAGAACTTACGATGTTACAAGCTGTCTGTTTTTGAAATTAAGTTTATTAAAGATGATCACCATTCCTATCATCAGGGCAATCATTACAATGGCTGAAATTACAGTTTCAACCGGTGTAAAGCTATATCCTATAAATTTATTAATACCGATACTCCATGGACTTCCGTAAAGAATAACCAAATGTACGACATAGATCAGCAAAGTATTACGACCTAAAAGAACAACAATTTTTGGTATATCTCTTACTCTGACAGAAACTAATATAAAAAGTGAAGTTACAATCAGCACCAGACCCAAACGCAGAAAAACCAGCGCGGGACTATGCAGCCAGAGAGTTGATTTACCTGTTAAGGCAATTTCCGACTGATCAGCAATTAACGCCGCGAGCAGGAGCATTAGTCCGGAAAATGCCACTATCGCACCAAGTTTTCTTTCCTGATGTATCCGTCCTGCCTTTGCCAGGAAGCTGCCAAGAATTCCGCCCGCGAATATATATGCTAACCATGGGAATATGGTAAACAGTGAACCGTTATTCATATCAAGATAATTCGCAACTGAAACGTGCACAAAATCAGACCAGTTTATATTTAATACATACGGCGCGCTGAAGGTTGTGAGCAGCAATGCCGAGCCAAGAACGAAAATATCTTTAATTTTAAACCGCTCTGCAAAAAAAAGAAAAAAAAGTAAAAACAACAATCCAAACGAAATAATCTGCAAAACATCTGCCGCAAAAAATAGTTTCCACATTTTATCAGGCAGTGAAAAAAAATACAACGGATTTCCTGTTGGCAATTTCATAAGATAACCTATAAACAACAGAAGCATTGCCCGCTTGAAGCCCTTATAGAATCTGGGATTATCGGTGAACCCGGCCGACTGCATCCTGAACAGATAGGTAAATGTTGTACCTGCGGTAAACATAAACAGCGGGGCCGTCATGCCGCGGTTAAAATTCCAGATACTGTAAACAAACGAATCTAGCAGACGATAATCCTTTCCTAACAAGACGTCTATCGTGTGCCCCTGCACCATGTTCAGCACTGCAAAAGCCCGGATCAAATCCAGGAAAATGACCCTGTTTCTTTTGGCGGTCTGAGTCATCCTATCGTGAATTAGTTAAGCGGTTTGAGTTTAACGACCATCTCAATCTCAACCGAAGAGTTTTTCGGAAGACCTGCTGCTCCAACCGCCGCCCGGACATGTTTGCCCTTATCACCGAAAATTTTCTCCAGCAGCTCAGAAGCGCCATTGGCAACCACCGGCTGATCGCCAAATCCTGCTGATGAATTTACAAATACGGTAACTTTAATAATCCGGTCAATTGCATCAAGCGAACCAGCCACCCCTTTTATGGCAGCAAGGCAGTTCAGGCAGCAAATTTCGGCGGCTTTTCTGGCATCCTCTACACTTAATTCAACGGGGACCTGCCCTGTGTACAAAATTACGCCATCCTGGAGGGGTACTTGACCAGAGGTAAATACCAAATCGCCTGTTTGTATTGCCGGTATGTATGCTGCTAAAGGTTTTGCAGGTGCCGGAACGCTAAAACCCAGAGTTTTAATCTTTTCTTCTATTAACATCTGTCTTCTTTTCCTATTTTGAAAACTATTTTGAAGAGAATTCAGTGAACATCCCGCAGGATATTTTGAATGTCTGAAATTAAATTTAACGAATTTATCGCTATCGTGAAACGACTCCGTAAAGAATGTCCGTGGGACAGGGAGCAAACTAACGATTCCATTAAGGCCAATACTCTTGAAGAAGCTTTTGAAGTTGTCCACGCCATAGACGAGGGTGATTACCAGGAGCTAAAAAAAGAGTTAGGAGATTTGCTCCTCCACGTAGTCTTCCATACTATTATGGCAGAGGAAAGACAAGAATTTACGGTAAACGACGTAATTGACTCAATTACCGAAAAACTGATTAGAAGGCATCCCCATGTTTTCGGAGAGGCAGAAGCTAAAGATGCATCGGCAGTTAAAAAAAACTGGGAAACCATAAAACTTTCAGAAGGGAGAAAGTCATTGCTTGAAGGAATTCCAAATGACCTTCCTGCCTTACTCAAAGCTCATCGCATTCAGGAAAAAGCATCGAAAGTGGGCTTCGACTGGAGTCATAAAGATGAAGTTTGGAAAAAGGTAAATGAGGAGCTCGGTGAATTCAGAGAAGCAGAAGCCGGCGGAGACAAACTTAAAACAGAGGAAGAGTTCGGTGATTTGTTGTTTGCTCTTGCAAATTATTCCCGGTTTATTCAGGTGAATCCGGAAGACGCTCTGCGAAAGGCAACATCAAAATTTATGAAACGATTCAGGTATATAGAGCAGGAACTCAGAAAAAAAGAAATCCCGCTGGCTGAGGCCGGGTTAAAACTGATGGGTGAACTTTGGGATGAAAGTAAAACTAAAGAATTACTTTAGAGCAGTTTTATCCTGATATTTTTCATACGCTTCGATAATGTCTTTAACTAATTTATGACGGACAACATCGGCTTTTTCAAAATAGATAAACCCGACTCCATCAATTCCCTGAAGGATTTCCTTTGCTTTTATAAGTCCGCTTGCGGTTTTTGAGGGTAAATCAATCTGCGTAATATCGCCGGTGATAATCGAGCGGGAATTTGCACCGAGCCGTGTTAAAAACATTTTCATCTGTGTATCTGTGGAGTTTTGCGCCTCATCAAGAATCACGAAAGCATTGTTAAGTGTTCTTCCGCGCATATAAGCAAGAGGAACTATTTCCACTATCCCTTTCTCTATATATGACTTCAGCTTTTCTGTCGGAAGCATATCATCAAGCGCATCATACAAAGGACGAAGATACGGGTCAATCTTTTCCCTGAAATCACCCGGAAGAAACCCGAGACTTTCACCAGCTTCAACTGCCGGACGCGCCAGAACGATTTTCTTAACAAACCCATTCTTTAATGCACTCACTGCGAATGCAACAGCCAGATAAGTTTTACCTGTGCCTGCCGGACCTATTGCAAAACAGATATCATTTTTGCGTGCCATCTGCAGATAAGCAATTTGCCCCGGTGTTTTAGCTTTAATTACGTCATTCTTTGTATAAAGGATTATGGAATCAAAGTCCTTGTCATTAACCATTTCCTTCCCCTTACCAACCAGTTCCACAATCATTGCCACATCGCGCTCAGAAAGTTCGCCTTTGGTATTTAATACAAATGCCATCTCCTTGAGCAGCTTCTCCACGATCTCAACTTCCTGCTGCACACCGCGAATAAGTAGTGACTCACCTCGCGCGATAAGTGTGGTATTATATCTGTTTTCAAGAAGCCGCAGGTTAGTATCATTAAACCCGAAAAAGGTAAGAAGGTTAATTCCCTCAAGAGAAAACCGTTTTTCAAACTCAGCCATATATACCTTTAAAATTAAAATGCCCCGGCTGCCCTATTAAAAGCAGCCAAGGCATTAATACAATTATCTTAACAGCAGAAACAAATTACTGCACAGGTGCAGGTTTATAGTTGTTTCTCAGTTTGTCGTACTTTGCTTTTTCATCAGCGGTCAGAGCCGGAATGGTGAAAACCTGTTTAGGATAAATCAAATCAGGATTCTTAATCTGGTTTCTGTTTGCCTGATAAATTTTAGGCCATGCAAAACCGTTACCATAGAATTCTTTTCTGCGCGCGATATACCAGAGGCAGTCGCCTTTTACTACTGAATAGTTGTTATCAACTTCAACTTTAGCAGTTTCTTCTACCCAGTCATTCAGCATTTTCTGCATCTGATTGTGTACTCTGTCATAAAACTCAGGAAGAGCGCTGATCTTGTTAGCTTTCAGAGCGTCAAGATCTTTCTGTCTGTCGGCCTTAGGACCTTCTTTTCTTCTGATTTTTCCTTCGAGTTCATTAACCGCTTTACGGAAGTTGTCAACTTCAGCTTTTTTTGCACCAACGAGCGCGTAAGCATCATCCATACAATCTTCAAACGACTGCATTTTTGAAAGCTGGTTGTTGAGATTGCTGATATCAGAGTTAAGAGTCTCAATCTCTTTCTGGAGTGAGGTTACTTTTGCTCTGTTTTTATCCATTTCGTTCTGCCACTCTTCAACTGTCATCTCTTGATTTTGAGCATAGAGATTCAGGCCTAAAGCGAGAACGAAAACAAATGTGAACATTCTATTGAAATTCATGTTTTTTCCTCACTTTCCTTACTTATTCAGTTTCTGTAAATTAGCCTGAGTTTCCTGCTTAATTTTAGCACACTCTTCAAGCTTTTTGTTTTTATCAGAGATTTCTTTCTCCAGCCGTGCTCTCTGTTCTTTCAGGCCATTAACCTGCTTTTCAAGTGAGCTGACTTCATTCTTGAGCGACTGTAACTGAGCTAACTGCTCTTCAGTAACTCCGCCGCAACCGGCAAAAAAGGAAGAAATTCCGAAAACACCTACCATGGCGATCGTTCTCAGAGATTTTCTCATCGTTGGATTCCTCCGTTTATGTTGATTAATATACTTGAATAAATTCTAAACTTTTGACCGGGTCCGCACCCAAAGGCAATATCGTTAAAATCTATAAATAGATATACAAATATAAGCGGACTAACCCGTAGAGTCAATTTAAATCGGGATTCAACACCCGAAAATCAAATTTTTTGCCAATTTCTCTGTTTGAGACCGGAAAATAGACAAATTGTTCCGTTTTTTTTGTAAAAAAACCCGAATTTCAGGTGCTCGAAAGATACTCGTGGGTATCTGCAATCAGCCCTCTCTCAACAAAGCTGGTAAAACTGTTTCCGGCAATAATAATATGGTCTAAGACCTTAATCGAAAAAATATGCCCCCCCTTAACCAACCGGTCAGTTATTGAAATATCTGCCTTGCTGGGTTCGGTATTTCCGCTGGGGTGGTTATGGAGCAGGACGATAGATTTTGCGCTGCACTCAATGGCAAACTTAAATATCTCACGGGGGTGCACCACACTGGCATCCAAATGACCCGAAGAAATGAGCTTGCTTGCAATAATACTGTTCGCGGCGTTCAGAGCTATAACATAAAATTTCTCAACCATCTCAGTTTTTAGCTCAGCGCTGAATTTATTGACAATATACTCCGGTGAAGTAACCCTGATGTTAGGATCTTCATAACGGTCATCGGGTTTAACACGGCGGGCAATTTCAAATGCTGCCAGAAGTGTAGCGGCCTTATCTGCCCCTATTCCCTTTTGTTCTCGCAGTTTTTGGGCTGATCTGACCTGGGAAAGTACAGTAAGGTTTTTATGCTGAAGTATCAGCCCCCTGGCCAGGTCAAGCACAGACTTATTTTTGGTGCCAGTTCTTATAAGGATTGCCAGAAGTTCAGATTCTGTAAGTTTATCCGGACCATATTTTAGTAATTTTTCGCGCGGCTTATCATCAGCCGGAAAATCCCTGAATTTCAATGGTTCTTCATTTTCACTCATCTGCTCACCCTAAAACGGTCAATTAGTTCAAAACCGCCATTTTTATATTTGAAAAAAATCATGTACCGGTTAGTTCTGCCTTCACCAAAGCTGACTGAATTATGAAATCCGTCAAAATTCGTTTCTTTAATCAGCACATCGGTCAAATTCGCTTCCCTGTTTTTTTCTATCAGGGGAAGAAGCCCTGCCAGCAGATCATAGCCGTAGAAATGCGCTCGCAGCGGCTCCTCACCGGTCAGTTCATAAAACTGCTTTGAGAATTCCAGATAGGCAGGGGAAGCATATTCAATAAAATAATCAGAAGAAATCACCAGATTTTCAACCAGAGACTGATTAAGTGCAAGTTCCTTAATTGAAAACCAGTCCTGATTTCCGTACAGATTGGTTTTAAGGTTTGCGCGGCTGAATGCATTATTCATAACTGAAATAAATTTTTTATCCGCCAAAGGGAAAAACAGACCTTCCGTCCCGGCAGAAACCTGAATCGAAAGGTTAGCGGTTATTGACTGAATTTCACTACCGCTTGAGGAAACCGGTTCAAAGAGAGTGACCTTGCCGCCGAGCCGTTCGAATTCCTTCCTGAAAGAAAATGCAGCCAGCATCGCATAGGTCTGATCCTGATAGACAACCGCAATTCTTCTCTTTCCTTCAGTATATATAAGATACTGCGCCATGGACTCACCACGAATGGAAAATGACGGATTTGCCTGAAAAAAACGCGGATGTGAAATCGTCAGACTATCGTCGGTTGCGGTGGGAGAAATTACCGGTACATCAAGATCATGTAACAGATAGCAGAGAGTGTTTGTCTCACTGCTGAAGAGTGAACCGACTACCGCCTTTAACCCCTCAATCTGTTTGATTTCAGAGGCAATGCGAATTAACTCTGAATTCTCACCTTTTGTATCATAAATCACTAACCCCACATTAACAGCACTTTCTCTGTTAAACTCATCAACCGCGAACTGAATTCCGCTCAAAACCTGGAGCCCGGAAGTATTTGATTCTCCGGTTTCAGGAGTTGTTAACGGCAAAACAACCGCAATCACTCCGATACGTTTTTCAGCATCCCCGCCAAAAATTTCCTCAAAAGTAACAAGCATTTCTGAGGTTTTTTCATAAACAAATGAACCGGGTGAAATTTGCAGTATATCAAGCAGAATCTTATGTGCCTGCTCTGATTTTCCGGTATTAATAAGTTTTTCAGCAAGTGCAAGCCGTAGAAACTGTTCAACCGGACCGGTCGCGTGCAATAGCATTTTACCTCTTATATATTCCTCATCTATAAAATAGATTGAAAGATTTTCAAGGTTCGTAAAAAACTTCAGGGTATCTTCCCTGCCGGAAAGAAAGGGAAAAGCGCTTAGCAGGTAATCAAAGGACTGATTAAACTCAGTGAGATTATAAGAAATCTCACTCGACAGAAAACAATACTCTTGTTTTAATTTAACATCAAATCCGGCAGAATCGACCATAGCAATCACTTTTTTTGCATCATCGATTTTTCCGGAAAGAAGATAGCACCTTGACAGAAGTAATGAAGCGGATGCAGCAACGCCAGGGTATTCAGATTTCTGCAGGAACTCAAGAATCGGCAGTGCTTCAGCATACCTTGCCTCCTTCAGATATCCTGATACCTGAAGCAGTCTTGCAGCAGAAAGGGAGTCGGTCTTTGTCTGCCGGCTGTGCATAGCAGAAGAGTGAAAAATGAATAACAGGAAGATGATTAGTATTCTCATTAATATTTTTTTGCTATTATTTCCAGTGCATATTTTGCTTTAGCATTGTACGGCTCATCCGCCAGAATTTCAAGGTATTTTCTCCGGGCGTATGCATACTTCCGGGCATGCAAATAAGCATCTGCCTTCCAGAAACTTATTTTAAATTTAGCAGCGGTATTGGTTTCCTTTAAGAGCGTTTCATACTTTTCAATTGCCTTTAGTGCCGCTGCCCCCTCTTTACAGTGAAGCAATACAGTAATTGCAAGCGCAAGCATCTTTTTGTTTTCCGGAAGTAAGGTCAATGCTATTTTTGAAGCCCGCAGCGCATGCTCTGCCATATCACATTTCATATAAACATAAGTAAGCAGCCGGGCAACCCGCGGATTCCCGTGAAACAAATCAGCCAGACTTTCAATAAGCGGAACCGCTTCATGATGCATTCCGGTTTTTGCATAAATTAACGAAAGATAATAGTAAGCAACAGAATGAATTCCCTTTTCTTCATTTCGTTTGATGTAATATTCAAAATATTTTTTTGCGGCAGCCAGATTACCTGCCCTAAAAGAACAATATCCGCTCAGCAGTGCCAAATTCGGATATCTTGAAACACCGAGTGACCGAAATACTTTACGCGCTTTATTCCATTTCTTTTGATGAAATAAAAACCTGCCATACGCCAGCGTCACCCACTCATCATCCGGATTTACATCCAGATACTCAAGATATGTTTCATGCGCTAACCGAAGTTTACCCTGCTGTATATAGCACTCAATAAGGAGTTCTGTAACGCGAAACTCACCGCTAAACTCAAGTTCACTGCTTTTAATAAGCTGAAACGCATGAAGAAAATCCCCGGCATCAAGAAATGTCCTTATTTTCTTTATATGATGGTCGAGTTTATAATTCGGAACAGGTTTAAGCCGTATTATTCCCATTCGATAGTAGCCGGAGGTTTTGAACTAATATCATAAACAACCCGGTTAATTCCTTTAACTGAATTGATAATTTGATTTGATACATCAGCAAGAAACTCCCCGTCAAAGCGAAACCAATCTGCCGTCATACCATCCTGTGAAGTAACCGCGCGCAGTGCAAGAACGTTTTCATACGTCCGTGCATCACCCATAACCCCGACTGATTGCACAGGAAGGAGCACCGCAAAGGCCTGCCAGATTTTGTTATAAAGACCGGCCCTTTGTAAAGCAGACGTATATATATCATCTGCTTCTCTGAGAACATTCAGTTTTTCTTCAGAAATATCACCAAGAATTCTCACCGCCAGCCCCGGACCAGGGAAGGGATGCCGCTCAAGAAAATCAGCCGGGATGCCCAGTTCGGCTCCTATTAGCCGGACTTCATCCTTAAACAGTTCACGGAATGGTTCAATCAGCTTTAAATTCATTTTTTCAGGAAGCCCCCCCACATTATGATGTGTTTTGATTTTGTGTGAAGTGCCCCGCAGGGAAACTGATTCAATAACATCAGGATAAAGCGTACCTTGCACTAAATATTCAATCTCGCCTGCTTTTTTTGCTTCGTCTTCAAAAATTTCAATAAAGGCATTACCAATAATTTTCCTTTTCTTTTCAGGATCGGTAACTCCGGCTAAACGGCCGAGAAAAATATCTGCGGCATTGACAAATGAAACTTGCAGGTCAAGTTGTTCGTTAAACAGTTTCATTATCTGACTGCTTTCATTTTTTCGCATCAGACCGGTATCTATATGAAAGCAGAGAAGATTTTCACCAATAGCTTTTTTCATCAGCACGGCAGCAACAGTCGAATCAACACCGCCGCTAAGTGCCAGCACTACTTTTTTCCCCTCTGTTTTTTGCCGAATTGTATCCACAGCGTGCGAGATAAAATTACCCGGCGTCCAGTCTGGTTCTGCTTTGCAGATACCGAAAACAAAGTTGCTAATTATTTGCATACCCGCGGCAGTATGATGCACCTCCGGATGAAACTGCACGCCATATATACGCTCCGCATCGTTAGCGATTACGCTATATGAAGTATTCTCAGTTGAAGCGATATTACTGAAGCCCGCCGGAATTTCTGTCACTTTATCACCGTGGCTCATCCAGACAGTTGATGTTTTTCTGACAGAGTTAAGCAGCGGATGCTCCCGTTCTACTGATAAAACGGCTTTGCCGTATTCACGAGCACCGTCATTTTCAACAACTCCGCCCTTCAGATAACAGATTAGCTGAAGTCCGTAACAAATTCCGAGAACAGGAATACCCTCCTGAAAAACTCTTTTGTCAATGAGAGGAGAACCTTCGTCATAAACACTCACAGGTCCACCGGACAGAATAATTCCTGCCGTATCTTTCAACGGAAGTTTTTCATAAGGCATTGTTGCGGGAACAATTTCCGAAAATACTTTCAGTTCACGAATCCGCCGGGTTATAAGCTGAGTGAACTGAGAGCCAAAATCAATAATAAGTATTTTTTTGGAGCTCATGAGCAAGGGTAGTAATGTCTAAAACAAAACTGCCGGACTGTTCAGCCCGGCAGTCATTCAAATCAGTTGCCAGTCAGTGCAGCGTAGGTTCCGCTGTCAAGCAGACCCTCCAGATCAGAGGGGCTGGAAATTTCAATTTTCACCATCCATCCATCTCCGTAGGGGTCAGTGTTTACTCTGTCAGGGTTGTTGTTTAGATTCTGGTTAATCTCAAGCACCTTGCCAGAGCATGGGGCATAGAGATCAGAAACAGTTTTTACTGCTTCAATAGAACCAAAAATTTCACCGGATTTCAGCTCCGACAGAGAAGGATTGATATCAACAAACACTACATCACCCAGCTCGCCCTGAGCATATTCGGTAATGCCGATAACACCGGTGTTTCCTTCAATTCTGATCCATTCGTGGTCTTTTGTATATTTTAATTCTGAGGGGAAGTTCATATCTGCTCCGTTAATTCGATTTGTTCTTGAGAAATTTATCCAAAAATGAAGTATCAAAGTTGCCGGAAAGGAAGCGTTCATCCTGCAATACTTCAAGATGGAAAGGAATCGTTGTCTTAATGTCCTCAACAGTGAATTCTTCCAGTGCACGTCTTGCTTTGGCTATAGCACGCTGACGGTCTTTACCCCAGACAATCAGTTTCGCGACCATTGAATCATAATACGGAGGAATCACATAAGACTGATATATATGGGAATCAATTCGCACACCCATACCGCCGGGGAAGTGAAGCGAATCAATTTTACCCGGAGACGGACGGAAGTTATGAGCCGGGTCCTCTGCATTAATTCTGAATTCAATTGCGTGACCTCTTGGTTCACCTGGGGCAGTCTGCAGTTTTTCACCCATTGCCACCATTATCTGTTCTCTGATCAGGTCCACATCATATATCATCTCCGTAACAGGATGTTCTACCTGAATACGGGTATTCATTTCCATAAAGTAAAAATTCTTGTGTTTGTCCAGAAGAAACTCAATCGTACCCGCACCCTCATAGTTTACTGCTTTTGCACCAAGTACTGCGGCTTCACCCATTTTTCTCCTGAGCTCAGCATCCACAATCGGAGAAGGTGCTTCTTCAATAAGTTTCTGGTGTCTTCTTTGAACAGAACAGTCACGTTCGCCATAGTGATAAACATTTCCGTAAGAGTCGCCCATTACCTGTATTTCAATGTGACGGGGTTCTTCTATGTATTTTTCTATATATATATCAGGGTTTCCGAAAGAAGCTTCCGCCTCAGTACGTGCCATTTGATAGGCATTTTCAAGCTCACTTTCTTCCAGAACCACACGCATCCCCTTGCCACCGCCTCCTGCTACAGCTTTAATAATCACCGGCAGCCCCATTTCCTGCGCGATTCTTTTAGCGCTAACAAGATCAGGAACAACGCCATCGCTTCCGGGAATCACCGGAACACCATTTTTTTTCATCGTGTCTTTAGCTACCGCTTTATCCCCCATCATATTTATCATGTTGGGTGAGGGACCGATGAATTTAATTCCGGAGTCTGAACAAATTTCAGAAAAGTTAGCATTTTCTGAAAGGAACCCATATCCGGGATGAATTGCATCAGCGCCGGTAATCTGTGCAGCAGAAATCAGCAGGGGTATTTTGAGGTAACTTTCCTTACTCTGCGGGGGTCCGATACAAACCGCCTCATCAGCAAAGGTAACATGAAGTGAGTTCCGGTCAGCTTCTGAATAGACTGCAACGGTTTTGATGCCAAGTTCTTTGCAGGTTCTAATGACACGAAGGGCAATCTCACCTCTGTTGGCAATCAGAATTTTCTTAAACATTCGTTTACTCAGATTTCGATCAGGAAGAGCGGCTGATTGTATTCAACCGGTTTGCCGTTTTCAACCAGAATTTTTACAATTTTGCCCGAAACATCCGATTCAATTTCATTCATCAGTTTCATTGCCTCAACGATGCAGAGAACCTGACCTACTGAAACCTCATCTCCGACTTTTGCATAAGAATCAGCATCAGGAGCAGGAGCACGGTAAAACGTTCCGACTATTGGTGATTTCACCTCATGGAGGTTTCCGGGGAGGTCTTCTTTTGCTTTGGCAACAGATGCAGCTTCATCAGCCGGTCTTAGGTGGGCATGTTGAGAAGCAATCGGCACCGGAAACTGAGGCGCCTGGAGTTGTGGGGCAGCGTAATGCACCGCACCGCTATTCTTGGAGACCTTAATCCGGGTGTTTTCCTCCTCGATTTCGAGTTCGGTTATACTGCTGTCTTCAACAATTTTGACAATTTTTTTCAGGAGATTTATATCCATGTTGATGCCCTGCTAATAATTTAAACTTGAAACAAGAGAAATGGCAAAATACACAATTTTGCCATTTTTCTCATTTTTTTAATAAAACAGGTACAAAAGTAACAAAAAATTGCGATTTTTTGAATAAATCGTTAAAATTTGATACTTACGGAAATATGCTGGGCATTCTGCAGACGACCAAAATCCTGGTACGCATAATCAAGATAAAGAACCGCTGCATTAAATAATCGCGTATTAAAGCCAAAACCGAAGGTCAGACCCTGTTCTCCCCCCTCCTCAAACATAGATTTCATTCCGGCTCTGAAAAATACAGTTTCATTCCAGGCATATTCCACGCCACTGTTAACTACTTCGGTATTATCGTTCGGATGAACAGCATCAATTGCCGCAGTCACTCTTTGGTCCTGCGTTTTTACAAAATCTGCTGCTATTCTTACTCTGAAGGTCAGAGGAAGTTCAAACTCTTCGAGCTCAACCAAGGTATTAATCTGGTTGCCAATTCCCCCGCCCACATGAACTATCCGGTAAAGGTCTCTCCCCTCCATTTTCATTTTGGGACCAAAATTGGAGATGGATGCACCAATCCGGAATTCATTAAACAAAGGAATTGTGTAAAGGGTACCAATATCCAGAGCCAAAGCCGAAGCTGTTTCGTTATAGAGTTTCTCACGTATATATTTACCATTGAAGCCAATGGAAAAATTATCAGTAAGACTGCGGGCGTAGCTTAAACCAACCATCAGAGTGCCATAGTTAAAAAACTCACCGGTTCCCTCCGGCTGGTCAATAGTGCGCACTTTCATATCTCCCATTGAGAGGACAGAAACAAAAATGCCGACCGTTCCGAATTCAGGAATTCCACTGGCAAATGAGGCATAATCATAGTTCACATCAGCAATCCAATCAATATGATTGAAATTTGCTTCGCGGGAATATATATGCGCAATGCCGGCCGGATTCCAGTACATGGAATTAAGATCACCCTTAAAGGTAGTAAATGCTCCGCCAAGCCCAAGAGCACGGGAACCAACGCCAATTTTAAGAAACTGTGCGGCTGTCGTGCCGGTTTTATTGGTACCTGACTGCGGAAAACAAATTGATACGGTCATCAGCAGAAGAATGATTGATTTTGTCATAGTTTTCATATTCATTCCTCCTACTTGATAAGTGCAAATTTTACAATTTTCTCACCTATGCCCGGGGCATCAATGTGAGCAAAATATACTCCGTAAGAAACACTGAAACCATCCTCATTCAGCAGATTCCAGAATTCCTGCGCCCTTTCAGTTGTACCATCATGATCTATCCTCTTTACCAGTTCACCGGCAAGTGTATATATCCTTATAGTACAGCGCAAAGGCAGATTCTCAAAATATATCCTCCGCTCGCCTCTGGTTTTACCTGGCAGTGCATTTGTCGGCTCAAGTTCATTGAACCCAACATAAGGATTCGGAACTACATAGATATTATCAAGCGCTGACTGAGCATTTGGCTGTGTATATGTTCCTCCTTGAACCGTAAACGTAAGCTGATCATTACTCTTATACGGACGGAAAGTTCTCAGATAGAATTTATCTCCATCTGTTGGAACCCGAATACCAGAGGTTGTATCAACCGGCGGCTGAAGTACAACACCCCAACCGACTGTATCAGTCTCGGTTCCGTTAGCACCGGTCTTGAAGATCACAATTTCCTCGCCCGGATCCCATCGCTGATTACGCGGCGGTACTGCTTCATATACATAAGCCCAGACACGGCGGGGCACTGAAGTGGTGATATCATTTACAGTGAAATTTACAGGAGCCGCCATCAGCCGGTTATTCGTACCAAGGAATTTTGCTGAATCAATCGGGACTGATGAGAAGGTAATCTCATAATCAGCCGGAAATTTATCCTTACGCAGCGGTAGATTTGAAAGACGAACGAGATACCGGAAATTCGTGTTCCCTGCAACCCATCCGGAAGAAATTGAATCAAAATCAATAGACGGATAGTCATTAATCCTGATATTCATCCCGCTGAAGACAGGATTACCATCTTCTGATTTAAGCAGAGTACTTTGGAAAACAGCATAATGTTTGTATGTAACACTATAGGTACTGCTCAGCGGCATCGCTGAAGCGCCTGTTCTTCTTACAATACCCCTCAGATAGTCAACTTCATAGTCACTGCCTTCGGTATATATAGTACCGTCCGGTCCTTTAACCTCAAAGCCCGAAGCTTTATCGATGGCAAGTTTAGACAATTTAGTGAAGTTGGTATCAAAGAAAACCACATTATCAGTATGATTTGAATTATCAAGAACAGAATAGTTCTTAAAGGGCAGGGTATCGAACGGTGAATAAAGCATATCAGAGAATGTGATACGGTAATTTCCATTTTCAGGAACCTGTAAATCATCAATCAGTGAGAGCTTAATAGGTCCGTTACCAATGCCGGTCACATGGTTCATCGGAACATCCGAAACCACAGGGGGGGTATATCCGAGCGTCCGGGGACCTGGTATGATCATCAGTGTATTGTCATCAAACTCATACTGCCCGGTTATCGGATTCAGCGTAATCTTTTTTGTTGTCTCTGTAGGAGGAATACCGACTGAGTCACCATGATCGTATGCAACAAGTGCATAAAAATAGGTTTGTCCGTTTATTACATTGTTCGAGTCAACAAAACTGTGTTGCAGTCCGGAATTATTTCCGATGAAATACTGAATGCCTCTTCCGAGAAAGCTGACAGGATGATACCCTTTCCACCAGTCAGTGATATTAGCTGACCAGCTTCCGTTAGTATTGATATCAGTGAATGGCTCACCGGCATCATACTTTTTATTTCCGTTCAGGTCAGTGTAGGGTTCATCTCTTCTGTTAACATCCCATTTAGCTTCATCACCGGCTATATTTTTAAGCGGAGTGGAAAAGAATGCATTTCCCTTTCCGTCGGTTACGGTTTGTATATCACTGAAAGCATAATCAGTGCTTCTGTAAAGTACGTAGCCTTCAAAATCACTTCCGGTGAGAGGGTCACGGCTTAATTCAGACTCTGCATCCCAATAAAGGGTAACCTTCTTATCATCTGCAATAGCGGTAAGTTTAGGTGTTTTCGGCGGTTTGAAAAAACGGTAATTCGCGTTATATATACGCTGAACCGTCTCCGCTGAAATCAGCAGATCATCAAGCGTTTCACCAAACAGGAGCGACATGGAAATACGTCTGATTTCCTGTTTTTTGAGTTTTATGATACCAGAGCCAAAAATAAATACGATATCTGTATTCTGAATAATATCACTAAAGTTACCCGCGCGGATTCTGTTCCACATGGACTCATCATTTGAAACTTTATCCTGATTCCAGCTCCAACTGTTAAAGCTGGTAAGACCAATCTGGTCAGCTTCATCAAGGTCGGTATATTCAAAATTCGGCTCGCCCGGTTTGAGAGGATCAAGCGTTCCGTTAGCAAGAATCGCGCCCGGGGTTGCAAGTCCGTCACCTTCACCAAAGTCACCGGTATTCATGATACCGTCAATTCCAACGTCATCCGTTACGGGATTCCAGTCGCCATCATTGTCGATACCATCAGACTGTGACTCATCAATCATGCCGTCACCATCGTTATCAAGACCGTCAATCGGATTACCAGGGCTCTCAAGGAACTTTGAGGCAACATAGCCAACTTTTACTCCTCTGTCGCCTGTTCCATCAGGGTCAAAAAAGTAAACCATGCTTCTTGAGTAAACAGGTATATCATCAACGCTGTGATTGCCATCGTAATCGTATGGCGGCACAAAGAGACCGTTGTCATCAGTGTTCTCAGGAGATCCGCCGCCGACATCGCAGTCTCCGTATATACCAAAGTAAACCGAATCCAGATCTTTTTCACTGACGTTAGTTACCGTATATACAAAAAAGATACTGTTTTCGGCAAGTGTATTGCTCCACTGCAGCGCCCTGCCATCAACCTGAATACCAAGTCCGCGTAACAGAGTATCAGAAGGATAAGGAAAGTAAGGGAACTCAGCATTGTGACGGTCATCCATTGCCCAGAATACTTCCAGGTCAGCGTTAGTTGCATCTAACTCAAGATAACCCGGCCAGACATATTTGCCGAGAATTGGATTGTACCATTCCCGCGGCCATGAATCAGGTTTTCCATCATTATCATTGTCAACCGCAGGATTGGAAGCCATGAAGTTTGAATTCGGGTCACTGTAACCCGGAATCGGTTCAAACATCCACCGCTCTCCGGTTGGTGAAACTTCGCGCAGGTTCGGATAATCCCACAAACCATCAGATACAACATGTAAATAATCTAAAGGGTTATTATGATTGGGTACCGATGCAGCAAACAGCGGACAGAACTGGAATATATATGAGGACCCGCGCCATACTCCGTTATTGATGCCTCTGAGAAGGTCATAGCCGGGTGCAATTGCGCCGTAATTATATACGTCAGTCTGTACTTTGTTGCCATTCATGAAATAGCTTTTTCTTCTTTCATGCGACTGGCTGCTTCCCTCTTTGTATAGCTCATTGCCTTTGTAACTCTTCCCCTGCTGCGGGGTTGAACTAACCGGCTGCTGAGAGAAGGTTCTGTCAATGAATGATTTTACTGCATTATGTTCTGCATTTCTTTTCTCATCACCGGACTGCTGCGCCTGAAGCGGAGACAGCAGAAACGATACCAGAATATATACCGTAAAAACGGTTAAAAATAAAGAACGGTTCATCATAAATCTGGAAGCTAAATTAGTTGTCATAAATTAAACTCAAAGGAAACTCCGACTCGTACCTCCCTGGGCGGGAAGAAATAATTTGGTCTCTGGAAATACTCCTGAGGAGAGTGAATACCAGGCACTTTTTCAGAAAGGTCTTGCGTAGTCTTGGTTCCGCCGGAATTCTGGAAGAGTGAATACGTAGCGCGTCCTGTATCAAAGTAAACAACTCTTTCATTCAGAGTATCGAACAGGTTGAACACTTTAAGGAACAGATTGAGACGAACATCAAAAAGGGAAATCGTCTTCTCCGCCAGCAGGTCAACTCTTGCGTTTGATGGTCTGCGGCCGCTGTTTGATTTGGCGTAAAGCTGCGTCTGGGTAATCTGCGGAGTGTATGGCAGTCCGGTTCCAAGCCGTCCGATTACACTTACATTCCAGTTACCGGCCTCGCCAACACTTACTGTTGTATTGAGTGTGTGGGTCTGATCCCAGGGGAGATATACCACAACTTTTTCGCTTTGTCTGCCCGATGAAAGGTCTAAGAAGAATGCATCTGCATCAGTATCATTACCTTCAGCTATCTGAAGCGTATAGTCGAGCGTAACACCGAGCCAGTCACTCTTAGTTCTCCGTTTTGTAAGGGAGAAGGTAAATCCTTTAATACCTCCGTAATCTTTGTTGACATATTTCAGGTATGTTTTATCACCTGCAACACGAACAACCTGAGTGGCCAGGAGGTCGCGTACATCCTTAAAGAATCCAGTAACATTAAATGCTATGTCTTCAGTTAACTGTTGCTGAAGTCCGAGTTCGTAAGTAACTGTTTTTTCAGGATTCAGATTGGCATTGCCGTAAAGCGGTTGCCCGACAGAATAACTGAACTTAAAGTCAGAATTTGAATAGAGATATTGAAACGGGGGTATCTGGAAGAAATGTCCATAAGAAAAATGGATTATGCCTCTGTCAGTGATCGGGAATGAAATACCTAAACGGGGTGAAATCTGATGCTTAATATCTGCATCTTTAAGAAGTTCATCCTTGTTTATATATGGCGGTATTTCAGGATCATTAGGAGTCGGGTAAAATATATTAACCGATGCCTGTGAGTTAGGGTTAAACATATCATAACGGATACCAAGATTCACGATGATATTGTCATATTCCATTTTATCCTGTATATATGCTGAAAACTCAAAGGGTTTTTTAACATAGTAATCATGGAATGCGGTTGTTACCGGCAGAATAGTCGGTTCGCGGAACAGTGAAGTATCTCTGCGGACAGTAAAATTCTGGAAATCCATCTGGTGAGACTTCACCTCAAACCCGGTTTTAATCTCATGATTTACATCAATCTGAGAAACTATATCAAACTTGGCGAGCAATGTCTGCGATTTCTCGTAGTTGTGATTATTCTGTGTCCCGCCAAAATAAAACATATACGGAGCAGGGGTAGTAAGCTTCTCTTCCGGCTGATGACGAGGATCAGGGCGAAGGTTTGTTAAGGACATTCCGGGCTCGAAATTAACTTCATTACCTGAAGCATCAAGCAGAGGGTAAAGATACGCAGAGGTTTTATTATAGTTATGAGAACCGCGAAGTGTGTAAAAAGTTTTGTCGCTTAACGCCTGACGAACTTCAATGGAGTTTAACATACCATTATCATAATACGTCCGCGTGCCGTCAGGATTATATTTAAAGTTATGATCATAAACTTTACCGGTTGAACCGGAGAGAATCAGATCATAGTTAATTTTAACTGCAGTCCAGGGTTTAAGAGTGAGCTTAAAGGTTGCAGAATAAGATTCGTCCCAGCTCATCGGTACAATTGCATTGTCGCCGGTCAGTGCAATACGGATGTCATTGGGATTCATCGGATTTACATACGCTGAGTCAGAAGTTTGATGTTCGCGTATTCCATAAAGCCATCCATCATCATTATCGTAACGTCCGGAAAAGAAGAAGCCCAGCATTTTTTCAAGACCCGGAACAGGTCCACCCAGTGTGAATTCTGAGACATAGTTACTCAGGACGTCGAGGTCATCAATATTAGGAAAACGTGAAGTTTCATTGCTGACATGATCTCCGGTATAAAAAGAAAATTGACCGGTATATTTTTCACCCCCCTCTTTGGTAATACTGTTTACAATACCGCTCATAGCATTACCGTATTCAGCATTAAACGTACCACTGATTACAGAAAGTTCCTGAATAGCATTGGTCGCAAGCTGTACGGTGGCGCTGTTATCAAAAGGATTTGATACCGGTATTCCATTAATTGTATATTGAATTTCACTTGAACGACCGCCCCGGATGTGAATACTCCCGTCAACACCCTGAGTAACACCCGCCTGAAGAGTGAGGAGCTGGGTAATACTTTCGACCGGAAGAGTTTTAATCTGAGCGGCATCTATTGTGGACTGGGAGGAGGTAAGGTCTTTGCGGACAAGCGGTGCTTTTGCTTCAACAACTACGGCATCAAGCAGAACATCCTCTGCGCCAAGTGTAACATCAAGGCGGGTTGTAAAGTCAACATTTATCTTTACAGTAAGGAATTTTTTTGACTGGTAACCAACCGCCGAGAAGATAACCGTGTACTCCCCGGGCGGGATATTATTAATGGTATAATTACCGTTCAAATCAGTCGCTGCGCCATAGCCGCTACTTTCAAGGATGATATTCACTCCGTAGAGTGGCTCACCTGTTGTTTCATCCTTAACTTTACCGGAAAGTTTACCTGTGGTACCGGCAAGCAAAAGCTGAACTGAAAGTAAGCACAGCATGAGTACTTTTTTCATTATTTCGACTCCTGTTGTTGAAGAAGGACGCATCAGAGATAATGCAGGTCATAAAAAAATGCCCTGAGATGCAAAACCTAAAAATAAGTAAGCTCCGGATTCTGACCAAATACTGTTCTGATATTTTGAGGGAGAATTTTATTTGCGGGTGCAGAGATTCATATAATAGTGTTCCGGTAAGTATATCATAAAAATATTTCCAGGGTCCGGACCCATTGAGAAGACCCCGGGAGTTACTCAAACACTGTTATCCATCCCATACTCTGAATCAATACATCCTTTTACAATACCCGATATTTCATTCCAGTCAGCAACCTGTATATCGTCAATAACGGTATCCAATGCCCCGGGGTGAACCAGTAGTTTTCTCAGGAGAATTTTTTCGTCAGCGATTTTAAACCGCCTGAACCCTTTCAGATAATCTTTAGTGAAGGTCCCCCTCCTTTTATTTCAATTGCCAGCAGATTCTGACTACTGAGTTCGATCAGACAGTCAATCTCATTTCCATTGCTCTCTCTCCAGTAGTACACCGCCGGCGGTTTACCTGAATGGCAGAACTGTTTTATCAGATCAGCAATGATCATATTTTCAAAAATTGAACCATACAGGTAGTGTGATTTCAGACAAAGAGGATTGTTTATTCGAAGTAACTGGCAAAGCAATCCTGTATCCCAAAAATACAGTTTTGGCGATTTTATGAGTCGTTTGTTGAAATTATTAAAATATGGTCTGAGAAGAAACAAAATATAACTGCTCTCAAGAACAGATATCCAGGATTTAGCCGTATTAACGCTTACTCCGGCGTCATTGGCCAGAGAACTAATATTAAGAACTTGCCCCGTTCTTCCGGCACAGAGCCCTATAAATCGCGTAAATGACTCCAGATCGCTCACAGCTCTAAGCGTCCGTAAATCACGATCAACATACGTTTGTATATAAGAGGGGAAAAAATCTCCTGCTAATATGTTACCCTGCCACATCCCGGGGTAAAACCCTGAATGCATCAGAGTGGAGTATTTTGAAGTGGTCATTCCTGATATCTCTTGTAAATCAAACGGCAGGAGTAAATTAACATTAACCCTGCCTGCAAGCGATTGTGAAATCCTTTCATAGAGCAAAAAACTCTGCGAACCGGACAAAATATACTGCCCGGCGGTTCCGCGGTCATCGGAAACGGCCTGAATATAGCTGAAGAGTTCCGGAAGGTTCTGAATTTCATCCAGTATCAGACCTGCACCCTGCTCTTTAAGAAACCCCAGAGGATCAGAATTTATTAGCTGCCTGATATCTGGTCGCTCAACATTAAAGTACTTAAAGTCAGGAAAACTTTTCTTCAATAAGGTTGTTTTTCCCGACTGCCTTGGTCCGGTGACTGATAGTATGGGAAATTTTTTGACCATTCGTTTGAGATAGGAGGTCAGGGTTCTTTCAACATAAAAACTATGCAAATTTGCAATCAGACTGCAAATTTGCATACTTTTTAACCCTGTCAGGGCAACTTAAATTTCTGTCGGACGCAGGACCATAACCCCGGTATGCTTTTTAATTCCAGCCAGGTATTTATCCAGCGGAACCTCAGTAATCTGAACTTTTGAACCAACCAGAGGCGCGTGCATAAAGTGAATTCTCCCCCCAACTTCCACCGCAATTCCAACATGATTGATATCCAGTCCGTTGACGCTTGAGGTGATGGCAATAAGGTCGCCATTTTTTATTTTTGCTTCTGCGGCAGCGACATCCTTTTTAGGGATGTAGAAATATTTTCTGCTGTTGATTTCCCTCTCTGTATTCTCAATAGCTTTCAGATATTCAGCATTTCCATTTATCTGCTTGTAAAGGTTCTTGTTTTCTGTCATAAAAGAAACCTTTTTGGTATAGGCAACTCCGCCGATTTCCTTCGTAATATCCTTCACGATTCCTTTTTTCTGGTTCTCGTAAATCCAGTCGGTAAAGTAATGAAGCCGTGAGGGGTATCCGTTAATTTTTCCTTCGCGGTAACGTATATACTGAAGCTCCGCCAGATAATCATTAAACTCTGTTTTCCCCTGCTTTATCAGCCGGGCAAAAACAAAGCTGTTTTCAAGGAAGGTAGTGCAATCAAGTCCGCGGAGATTTACCACCAGTGATTCATCCCCCGGTTTTTCAAGGGTAAATGCCTCGTAGTTCACACCAAGAAATGACTTGCCGATCTCTGTTATCACATCAGAGATAGGAAGTTCAGCAAGATTTTTACTGACCGCAAATGTAAATTTTGATTTACAAATTTCAACATCCTGCTTATCGTGCTCACCCGGTATAATGAGAAACGGAGTGAGTAAAAGCAGTAATAGATATTTTAGTTTAGAATGGACCATCTTCATCCTCATCTTTGTATTTTTTCAGACCGGCTTCAACACTTTCAGGTATCTGATAATGCTCACCGGCAAAACTTTCGAATCGTGAGTATTCGCCTATAAAATTCAGATTGATTTCTCCCGTCGGACCATTACGATGCTTTGCAATGATAATTTCAGCCAGCCCCTTTTTGGTTTCCTTTTCGGGATTATTTTTCTGCATATAATACTCAGGGCGATGAATAAACATCACCACATCCGCATCCTGCTCAATCGCGCCAGATTCACGCAGGTTAGAGAGCTGCGGGCGATTATCCTTCTGGTTTTCAACTTCACGGTTAAGCTGCGAAAGCGCCATAACCGGAATATTTAAATCCTTTGCCATTGCTTTTAATGACATTGATATATATGCGATTTCACGCTCGCGGCTCTCTGATACTTCAGGGGCGCGTATAAGCTGCAAATAGTCAATAATAATAAACTGTACATTATGCTCATATACCAGACGTCTTGATTTAGCTCGTATATCCATAATCGTCTGTCCCGCGCCATCATCCAGAAAGATAGGCGATGAGCGCAGCTTTGAAGTGGCTGTAGCAAGTTTTTTAAAATCATCATGTGAAAAATTCCCCTTGCGAAGCCGGTTTGAATCCATCCGCGCTTCTGCGGCAATCAAACGCATCATAAGCTGAATGCGGCTCATTTCAAGGGAAAATATGGCAACCGGCGCATTGCTTAACAATGCAACGTTTCGCATCAGGGAAAGTGCAAGCGCTGTTTTACCCATTGCCGGTCTTGCAGCGAGAATGATCAAATCTGACTTTTGAAATCCGTTGAGGATATTATCAAGGTCGTAGTACCCGGTTTTAACTGCATATTTAGCAGTATCCCTGTCCAGAAGGTGTTCAATATACTCAAGCGCTTCCATTGCCGCGTTGGACATTTTAACAAACCCTTTGCGCGTTTGCTCCTGTGAAATCTGCATTAATTTACTGTTGGCATGGTCAAGAATCTGGAATGCATCATCCTCCCCCAAATACGCTGCATGCGCAGTTTCATTTGAAACCGCGATGAGCTGGCGGAGAATATTTTTTTCCTGAAGAACTCTCGCGTAATACTCAACATTTGCGGCTGAAGTTACATTCTGGGTAAGCTGCGCGATATATGCAACCCCGCCCGCCTGATCAATCTTGCCGGATTTCTTCAACTGCTCAATTACCATAACACCATCAGCCGGCTGTGTCTGGCTAAAAAGTTCATACACTGCTTCGTATATCAGCCGGTTTGCCTCTGAGAAGAAGGATTCCGGTGTTAAAATACCAAGCACCTTTGAGACTGCCTCTTGATCAAGCAGAAGAGCGCCGAGTACCTTTTGTTCTACATCAACCGCTGAGGGGGTTACTAATACTCCGTCAATTGCTTCCGGTTCACGTTGTTTTTTTCTTTTCTGATATCTTTCCATGTAAATACTCGTTAATCAGCCGGAAGTTCATCATATAGTTTCCTGAACTGTTGCACATCAGCCCAGGTATCATGTTTAAGTTTCGGATTTCTCAGAAGAGCAGCAGGATGATAGGTAACCATGACACGCGCCGTTCCATAATCAAAAACTTTACCACGCATTGAGGAAAGAGTTGCCTTTTTACCAAGCACTCCGGTGATTGCAGTTGCACCGAGCAGCAGAATCAGCTTAGGGTTTACCAGCGAAATCTGTTTTTGAAGATACGGCAGACATGCCTCAATTTCTGCCGGGAAGGGTGTGCGGTTAGCCGGCGGTCTGCATTTTACAACGTTTGCTATATAAACTTCTTCTCGTGAAAAATTAATTGCCTTTAAAATATCGTTAAGAAGCTGCCCGGCCTGCCCGACAAAAGGTTCTCCCTTCTTATCCTCTTCAGCACCCGGTCCTTCGCCTATAAGCATCACCTTTGCATTCGGATTGCCGGAGCCAAAAACAAATTTATTTCGTCCTTTTGCAAGTTCACACTTCTGGCAGGTGCAAATCTTTTGTTCAAATTCATAAAGCGAAGTGAAATGATTGAAAACCTGTGGTACTTCAGATGGGACAATACGTTCGGTTCTGTCAGTAGCTGCGTCTGTATTCATGCTGCGTGCTGCCGGCTTTACCGCGGGTTTTACTTGTAATGGGACTACAGGTATGTTAAACTTTACATTTTCATAAAGTAAATCGCCAAATATCTCCTGCTGTCTTTTAAGCAGCTCAACCAACTCAGTTCTTTGCATTATTTCCCCTGTATGCAATAATTTCATCAAGCAGCTTATGAGCAATTTCAAATTTAGATGCTTTTGTGATAGCTTTTTTACCGCCATTTGCGGTATATACTGTTACAGCATTTGTCCGCACTTCAAATCCGGCGCCTTCTTCATTTAATGAGTTTAGCACAATCATATCAAGCCCCTTTTTACTGAGTTTTTTCTGTGCGTTAGTCTCTTCCTGATCAGTCTCAAGGGCAAATCCTACTACCGTTTTCCCCTTTTTATCTATTGACCCGATAATATCCGGATTTTGAGTAAGGGAAATGGTGCCGCTCGAAGTTTCTTTTTTAATTTTTTTATCAGAGAATTCGGCAGGACGAAAATCAGCAACCGCGGCAGCCATTATGGTTACATCAGTTCTTGCTGATGATGCGACTAATGCTTTTTGCATTTCGAGTGCGGAGCGTACTTTAGTAAATTTCATTTCAGGGTAAGGCGTATATATAGAGGGACCTGAAATTAATTCAACTTCAGCGCCGCGAAGCCAGCCGGCTTTTGCAATTGCATAACCCATCAGACCGGTTGAGCGATTCCCGATAAAGCGGACAGGATCAATATCTTCGTAGGTCGGACCAGCAGTTACCGTTAATGAAACGCCTGACAAATCTTTTTTATATCCTGACAATACTGCAGCGGCTGCTTCTAATATCTTTTCTGTTTCAGGAAGCCGGCCTATTCCTTTAAGTCCGGATGCGAGTTCACCTTCCTCAGCAGGCAGTATATAATAACCTCTGCGCTCAAGTGTTGCCAGATTCTCTGAAGCAGCAGGACTGTTATACATATCCATATCAGCAGCAGGGCAAATCAGAACCGGTGACCGCATTGCTGAGAAGAGCACAGTTAATGCATTATCAGCTATTCCATAAGTCAGTTTTGCAACAGTATTAACCGTTGCGGGGGCAATAATCATAATATCTGCCCGGAGCGCAAGGTCAACATGCCAGGTGCCCAGCGATGATCCTGATTTTTGGTTTTCGGGGAAGATATTTATGATAACCGGATTACCGGTGAGAGCAGAAAAAGTGAGTGGGGCAACAAATTCAGCAGCAGAGGAGGTCATGATTACATGTACCTCCGCACCGCTTTTCTTTAATTCTCTGACAAGCAGACATGCCTTATAGGCAGCAATTCCTCCTGTTACACCAAGAAGAATCTTTTTCCCGGAGAAAACTTCCGGGAGCATGTTACTTTTCCTTTCCTTTATAGCCGAATTCGATTTCGTCGTTAAGGAACTGTTTCAGTGCATGAATATGGGGCTTATCTCTTTTTTCGAACTCTGCTGAAAGACTTCTCTGCTGGGGATTGTTAAAATCCTCCGCGTCATCATCTACCACAGTCCCGACAACATCCTTCAAACGGTTTTCGAACTCAAGTTTTACCTCATCGTTCAAATCGCGGGCTTTGCGTCCGGCTACTACAATGGCTTCGTATATATTACCGGCTCTTTTGTCTATTTCGCGCAGATCAATTGGCTCTAACGGCATTTATGTATTTCCTTTTTGTTTAATTTCTGTAATCAGACTGTCAAGTTCATTTACTGCTTTTTGAATATCTGAATTCACCAGATGATATTCAAAATGTTCTTTCTGGCTCATCTCCATCTCGGCTCTGCTAAGCCGTTTTGCCAGGTCTTCTTCTGTTTCAGTCTTCCTTTTTGTTAACCGCTCCCTCAACACTTCAAGAGAAGGAGGTTCAATAAAAATTAATGCAGCCGATTCGTAACTTTTCTTGATAGAAAGGGCGCCCTTTACATCAAGCTCGAGAAGTATATGCCTGCCTTGCTCAATCGTGGAACTGATAAATTCTTTCAAAGTTCCGTAATAATAGTCATACACTTTCTCCCACTCGGCGAACTTATTTTCGGCAATTTTTTGTTCAAATTCTTCACGGGTGATAAAATAATAATCTCTACCGTGAACTTCGCCATCACGCTTTTTTCTTGTAGTTGCAGAAACCGAAAATACGATATCCTGATGTTTCCGCAAAACCTGCTTTAAGATAGTTGTTTTGCCCGTCCCACTTGGGGCGGCTATCACCAGAATCTTTCCCTTCGGCTGTGCAGGTGAATTATTCAATATTCTGAACCTGCTCTTTTATTTTTTCGATTTCCTCTTTAATAAGCAGGGTTTCATGAATAATTTCGGCGGCGATCGATTTAGCCGAAATAGTGTTACTTTCGCGGTGAAGCTCCTGACAGAGGAAATTCAGCTTACGACCTGCCTCTCCGCCATTCTTGAGGGTATTAGTAAAAACTTTAATATGACTTTTCAGCCGGGTGCATTCCTCAGTGATATCGGCTTTATCAGTTAACAGAGCCAGTTCAAGTTCAAGCCGTTCATTAAAGGAGTTTGATTCAGCCACAAGCTCACGAGCACGTTCTTTCTGTCTTTCAAAGTGCTCCCTGAGAGAAGATTTGAAAGCAGTCATAATTCTATCCAAAGCATCATCAATCAGTGTGAGACGCGAGAGCAGGTCGTCTTTTAAATGATCCCCCTCCTTACCTCTCATGCTGCTCAGATTATCAATTCCGGCTCCCAGTACCTTTTTTACCCCCTCGAAGGTGTCATCGTCCACTCCGTCAGACTCAATTACGAAGAGCTCCTTAAAAGCGGTCAGGTGGCTTAGCCCAACATCTTCCTTCAGCCCGAATTCATCTTTTACGGTTCTGAGGAGACTTATAACTTCGGAGAACTTCTCCTTGTCAATGGTGTCAGAATTAATTTGTCCGGATTCAGATCTCTGGGAGATGTAAAGAGATATTTTGCCCCTTTTAATCTTCTCCCTCAGAAATTCACGAATTTCGAACTCACGGCTCTGCAAAGAGGCAGGCAGCCGCATACCGACTTCTAAAAATCGGCTGTTCACGCTTTTAATTTCGACTTCAAAAAAGAGACCGTTAGAAGACCCTGCGGCCTTGCCAAAACCGGTCATACTGTAAATCATGCAAAATCCGGGATAAAAAGACCTTAAAGATAGGGAATTTTTTAAGAATTATGAAGTGTGTTTTGTGAATTATCAATTTTGAACGATGATGGATGAATTTCGCGGAATATGAGAAAAATCCGGTTATTAATGAGAAAACAGAGTTCAAGGGTAGCAGTTCTTAAACGGGTGGCTGCCGATGGGATAGAGTAAACAAGTAACGCCCCCCTGAGGAGTTTCAATATGATTCTACTTTTGCCCTGGGAAATCCTTGTTTTTACTTAACAAATACGCCATCCGCTTTTCTTTCCGGTCTTTGTCTGCTTCTTCAATCGTTTTGAACTTATACACACCCGGCTCATAACCGCTGCGCATGTCAAGCATTTTATAAGCCATAAAGTAAAAGGAATCTAATCTTTTGTAATATTCGGCATCCGGTTTTTCAACCCAAAGATCACGGCGTGCCTCTTCAAAAGTCTTAAACTTCTTAATCATTTTTCTTTGATTTCCTGTTTATCATTTCTTGTATATACAACAAATCTTCCTGATCAACAGGACGGCAGGTATTACTTTTGAGGCGAAATAGAGATTCTAAGGTTGCTACACGGATTTTACTCCCGTCAATCTCAATATCTTCATAATTAATATCATCAATTAAAAACCGTTCCCCAAGATTTCCTATAATATCAACCGAAATATTATCTTCAGATATGAAACGAATAACGGAATAATCTTTTATTTCTGCTGTTGTTATTTCTTCTATACTGATGTCACTAAACACTAATCGAAGGGCTTTCCTTAATTTTTCAATGTTCTCATCTGTTGTTCTGACAAAAACATCTAAATCTTGAGTAAGTCTTAATGATCCGTGTAGCGCAACGGCATATCCCCCGACCAAAACATAATCAACCCCAATAGTATAGAGTACGGCTAATATCTCCTTAAATTTTTTTTACCGTTTCTCCTCAGTATTCATTTATGCCATAATGAAATTAATATGCGGAATGATGCATTGTTATAAACTCCAGAAGCAGCACCCCCTACTCCTGATACGCACCCATATTAGCGAATTTTTCGATGCGGTTTTCGACTAAGCGGTCAGGTTTAATTTTGATAAGCTGATTAAGTTCTTCAATAAGTACTTTTTTAAGAAGTGAAGCTGCTTCCTCATGGTTTTTATGCGCTCCGCCCAGCGGTTCTGGAACTATGCGGTCAATTACCTTCTGCTCAATCAAATCAGGTGCCGTAAGTTTAAGAGCTTCTGCGGCCTGTTCTTTATAATCCCAACTGCGCCAGAGTATGCTTGAGCAGGACTCCGGACTGATTACCGAGTACCAGCAATTTTCGAGCATCAGGATTCTGTCACCCACCCCAATTCCTAACGCGCCTCCGCTTGCACCTTCACCAATGATTACCACAATGATGGGGACCTTTAGCCGTGCCATTTCAAAAAGATTGCGCGCGATTGCTTCGGCCTGTCCGCGTTCTTCCGCTTCAAGTCCGGGGAATGCACCAGGAGTATCAAGCATAGTGATAACCGGCTTGTTAAACTTTTCAGCCAGCTTCATCAGCCGGAGTGCTTTGCGGTAGCCTTCGGGATTCGGCATTCCGAAATTACGGAAGAGATTAGATTTTGTGTCTCTTCCCTTCTGGTGACCTATCATCATAACCTTATGATCACCAAGCTGGGCAAAGCCGCCGACAATTGCCTTATCATCTTTGAAATAGCGGTCACCGTGAAGCTCAACAAAATGCTCAGTCATAAGATAAATATAGTCCAGTGTGTAAGGACGTTCAGGATGCCTGGCCAGTTGAACTCTCTGCCAGCGCGTCAGTCCTTTATATATACTCTCTTTGAGCTCGTTGACTTTCTTCTCAATTTGAAGAATCTCGCCTTCAATTTCAAGTGCATCCGACATCTTTTTCATTTCTGCCAGCTTTTCTTCCAATTCTACAATTGGTTTTTCAAATTCTAAATAATTCTTTGCCATCTATCAATGCTTTTGTGTTTTTAATACTGTTTTCCCAAGAATATCCAGATCAAGCCAGACATTCTGATTTTTTGCATAATATAAATTCAATTTTTGCTCATCTTCTTTTCCCTCCAGAAACCAAAGCCCTGTAAGCCCGGGTTTACCCACGTACAGCCCTTCAAGATACTCATTTTCTGAGGGTCCCACAAAACTTTTCCTTCCCTTCAGAATTTCAGGTATCTGCATGAGCATCCGGTAAAGCTCCCCTTTTTTCCGCCGGAGAAGTCCGAACAGGAAAGTAAGAGGGAGAACCAGAAGAAAAATAATTGATGCAAGAGTATAATCAAAAACAAATTTAATTACCTTATTAGCGGGCAGGGAGATGTTATAGGATATCTCAATCAGGGGTACATCCTCTGTCAGGGTAACCGAGTGCTTACCTACCAGAAAATCATTCTGCCCCCCTGCAATGCGAAATTCAATATTGCTGCCGCTATTCTCTGAAATTATGCCCATTATGCCATTATATGAAAGACCCGGCGGGCAGAAAATAATCTCTGAAATACGGTGCTCCTTCACAATTTTGGGGATATTGGAAATATGCCCAATAACCGGAACGCCATTCACTTTTTCCCCCGTTTCACTCAAAAGCGGGGTTGCAATACCTACCAGTGTATGATAAAGAGGAAATTTACCCGAAAGCCGGGCTACAAGCTTTTCTGCCTCCGGTTTTTCCCCTATGATCAGGGTTCGGATGCGGGGTCTGAGTGTCTCATTCCCGAATCCTGCAAATAATTTTATTGCAGCACGCCAAATAATGAGTAACAGAAAAATATACACATAGGCCTGAATAAGCACACCGCGGCTGTAGGCAAAATCCTTAAAGAAGAATGTGGTGGCCGAAAGAAAAACAAAACTGAATACTGTGGCAGCCAGTACCGGCAGAACAGATATCCTGTCTCTGCGATAGACTCTCATCACTGCTGAAGTCAGCAAATGTATAACAACCGGTACTGTATATACGACCGGCAGAGCAAAATCCGGGAACTCCCTGAACCGATCAGATAAAACATACGTATGTTCAGCAAGATACAATGATAGATTATAAAACACGGTATCAAGAATTACAGAAAGGATTATAGTTTTTCTCGCTGAGCCGTAAGCCATACTCTCTCTCAGTCCGATGGCAAACCTGAGCATCAGTTTTATTAAAAATGACCCGGAAAGATTCTTTTTGACAAAAAGATGCATTGCATTATAAAAATGCCGCGTTTCATCAATACTGCTGCGCTTGGTGCTCTCCCCCTTGTAATGAATAATCTGCGTTGAATGAACATAGTGTACTTTGTATCCGGATTTTTGTACTCTGAGGCACCAGTCTAAATCCTCACCATACATAAAATAACTTTCATCAAGTCCTCCCATTTTTTCATATACCTCGCGCTTAACCATCATAAATGAACCGGATATTGCATCCACTTCATACGACTGGTTTTCATCGAGATAGGTAAGGTTATATCTTGCAAACAACGGGCTCTTGGGGAAGATTGAACTCAATCCTGTTATCCTGCAAAATGAAACCCAGGGACTCGGGAAACTCCGTCTGCAAGCAAGTTGAAGAGTTCCGTCAGGGTTAAGTATTTTACATCCGGCCATTCCGATGGATGTATCGCGCTCCATATATTCCATCATCACCCGGAAGGTGTCCTCACGAACCAGAGTATCGGGGTTAAGCAGGAGGAGATATTTCCCTTTTGCGGTTTTAAGACCAATATTATTTGCTTTACTGAATCCCGCATTAACAGGATTTTCGATAAGTGTAACACGTGGATGGTTCTGCTTTATATATTCCTGACTGCCGTCCGCGGATGCATTATCAACCACAATAATCTCCGCTTCGATTCCCTCTATAGCTTTATAAAGAGTATCGAAGAGATTTGCGAGGAACTCCCTCACATTATAATTAACGATGATTATTGATAACTGCAATTCGGCTTCTTATATATAAAGAATTGTTATGTATCTGACAGCAATTACTTCTTCAGATTTTTCCGAACATCCCCAATATCCGGAGTTTCCAGACAAGGGTTACTGCTTCACGGACAATCTTCTTTGACATTTTGCTCTTACCCATATACCGGTCAACAAAGATGATAGGAATTTCCTTTATACGGAACCCCTTCTTCCATGTCTTAAAGTTCATCTCAATCTGGAATGCATATCCATTCGATTTTATTTTGGCAAGGTCAATTTTTTCCAGCACTTCGCGCCGGAAACATTTATAGCCGCCGGTTGAATCATGCACAGGCATTCCGGTAATACATTTTGTATATTGATTTGCAAACCAGCTCAGCAGTAATCGCTGCATCGGCCAGTTAATTACATTCACACCGGTCAGATAACGGCTTCCTAAAACCAGATCTGCGTTTTCAATTTCTTTTAGAAAGACAGGCAGTTCTTTCGGGTCATGTGAAAAATCCGCGTCCATTTCAAATATATAATCGTAGCGATGTTCAATAGCATATCTGAACCCGTCAGTGTATGCTGTGCCAAGACCCATCTTTTTTGGACGGCTCAGCAGATGAATTCTCTCATCCTTTTCTGAAAGTTCCCTGATATATGCACCTGTTCCGTCAGGTGAGTTATCATCAACAATCAGAAGATGAACACTGCTGTCAGTATATTGATATACCGCAGGAATGAGGCGGGTAATATTTTCCATCTCATTATATGTCGGAATTATGATAAGTGCTTTTCCTGGCATATTAGTTTGCTCCTGCTTATTATTCAAAATGACCCCTGCCGAGTGATACTACAAAAACAGTTCGTAATAAAATTTTAAAGTCCATCCTAAGGGACATATTTTCAATATAAAATAAATCGTATCTGATTTTTCCTTTTACATCATCCAGAGTTTCATCATACTTATGACGCACCTGAGCCCATCCGGTTATGCCGGGGCGGACTCTGAGGCGGCGCTTATAGTATGGAATCTCCTGCGAAAGGAGATCAACAAAATAAGGGCGCTCCGGCCGGGGACCTATCATGCTCATTTCCCCTTTCAGTACGTTAAATACCTGCGGAATTTCATCAATACGCACCTTTCGGATAAAACGCCCCACGCGGGTAACTCGGGGGTCATCTTTGGTTGACCAGACCGGACCGGTTTTGGCCTCAGCGTCAATATACATTGACCTGAACTTAACAATTCTGAAAATTTTCCCGCGCAGACCAACTCTATCCTGAGTAAAAAACACTGACCCCTTGCTATCCAATTTTATTGCGATAGCAGTTAACACTATAACAGGCAAAGAGAGCAGCAGCATGATAGTTGAAAAAACCATATCCATCAGTCGTTTTGTGTTCTTCTCCCAGTCTTTCATCGGCTCCGGGTTGATATCAATGAGCGGTATGCCATAAAGCTGTGAAGTGCGTGCCTGTCCGCTGAGGATTTCATACATTTCCGGCACCATCTTCATCCCCACGTCGTAGGTTTCACATCTTCCGATGATATCTACAATCACCGAATCATGATGCTGCTCAAGAGCAATGATTACTTCTTCAATATGATGATCAATTATAACCTGTTCAATATCCTGCACGCTGCCAAGTACCGGAACTCCTTCGAGTAAATTACCCTTGTCCTGATTTTCTACATCAATAAATCCCGCAATCCTCACACCTAAGGCCGGGTGCGCATTTATATCCTTATATACATCAACAGCTTTTTGTGTACAACCGACAACAATGCCTTTTTTGGTGCCTACTCCTTTTATGAGAAGGTTTCTTTGCATACTTCGCACCACTAAACGGCCTGCTCCCACAAACGCAAGGAGAAATCCCCAGTAATAAAAAATGATTACTCTTGAAGTTGATTCTACACCGTGAGAATAATCATCAAAAAAGATGAGAAAGAAGAGAATAAATATGCCGACAAAGGTAACTTTAAAAAGCTCTGAAAGCTCATCAAACCGTGAAGGCGCAAACACATGTTTATACATCCCGACAAAGTTAAAGATAAACAACCAATAGAAGTTTACTATCAGCATTGGCAGTAAAAAATCCG
This sequence comes from Ignavibacteriales bacterium, assembly GCA_045863035.1. Classification (GTDB taxonomy): domain Bacteria; phylum Bacteroidota; class Ignavibacteria; order Ignavibacteriales; family Ignavibacteriaceae; genus H2-BAC3. The sequence goes on along the minus strand of BTUV01000012.1, from coordinate 13,710 downwards.
GTTGTAAAATCAGATCAAACCAGCCGGTAGTTACCCGGAAGTAAAAGAAGAATAGGTAACCAAGTGCCAGGAATATAAAATCAGTTACAAAAACAGTAAAACGGAGCACTTTCCTTCCCTGCATCAATCCGCCTCAGCTTTCATTACTGAAGGAGCACCATGCTTTAACGCGACAAGAGCTTCAAGCTCCTTTTCAAATCCGCTCAGGATTGCATCCCATGAAAGTCTGTCTCTTATAATAGCGGAAAGGTGTTGAGATTCTATTGCGTATTTTTCTCTGTTGCGCAGAACATCGACAACCAGACGGGCAAATTGCTCAGGAGAGTCACCGGCGGGAATTTTTTCCTTTATTTCTGAAGGAAGCCCTGATATAGCCATCGAAGTTGACACAACCGGGATACCCAATGCAAGTGATTCAATAACCTTATTAAGCGTACCTGCGCCAAACCGAATCGGTGCGATATTTACCGCACTCTTGCAGTATTCTGCCCGTATGTCCTCAACAAAGCCGGTTACAATAACATTTGATGAACCGAGCGCTTTAACCTGTTGAGGAGGTTTCTGCCCGACTATATAAAATTTAGCATCAGGAATTTCTTTCAGTACCAGAGGAAAAATCTCTTTAACAAAATATACCGCGGCATCTGAGTTTGCAAAGTATGGCATATTACCGGTAAAGATTATCCTGTTGGGTTCATAAGGAATGGAAATCGGAGAAAATGTTTCAAGATTAACACCGTTCATCAGAAGACTGATTTTTTTTCCATTATATCTTCCGCTCAGATAATCACGGTCCTTTTCGCTGCACACATATATAGCATCAAATGGCTGGGCTTCTTTCTCGTAAACTTCTATCCGCCTGGCTTCCTCGCCGATACATAATTTTTTTACGGGATTTTTTTCTGCTGAGAGATACCTGCTCAAATACATCGAAACCGCATCAGTAAAGTCCTGTACCTTTACCGTTGATTTACCCTCAACATATTTCAGATACTGCGTTGTGCGAATAAGGTGATAATATATGACATCATAGGAGCAATCAGCGGTGATCTCTCTCAGCTTTTCTCCAAAAGCGGCTGACTGGTAAAACAGCACCTGGAAAGGCAGACGGGAAAATATACCTTTCCCGACACTTAATACAGATTCTGCCAGCGTGCGGCGGACTGCAAATGCGGAGCGGGTAATCTTTTCAACTTCTCTGAAATCTCCCTCTAACTGCTCTTCATTTTCATAAAAAGTTAGCAACGAAACAGAGTGATTTTTCGACAGATATTTGATTAGATTGTAAATTTTCAGCTTGTCACCACGGTACGGGGGGTAAGGAATCCGCGGTGTTACAATAAGAATCTTCAAATTTCAGAATTATTTTTAATAAATTGAGTAAAATAATAAATAAGATTTAGATTGACAGACCCAAACCGCATCTTATGACCAAATCGAACGAATACGTAAAAACAGATTGTCTTAAATTCAGGGGTGATTTGCCCTGTGTACCGCACAAAAAATTCGGTTTCCACTGCCCAAATTGCCCGGAATACGTGCAAACCAGGGGAATTATCCTTATTATCAAACTTGGGGCAATCGGCGATGTTATCAGAACTACACCCATTTTGCACAAAATTGCCAAGGAATTCCCTGATTATGCAGTACATTGGCTCACCTATTCCCCTGAAATCCTCGATAAGGACTCAGTTACCAGGATTTTACCCGTTTCAGTGGAAAATATCGAGCTGATTAAAAATATCCGCTACGACCTGCTTTTTAACCTGGACAAAGACCCAATAGCCATTGCTCTGGCTAATCAGGTGCAGGCAAAGAAAAAGCATGGCTTTACCATAGACCAATTCGGTCATGCGACCTATTTCCCCTCAGAACCGGCGAAGCAAAAATGGCTGACCGGACTTTTTGATGACCTGAATAAAGAAAATACTAAACACTACGTCCGGGAAATTTTTGAAATCTGCGGGTTTGAATTCGGTAATGAAGAATATATCCTGAAAGTGGAAGAACCTTTTGCTGAATACACCCCTGAACCCGGCAAAAAAGTTGCAGGACTCAATACCGGTTGCGGCGGCAGATGGACCTCCCGACTCTGGCCTGAAGAATACTGGGTTACAACAGCAAAATCTCTCCTTGAAAAAGGTTATGATGTAATCCTTCTTGGCGGAGAGCAGGAGCATGAGAAGAATCTTCGGCTACAAAAAGCAAGCGGAGCAAAATACTTCGGCTATTTCCCCCTAAAAAAGTTTATTGCCCTTGTTGACCGGTGCGATCTGGTTATTACAGCAGTGACCATGGGGATGCACATTGCTATCGGGCTTGGTAAGAAACTTATCCTCTTTAATAACATCTTTAACAAAAATGAATTTTATCTTTACGATAAAGGTGTTATTCTTGAACCTGATTATGACTGTCCCTGTTATTTTGCGGCAACCTGCCCGAATGACTGTATGCAGTATCTTTATCCGGAACGGGTTATTGAAGAAACAGGCAAGCTCCTTTGAATTATCCCCGTCCCTGTATCTATAAAGATTATCAGCAAACACCCCTGATGCTTCATCAGCGGATATTCAGGGCTCTTGCTAAATTTCTGGCAAAGCGAAATATATATATCGCTAAATCCCTTTCCTACGCATCATATCCGCGGCGCGTATCAGTTGAGCGGTTTGACTTTGTCCGTATGGCGATGCTTGACCTGGCGGCTAATGAAATCTATGATAAAGGGATGAAAGGAAACACCGCCGAACTTGGCGTATATAAAGGAGAGTTCTCCGCTGAGATAAATACCGCATTCCCTGACCGGAAACTTTATCTGTTTGACACGTTTGAGGGATTTGACAAAAGAGACGTATCATCAGAAATAGCAGGCGGTTATTCTAAAGGGAGCCAGGATTTCTCAGATACCAGCGCGGAGTCAGTGCTATCCAGAATGCCGATTAAAGAGAATTGCATTATTAAGAAAGGATTTTTCCCTGATACGGCAGAAGATGTGGAAGATACTTTTGTATTTGTGAGTATTGATACAGACCTTTATGCACCAATTTATTCCGGGCTCAAATATTTTTATACGCGCTTAACTCCCGGCGGGTATATATTCGTCCATGATTATCATAATCACGAGTACCCCGGCGCGAAGGAAGCTGTCGAAAAATTCTGTATTGAAATGAGCGTGTCGTTTGTTCCCTTCCCTGATAATGGCGGTTCAGTTGCTATCAGAAAACCGCGTCCGTACTAGTCCGGAAAAAGTTTATTTAACAGCATAACACTCCTCAAATTTTTTGGCCAAACTGCTCCAGGTATAGTTCTCAGAGATAAACTTTCTGGCTCTCTCCCGGATTGCGTCAGCTTTATCATGATTCCCGATTGCCCAAAGTATTTTAACAATAAACTGTTCTGCAGAGTCAGCAACACAGATTTCGTGATCATCTTTTGCTTCAATCCCCTCTTTCCCGATGGATGTACTAACCACAACTTTCCCCAGAGCAAGCATTTCAAGCACTTTTATACGTATGCCACCCCCCACTGAAAGGGGAACAATACAAATATGTTTATCTGAAAGCTCAGAAAGCAAATCAGTGACATAGCCGGTAACCAGCACGGAGTTTTTTACTGCATCAGGAATTTTTAGCTTTTCAACTGCTTTGCCGTATATATGAAGTTTAATACGCGGTTCGAGCTTAATAAGCTCCGGCAATACCTTATCGACAAACCATTGCAGACCTGTGTAGTTTGGAATCCACTCAAGTGAACCAACATGAAATATCGCAAACCGGTCAACTTCACTAATCTGCTGACTCAGAAATTCTTCAGTCACGCCGGCAGGAATTATTGTGGTTGAAATGTCCTTTCGGAATGAGAGAAGTTTTTCTCTGTCCACATCAGTTATCATCATAGCAGTATCAACCGATTTACAGAGTAGCGGCTCATAGCTCCTAAATTTTTGATACTGCATCCATGCGTATATTTTAAGCAGCGGATTCGTCTGATTTTCATAAAACCGCTGCATAATCTCCATCTCAAGATTATGCTCTCTCAGGACAACCCTTATATTTTTAATCTTTTTTATCTCTGCTGAAAGCCATGCAAGATGCAAATGATCAATGTGAACAACATCATAATCATTCTTCAGCAGAAGTTCTTTTACTTTGGCAAGCAGCTCCGGACGGATATACTTAGAGATATTATATGGTACCTGGGAAAACAAGTTGAGCAGAGCCCCAAGAGGTGAATCTTTTGTATCAGCAGCTACGAAGTGGGGTGTGCAGAATTCAGAGAGCACATCTGAGGCCTCATTATTTTCTTCCGTCCGGGAATACATCACCAAATCAATTTTATGACCGAGAGCGGCTACATACTTTGTGATGTTAAATATCCCAATCCTGCCCCCAGCATCAAGCGGATAAGGAACCTGAGGCGCTATCTGCAAAATTTTCATTCCTGAATCCTGTATCTGCCTTTCGGATAGATAAAGAGCATCTTAATGAAAAACCATCCCCGCAAAATTAATTGCTTTTTCATAGTGAGAATTCCGGCAATCAGATTAAGAACTCCCCGGATAATATATCCAAGGTACTGCGAAATCAGAACCAGAGGAAAACGCACCCCAGTAAACCATTTCTTAAAAAGTACGATTCTGCTTTCAGCAACACTGCGGAACTTAAACCAGGAGTAGGAGCCGGTGCTTACTTCTCCGTAATGGATGATACTGGTCGGAGGATAATAGAGCACCTTTCCGATATTATTCTGAAACCTTCGGCAAAGGTCAGTTTCCTCGGAATAGAAATAAAAATCTTCATCAAAACCTTTTAACCTTTTGTTTGCTTCGGATGAAAGGAATATAAAACAACCTTTCACTACATCAGTTTCCAGCGGCTCACTCCCCTGATAATAACTTGGTGCAAAAAAATTAAAAAACTCTGAGCGCGGAAAAAGTTTCGCGAGATATATGCTCTCAAAAAAAATATGTTGGAGCTTTGGAAAAAGAAAATTTGACTCCTGCAGTGTCATATCAGCATTCAGTACTTTACAGCCAAGAAGCACTGCCTCCTTAGATTCATCCGAGTATTTGACCAGAACAGATAAGGTATCCTCAAGAAAGAGTGTGTCATTATTCAGGAAGAGTATATATCTTCCTTTTGCAATCGCCGAACCCATATTGTTTGCTGCCCCAAACCCCCGGTTCACTTTGTTTTTTATGATGTGAAGGTCATCAGCTTCAGTGATATGATCAAGGATGTCTCCCTCATTAGAGCAGTTGTCAACCACGATTATTTCGTACGTTACACCCTTTGTATGCTCCCTGAGCGATGTAATACACTTTGTAATAAATTCAAACGCGTTGAAATTAACAATGATTACCGAAACATCAACCATTACGCACCATCAGAACAATATCCCGCACTTCCCTTCGTTTCTGCTCAGGAAGTGCATAGCGGAATACGAGAAATGCAATTACCGAAAGCGCTGCCCCAAGTAATATTTTTACCCACACCTCCTGATAAGTCACAGAATAAACGGCAAATGTTCCGCCGGTGAAAAGGAGAAGTATAAGGAAAACCAGTTTAAATGAAACAAACTGTTCAACATTACTGTTAAGAAAATACAAATGCACCACAATACCGGCAAGATACCCGCCCCACATTGCAAGACTCATACCCAATGCGCCATAAAATGACCCGGCTAAAATAAGGGAGCCAACTACAACCGCGTTAAATACGGAGAGTTTTACCATTAATTTCTCTTTACCGGCGGCGACCATAACCGTACCAATAAAGCTATGGAACATCATATTTAACGTTATCCAGAATTGCAACGCCAGCGGTAAAGCGGCAGGATCATAAGACTCACCGAGGAAGAGCAATACCATCTCCCGGCTGAAGGTGCCTGAAACAAAACTGAGCAGCATTCCGCCTAATGCAATAAGCAGAAAAAGATTTCTTGTCATCTGCTTAAAACCCTCACGGTCGGAAGCATATTTATTCGAAAGCTTCGGTAAAATGATTGTGTTAAGATTATGAATCAGCAGTGTGATAGGCACGGTAAACTTTGAAATGACAGCAAAGTAGCCAACTTCTGCTTTACCTGAAAACTGACTGAGGAACAACACCGGCATCTGAATAATGGGAAGTGACAGAAGCACAGTACCATAAAGAGGCAGACTTGATGAAATCAGTGAAAATCCTTCCCTCTTTACAGAAGGTTCTCTTTCAGCCAGCCGGGTAAGGAAAAAATTCATAGTGAGCAATTTAATGAACCCGCTTGCCCCCATGATAATGATGACAAGTGGGAGCTGACTGCTATCGTGTATGACAAAGAACACAGCAGTAAAAATCAGTACAGCAAAAACCGCACCCGCGATGCCAACAAGCCGGAATTGAGAATAACCAAAAGCAATTGATTCAAAATAATTCCAGCCCGTGTTTACCAGAAACAATAAACAGATGACCGTTAATAAAGTTACATCAGTAACTGACTCAAAGTAAAAGAGATAAATAATTACAAATACCGCGGTGAGTGATGCCGCAGAGCTGAGACAGGCACGGAAATTTTTAATTATCTCGCCGGCACTTGCAGGATGGGCAGCAATTTCTCTTGTAACAATGCGGTTCATACCTAATGATGCAATCAACTGAGCTATGGTTACGGCTGTAAGTATAACAGAAAATAAACCATACTCTTCCGGCTTAAAAATTCTTGCTAAATAAAGATAGGTAATTGCAGTGAATCCATGCTGGATGACATTGCTGCCAAGCAAGATGCTCCAGTCTTTAAGCAAGCCGGACATTACTTAGGTTCCGCTTTTTAGAGTTGTGAAAACCCGTGCTGAATAAACTTTGTGAAGCTGAACTGTCTTTATAATTAAGTAAACTGCAACGAGACTAATGAGCCATATAGAAATTTTTGTTACCAATATCATAAAACTCATACCTATTCCGATATAGATATAGCTTAGCAGCATCAGGTCAGTTATTCTACCTCGCTCATAAAATCTTATCCAAAAAAATGATGCAAGTAATCCTGTTAGAAATGGCGGTATAAATAAACCAAGCAATCCGAAATCCTGATGAAGATACCGATATACCGTTGAAGTATTGCTCCACATAGGTATAAAGAAACCTTTGTCGTACATCTCCGGCGCTTTAACCAGATCGAACTTGCTTAGAATATTATAAAGGGAAAAGAACGTTGTTTCACCCGGGGGGAAATCCTTATCATAATCCTTATCCAGATACTTACTAAACACTCCGGCATGACTTGATATATAAAGATAAAGCGATGGGGTGATAAAAAACCCGCCAGATGTTTTATTTAACGATGAACTCGCGGCTTTGTAAGATTCAAATGTACCTCTGAAGGTCCGCACCAGCCCTGCGGATCCAATCACTAAGCCAATAATAATTAAGAGGGGGAATATCGAACTTTTATTAAAAAAGCTCTTTGAACCCTGAGCGGAGTTTTTTTGTATAGAATATCTGCTTAAAAAGATAACACTTATAAACATCATGAATGCAAAAAGAATTCCGGCCCTGCCCACATTTGCTAGTTCACGGAGGATTACACCAATAAACGGACTCAGTGAAAGGATGCTTACTTTCCCCTCTTTCGCAACCTTTATCCCGGCAAAAAAAACACCAACAAATGCCATCACAAAAGCATAAGGGATAAGTCCTTCAATTTTATTCTCAACCCGCAGCCGGTAGATTACATTGTAATTTATGAGTACTTTAGTAAAACTACCAAACATATCTATCAGAACCATCCAATGATGAATGGCTGAAACAATACCGATTATACTGCACCAGAGAACGATATTATTGAGAAGGGAGTCGTTTTCAAAAAAGAGATTATATAACGGATCAACCTTCGGACGGTTTTGTCGGTTTTTTTCAGATGCTTTTTTAATGGCAGGATATAATAAAGAGCCAAAGAGAAATGAAAGTGACCCGGCAAACACTGCAAGCCAGAACCGGTCAGATAAATCAAAATATGCCATTAGTTTCATTTCATAAAATGAAACCATGCTTGCCCATAGGATGAAATAAAAAGAAATATGATTAAACCACTTGCCAAGCACTGCACGGGACGTAACTATTGCCAGTAATGATACCAGCAAAAAAAGTCCGAAATACATTAGTTGTCAGAAATCCTGAAAATTCTTTTGCACCAAAGTGCTAAACTCTTCAGTTTGCCTTCCAAGGCGCTCGAAGGATTTTCAGCTTTAAGAAAATATTCATTTGTGAATACTACTACAGAAATTGCAAAGAAACTTATAAAAAATCCAAAAAGAACAATGAACATCCGTTTCGGACTGTCTTTAAGTTTGGGCGGTACTGCCGGGTCCATAACCATTACGGTCGGCAAACTTTTCTGTTCTTCAACCTTTGCCTGCTCATACAATGGCAACACTACTTCGAGAATTTTTGACTGTATCTCTATTTCACGGAAGTAACGGTAATACTGAAGCGTTAATGCGGGCACCTCCTTGAATGGTAAAAACACATTTGACGGGTTGGAAAGTTTGTCAGATTGTTTCAGTTCACTTACTTTGTTTTTCAGCAGTTCAAGCTCTGTTTCGATCATTGCTGCCTGCTGTGAGGTTTTTCCGAACTGTTCCTGCATGATCAGAAGCGCAATTTCCTGCTTAACAACCTGAGACTCAAGCTCAGCGGATGCTCTGACTGCTGCTTCAAGCTGTTCCGGTACGGCAAAAACGCCGTACTTCTTTTGGAAAACAAATAATGAATCCTCTGCATTTTTTAAGTCAAGGACATTCTGAAAATACCTCTTCTCAATAAACTTCCTGTTATTGGTCGCCTGCTCAACATTAAATTTCCGGTTTAAACTGTCAAGCAATATTACAAAGTAGTTAGCCATACGGGCCGCCAGTGCCGGATCTTCATTAATTACTTCAATTTCAATCATCCCCCACTCATTCGGAGCAAAAGCAATATCCTTTGTGAAAGCTCTAAGAATTTTGTCGGTGTTCCCGTCATCAATATCATAATACTCAGCAAGATTAAATTTTTCAATCGTATGAAGCAGTGAAGTCCGGGAATTAAGAATACCAAGGAGCATATCTTCTGAAGAGGAGGAGATACCAAAAAGTTTTGCCCCGAGAGCGGCTGTAGATGATTTTCCTCCAAGCAAACCGGTAAGTCCGCCAAGTCCCATTTCAGTCCCTTGAGGAACTACCACCACTGTAGATGCCTTAAATTTTTCCGGTATTAGATAAGATACTATCACTGAGATCGCTGTTACGAATATAACCACCGCCAGAATCAAATTTTTCCACTTGTACATCACACTGAGGTAATCTAAAATACCCGGTTTTTTACTTTGTTCGAGCTCCAAATGCTAACCTATGCTAAAAAAATTAATATAATTCAGTAAATTAACGAGTTATCTTTCAAAAAAAAACCTGATTCATTCAGGGGGAAGAAATACCCCCGCCGGAAAATCCTTAAATGCACGATAAAATTCAAAAAGAAAAAGAGTTCCACAATACTGCCTTTTCAGATGGTCGCCGGGCAAATCTAAATGGTATTTATGCAATTATACAGCCAAGCATTCAAAAATACATTGAATTGATTAGCCAGGGGTGTAATGGCAAATCAATACTTGAATATGGATGCGGTCCAGGTAGTCAGGCATTCACAATTGCCGGACAGGGTGCAAAAGTTACAGGAATAGACATATCAGAAGTTGCTATTGCTCAAGCTCAGGAAAAAGCCAATAAACGAGGGCTGGATATTGAATTTCTTGTTGAAAACGCTGAGGATTTTGACTTAGGAGATAACAGATTTGACTCCATAATTGGCAGTGCAATCATCCACCATTTGGACATTAGCAAGGCATTTACAGCAATCACACGAGTACTAAAACCTGACGGCAAATGTGTATTTTTTGAACCACTAGGGCACAATTTTTTCATCAACTTATTCAGAAAACTTACTCCAGGGCTTAGAACAGAAGATGAACATCCGCTCCGAAAAGATGAACTCGAGCAAATTACTGGCTATTTCAGAAAAGTGGAAATACATTATTTTCACCTGGTAAGTTTACTGTTGATTCCCATTACCCGGTTCTCGTTTTTCAGAGGGCTACTCAAAGTAACTGAGGGGATTGACAGAGTTCTGTTTAAAAATTTCCCTTTTCTGAGACATCAAGCGTGGATTGTGGTGATGGAGCTAAGCGAACCTGTCAGGAAGCAACGGTTTTCCTGACGATAAAACTTGTGCCAAAATAGAAATACTTCCGTAGCAGGGTGTTAGAGCGCCATAATTGTGAATCCAGTGATTTTATCTTTTCAGCACCAAAAAGATTGTAAAAAGCAGGAGTAAATAACCTGACATACTCAACTTTATCGGATAGAATTGAGAATCCATCAGCATTAAAAATCTTCTCCCACTCTGAAATATTGCGGATATTCTCGTTGCCTACAAGAATTTTCTTTCCCAGCTTTTGATCTTCTATTTCAATGATTCTGTTATTACCACGCCTTAGATAGAGAATAACCCGCTGTAAAATATTACTACCGTTTTCCTCGATTACTACAATTTTTCCTTCTGTTTTCAGGGTCTTATGAAATATCTGTATTGCATCGTTTATTGGCTCCAAGTGGTGCAACGTGTCACCAACCAGAATATAGTCAACGGATTCACGAGCCGGATGAGATTCAAAAATGTTTTCATAATTAACGTTAAAAAGACCCACTTCCCCAAACTGAGACCAATATTCCTTCCTTTTTTTGATAGAATCGTAATAAAACTCCAGTGTTGACCCTGATGATTGAATACCATTCATTGCCAAAAATAAACACTGTGTGCCATATCCGCACCCACAGTCCCAAACAAAGCCAGGGTTTTGGAGGATATTTCGTTCAACAAACTGAAGACGCTTCAGAAAGTAGTATTTGCGAAACTCGAAGGATTTTTTGTCTTCAAGAAACTTGTAATAACCCCTTAATTTGGGGGAACTTTGCAATTCTCTGAGAAAAAGCTCAAAAAACTCGGTTGAGGTCATTATAATCTATTCATTAAAAAGTAAAATCTTTGGCAAATAAAGAGATAATTTGCCAATAAAGCAAAATGAATTATATTTGGCATAAGATTGCTCAGAATTCATGGTACTTGGATGTGCCGTCAAAATGTGATTCAGGCAACAAATTTGGCTTGACTGATGAAACTCTTTTGTGTGTGTTGCATCTAAATTCTAAAGAGCAAAACAATTACCGGAAAAAGTTATAATTCCGGAACAAAAGTAACTATTTTAATGTTTATTATTATAAAAAACGGAGGTTACATAAGGTCTCTTTGATACTTTCTTAAAAGTCAAAACTGTATCAACAAAACGAAGGAAGTGTACCATGAACACCCTAAAAGCACAGATAGAAAACCCTCTTTCTGATTTGATAAGCGATGATATCTATGATTTGCTGAATTCGCATCAGCTCATTGATGAAAAAGCTGTCAGAGATTATCACATCAGGAAGAAATTCAGACAGATGAGGGCTGATAAAATCAGCGCCGGCGATGCGATTGACAATATCAGAGAACAGTATCCGTACCTGCAATTTGACACTATCAGAAAAATTGTTTACCAGATAAATAAATAATTTTAAAATAGTGCTTGACAGAACATCAGAAATTTTATAAATTTGTGATGTCTTGTCTGTAGGTTTCTCCCCTGGCCTACGGACCTTAGTAAAAGACAGCCCAGTGTATCCCCCAGCGCTGGGCTTTATTTTTTTATGGAGCAACAATGTCTAAAACAAAAAAAAATACTTCAATAAAAACCGCTAAACGCATTATCCAGTCACCGTTCAGTATCTACTGGACTAAGAAGAATTATCTTTTCTTCGGTGCCGCAGTTCTGCTTATCATTGTCGGGTTTTATGTGATGTCCATCGGACCATGGGATAATGCAACCGGTCTGGTTTACGCCCCGATTATTCTTTTCATTGCTTATCTCATTCTTTTACCGCTTTCAATTTTATACAGAGACAAGGTTTCTGCAAAGTCAGACGAGTCTAAAGTTGATACTGGCAAAAGTTAAAGGGAATATCGTTGCCACGCAGAAAGACAGCCACCTGGTTGGTCATAAACTTCTGATTGTGCAGCCGGTCAGCCTCATGGGAGAATTTCTCAATGCTTCAGAAATTGTTGCCATTGACCTTACAGGAGCAGGCACAGGTGAAACAGTGCTCATTACTCAGGAGGGTGATGCAGTGCAACAAATTTTAGGTCACAATAAAGCTCCGGTAAATACTATTATTGTCGGAATTGTTGATTCGGTTGATGTGAAGGGGTAGCTGTTTATAGTGTTCGGTCAGGATATCAGGGAACTCTCAGCGCTGCGCCTTCTTCTTTCCGTGGAGGGAATCGGCTCAAAAAAAATTGCATCCCTTGTCAGTAAGTTCCGCTCGCCTTCTCAGATCTTAGATTCTTCAGTCAACTCCCTCTCAGCTTCAGATGGTATTGGACCTCTGCTTGCGTCACGCATTAATCTCGCCGCAAAAAGTTTTGATGTTTTCAAACAGACTACCGAGAAACTACTCAATTCATGCAGCCGTAAGGATATTGGCATCCTCACTCTCTGGGATGAGGAATATTCTTTTAACCTGAAAAATATCAGCGATCCTCCTGTAATCCTTTATTATAAAGGTGTGCTCCTCAATCAGGAAACAAATCCTGTTGCAATTGTGGGTACACGGACTCCCACACAATACGGAAAAAATCAGGCGGAACGGATGTCAGTTATTCTTGCGCAAAAAAACGTAACAATAATCAGCGGGATGGCGCGGGGTATAGATTCCATCGCTCACAGGGGTGCCCTCTCTGCCGGTGCACGTACAATCGCAATACTTGGCAGCGGAGTGGATGTTATCTATCCGCCGGAGAATACTGACCTGGCTTATGAGATCGCTAAAAATGGTATGCTTATTTCTGAATTTGAGCCCGGTACAAAACCAGACGGGGTTAACTTTCCGCGCAGAAACAGAATCATAGCCGGAATGACATTAGGCACTATTGTTGTTGAATCAGGAATTGAGGGGGGTGCAATACATACAGCAAAACTCGCTCTTGACAGCGGCAGAGAAGTATTTGCGATACCAGGGAATATCGGGGTTAAACAATCTGAAGGACCAAATTATCTCATTCAAAACAGTGGTGCAAAATTAGTCACCTCTGCTGATGATGTGCTTTCGGAATTACGTATTGAAGCGAATGAAAAACGTGATGCTGCTCCCCCGCCTGAAATTTTTAATCTGAACATATTCGAAGAAAAAATAATATCCCTGCTGAATAAGGAAAATCCGGTTCACATTGATCTTATTGCCAAAGAATCAGGGATGAGCACATACGATGCACTCACACACCTGCTTCAGTTAGAGTTCAAAGGCGCAGTAAAACAACTGCCGGGTAAGAATTTTATAACAGCTTTCTGAGAAATTTTAGTTCTTAGTCCACTTCTTTTATATTCAATAAAACCTTAACTTTCAGTCCATCACCGAATAACCCATATCCCTGAGAAGAATTACTTTATTTCTCATGACCTCTGCCAAAATCTGACCAAATCGTAAAAATCTACGAATACGATCTAAAAACACTGATTTTTTCATAATTTGTCATACTAATTTTAGTGATAAATTGTGAAAAAAATATATTGAGTCAGACCCTTATCGCTGACGATGCAATTTGGAAAAAGGAA
>BTUV01000011.1:45463-67591 GCA_045863035.1 Ignavibacteriales bacterium | reverse complement strand
TTCATACTTCATAATTGTTTTAGACTTCCATTACTTCTTTTTCTTTGTGAGCCAGAACCTCATCAACCTGTTTGGTGTGGTCGTCGGTCATTTTCTGAATTTTCTGTTCGGCATGTTTCAGATCATCTTCAGGAAGTTTTTCATCTTTCTGTTTCTTCTTCAGGTGTTCGTTTGCCTCCCGTCTGATATTGCGGACGGCAATTTTGCTTTCTTCACCGAACTTTTTTACGAGCTTTACCAAATCTTTTCTTCTTTCCTGAGTGAGTGGCGGAACAGGTATTTTAATATTTGTTCCGTCGCTCATTGGGTTGAATCCAAGATTGGCTTCTCTTATTGCTTTGTCTATGGCCTGAACCATTGATTTATCCCAGGGCGTGACCGCAAGTGTATGAGCATCTAATACTGTAACATTTGCCGCCTGCTTAAGGGGAGTGATAGTGCCGTAATAGTCAACTTTTATTGTGTCAAGCAGGGCAGTAGTTGCCTTGCCGGTTCTGATTTTGGCTAATTCACTGCGCAGAGCTTCGAGGGATTTATCCATCTTGCTCTTTGCTTCTTTAGTAATTTGTTCCATTATTTCCTCAAAATGAATAGTACAAAAATAAGACTCGTTTTAGTCCTGAACAACAGTTCCGACTTTTTCGCCGGTAACTAATGCCAGAAGATTGCCCGGTTTATCCATATTAAAGACCACCATAGGGAGCTTGTTTTCCTGGCAGAGGGAAACAGCGGTCAGATCCATTACTTTAAGATTGTTCTTCAGAATATCCAGATAGGTGATTTCGTCATACTTTACGGCAGAGGCATTTTTTTCAGGGTCTGAGTCGAAGATACCGTCAACGCGGGTGCCTTTAATGATGATATCGGCTTCAATTTCAACCGCGCGCAGGGAGGCGGCGGTATCAGTGCTGAAATAAGGGTGGCCGGTTCCTGCCCCAAAGATAACCACTCTTCCTTTTTCAAGATGGCGGATAGCTCTTCTGCGGATATACGGCTCAGCAATCTCCTGCATCTCAATCGAGCTCATAAGTCGCGTATATACACCCTTCCGCTCTATTGCATTCTGCAAAGCCAGTGAGTTAATCATCGTAGCCAGCATACCCATCTGGTCACCTGTAACACGCTCGATACCCTGGTCGGTCGCGCTTAACCCGCGGAAGATATTTCCGCCGCCTATTACAATGCCAAGCTGTACGCCAACTGTATGAACTTTCTTAACTTCTTCAGCAAAAAAGTCCAGCACTTTTGCGTCAATACCGAATCCTTTTTCTCCCATGAGGGATTCACCGCTGAGTTTGAGTAAAATTCGTTTATATTTTAACGAGCTCATTTTCTTATACCCTGTTAATGATAAAAAAAAAGGTCTTAGTAAAATCTAAGACCTTATGAAATGAAATTAGTTTTTCGGATCGCTGAGATTGTATCGCACAAAGGAGTTAATCTTAACTGCAGTTCCGTTTTCTTTGTTGAAATCATCAATCAGATCTTTAATCTGCTTTGAGTTTTCTGAAAAGTAGGACTGCTCGTAAAGACAAACTTCCTGGAAGTATTTATTGAGGCGACCCTGAGCTATTTTCTCAAGAAGATTTTCCGGCTTCTTTTCCTGACGGGCCATATCCTTATATATTTCCATTTCGTGTGCAACAACTGCGGGGTCAACTTCCTCGCGGTAAACCACTGCAGGTGTCATAGCGGCGACCTGAATTGCGATATTACGTCCGAGTGTGGTGAACGCTGAAACTTTATCAGCCGCAACATTGTCATAGCTGATCAGAACACCAAGGCGCGAGCCGTAGTGGATATAATCAATCACGCAGCCGTTTTTTACTTCAACGGTTTTGAGGCGCGAGATAATTGTTCTTTCACCAACTTTTCCGGCAACTGCTGAGAGTTCGCCTTCAAGCTCCGGAACTTTTTTCATCAGATCTTCCGGTGATTCAGCTTTTACTGCAAATGCTTTCTCAACTGCATATTCAGCGAATTTTTTGAAGTCTTCTGATTTCGCGACAAAGTCAGTTTCACAATTAACCTCAACCATCACTGCCGAAGTATTGTCTGCTGCAACTTTGGCCAGAACGATACCCTCGTTAGCGGTTTTGTCAGCTCTTTTAAGAGCAACTGCCGCGCCTTTTTTGCGGAGGATATCAATTGCTTTTTCTTCATCACCGCCTGACTCCATCAGGGCTTTTTTACAATCCATCATACCCGCGCCGGTTTTATTGCGCAGTTCATTTACCATGCTTGCTGTTATGTTCATGCTTATATATTATCCTTTTTCAGTTCTTTCTCTACGCTGGGGTCTGCCTTCTTTAGCAACTCTTTCTGTTTCAGCGGCTGCTTCGGCTTTTATTTCTTTTGATTTCATGTTGCCTTCAATTATTGCATCGGCAATCACTTTTGTTATCAGTTCGATGGTTTTTACTGCATCATCGTTTGCAGGGATAACGTAATCAACGGTATCCGGATCACAGTTGGTATCAACAATCGCAAAAACCGGGATGTTGAGCTTCTTTGCTTCCTGCACGGCGATCGCTTCTTTCTTTATATCAACAATAAAGAGAGCGTTCGGCAGGCGAGGCATGGTTTCCATACCTTCAAACACATTTCTGAGTTTTGCTTTTTCACGGGAGAGAAAAAGACGCTCTTTTTTGGTTCTCATTTCGAATGTGCCGTCTGACTCCTGTTTTTCGATACCCTGAAGGCGCTTTATGCTCTTCTTAATGGTGGAAAAGTTAGTCAGCATACCACCGAGCCATCTTTCAGTAACCCAGTTCATTTCGCAGCGCCGGGCTTCGGTTTCAAGAATGTTCTTCGCCTGCTTTTTTGTACCGACAAAGAGTATTCTATTGCCCTGACCAACGAAATCAGAAATTGCCTGAGCAACTTCGTCAACAAGTACTTGGGTTTTTTTGAGGTCAATGATGTGAATACCGTTTTTCTCCATGAAGATATACGGTTTCATTTTGGGGTTCCAGCGGCGTGTAAGGTGACCGAAATGTGCTCCGGCTTCTACCAACTGAAGTAAATCGAGTTTTGGCATAATGTTTTCCTGTTATTCTTCTACTTTTCTCTACTTTACCTTGGAGCGGCTTTTTCGGAAGATAAGAAATCCCTCGTGTTACCGGGGGATTTCCAAATTCACTACCCGCACAGGCGGTAAATCAAAAAGTATGATTGATTATATGAGTGAGTTAAAAAATTATCTCTTAGAGAACTGGAATCTCTTACGTGCTTTCGGACGACCGTATTTCTTACGTTCAACCATTCTTGGGTCACGAGTGAGCATACCATGCGGCTTAATCTGAGTACGGAATTCCGGTGTTTCAGCTACTAATGCTCTTGCAATAGCGAGCCGAAGCGCCTGACTCTGTCCGGTCAGACCGCCGCCGGAAATGTTGGCCTGCATGTCATACTTGCCATTCTCGCCGGTGAGGGTAAGAGGATTCAGGATATCAGAGCGGTGCACTTCCTGTGTGAAGTACTTCTCGAATTCTCTGCCGTTAATGGTGATTTTGCCTGTACCCGGCTTCATAACGAGGCGGGCAACTGAGGTCTTTCTTCTTCCAATAAATATCTTTTCTACCATATTTTTCTTCCGTTAGAAACTTAAATTCTCTGGTTTCTGAGCTGCATGAGGATGCTCTGGTCCTTTATAGACCTTCAATTTCTTAATAAGTTTGTCACCAAGACGGTTCTTGGGGAGCATTCCGCGGACTGCCATGTGAATCAGACGTTCCGGGTTTTTGTCACGAACTTCAGTGACTGTCTTTCTTTTTAATCCGCCAGGATAACCGGAATAGTGGAAATACTCTTTCTGAGTAGCTCTTTTACCGGTCAGGACTATCTGCTCAGCATTGATGACAACCACGAAATCACCGGTATCCATATTTGGGGTAAACACAGCTTTTTCCTTACCGCGGATTACGCGGGCAACTTTGGTGGCAAGACGGCCTAATACTTTATCTTTTGCATCAACAACATACCACTGCTGAGCGGCCTCTTCCGGCTTAACAAACCTTGTCATTTTTTCCTGTTTCACAGTATTCTCCTAATGGGCGAAATTATTTTTATCAAAGATTACTAAATTACCGCAAACTTGGGAAATTGTCAAACTTTTTTTCCTGTTTTTATTCAACCAGAGCCGGATTGGCAAAAATTTAGCCAAATTCGACCGAATCCGGTGCGCTTGGAAGCAAAATCACCGGATTCACCATCCAGAATTCGGGAGGGCTCGCAGATTCCGGAATGAATATTTTTATCCGTTTGGCAATCTTCGATGCCGCCAGAGTCGGGGGTGAAAATTCACAATTCACCATCATTTTCTCCCAATGTACGGCGACGTCGGAGTCGGGGGCGAAAATTCACAATTCACCATCATTTTCTCCCAATGTACGGCTACGTCGGAGTCGGGGGCGAAAATTCACAATTCACCATTCAAAATTCACAATTATTTCTACCAATTTGCGATTCCTCCGGAATTAAAAAAATGACTCCGGCGATTTTACAAATTGTGCTCATTTTTCGGAATTTTCCACATAGATTTACACCATGAAAACTCTTGTACAATTTTTTTCTGATGAGGTGTGGAGACGGAATCTAACCGCTGATTTTCTGAAAGGTCTGGCGGTGCTTTTTATGATTCAGGTTCACATAACCGAACTGTTAGCACAACCGGATTTTTTCGCAAGTCGGGCTGGCAAGGTCTCGCTCTTCCTCGGAGGACCTCCTGCGGCGCCGGTTTTTATGGTAGTGATGGGGTACTTCCTGTCGAAGAATAAAAACTCGCTGATGACTGCATTTTTGAGAGGGGGGAAACTGATTCTCGGCGGCATCCTGCTTAATATTTTTCTGAACGCTTCACTTCTTTATAAAATATATTCCGGTGCGATTTTCCTCAACCCATGGCATTATATATTTGGCGCTGATATACTTCCGCTCGCCGGGATGAGTGTTATAATCATTGCTTTTTTTCGCAGGGTTTTTCATGATAATCTTTGGGCCGGGGGGTTGTTTCTTGTTTTGGTAATTCTTGTTAATCAGTTTCTCCCGCGCGGAGCAGATCAGGGAAATGAGCATATACGTTATGCCCTGGCATTTATATATACCAATGAGCATTGGTCTTATTTCCCGTTGTTCCCCTGGTTTATTTACCCCTTGACCGGTTATCTTTTTCGATTAAGCGAATCAAAATTTCAATTAGGTGATAATGTGTTGAAAACCTTATTCGTTTTGCTGTTTATGGTTCTCGTAGGTTCGGGTAGTTTTATTTATAATGATATCGTTCACCTTCCGCTCTGGTATCATCACGGACTCCGGCTTATTGTCTGGAATTTTTTATTCCTTGCGGGATATATATTACTGATCCGGCTGACCATAGGATACTTCAGGGAAAATTTGCTTCTGCTCTGGATAAGCTGGCTTGGTAAAAATGTAACCGCGGCTTATGTTATTCAGTGGATTGTTCTGGGTAATGCAGGGACGTATTTATATAAAACAATATCGTGGGAGTGGCTTGGGCTTTGGTTTGTTTCGGTCAGTGTGACTGTAACTCTGATAACCCTTCTTTTGAATAAAGCCGAAGAGCTGTATGGCAGGAGGGGGTTGTGAATGGATACGGTTACAGGGAAGAGTGGAATGGGTGTTATTTTTTCCGTGAATTTATAACTGAATCCAGTTTTACGGAGAGGCCGTCATAAGATTTGACAAGTTCGCTGCCCATCCCGCTGAGCTCTTTCATATAGGTTTTCACTTTTAGCTTTGTGTCAACTTTCATGTCGAAGAAATTATCCATGATGGTATGGATGCCGCGCATATATAACGATTGAAATGAATAAATGAGCGAAATTTGTTCGGCGGTTTTGAAGTCGAGCCGGGCGAGCACCTGAGCAGAAACTGCTGTCTGGAAAGCTGCATCCTTAAGCAGCGGGGGTCTTAGCCCTTTCCAGTTTTTAAGGGGTTGCTTAACGTCAGGTTTTTCATCAGATATACCAAGTGAGTCCAGTTCACTTACCAGTTCGCGGTAATAGTTTACTCTTTCTTCAAGAAATTTCTTATTCCGGTTTACTTCTTCACTGATTGATTTAAGTGCATTAAGTGTTTTTTCTTCTTCTTTCCTTTCTGCCAGCCAGTCACTCAGATATAATCCGAGGAAGACGCTGAAAACAATGAGAAACATTTCAGCCATGAACTGAAAAAAAGTTTTCTTGATTCTTACGGTATCTGCCATAAAGTTAAAAAAGATTTCTGCCGAATTTGAATGATTTAAGCATTGAGAAGAAAACCGGTTTGTAATCCAGAAAATTCTTCATGCCGTTAATGCGCAGCGTGAGGGAGTAATCCTCATCTGTTTCGGTCCTCATATATACGATAAATGAAACCTGCCCTTCCATTTCTTTCGGGTCACCGAAATAAGCAGTGTAATTTCCGTTGGGGACAGGCATGTTATATTTATATCTGGATGGATAGAATAAGTGTTTTTTCTTTACTTCAAGAATGACATAAGGGGTGTAAGCCGGATTCTGGGTTCCTCCTATAAAGGTAACAGCATCCAGTTTACTTTTTACATTGTTATCCTGATAGGTCCAGCCCATTGGAAAGCGAATCCGTACGTTAAGAGTGGACTCAGTGTAAACCTGCTGCATACTGTTTGTGTCAGCACCAGCCAGCGCAGAGGCAAATGAGCTCTGGGGGGTGGGGTCGCTTTGGGTATTTTTCCCGCTTTCGCCACCGGTCTCTGTTGGCTCTTGGGATTCCCCCTGAATATTTTCTTCCTGTCTGATATTCTCCGGATTCGAGTTCTGCTCCTGCACCGATTCCTCCTGAAAGGGGAGATTTACGGTCACATAAGCGGTTCCCGCCGGAGGGTTTGAAGAAATTACATTCATCATCAGTGCTGAAATCAAAACCAGCAGACCATGGAAGCCCACCGACAGCAGATAACTAAATCCAATCCGTTTTTTATCGGCCGGAGGAGTAGCTGCCTGATTCATCTTTGGGCTTTCTCTGCCCTATTTAGGTCACATTGTAAGGTCAATTTTACTCTGTCTCTCTTTTTTAATACATTTGGAACCGGAATCCCCCTGATTTCTTATACAATACCCCTGCCGGAAGGTTCCGGACTCTAATTTTTAGCGAATTTAATTTAAGGAGATACCTGCATGAAAACAAAAGCAGATTACCTGAAAGAAGTAATTGAACATATTGATATTAAAAAGCACGATGTGACCGGGCTGGTTGACTCGATGGAGAAGATGGCGTTCCAGGCAAGGAATCTCTACCGCGGAGCAAAAATCTATGAGATGATGGTGAACGACAAAGAAAATGCCGTTATCCTGACCCTGGCAGGCAGTCTCTTTTCAGCAGGTCTGAAAAAAGTGGTGCATGACATGATTCAGAATAACATGGTTGACGCCATTGTTTCCACCGGCGCAATTATGGTTGACCAGGACTTTTTCGAAGCGCTCGGATTTAAGCACTATATGGGAACCCAGTTCGTTGATGACAACGAAATGCGCGACCTGATGATTGACCGTATCTATGATACCTACATTGATGAGGAAGAGCTGAGAATCTGTGACGAAACCACCGGAAAGATTTTTGACAGTCTCGAGCCGCGTCCTTATTCCTCACGCGAACTGCTCTGGGAGTTTGGAAAATATCTGGATGAAAACGGCGGACCCAAAGTTAATGACTCCGTTATATACGCTGCTTACAAAAAGAATGTGCCGATTTTTGTTCCTGCTTTCTCTGACTGCTCAGCCGGATTTGGTTTTGTGCTGCACCAGACAAAAAATCCTGATAAACATGTATCACTTGACAGTGCAAAGGATTTCCTTGAGCTGACAAAGATTAAACTTGCCAGCAAAGAAACCGGCATCTTTATGATTGGCGGCGGTGTTCCGAAGAACTTTACACAGGATATCGTAGTGGCTGCTGACCTTCTCGGTGAAGAAGCTGCCATGCATAAATATGCTGTGCAGATAACTGTGGCTGACGAACGTGACGGTGCACTCAGCGGCTCAACGCTGAAAGAAGCAAGTTCATGGGGCAAGGTATCAACCACCTACGAGCAGATGGTCTATGCTGAGGCAACCATTGCTATGCCACTGATAGTTGGCTATGTATATCATAAAGGCGTTTGGAAAGGCCGTGAAGCAAAAGAATTCACCAAACTCTATCAGCAGGAAAAAGCGCTCGTCTGAAGTATGAATTATGAAGTATGAATTATGAATTTGGGGAGTGGATAGTTCAATAGATGTATTAAGACCGGCCTGAAGTGCCGGTCTTTTTTTATGTGAGAAGAGATTGGTAAAGAATGCTTTCTCTTTATTGTATATCAAGTACCCTTTTTAGTTTCCGCAAAGCTTCGTCATGCTTTGGTTTTTTGATTAAAGAAAGGTTGTGAAGTTTCCATTGCACAGCAGGAAGATTTTCGATGCCATCAAGACCAATCAGATTCCATTCCGGTGTAACTTCTTTGAAAGAAAGAAGAAAAAGCTTTTCATTTTGAGTAAGTGATTCTCTTACCAAATGAAACAATTTCGTTCTGGTGTGATATAATTCTTCAAGTGTCACGCCAATTCTTGTCATTCCTTTAAATTCATTTATCCACTCGGTTGAAATAGTCAATTCGTTAGGATTTAACAACTCGGAGATGGGTCTTGGACTGCTGATAAGGCAGACAAGAAATACCTTTCGTAATTCGTCAGTCAACCCCTCGTTTTCGAGCAACATTTTGATATCAAAAAGATCACGCGGATGCTGTCTGTCAAGTGCAGCGCAGATTTTTCCTCCTTACAGGTCTTCAAATGACAATGTTGAAACGGAAAAGGAAACCTCAAATTCTGCTGCTGCTCTTTTAACAACTTTTCTTGTAACAACCGGTAATACTGTCCCCCTTATGGTAGTGTTTACTTCAAGCTTTATGAATACATCATTTCCATAAACAGTGCATCCTGTGAGTAATTTTGAAATTTTATCAGATCTTTCTGTTATAACCTAAGAGGGAAACTTCTCTTTAATTCGCAGTTGTATGGATTTAAGTTTTTCATTTATATCAAAAAGTGACTTTGTTCTCGCTTCAATCGGCAGATAAGTCAAATCAATATCAATCGATAATCGCGGATAGTTCCTTACAAAAAAGTTTATTGCTGTTCCCCCTTTTAGGGAAAACACTTCTTCAGTCATAACCAGGGGTAATAGTTTGAGGAGTAACGCTGCCTGATTTTTATACTGTATCGTATCCATAATCTCTTGGTACTGTTATTTGGTATTTGGGTGAAAATATGCCATCCTGTACTATTACCCGGTTACCACTTCCTAAATTCAATTTGGACTGATCCAGCTCCTTTAACCATGGATGATCATAATAATCTGCAAAGAAAAGAAGAAGGCGTACAACTTTTACCGACCGGCATTCCTGAAGCAGGCGCTGCAGAAGTTCCGGTCTTAGCGAATAAAGAAGCTCGATGATTTTGCCGGCTTCGTCAAAAGACTGTTTATTTGGTGTGAGATATAGCATTTCCAAAACAGCGAGCTCTGGTACTGACACATAAATATCGAAAGTACCCGTTGAATAGCGGGAAAAATACTCAGTTTTATGGTAGTTAAAAACATTGGTTTGAACTCTTTCAACAGTCTCAAACTTGCTAAGCCAGCGATAATTGCCATCTAAGTGATGCATGTAGAGGAAGCGGGTTTCATTCCCCATGCCAATATAGTGGCTGTACCCCTTTAATGCCAAAGCGGTTTTACCTCCGGGGTGTATGGTGAGTTCATCCAACCGCTGTAGAGCATAAACCGCTCCCGTCCAATCAGGGGAATCTCCGCTTAGTTTGTAAACCCCATGATCGAATGACTCGACCCAGCCGGATTCCTTGTAGGAAGCCAGAAGTTGTCTGCCTATTCCGTTCCTTTCAAGTTCCTTGGTGAGACGGAGCGTACCCCTGGGCCAGTTTGAGAGTAATCTCCGGAGTTTGGTCATCTTAAAGCACCTTATAGTTTAAAAATATCTATAAATGTAAAGTAATACTTTACAAATATAGAAATAAATAAACTAAATACCGAATAATACACGGTCTGATAAAACTGCCTGATCAACCGAATTGTGTCAGTTCGCTCATCTTGAGACTCACCAGATTATAAAACACCAAAATCAGCAATTTTCCCTATTTTTCTAATAGAAATCGCCATTTTTACATATTTCTGTTTACAAAAATTGATAACTATTCCGCCAATTTTCCTGATGAAACACCCCTTCTCCCGCTTTCTGTTTTCTATTGCATTTTTTCTGTTTGCACCCATTTGTCTGCCGCAGTCCCCGGCGGTGAAGGAATTGCTGCAATCGCTGAAGCCCGTTGAAGGAATGTTTTCAGCAACCGGAATGAAAATAATTAACAGCCAGTCCGGGGCAGCAGATAAACTGTTTGACGAATTCATTGATGACGGAGGTTTCGAATTAGGTGAATTGGATTTTTATGAATTGAGCGAAAATGAGGCGGAACTTAAAGAATATCTGCCAAAGATTTTTTCGATAAAGTTTGAAGAGGGGATGGGGTTTATTGAACTCAACTATCAGTATCTTTTGGAAATCTGGGGTGAGTATTTGTCGGAGGAGTACCGGGAATATTTCATTCTGGTAACTGAGGAGTTTATATACGATGCTGCATTTATGGTTACGCATGATGAAGTAGCCGCAAAAATAATTGCACGAGAAGTTTATTGTGTAAAATATCTGGGATCTGTATATGCCCAACAAATGAAAGAGATATATAAAATACTTCTCTTTTTTTATCTGGGAGGGATTGATAACACTCCGGTTTTTGATTATGAAACAAATATTATCACTGAAGAAGCGAAACAAAGTTTTGAAAACACTATCCGCAATTATCCCGGTACCGAAACCGCGGCAGTTACAAAACGATATTATGAGGCATTGCTTAAAAACAATTTTGAGCGATCGGAATTATCAGATCATGTTATAGAACCCTACTCACCGTGGTAACGGAAAAGATGAAAGAGTTCTGAGGTTTTAGGGCTATGTCAAATTGTTGAAATACGTAGAGACGATGCATGCATCGTCTCTGTAAAAGTATGGAAGGGTTTAGCGTATATATAATAATTAACTATACATCAACCTGTTTATCAGCAGGCATACAATATCAATCTTGTCATTAAACTGCAGCAGATGTTTTGCGCCGCTGCTGATGAGAATTTTTACGCCATTTTCATATACTTCAAATCCGGAGATGTTTTCGTATTCAATGAACATGCCGTTATGCTCTCCCTGAAAGTATATCTTGCTGTTTGAAAAATAGAGTGTGCCTTTTTCTATCAGAATGAAATTGCCGATGCGGACATCACTCAGTCCGGTTTTCCGTACGGTGGACTCCAACAGTTTGTTCAGCCGCCTTCTCATGGTGAACCGGTTCAGCGCTTCACTTTCTTCTTTCTGTTCTTCCTCATACCAGAGCACATCATTTATCATGTAATGGCACTCTTCATCCGGATTGAAGGGAATCTGTCCCAGCACAACCGGAAGCTGTCCGTTTTCAATCAGCCAGTAGATGCGGTAACGCTCAAGCAGCTCGCGGGTTCTGTTGTCCTGATAGATATCAATGTTCAGACTTTCAGCTATGCGGGTGAGTTCTGTCTCTTCTTCATCCGTGAGCCGTTCATCTTCAAGCGCTTCTTCAATTTTCTTGTTCAGGAAATCCCGTGTTGCAGTGTCGTACAGTCTTTCGGCGGTATCACTGTCAAGCACCAGATCTCGGCGTAGTTTCATAAGGAATGATGCCTCATCAGAGGTGATGACCCCGTCCTCCAGCACGGTATGCAGTTCAGCCATATAAATGCTTGAGACCAGTTCTGAGGTAAGTGCCTTTACGGTTTTGTCCGAAAGCAGGAATACTTTTTTAAGCTGCTGGAGATTTTTAATTTCCTCCTGACTAAGTTTTTTATCAACCAGACAGTATTCAAGATACTGGCGGTAAATGGCAGTCAGCTTTTCAAAAATATTGCATTGTGATACATCCGGTTTACATCGGTTGGTAATGGCTTCGATATCAACCTGGCTGAGTTGAAAAGGGTCAGCCACTGCAGCGAGCAGGTTATTGATTTCTGTTATTACGCCTGAGACGGAAAGACGCCCGCTTTCCTTTTGTTCCTGTATTTTGAACGGTTCCATGAGTCACACTCCTGTTCAATGAAAAACTTTTCGTTCAATCAGAAAATACGGAAAAAGTCTATGCTAAGCGATTAGAATGAGAAATATTTTTGAATAAGTGACGCAGCACATCTTTCACCGTCAATAGCGGCTGAAATTATCCCTCCAGCGTATCCGCAGCCCTCACCGGCGGGGAACAATCCCTGGTGAGAAATGCTCTCAAGCGTATCGCGATCCCTGAGGACGGTGATGGGAGAAGAAGTTCGTGATTCGGGAGCACAAATCACTGCCTCCTCAGAGATAAAACCAGTGAGTTTTTTGTCAGCCATCCGGAGGGCAGATTTCAGCGATGAGGTCAGCCCCTCTGGAAAAACTTCATTAAGGGAAACCGATTTAAAGCCGGGGATATAAGAAGCCGGGGGGAGTGAGTGGGACACCCGGTCATTCAAAAAGTCAGTCACACGTTGTGCCGGAGCTTTTTGTGAACCGGTCAGGGCGAAGGCCCTCTGTTCAATCATTTGCTGAAAATCCAGTCCGGCAAAAACTCCTCCGAAACCATGCTTTTCAAAATCCGGCAGATCAACCGTAACTACAAAACCGGAGTTGGCATATTTTGAGTCCCGGCGGGACATGGACATACCGTTTACTACAATCTCGCCCGGACTTGTCGCCGCCGGCACAATTATACCTCCGGGGCACATACAGAAAGAAAATGCGCCTTTACCCTCAACCTGGCAGGTAATTGTATATGATGCAGCAGGTAAAAGCGGTATATATTTTGAGTTATGATATTGCTTCCGGTTGATGAATTCCTGCGGATGTTCAATACGGACCCCAAGTGCAAATGGTTTACTTTCCATAGCAATTTTCCGGTTGTAAAGAAGCCGGAATATATCACGCGCAGAGTGTCCGGTTGCGAGGATGATCTGATTAAACACAAAATCGGTGCTGCCGTTTACCTGCAGTCCGGTAATCCGGTTGTGCTCCGTATATATATCAGTAACGCGCGAGTTAAAATGAATTTCACCGCCGCACTCAAGTATGGTGTTCCTTATTGCTTCTATTACTTTCGGGAGTTTATTGGAGCCGATATGGGGATGAGCGTCAATAAGAATATCTGGATGCGCGCCATGATGAACCAGCAGCGAGAGAATTCTTTTTATATCTCCCCGTTTGGTTGAGCGTGTGTAAAGTTTGCCGTCGCTGTAGGTTCCCGCTCCTCCTTCACCAAAGCAGTAGTTCGAGTCCGGATCAACGGTACTATATTGTTGTATCGCGCGCAGATCGCGTCTCCGTTCGCGCACATTTTTCCCCCGTTCAAATATTACCGGAGTGATGCCATGTTCAATGAGTTTAATTGCAGCGAACAATCCGGCGGGACCTGCTCCGATGATAGCTGCACGCTTTGACGCATCTGCCGGACGGAAACTGAATATATATGAGTTGCCGGAAGGGAGTTCACCGGTATATACATTCACCTGAATCCGGAAAACCGGGTCCCGGCTCCGGCCGTCTATCGATCTCCGTTCGGGAATCACAGCGGTGATTTCTTCACGGTTCAGTTTCAGTTTGCGGGCTGCCTGTATATATAACTCCTCCTTATCACCGGCTTTATCGGGACTGAGGACTATTTCACAGGAATAGATCACTTGTGCGTATTCAGATAATCAGAGAAGCGACTTTGTATATCCGCCGTCAATCTGTATCGTATTGCCGTTGATATATCCGGCTATGGGTGAAGCCAGAAAACAGGCGAGTGCAGCGGGTTCTTCCGGTTCTGCCATTCTGCCGGCCGGAATGTTGCGGGTCATCTCGCGGATGATATCATCGGGGGAGTTACCTGTGAGCGTTGCCTTGCTTTGTGAAAGATCTTTTATACGCTCGGTCAGGGTATATCCCGGAGCAATATTATTAACGGTTATGCCGTCGGCGGCATATTCATTACTGAGCGATTTTGCCAGTCCGGTCAATCCGGCCCGCATCGCGTTTGATATAACCAGATTATCTATCGGCTGTCGCGCTGATACAGAAGTGATGTTAATAATTCTGCCCCACTTTCTTTCCCGCATGGGAGGTATGAGCAGCCGCAGCATTGCAATAACACTGAAAAGAATCTGGTTAGCACCTGACCCCCATTGCTCGTCGGTTAGCTCAAGAAATCGCCCTGCCTGTGGTCCGCCGCAGTTATTAACAAGGACGTCAATACTGCCAAATTCCTTCATAATTGCCTGTGTGACCTCTGCTGCCTCAACAGGGTTATTAAGATCCATAACAGAGGTGAAAGGAGTTTGCCCGGTTTTTGAGGTACATTCCGTTGAAAACTTTTGCAGGTTCTCTTTGTTGGAAGAGGTAACGGCAATCCTGCATCCTTCAGCCGCTAATGCCAGAGCAATTGCTTTCCCGATTCCTTTTGAGCCGGCGGTTATAAGTGCGGTTTTGTTCTTTAATTGTAAATCCATGTTAAGCGCCTCCTCGTGCGATGATGTTTGAAACCCCGACTCTTATCATCATCACTGCGATCGCGGCAAGAAAAACCGATGCAATTTTTGCAAACGCTTTTGTGCCTTCCTCTCCCGCAATTTTTATAATGATGTTTGAAAACCGAAGCACCAGAAAAACAATTACAAAATTCAATACCATTGAAACGATTGTGGGGATGAAGCCGTAATTATCAATCAGAATCATAATGGTCGTCAACGCCGCCGGTCCGATGATTAACGGGATGCCGAGCGGAACTATGCCAACTTTAGCGCCTGGTTTACGGCGGGATTCATTCGAAAACATGATGTCATTCACCGAGAGTATCAGCAGAATGATACCGCCGGCTATGCGGAAATCATCAATGGTGATGCCCATGAAGTTCAGAACTATTTTCCCTGCCACAAGGAAGAGAATGCCGATGATAAATGCAGTCAGCACTGATTGGATTATCAGTTTGTGCTTATCCAGCCGGCTCAGGTCGCTTGTAATCCCGAGAAAAATCGGCACGGTTCCAATGATATCTATGGCGACAAACAGTGGAATAAAAGATAAGAGAAATATTTCGAGAGTCATAAACTTATAAAAATGATTGTGCAAATTTAAGAAAGAATAAGCAGAATGCTGAACCCGGGCTGATTGCGGTAGGTTGGGAGTTCTGCTGGCCGGGTAAAAAGGTTTCCCGCGGAATCACGCAGTTGCTTTAGATAAGGAAAAAAACTCTTTGCACTTTGGTCGGGATTGGGTCGAAGCAAACAATCGAAAAGAATCCCCAAATGTTTCCCGCAGATTGCTTCAGATGAACGAAGAAGTTTCTGAAAGGGGAGAAAAACTCTTTTTGCCTTTGCGTCCTTTCGCGGGAAGAGACCTGAAGCATCATGAATTATTTGTACCCGCAAAAAAAAGGGCTGCATTCCGGGAGGAAAACAGCCCTTAAACATTTTGTATATATATTACAAGTCGTTAAGTTTACCGTCCCACAGGTATTTCTTTGTTTCGGAGGCCAAAACCCCGGAGAGCAGCAGCAGGGCAGTGAGGTTTGGTATGGCCATCAGTGCATTCGTGATATCAGCAAAGGTCCAGACCACAGGCAATGAAAGCAGTGAGCCGACAAAAACGAAGATTACCCAGAGAATCCGGTAGGGTTTAATGGCCCTTGAGCCGGCAAGATATTCTATAGCTTTTTCACCGTAATAAGACCATCCGATAATAGTTGAGAACACAAAAGTAAGAAGCCCGATAGTGAGGACAATTGAACCGATAAAAGGAATTTCTTCAAATGCTGCGTGTGTAAGTTCTGCGCCGCGAAGCCCGGTTTGCCATTCGCCTGAATTCACAATTACAACTCCTGTGATTAAGCAAATGACAACAGTATCCCAGAAAGTGCCCGTAGAGGAGACTAATGCCTGACGAACCGGATTTTTGGTTTGAGCAGCTGCTGCAACAATTGGCGCGCTGCCGAGTCCTGATTCATTAGAAAAAAGTCCGCGTGCTATCCCCATTCTGATGGCCTCTTTCATTGTTGCGCCAAGAAACCCGCCGGTGATGGCTGTACCGCTGAAAGCTCCTTCGAATATCAGACTGAAAGCATGCGGGATTTCCTGAAAGTTCATTGCAAGAAGAACCAGACATCCGATCACATAAAAGATTGCCATAAAAGGAACCAGTTTTTCGCACCATTTAGCAATAGACTTTATTCCGCCGATAATAACAAATCCGGTCAGCACCGCAAGAAAAATTCCTGTTATATATGGGGGGATGTTAAATGAAGTGCGTGCCAGTTCAGAAATGGAATTCGCCTGCACCATATTACCAATACCGAAAGCAGTTACCGCGGTCAGAGCTGCAAAGACGATGCCGAGCCACTTCATATTAAGTCCCTTTTCAAGCACATACATTGGTCCACCTGCGAATGAACCATCTTCTTTTGTCGTACGGTATTTAACAGCAAGAAGAGCTTCTGAGTATTTAGTTGCGATGCCGAAGACACCGGTCAGCCACATCCAGAATACAGCTCCGGGACCACCTGCAGCAATGGCGGTAGATACTCCCACTATGTTTCCGGTTCCTATTGTTGCGGCAAGGGCAGTGGTAAGCGCCCCAAACTGCGAAACATCCCCGCTCCCTTCTTTTGTGCGGCTCAGGGAAATTTTAATACCCGTCCATATATATCGCTGAATCAGTTTCAGGCGGAAGGTGAGAAATACATGAGTGCCGAAGAGCAGGACGAGCATCGGCACTCCCCAGACCACGGAGTTAATTTCATTCAGGACGCTTTCAATATATTCCATGAGGAATCCTTATTATGAACTGATAATATGGCAAACCCTGCGCCGTCTTACAAAGCCGGAACAGGAATAGCAAAGTTAGGAGAAAATTTTCAGGTAAAAAAGAAGTATCGGAAAAAAGTTGAACCGATGGTCAGCAGAGTAAAAATGCGGGAGGTATATATAAAACCGCCGGAGAGGGCTCCGGCGGTCCGGGTATGTTAATTATTTTTGTTCTTTCATTCGGGCTACAATATCCGCTGTATCAAGGGCAATCACCAATTCTTCATTAGTCGGAATTCTGAGAATTTTGGCGCTTGACCCTTCAGCAGAAAGGTCTATTTCTTTATTGGCATTTTTAACCGGGTCGAGTTTCAGCCCGAGAAATTCTAAATCCTGACAGATGGCTTCACGGACTTCAGCAGAATTCTCTCCGATACCGCCGGTCAACACAAAGGCATCAAGCCCTCCCATTGCGGCTGAATAAGCGCCGATATATTTTTTAATCCGGTAGCAAAACAAATCAAATGCAATTTTTGATCTTTTGTTGCCATCTTTCATGCTTGAAACTACTTCGCGCATATCACTTGCTTCACCGCTGATACCAATCAGCCCGCTGTGTTTATTAAGCAGGGTACTGGCTTCTGAAAGAGAGAGGCCTTCTTTACCCATGATATACAGGATGACAGAAGGGTCAACATCACCGCTTCTGGTTCCCATTAACAGACCTTCAAGAGGGGTGAACCCCATAGTGGTATCAATAGATTCGCCATATTTTACAGCAGCCATTGAACAGCCGTTGCCAAGATGCGCAGTTACAATCTTTAATTCACTCTGCGGTTTGCCGAGTTTCTGTGCGGCAATTTCAGCCACATAGCGGTGTGAAGTCCCGTGAAAACCGTATTTACGGATTTTGTATTTACGGTAAAGCTCATACGGAATACCGTAGAGAAATGCTTCCGGTTTCATGTGCGCGTGGAAAGAAGTATCAAACACACCGCACTGAGGAGCTTCGGGGATGATTCTCTTTACCGCCTGAATACCTTTGATATTGGGGGGATTGTGCAGCGGTGCAAGATCAATATTATCCTGAAGCACTTTTATTACTTCATCGGTTATATATACAGACCCGCTGAATGCCTCGCCTCCGTGCACCACGCGGTGTCCCACTGCCTGTATATCATCTTTGTCATCCAGTACACCGTGATTTTTGCTCAGGAGTACTGCAAGAACATATTCAATAGCTACGGTATGATCAAGAATTTCACTGACAAGACGTATTGAATCGCCGTCAGAGCGTGAGTGAAAAAGAACCGCGTCAGTCATGCCAATGCGCTCAACTGAACCCTTAGCCAGTGCATGATGTGAGGCAGTATCAATAAACTGATATTTTATGGATGAACTGCCGCAGTTAAGAACTAAAACTTTCATTGTCAGACTTTCAATTTGAGTGAACTATTTTACCATCGTCATCATACTTGTAAAAACCTTCGCCGGTTTTTTTACCAAGTTTCCGTTCGCGCACCAATTTCCGGAGTATCGGGCAGGCGCGGTATCTTGGTTCACCGAGAGTTTTCCAGAGAGTATCCATCCAGGCAAGTACTTCATCAAGCCCCATCATATCAGCCATCTCAAGCGGACCATACTGAAAGTTATAACCGAGCTTCATTGCCGTGTCAATATCTCTTGCCGAGGCGATACCTTCAAGCAGAATGTGCATAGCTTCATTCAGCAGGGGCACAATAGCGCGTGTTGTTACGAATCCCGGGTATTCATAGACCTCAACTGCTGTCTTCCCGATTCGTTTGGCAAAATCACGTATGGTTTTAACCGTATAGTTTGAAGTTTTAAGACCTTTGACCAGTTCAACCAGCGGCACTTTAGGAACCGGGTTCAGAAAGTGCATACCGATCATCTTATCAGCCCGCGAGGTTTCTTCTGCCAGTTTTGAAAGACTAAGCGTTGAAGTGTTTGAAACAAATATGGTTTCAGGTTTTGCAATTTTGTCTGCGGTCCTGAAAATTCCTGCTTTCAAATCATAATTTTCATCAACTGCTTCAATTATTACATCTGTCTCCGCCAGGTCATTAGAGTCAATTGACCATCTGATGCGGCTCATAATTGCTTTTTTTTCAGACTGAGTCATTGCCCAGCGTTTAATTTCCCGGTCAATAGAATCACCCAGCACTTCACTGGCGCGCTGAACAGATTCCTCTGATTTTTCAATGATGAGAACGTCCAGCCCTGAGGCAGCAATAGTCTGTGCGATACCCTGACCCATTAAGCCGCCACCTATGATGGCTGCATGGTTGATGATTTCCGTATCACTGACACGGCTCTTTTTTATTAAATCTTCAAAATTAAATTTTTCTTCCATTCCAAATCCGAATTAAATACATATCAAATTGTACAAAAACCGTACCGCAAAACAGTCATTTAGCCGTGTCCAAATGAAGAAAGCAGAGCATTGCCATTCCTAAAACTAAAAATACAGGCGGAAATTCCCCTTTTGTGATTACTTCTCCTGCCCGTGAGTTCCGTAACCGTAATACTTTCCATAGAGAACCAGGGCCAGCGCTGAAACCAGACCAATACCTGCAAAAATAACCCAAATCATATATGCACTGTCATAAGCGGTTAATGCCTGCTCCGCGGTCAGAGTGGCCGGGTCAGGGCAGTACATTGTCAGGAGGTAACCGGAGATGCCAAAACCCAAAAGTGAAGCCAAAAATGAGTGGAGATGACCAAAGCCGAGGTAGAGACCTTCCTCGCCTTTGGGGGCTTGTAACGAGAAGAATTCCAGATAACGGGGGCTGATAAAACACTCAGCTAAGGCCTGAAAAATAATTCCGATGATCATCATAACTGTTACAGGGTGAGCAGTAAAAAAACCGAAGATGCTTATCTGGGTTCCGGTTATTCCGGTCAGCCAGGGGCTGGCTGCCATGATTAAAGCCGAGACCGGCATAATGAACATCCCGACTGTCATGGTGCTCAAAGCGGTGTATTTTTTCATGATTTTGTTGACAACAATTACAAATGTTACAACAACCAGAGGATTTACGTTAGCAATCCATTCGGGGGAGGCGGATTGACCCACCAGCCGGATAACATATTTCGGCATGGTTGCATAGAGCTGATGAAAGATAATCCAAAACCCGGTTATGATTACAATGAGAATTACCAGACGGGTATTCTTAACCACCCTTATCATTCCCTCCATAATCTCTTTGGCTGATTTTTTTTCTCCTTTTGATTCCACCCCCTTGTAGTAAAAAAAGACGGCGGCAAGAGCAATAAAGCATAATGCTGCTGAATAATAGTTTACTGCTTCAAGACCCAGCTCAAGCCGGATAGGATAAGCAAAAGTTTTGCCGAGAAATGACCCGACATTAACCATCGCATAAAAGATTGAGTAACCTCGTGCCCGGTTGGCTTCGTCGGTTGTGACAGCCACAGTTCCGGTAATGACGGATTTTATGAACGAGCCGCCGATCATCACCAGTACTAACGAGGGGATCACTATCGATTTATACGGAAAGAGCCCCAGAGAAAAGTAGCCCACTGCCAGAAGGAAAAAGGCCAGTAGAAGCGCCTTTCTGAAGCCGATTTTATCAGCATAAGCTCCGGCGAACGGAGGGAGAAAATAAAGTCCGGCAGAAAATACACCGCTAATCCAGGCAGACCATATATCATTAAACCCGACAACGTTGGTCAAATATAAGGTTATTCCGATAAAAATGGCGTAGTAAGCGGAGCGTTCAAAAAGTTCAACAATATTTGCAGTCCAGAAGGAGGCAGGGAATTGAGGTTTTTCAGTTGAGGCAGATGATGTCATAACTCTCTAAAAATGATTAAACATTTGCATAAAATACCTATTTTGCGGAAATATTCAGGGAGTTTAGAGAAAGATGAGCTGGTATCTGAACAATTTTTTTTTAGTAGAAGGCAGACAGGTTTCCCCCTGTTCTTAATTGATAATTTTTTAATCTTCAGTGCAGGATTACATGATAGATTTACGAAAGGATTATAATTCCCTCGGCGGAATGATTGCAGACCTTGATTTTGACAAAACAAGCTGGTTTATCATCATTCATAATTTAATGCCGGTTATCGGAGTGCTGTTTTTTGACTTCGATGCCATGAATATAATTTTTATATATATCACCGAGACGATTATTATCGGTCTGTTTACGGTTCCCAAGATACTCCTCGCCCGGCTGGACCCGGACGGTGAGAGTAAAACCGGGCTATTCAGATATTTTTCCGGAAGGATATTTATCAGTCTGTTTTTTCTGTTTCATTATAATATGTTCAATTTTGCTCAGATAGCCCTGTTGCTCCCCATGCTCAGCTCACCGGGCAGCGGGGTGGAGTCCTTTATCAGATATATCATTGAAAATGAATTTATGCACTATGTAGTGATATCAATTGCTGCAACGCATGGTGTTAGTCTCTGGTTCGATTACATATTGCCAAAAATGTATCTTAAGACAAACCCTGTTCTTGTAATGTTTATTCCGTATCCCAGGATATTTATACAGCAGTTTGTGGCAATATTCGGCGCATTCCTTCTTATTGCGTTTGGCGCACCGGTTTTGATGCTCATCTTGCTTCAGCTTCTTAAAATTGCAGTTGAGATTTTTACGCATCAGGTATTAAAGAATGCAACAAACCGGGGGATGATTTTCGAGCCAAATAAGTGAGGTTGCATGCAGCGAGGGTTGGTTGTGGGGGCGCAATAGCTGCGTCTGATCTGCTGCCAATCTGTGACCACGCTGTGGTCGGGGGCAATTGATCGGATCTGCTACCAATCTGTGACCACGCTGCGGTCAGGGGCAATCTTTGCGGATGCTTTGCTACCAATCTGTGACCACGCTGTTGCCAGGGGGCAATTGATCGGATCTTCAACCAATCGGTGACCACGCTGCGATCAGGGGCAATAGCTGCGGCTGATTTGCTACCAATCTGTGACCACGCTGCGGTCGGGGGCAATTGCTCGGATCTTCTACTAATCTGTGACCACGCTGCGGTCAGGGTGCAATTACTTGGATGACTGCTACCAATTTGTGACCACGCTGTGGTGGGTGCAATTACTTCGGATGATCTTCAACCAATCTGTGACCTCGCTGCGGTCAGGGGCAATCTTTGCGGATGCTTTGCTACCAATCTGTGACCACGCTGTGGTCGGGGGCAATTGATCGGATCTGCTACCAATCT
>BTUV01000011.1:0-45363 GCA_045863035.1 Ignavibacteriales bacterium | reverse complement strand
CGCTGCGGTCAGGGGCAATCTTTGCGGATGCTTTGCTACCAATCTGTGACCACGCTGTTGCCAGGGGGCAATTGCTCGGATCTGCTACCAATTTGTGACCACGCCGTGGTCAGGGTCAGGAAATGACATTCACATTTCATACTTCATACTTCATACTTCATACTTCAGTTCCTATCTCATAATTCCCTCCCAAGTCATTGAAATTGACCCATTTTAGAGGTACATTTAAAGTTTGTTTTAATGTAAGTCTATATGAGTTCGACCCCTTTAATGCTTCAGTATCATAAGATCAAGGAGTCACATCCGGACGCAGTTCTGCTGTTCAGGATTGGTGACTTCTATGAGACTTTTGCCGAAGATGCCAAGACCGCATCCCGGGTGCTGGGTATTACTCTTACGAAACGGTCGAACGGGGCTGCAGGGGATGTCCCCCTTGCCGGATTCCCTCATCACGCGCTGGATACTTACCTTCCGAAACTGGTTCGTGCCGGACTTCGGGTAGCTATCTGTGAGCAGATGGAAGACCCCAAACTTGCAAAAGGAATAGTAAAAAGAGAAGTAACCGAAATGGTAACTCCGGGAGTTACTTTCTCTGAAAAACTGCTTGACCACAAGAAAAACAATTACCTCCTTGCGGTAATGATCTCAGGGGATATCGCCGGACTTTCATTTTGCGATATTTCGACCGGCGAGTTTTATGCGTACGAGGTTCACAGGCAGGTGTTACGCGATCAAATTGAGCTTATCTCTCCGGCTGAAATTTTAGCACGTAAAACGGATATTGAGGCAATAAAATCACTTTACACCGAAGGGGAAATTCCGGCCCGCTTTACCAAAATTGACGACTGGGTATATAATCAGGATTATGCAACCGAACAGCTTCTGCTTCAATTTAAAACCGTCAGCTTAAAGGGATTTGGCATTGAGCATCTGACAGCCGGACTTTCAGCATCGGGAGTGATTATACACTACTTGCGTGAAACGCAAAAGGCAAACCCGTCGCATCTTAACAAGGTGCTGATATATAATCCGTCTGACTTTATGCAGCTTGACCGTTCAACCAAACGGAATCTTGAAATCATTTACTCTATGCAGGATGGCAGCAGGGAAGGCACACTGATATCGATTCTTGATAAGACCGAAACCCCTATGGGTGCCCGGCTTTTAAAGAGGTGGGTGAGCGCGCCTCTGAGGAAACTTGAACCGATTCTTCACAGGCAGAATGTTATTGAAGTGTTTTATAAGCAAAAAGAACTTCGGGCAGGATTACGTGAAGAGCTTAAAGAAATCGGTGATCTCGAACGTCTGACTTCTAAAATATGTACAGGCAGGGCAACTCCGCGCGATTTAAGTGCACTGAGGAATTCATTGGAAAAACTTCCGGTTATTGCCGGACGGCTGCTGCAAGCCGCTGAACCGGTTATTTCAGCAATGAGTACATCGATTCATGATCTGAGGGAACTGTCTCAAAAGATTGAGGCGACTCTTACTGACAATCCTCCTGTGGCAATAAATGAGGGGGGATATATACGAGCCGGATTCAGCCCTGAACTTGACGAACTGCGTGACCTTTCCTTTCATGGTAAAGACTGGATAGCCCGACTGCAGAAAGATGAACGTGAACGCACCGGTATCGGTTCGCTCAAGGTAAGTTATAACAGAGTATTCGGCTATTATATTGAAATCAGCAATGCCAATAAGGATAAAGTTCCTGCTGATTATATACGAAAGCAAACGCTGGTCAGTTCTGAAAGATATATAACTCCGGAACTCAAGGAGTATGAAGATAAAATTCTTACTGCTGATGAGAAAATTGCAGAACTTGAATATCAGCTTTTTAATGAACTTCGTATCGCCGCGGCATCCTATTCTGAAAAAATTCAGATGAATGCGCAGCAAATCGCACGGGTTGATTGTTATCTTTCCTTCGCTGAAGGCGCGGAGGCATATAATTATGTAAAGCCGGAGCTTGATGAGAGTGGCGTGCTGGAGATATTTGACGGGCGTCATCCGGTAGTAGAGCGCATCCTGAAACCCGGTGAAAAGTTTACCCCGAACTCCTGCCAACTGAACAATGAAGATGCGCAGATTATTCTGTTAACAGGTCCCAATATGGCCGGTAAATCAGTATATCTGAGGCAGACAGGTCTTATTGTGCTTCTGGCGCAGATTGGTTCTTTTGTTCCGGCAAAAAAAGCGCGGCTGGGTGTTATTGACCGCATCTTCACCAGAGTTGGCGCATCTGACAACATCTCAGCCGGTGAGAGTACGTTTCTTGTTGAAATGCAGGAAGCGGCCAACATCCTGAATAATGCTACTGCTCAAAGTCTTATTCTTCTTGATGAAATAGGCAGAGGAACCAGTACCTTTGACGGATTAAGCATTGCCTGGGCTATAACAGAATATCTGCATGAAAACAGTGCG
This sequence comes from Ignavibacteriales bacterium, assembly GCA_045863035.1. Classification (GTDB taxonomy): domain Bacteria; phylum Bacteroidota; class Ignavibacteria; order Ignavibacteriales; family Ignavibacteriaceae; genus H2-BAC3. Next base: position 42,939 of record BTUV01000011.1, on the reverse strand, counting down.
ATCGCGGCAAAAACACTTTTTGCTACTCATTACCATGAAATAAATGAAATGGCAGAACTTTTTCCGCGTATAAAGAATTATAAGGTGGAAGTGGTTGAACATGGTGACCGGGTGATTTTTTTGCATAAGGTGAGCCCTGGTCAGGCAGACCATAGTTATGGCATCCAGGTTGCACAGATGGCCGGGCTGCCGCGATACGTAACCTCAAGAGCGAAGGAAATACTTGCTAATCTTGAATCAAAAGAACTTACTCCGCATCTTGAGAAAAAGGAGAGAATACGTAAAGCAGTTGAACAGCAGAGTGAATTGCAGATGAGTCTTTTTGAAGTGAAAGATGACAAACTCAGAAAACGGATTGATGATTTAGAGATTAACTCCCTGACTCCGATTGACGCGCTGAATGAGCTTTATGAACTGAAGAAAAGTTTAAAGGAACAGGAATAATTATATGATGAATTACGGAGCGATTGTAAGGCCGTTACTGCTTCTTCTTCTGGTTATTACAGCCGTCGGATGTGGTGACAAATATTCTGAAGAGGATAAGGTATATATAGCGGAAGTTGATGCATTCCGTAAAAACAAGGATGTTGAAATGAGAACTTCTCCCGGCTCTCCTTTTGTGCAGGATACAGCAGCTCATTGGGCTCCGCTGAAATATTATGCAGTTGATCCGGCTTATAAGTTCACTTCGATTTTACATCAGCATGAAAAGCAGGACACTGTTATCATTCTTGGCACGAAGGGAGAAGAACGGAAATATTTACGGTACGGTTATTTTATCTGGAATTTCAGGAATAACGAATACCGCATAAATGTATATAAAGGGAAGTCAAGAAGCGGAGAGGAGTATGCATCGCTCTGGTTCACTGATGAAACAACGGGGAATGAAACATACGGAGTAGGCAGATATATTGATCTTGAATTGCATGCTGACTCAGATCATGAATATACGATTGACTTTAATCTTGCCTATAACCCCTATTGCGCCTATAGCAGCAGGTATTCCTGCGCGATTCCTCATAAAGAGGATTATCTTCCGCTTGCCATAGTGGCAGGGGAAAAGAAATTTCACGATTAAACACCGGAGTATAAAGTGGTAGTAGTTCTTAATAAGAACGCCTCACAGGAACAGTTAGAAAATGTAATAAAGCATCTTGAAGAGTATGGTTTTGCAGTGCATAAGTCCACCGGCGAAGAGCAGATTGTGCTTGGCGCGATTGGAGTGCGGACAGATTTTGATACACGTAAAGTAAAACTGCTTGATGGTGTATCAGAAGTTTATCGCATCACCGAACCATTCAAACTTGCCAGCCGTTCTTTCCAGAAGGAAAACACGCTGATAAAAATTAAAGATGTGGTCTTTGGCGGAAGTGATATTATTGTGATGGCAGGTCCCTGCTCCATCGAAAGCGAAGAACAAATATATAAGCTCGCTGAAATAGTTGCTAATAACGGCGGTAAAGTTCTGCGCGGCGGCGCATTTAAGCCCAGATCATCGCCCTATTCATTTCAGGGTCTTGGCGAAACGGGCTTGCAACTGATGCGAAAAGCTTCTGATGAATATAATCTGGTGATGGTTACAGAAATTCTTGAGCCGGCGCAGATTTCTTTAGTCGGTAAATACACAGATATCTTTCAGGTAGGCGCAAGAAATATGCAGAATTTTTCGCTGCTGAAGGAGCTGGGCAAGGTAGGGAAACCCGTATTGCTCAAACGCGGACTTTCCGGAACTATAGAGGAGCTGCTGATGTCCGCAGAATATATACTCTCCGGCGGCAACAAGGAAGTAATACTCTGTGAACGGGGTATTCGCACGTTTGAAACTTATACGCGCAACACCTTTGATCTTTCTGCAATTCCTGTGGTGCAGAAAAGAAGCCATCTGCCCATTATAGCTGACCCCTCACATGCAGTAGGACTTCGCGATAAAGTGATACCACTTGCCCGTGCTGCTGTTGCCGCCGGAGCTGATGGAATTATGGTTGAGGTACATCATGAACCGGAAAAAGCTCTCTCAGACGGACCGCAGGCGCTTCTGCCATCACAGTTTGCTGAGCTGATGATTCAAATACGGATGATTGCCGAAGTTATCGGTCGAAAGATATAATAGCGCATCAACCGACATTAATTTTTACCCCGCTGAGCGGCGGGGCATGGTACTTTTGCAGACGTCCAATGTAATTTCGGACATATCTTTGAACTACGGAGACGGTTTTATATATAAACTTCTTATTCTATTTGCTTTGTCCTTCCTGACGCTGCCGGCTCAGGAAATTGAGATCAGAAAAACGTATCATCCAAACGGCATGATACAGTCGCAGGGGGAGTACCTTTACGGAAAACTGCACGGATCATATATTGAATTTTTTCCGAACGGACGGCTCTGGAAGGAGTGGAAATTCAGTAATGGACTGGAAGACGGTTTATCATACTGGTATTTTGAAAACGGTCTTCTTAGCATTGCGTGGAATTATTCACAAGGGAGAAAGGAAGGCACATCAAAATGGTATTATGAGAGCGGGGAGCTTTGGGCTGAACAGACCTATCTGATGGGTGTTCTTGAGGGAGTCACAAAAACCTATTATAAGACCGGTGAACTTCAGGGTGAATGGTACTTTGTAAACGGATTTCTTGAAGGTATATCGGTTACTTATTTTCAAAAGGGAGGAAAAGAAGTTGAGCGCAATTTTTTCAGGGGCAGAATGAACGGCAAAGCGCTTGTCTATCATGAAAACGGTCGGGTAGCCATTGAAGCATATTATCTTAATGACCGCCTTGAGGGGGAAGCATATTTTTATGACTCCGGCGGAGATATACGAGTAAAAGATTTGTACCGGAATGGTGAAATTACAGAGCGTCTGCGTTTTGATGCTTTCGGAAAAAAACTTGATTTCGAGAAGTACGAACGGGCTTTTAGTTTCGACGGGGTTCTGCAAAACGAATTTTTTTACCGGAACGGAAAAAAAGAGAATGTCGGTAAGAGTTATGATGAGCAAGGTTTCCTTACTGAAGAGTGGAGCTATAAAAACGATACCTTGCAGGGTGCCTGTAACTTTTATTATGAGGGGCATCTTATCCGGACTGCTGATTTTCGCGGGGGTGTGAAACAAGGGATTGAGAAAGAGTTTTTTCCGGACGGTATGCTCAAGAGTGAGGTGTTTTATGAGAAAGGAAAAAAACACGGAACAATGTTTACCTTCTATCCATCAGGCGGATTTGAGTATGTATATTCTTACCGAGACGATGAAATAGAGGGTGAAGTTAAAAAATATTATGAATCCGGCATGATGGAATATCAGTACACAGTGAGCGGAGGGTTGATTGACGGCACAAAAACCGAATTTCATCCAAACGGAAGAATTAAAAAAGAAGAAACCTATACACACGGCCGGCTGAACGGTTTTATAAAGGAGTATTTCAGAAACGGTGTGGTAAAACGTGAAGATTATTACAAAGATGATCAGCTTGCAACCAGTAAATTTTATGACGAGGACGGCAATCTGATTTCCTCATACGGCTATGAATAGTACAACGTTGAAAGGATACGATGAATAAAAAATTAATGATAGTTATTTTACTGCTTCATGCAGTGATGTTCGCGCAGAACGGCGAAGTTTTGGAAAAATTCAGTAACGGAGTTTTGAAAAAAGTCAGTAATTATAAAGACGGTAAACTGCACGGTGAAGTGCGCGGCTATTATCCAACCGGCATTCTTCAGGAGTCGATAACCTACCGGTACGGAACTCTGGAAGGAATTAAATATAGTTTTTTTGAAACCGGAGTGCTGCGTGAATATTATACCTACGCAGATGGCAAATTTCATGGCGAGTATCGCGGATATTACGAGGACGGCGCACTCCGCGAAAAAGGCAGTTATATATACGGTACACTTGAAGGCGAATTCCGGAATTTTTATGAGTCAGGTGAACTCCAGACGATTTCCATGCTGAAAGAAGGTAAAAAGGAAGGGGTTGCAACAGGTTACTTTAAGAGCAGCGCCATTCAGGTGGTAGCAAATTATCTTACAGGTCTGCAGGAAGATACCACCATCTGGTATTATGAAAGCGGACAAATTAAAGGTATATATAACTACACCAAAGGCAATATACACGGAACAGCCATAGAATATTTTGAAAACGGAAAAACAAGTTCTGAGAAACAGTATAACCACGGGCGTGCTGACGGAATTCATAAAATATATAATGAAGCGGGGCTGCTCCTCTCAGAAATATCATTCCGGCGCGGGCTGAAGGAGGGGTCTTCTGTTACCTATTATGAGAACGGTAAACAATGGACGGTACAGAATTATGTGAGGGACGTATTAGATGGCGAATCAAAAATTTTCCGTAAAGACGGTTCACTCTGGTATCTTGAAGTATTCAGCAAGGGAAAACCGGTGAGCAGCATTGAGTATGACGAAAAAGGAAAACAAAAAGAAGTAAAAAATTATGAGCAGTAATACATATACTATCGGGCTTATTCAAATGCAGGTATCGCCTTTGCCTGCCGAAAATATGAAACGAGGAGAGCATTTTGTAAGGGAAGCTGCCTCTAAAGGAGCACAGGTTATCTGCCTGCCGGAGCTTTACCGGTCACAGTATTTCTGCCAGAAGGAAGATATTGAGCTCTTTGACCTGGCTGAAACTATTCCGGGTCCATCAACGGAATATTTCGGTAAACTTGCAGCCGAACTTGGAGTGAGTATTGTTGTACCTCTTTTTGAAAAGCGGGGCATCGGGCTTTATCACAATAGTCTGGTTATGATTGACGCAGACGGTAGCAGCATTGGTATATACCGTAAGATGCACATTCCTGATGATCCTGCGTATTATGAAAAGTTCTACTTCACGCCCGGAGATTTGGGTTTTAAGTCATTTGATACAAAATTTGGCAGAGTGGGCACTCTCATTTGCTGGGATCAGTGGTATCCGGAAGGGGCACGGCTGACCGCATTGACCGGCGCGACAGTTCTTTTTTATCCCACCGCGATTGGCTGGCATCCCTACGAGAAAGAAGAGCATGGAGCAAAGCAGCGTGACGCATGGATGACCGTGCAGCGGGGTCATGCAGTGGCAAATGGTATATACGTTGCCGGAGTTAACCGGGTCGGGTTTGAGCGGCCGGTGAAAGAACAGCCGGGCATTCAGTTCTGGGGTTCGAGCTTTGTGGCTGATCCTCAGGGACATATTATTGCTCAGGCCTCCGATGATAAGGAAGAAGTTTTACTTGCTGAGGTAAATCCGGCTCACATGGAATATATACGCCGCAATTGGCCATTCCTGAGAGACAGAAGAATTGATGCGTACGGTGACATAACAAAGCGATACAGAGACTAAATAATGAAAAAAAGAATACCGGCCGAGTGGGAGCAACACGAATCAACCCTGATTGCATGGCCACATAACAAGGCAGACTGGCCGGGTAAGTTCACACCGATTACCTGGGTCTATGCAGATATCACCGCAAAACTTTCCTATTCGGAGAAAGTCCGGATTGTTGTTCAGGATCAAAAACAAAAAGAGCAGGTTCAAAAAGCTCTCTCAAAAGTTGATTACCATGAAGATAACGTCGTATATCACATAATACCTACGGACAGAAGCTGGATGAGAGACTCCGCGCCGATCTGGATTAAGGAAGGAACTACGGCAGTTCCATTGCTTTTTAAGTTTAATGCGTGGGCCAAGTATGATAATTATAAGCTTGATGAAAAGCTTGGTCAGAAGCTGCTCAGTCAGATGAAAATAAAAGGGAATAAAGCCGTAAGCTTTAAAAAACAGGTAGTGCTTGAAGGGGGCGCAATAGATTACAATGGAAAAGGAATTTTGCTGACCACAGAGGAGTGTTTGCTTGACCCGGTTCACCAGATACGCAATCCCGGTTGGGGGAAAAAAGAATATGAACAGATGTTTGCAGAACAGCTTGGCATCAAAAAAGTTGTATGGCTTGGTAAGGGCATCGCGGGGGATGACACACATGGTCACGTAGATGATCTTGCGCGTTTTGTCAGTGAAAATACAATTCTGCTATGTTCGGAAACTGACAGTACCGATGAAAATTATGAACTGCTACAGGAAAATCTGGAACGGCTTAAAGGTGAAAAGAATCTGAACGGGGGCGCTTTCGAGATCATTCAGCTTCCTATGCCTGATCCGGTTGTGTTTGAGGGTATGCGCCTTCCGGCAAGTTATGCAAATTTTTATATCAGTAATCAAACAGTAATCGTCCCGACTTTTAACGATGCGAAAGATTATCTGGCGCTCGGTATTCTGCGTGAATGTTTTCCGGATAGAAGAGTCGTAGGCATACATTCACTGGATTTGGTATGGGGGTTGGGAACATTACATTGTCTGACCCATGAGATACCTGCCTGATGGTACCAAGATTTTTATAAAGCAGTCAGGAAATAATAAGTGAGTATTCTCTATTCTTATCTGAAGCAGTACTGGAAATTGGTTCTGCTTGCTCTTTCGCTTGCGGCTGTTAATCAGGTTTTTTCAATGCTTGATCCACTCATCTTCAGATATGTAATAGATAACTATGCAACAAAATACAGCCAGTACTCAGAGTCTGAGTTCTTTAACGGAGTGTTTCTGTTGCTTTCGGCCGCGGTTGGTGTTGCTTTTGTTTCAAGAGTCGCGAAGAATTTTCAGGACTATTACGTAAATACCATAACTCAGCGTCTCGGGGCTCAGATATATTCAGACGGTCTGAAACACTCTCTGGAGCTTCCGTATCAGCAATTTGAAGACCAGCGCAGCGGCGAAACTCTCGGCATTTTACAAAAAGTGAGGACGGATATTGAGCGTCTGATTTCAGCGTTCATCAATGTCATATTCACAACGCTTGTCGGGCTTATCTTTGTCCTTATATACTGTTTTTCTATCCATTGGGCTATTGCACCGATTTTTTTTACCGCGGCTCCCATTATTGCATGGATAAGCTCTTTGCTGAGTAAGAAAATAAAAAAACTGCAAAAAACCATTGTGGGTGAAACAACCGCGCTTGCCGGTTCAACCACTGAATCACTGCGTAATATTGAGCTGGTTAAAAGTCTGGGTTTGTCCGGGCAGGAGATAAACCGCCTCAATTCAATCACGAAGAAGATTCTCGGACTCGAGCTCAAAAAAGTAAAATATATACGCAGTCTCAGTTTCATTCAGGGAACGATGGTCAATTTCCTGAGGACCAGCATACTTTTTCTGATGCTTTATCTTATATTTATTCAGCAGATAACGGTAGGCGAATTTTTCTCACTGTTCATATACTCATTCTTCATCTTTGGTCCGCTGCAGGAGCTCGGCAATATCATTAATATATACCGGGAAGCTGAAGTTTCAATTCAGAACTTTAAGACCATCATGGAGATACCCAAAGACCGCAAACCTTTGAATCCTGTTCTGATAGAGGAGCTAAAAACGCTTGACTTCAGGAATGTAAGTTTTAAGCATTCCACAGCCCAGCAACACGCGGTCAGGAATATATCATTTTCCATGAAAGTCGGGGAGACAACCGCGTTTGTTGGTCCGTCCGGGGCCGGTAAAAGTACACTGGTCAAATTGCTTCTTGGTCTTTATAAGCCGCAGGAAGGAAAAATTCTGTACAACAACAGAGAACATGAGGATATTGACTTGGATGCCATGCGGGAGCATATCGGCTTTGTTGCTCAGGACACACAGTTATTTTCCGGTACGATTAAAGAAAATCTTCTTTTTGTTAAACCTGACGCTACTGATCAGGAGTGCCTTGATGCACTTTACGGTGCTGCCTGTCACGGGCTGCTTGCCAGAGCTGAAAAAGGGCTTGATACCACCATCGGTGAGGGAGGCGTTAAAGTTTCTGGCGGAGAAAAGCAGCGGCTTTCAATTGCCCGTGCGCTTTTGAGAAAACCCTATCTGATGATCTTTGATGAGGCAACTTCATCCTTAGATTCACTGACGGAAGAGGAAATTACGGCAACGCTTCGTGATATATCAGCCCGCAGAAACTGCATTACCATTATGATAGCCCACCGGTTGTCAACAATCATTCATGCTGATAAAATTATTGTGCTTGAGAAGGGTGAAATTGCTGAATCAGGCAGGCATGAAGATCTGCTTCAGACAACAGGTCTGTATTATGCGCTCTGGCGTCAGCAGATTGGTGAAAGAAGCGTCCGCCTGCCTAAAACCCCGCATACTTCATAAGCAGTATGATGCATCTTAGGACTGCCGCGTTGTTTATCCTCTTCATTCCGCTGTATATATACGGACAGGGGGGGAGTCTTGCGTTTAAGCGGAATCAGCCCGTTGAAATTTACCGCACGTATTACCCGGTTGATTTTTCACCGCAGATATTTGAGTCATTCATCCTGGTCAGGAAAGCCAATGACGGCGATCCCCTGGCCCAGCATGAACTTGGTCTGCGTTATCTAACGGGCAACGGATTTGAACCCGATACCGCAAAAGCATTTATCTGGGTTAAACGCTCTGCAGAGCAGAAATATCCGCTTGCTGCTTACAATCTGGGTATATTTTATATGAACGGACTGGGTACGGAATGGAATCCGTATCTTGCGTTTGAGAATTTTCTCTACGCAGCCGGCCGTGATATACCGGAAGCGCAATTTGCCGCCGGCGTGATATATACAGAAGATCTTGTTGTAAAACGTGATTTGCTTAAAGCGAAATTCTGGTTTGAAAAAGCAGTAAAAAGCGGAAACTCAAACGCCTCAAAAGCCCTTTCTGCAGTCGAAAAAGATATTGCGGCGGGCAAGTCAGAAAAACGCCGTGATGAAATTGAACCCTCGAATCCGATAAGTAAAAATGTGACTTTGCAGTATATTAATTTTACTGATACCACAGTTACCCTGCCCCCTGACTCATTGCTCCTTGCGGATTTTTATGAAGAACTCTTCAGAACAGCGCGCTTCTATACCGGGTTAAGCGTGCGCGATTCCGTGTTGAGTGACTCCGCTATTTCAGATATACTTTCTGCTGAGTCGGAATTTGACCGCTTTTCATTTCCTGAGGGGCTCCTCTTAACGGGAAGAATTTATCAGCTTCAGTCAAAACCGGGAACGCCTTCCCTGAAGTCGTTGTATTATTATATCCGTGCATTGAAAGAGGGGTCTCCCTACGCGGGTGTTTTTCTGTGGCGGCTGGTTTCAGAGAACAGATTTTTCTCACGCTTATACGCGGAGATTAACAGAGGTTCATCTGAGGCGGAATATATACTCGCGACTTTGCGGCTGCTCCGACTTGAATTCGGACTGACGGAAAAAGATGCGGTCGCGCTGCTTGAACGTTCAGCCGCAAAGCAGTTTATACCCGCGGTGATTGAGGCAGGCAATATGTATTTTAACGGAACAGGTATTGAACAGAACAGAGGGAGAGCGTTCGGCTACTGGAAAGCAGCAGCAGAGTCGGGGGCTTATCAGGCAGAACCGAGATTGTTTATTGCTTCTGTTGCGTTGGGCGAATCATACGAGGGAAATGTCGCTTCTTTGATTACGGACTTAAATAACGGTTACGCACGCGGTTCGCTTCTGGCGGAAACGATAATCGGATATTTTTATGAAAAAGGCATTTCAGTTCCGGAGGATAAATCTGAGGCATACCGCTATTACCGAAATGCTGCTTCGCGGGGGAGCAATCTGGCTTACGCTTTGTTAAAGAGCTTGTACGCAAAAACGGAATAAACATTCTCAATTTTGAAATCTGAAGTATGAGTTATAAATTTACTGCTGAGATGTAGTAAAAGATTTTAGTTTAGTAAAAAAAATTAGAAACATGAGGCAGAAAAGATGAAAGCACCAGGAAATACGGTAAAAGAAATTCTTGCTAATATACCGGAGGAGAGAGCAGAAGCATTTAAGAAACTGCACGAGGTTATTGTTAAAAATCTGCCAAAAGGATTTGAACCGGGGATAAGTTATGGCGGGCTGGGGTATGTTGTCCCGCATTCATTGTATCCGGACGGCTACCACTGCAAACCGAGTGAACCACTGCCGTTCGCGGGAATTGCTTCACAAAAGAACTCCATCAATTTTTATCACATGGGCATTTATGCAGATCCGGATCTTCTGAAATGGTTTGTGAATGAATATCCAAAACACACAAGTCAGAAGCTGGATATGGGGAAAAGCTGCATCCGGTTTAAGAAAGTGAATGATATCCCGTTTAAACTAATCGGCGAGCTGATGAAAAAAATGAGCGTGAAGGATTGGATAACGATGTATGAGACAAATTACAAAAAGTAATTGTGAATTGTGAATTGTGAATTATTCATTATCCGATAAGTGTTTATTGGCCTTTGCGTTTTTGAGAAAGTTTTTCAGCTTTTAACTTTTCACTCTTAACTGTCTATGTGCGTTCGGATTTAATACGGATGCAGGCAGCGCGGATGAACACTCATAGGAAAAACTTTGCGGGACTTTGCTTAAACTCTGTTTTACGTTACCTTAACCACTTTTCGCCTCAGCTTATTTGCACGATATTCTTTTCTTTAATTGGCGATTCTGGCTTCCCGGGTTAAAAACCCGAAGCATTGGCATGGAATCAGACCCCACCCCGCAACCTGGTTGCAGAATCCATTTTTTTTGTATTTTACCCCTTGGTAAATTGAAGAATATATCTGGTGAAAAACGAAAAACGGACACGGAAAGAAATCATTGACGAGCGCCTTATACAGGCGGGCTGGAATGTGACTGACCGGACTCAGGTGATTGAGGAATTTGACATCCACCTTACCGTTGTTGAAGAACCAATAACCCCATACGCCGGCCATCAATACAGCGACTATGTTTTGCTGGGAAGGGACGGTAAACCTCTCGCCGTTGTGGAGGCCAAAAAGACTTCCGTGGATGCTGCACTCGGGCGTGAACAAGCCAAACAATACTGCTTCAATATCCGGTCAACACAAGGGGGAGAACTTCCTTTCTGCTTTTATACCAACGGTCATGACATTTACTTTTGGGACCTGGAAAATTATCCGCCAAAAAAGGTTTATGGCTTCCCTACCCGCGATGACCTGCAGCGTTACAGCTACATACGGAACGCGCGAAAATCATTAGCCAGTGAACTGATCAATACTAAGATTGCCGGGCGTAATTATCAGATAGCGTCCATTCGTGCAGTGATGGAAGCAATGGAAAAACGGAAGCGCAAATTTTTACTGGTAATGGCAACCGGCACCGGCAAAACAAGAACCTGTATCGCTTTGGTTGATGCTCTGATGAGGGCCGGCTGGGCTGAGAAAATATTGTTTCTGGTTGACCGTATTGCTCTGCGAAATCAGACCCTGGAGGCCTTCAAAGAGCATTTGCCCAACGAACCTCGCTGGCCCAATCCGGGTGAAACGGAAATCGCCACAGACAGGCGGATTTATGTTTCCACCTACCCGACCATGCTGAATATTATCCGCGATGAGGAAAAACCTCTCAGCCCCCATTTCTTTGATCTGATTGTGGTTGACGAAAGCCACCGCAGTATATACAATACCTATCAGGAAATTCTCGATTACTTCAGTACCATGACTCTTGGTCTCACAGCCACGCCCACTGATGTGATTGACCATAACACCTTTCGCTTATTTGAATGTGAGGACGGAGTCCCCACTTTTGCCTATTCTTACGATGAAGCGGTCAGCCATATTCCTCCCTTCCTGAGCGATTTTCAGGTCATGAAAATTAAAACTAAGTTTCAGGATGAAGGCATAAGCAAAAGGACAATTTCTCTGGAGGATCAGCAGCAATTAATGCTTGAGGGGAAGGAAATTGAAGAAATAAACTACGAGGGGACAGATATTGAAAAGAAGGTAATCAACCGGGGAACCAATGCTCTGATTGTCCGGGAATTTATGGAAGAATGCATTAAGGATGCAAACGGCGTTTTACCGGGCAAAACTATATTCTTCTGCATCAGCATAGCTCATGCGCGGCGGGTTGAAGAAATTATTGATTCACTTTATCCTGAATATAAAGGGGAACTGGCAAAAGTGCTGGTGAGCGATGACCCGAGGGTTTATGGCAAAGGGGGTTTGCTCGACCAGTTTGTTCATAATGATATGCCGCGCATTGCCATTAGCGTTGACATGCTGGATACCGGCATAGATGTTCGTGAACTGGTAAATCTTGTCTTTGCAAAACCGGTTTACAGCTACACCAAGTTCTGGCAGATGATAGGAAGGGGAACGAGGCTGCTTGAACCTGAAAAAATAAAACCCTGGTGCACGGAAAAAGACAATTTCCTGATTCTGGACTGCTGGGATAATTTTGAATATTTCAAACTCAACCCAAGAGGTAAGGAGTTAAAAGGACAAATTCCGCTGCCGGTACGCCTGTTCGGTGTACGGATGGAAAAAATTGAAGAAGCCCGGTCACAGAACAAATCAGATATTGTAACCAAAGAATTTCAGAAAATAAAAAAGCAGACTGAGGGACTCCCGAAAAACTCGGTCGTCATCATGGAAGTAAAGCATGAACTTCAGCGGATGGAGGATGAAAATTTCTGGGTTACTGTTACTCCGGACAAATTGGAATTTTTGAGCACCGTGGTTAAACCACTCTTCCGCACGGTTTCTGATGCTGACTTCAAAGCCATGCGGTTTGAAAAGGATATCGTTGAAGTATCACTCGCTCATCTGGCGGGTGACACCCAGAAATTTGAAACACTGATGGAAAGTATCATCGAAGAAATTGGTGAGCTGCCTTTAAGCATTAATACTGTTGCAAAAGAAGAAGAATTAATCCGCAAGACACAGAGCAACCACTTCTGGGCAACGATTAGTGAAGAGAAGTTTGATGAGCTGATACAAAAGCTTTCCCCGCTGATGAAATACCGTGAGTCCGTAATTCCGTTAGCTCCTGCAAAATTTGATCTCAAGGATGTAATTGCAGAAAAAGAAAAAATAGAATTCGGTCCTCAGCATGAAGCTCTGAGCGTGGCTAAATACCGTGAACTGGTTGAAAAGAAAATCAACGAACTGGTGCTGAGCAGTCCGATTTTACAAAAGTTAAAACAGGGAGAGGATATTACTCCGGATGAAGCTGAGCAATTAGCTGAAGAACTGCATAACGAGCATCCTCATATTACTGTTGACCTGCTTCGGAGAGTCTATAACCACCGAAAGGCAGAACTGGTGCGGTTTATCAGGCACATCTTAGGTATCGAGCCCCTCGAAACTTTTGCAGAGACAGTTACAAAAGCATTTGATGATTTTATTGCAAAACACAGTTACCTCACCGGCAGGCAGCTTCAGTTTCTTGACCTGCTGAAGGGCTTCGTTCTGGAAAAAGGGGATGTGAGCAAACGCAACCTGATAGAGTCTCCTTTTACCATGCTTCATCCTGATGGCATACGAGGTATGTTTAATAATAAAGAAATTGATGAAATTTTAAAGTTAACAGAAAAAGTGCTCGCGGCGTAATGATCACGGATTAAGCGGATTAAAGGATTACACGGAATTCAAAGATTGAATCTATGAAATCCTTTAACCAGTATAGTCAGCGATCAGGAATCAGTGAAATCATTTAATCAGTTTAATCAGCGATCAAAATCAGTATATTCAGCGATGAAAAAGCAGCATACAATAAAAATATTTGAGGAACGAAAAGTCCGCTCTCTTTGGAACAGCGAACAGGAAAAGTGGTATATATCAATTACTGATGTTATTTCTGTTCTGACTGTGAGCACTGACGCGAATGCCTATTGGCGAAAACTCAAGCAGCGCTTAAAAGAAGAAGGAAATGAAACCGTGACAAATTGTCACGGTTTGAAAATGCAGGCACCAGACGGCAAAATACGATTGACTGGTGCAGTAAGTCAGTTTAAAAAAATATCTGACAACTGAAATAATTCTTTCAAAAACTATAGAAATTTAATCCGTGAAATCCTTTAATCCGATTAATCAGTGATCATATGCTGCAAAATAACTCGCAACTAAAATCTCTTATTGACAAACTCTGGCAGAACTTCTGGGAAGGGGGGATTGCCAACCCCTTAACTGCTATTGAGCAGATTACCTATCTCATTTTTATGAAACGGCTTGATGATCTGGAAACCAAACGGGAGCGGGATGCTGAGTTCACCGGTGAACCATATACCAGCCGGTTTAAGGGAAAGTTTAAGATACCCGGCAGCACTGAGAGCATTGACAAAAAAGAGCTGCGCTGGTCAGTATTCAAACATAAACCGGCAGATGAGATGCTCCTTCATGTGCAGATGAAAGTGTTTCCGTTTCTGAAAGACCTGAACGGCGGGGCTTCTCCTTTTACGAAGCACATGGCAAACGCGGTATTCATTATGCCTAAAGCCAGTCTGCTGGTTTCAGCAATCGGTATAGTGGAAGATATTTTTAAGGAAATCGAGAGGGATGCAACCGAGGGGGGCCACGCGTTTCAGGATATTCAGGGGGATGTATATGAAATGCTGCTGAGTGAAATTGCCACCGCCGGCAAGAATGGGCAATTCCGCACTCCGCGCCACATTATTAAACTGATGGCTGAACTGGTTGCCCCGCAGCTTGGCCAGCGCATTGCCGACCCTGCCTGCGGTACGGGCGGGTTTCTGCTTGGAGCGTATCAGTATATACTTACCGACCTGGTGCGAAAAAAATCTCCCGCAAAACTCAGCAAAGATGAGGACGGTTTTGAACGCGCTGCTATAAGTGCAGTGCTTACGCAGAAGGTAAAAACCATACTCGACCAGAGTTTTACCGGTTACGATATTGATACCACGATGGTGCGGCTGGGGCTGATGAATATGATGATGCACGGCATTGATGAGCCCAAAATTGACTACAAAGACACCCTGAGCAAAAGTTATAATGAGGACAGCCGGTATGACATCATTATGGCAAACCCTCCCTTTACCGGCAATATAGACAAAGGTGATATTAACGAGGGGCTGAAGCTCCCCACTACCAAAACCGAACTGCTGTTTGTTGAGCGCATATTTAACATGCTTAAGATGGGGGGAACCGCCGCGGTGATCGTACCGAGCGGGGTTATACAAAACAGCGGCAAGGCATTTGAGGCGCTTCGGAAAATGATCATCGAAAAAGCCGAACTGAAAGCTGTTATAGCACTCCCGAGCGGAGTCTTTAAACCATACGCAGGAGTTAGCACCGCCATACTGCTTTTTACCAAAGGGGGCGAGACCGGCCATGTATGGTTTTATGATATGCAGGCAGACGGCTATAGTCTGGACGATAAACGGAATAAAATCACCGAAAGCGATTTGCCTGATATTGTTAACCGTTACAAAACAAAAAACGCTAAAAAAGACACCGACCGCAAACTCAGATATTTTATGGTGCCGAAAAAGGAAATCGCAGAAAACAGTTACGACCTGAACCTCAGCGCCTATAAGGAAGAAGTATATGAAGAAACCGTCTATGAAAAACCGGAAGCCATTTTTAAGAAATTAGAAACGATTGAAGCTGATATTCAAAAGGGATTGGCGGAGTTAAGAGGATTGATGTAATGCGAGTTAAGTTATCTGAAATATTGGAATCACTTGAAAGTGGAGGAAGACCTAAAGGTGGAGCTTCTCTTGATACTAATGGGATACCCTCTTTAGGGGCAGAACATTTAGATAATAACGGTGGTTTCAATTTAAAATCTATTAAATATATCCCGGAAAGTTTTTTTAGAGAACTAAAAAATGGTATAATAGAAAAGGAGAATATCTTAATAGTAAAGGATGGGGCAACTACGGGTAAAGTCAGCTTTGTAAATGAGGATTTTCCTTTTGAAAAAGCATCAGTTAATGAGCATGTGTTTTTATTGAAAATTGATAAGTCAAAGGTTTCCCCTAAATTCGTTTATTTCTACTTAAAAAATCCTCAAGGTCAAAAAGAGATCATGCGAGATTTTCGCGGCGCAACCGTTGGCGGAATTTCAAGAGGATTTGTAGAATATGTAAAAATTGAATTACTCGCTCTGCCCGAACAACTCCACATAGCCGATATACTCACCAAGACCGAAAACCTGATAAGCCAGCGCAAAGAAAGCATCCGCCTGCTGGATGAATTTCTAAAAAGCACATTTTTGGAGATGTTTGGCGACCCGGTAAGGAATGAGAAGGGGTGGGATAGAGCAGTTTTAGGAGATATTTGTAATAAGATCGGTTCTGGTTCAACTCCTCGAGGAGGAAAAGAAAGTTATCACAAAGAGGGCATCAGTCTGATTAGAAGTTTGAATGTCCATAATGATGAGTTTTTATTAAAGGATTTAGCATTAATTGATAATTCTCAAGCTCACGAATTGAGAAATGTGATCGTTGAAGAAAAGGATGTGCTATTGAATATTACAGGTGCCTCGGTGGCTAGGTGCTGTATTGTACCTAAAAGTGTGTTGCCGGCCAGAGTTAATCAGCACGTTTCCATTCTTAGGCCAAATCCAATATTCTTAAATCCAATATTTCTATCAAGAATGCTCACGAGCAGAACTTATCAGATAAAATTAGTTAAGGATGCAAAGTCGAAAGGAGCTACGAGAGAAGCAATTACCAAGGAAGAACTTGAACAAATGAAGCTGATAACTCCTCCTATCCAACTCCAGACCCAGTTTGTCCAAATCGTTGAGAAAACCGAATTTCTAAAAACCCGTTACCAGCAGAGTTTACAGGAGTTGGAGAATTTATATGGCAGCTTGAGCCAAAGGGCGTTTCAGGGGGAGAGGTTCGGTTAGCATATCAAGTATGAGTATGTGCATTCAAAAGAGAAATACAGATTTTCCTTGATTTTTGGTATTTATTTATTAAATTTACCTTCTTATGTATCTTGAATATTATGGCTCAACTAGTATTTGAGGTCTCATTTATTAGATTGGACAAGTTCTCAAACAGTAACGTTTATTTTACCGTCTAAAAGATTTTTATGATAAACTGATAAATCAAAACAAAATTAGGTTTAATAGTAATATTTCAGTATTGAATTCGGGTGACGAATATGAATAGAGTCCACTATTTTAATTACATTGAAGAACATTTAAATATTCTCTCAACAAGGATTGAATCAAGGAGTCGGTTGAATATTCTGGATATTAATGGGCACTCTGAAAATTTCTACCAGTATTTATTAAATGAAATTTATGGTTGGAAATTAGAGAATGAAAACCTTAATATACAGAATGTAGAATCAATTGATCTAATAGATAAAAATAACAAATATATCGTACAAGTGTCATCTGTTGCAACTAAAAGTAAAATAGAAAATTCACTTTCGAAAGATTCTATTAAAAAGTATAAGGATTATACTTTTAAGTTTATTTCAATATCAAAAGATGCTGATAATCTAAGAAAGGATTTGTTTGCCAATCCTAACAAAATTAATTTTATACCTGTAAGCGATATTATTGATAAAAAATCGATACTCGCATCCATTAACAATCTAGATATTACTGTTATGGAAAGGGTGTACGAATTAATAAAAAATGAATTGGGAAATAAGATTTACCCAGATAAATTAGAAACCAATTTGGCGAAGATTATTAGCATATTGTCAAAAGAAAACTTAGATATAGATGAATCTTTCGCAGAAACTAAAAGTTATGAAATTGAAAGAAAGATTTCCTTCAACAACTTAAGAAATTCAAACAAGATCATTAATGAACATAAAGTTCATTATGGAAGAATAGATAGAATATATTCGGAATTCGATACTCAAGGGTACAATAAAAGCAGGTCAGTACTTTCATCGATTAACTTTGAGTATATTAAAGCAAAGAGTCAATTGACCGATGATAGTCTTTTTGTTGAAGTGATTTCTAAGGTAAAGGATAAAGTAATAAACAGTCAAAATTATGTTAATATGGCTGAAGAAGAACTTGAACTTTGCGTACTCCTTATTGTTGTTGATGCATTCATCAGATGTAAGATATTTGAAAATCCTGAAAATTACGATTATGCTACTACCTGATAATATCCATCCTGATAATAGCATTTATTACAATGCTGCGTTTGTAATAGAATCATTAAGAGAGAAACCAAGACTCAAATTGCTTGATTTATATCAGAATGTTAAACAAAAAAGACAAATGACATTTTCTGTGTTTGTTTTGTGTCTGGATTGGCTTTATCTAATAGATGTTGTGAAATTTAACCATATTGGTGAAATTGAATTATGTTCATAAAATCATTAACAATTTATAGTGGTGCAAATATCATTCGCAAGATAGATTTTCACAAAGGACTTAATCTTATAGTAGATGAAAGTGAACATGAAATTACTGGAAATGGGGTGGGTAAAACTACTGTTCTTAAATTAGTCGATTTTTGTTTGGGGGCAAACCCAAAACATATTTATCTTGACCAAGAGACTAAAAAGCAAGAGTATAAGCTCGTAAAAGATTATCTCATCAAAAATAAGGTTCAAATTTCTCTCATCCTTACATCCGAATTGAATGGCAGAGCTGAAGAGTTGTTAATTGAAAGAAATTTTCTCTCAAGAAAAGAAGTTATCAGAAAAATTAATGGAGAGCAATTAACAGAGGAAGAGTTTGAGGCAAAATTGCGTAAAATATTGTTCCCTGAGAATTTAGCTGACAAACCAACTTTTAGACAAATCATTTCGCATAATATTCGATACAAAGACGAGAGTTTAAGTAACACACTTAAAACGCTTGACAAATATACGAGGGATGTGGAATATGAAACTCTTTATCTCTTCCTCTTTGGTTGTGAATTCAATAATGGTGATACCAGACAAGATATCCTGGCCAAAATAAGACAAGAAGAGATTTATAAAAATCGATTGGAAAAGGATCAGACTAAAACTGCTTATGAATCCGCATTAGCTCTTATCGATAGCAAAATTGAGGATTTAAATCAAAAGAAAAGTAGTTTTAATTTGAATGAAAACTTTGAACAAGATTTAAGTGAATTAAATAGAGTAAAATATAGAATCAACAAAATTGGATCAGATATTGGGAAACTAAATATCCGCCGGAGCCTTATTAAAGAAGCCGAAGATGACCTTAAATCTAGTAAGTTCGAATATGACATAGAACAACTAAAAATGATCTACGAGCAAGCAACTTCGGGGATTGAGAAAATTCAGAAATCATTTTCGGATTTAGTATATTTCCACAATAATATGATTGAAGAAAAGGTCAAATTTTTAACGAATGAACTTCCATTTCTTGAAAAACAAATATCAAAGCATAAAGAAGATTTATCTGAATATCTTGCTACTGAAGCTGATCTAACTGGTTTAATATCAAAAAGTGATTCATATGGTGAGCTAGAAAAAATTATTGGTGAACTAAATGATAACTATAGACAAAAGGGTGAATTTGAAAGCATAATTCAGCAACTTACAGAAGTTGAGAATAATATAAAGGATTTTTCTCGGCAATTAAATCTAATAGATGGCGAGTTATTTAGCGATGATTTTGAGCAAGTAGTCAAAATACAATTAAATAAATTCAACAAATTTTTCGCTTCTATTTCAGATGTTTTATATGGAGAACAATA
Organism: Ignavibacteriales bacterium; assembly: GCA_045863035.1. Classification (GTDB taxonomy): domain Bacteria; phylum Bacteroidota; class Ignavibacteria; order Ignavibacteriales; family Ignavibacteriaceae; genus H2-BAC3. Next base: position 23,485 of record BTUV01000011.1, on the reverse strand, counting down.
TGCAATTAAATACGATATAGTTTCAAATATTATGGGACAGAGACTTTATAAATTTAGTGCTTTTAATGCTAATATGAGTACTGGAAAAAAGTTAGGCGAAATTTCATGTTTTGATATTGCCTACACACTCTTTGCTGATGATGAAAACATTCCCTGTTTTCATTTCCTGTTGAATGATAAAAAAGAATTAATGCATGATAATCAACTGGTGAAGATTGCTAAATTTGTCAACAAGCATAATATTCAGTTTGTTGCCTCAATTCTTAAGGATAAGCTTCCCCAAGAACTGGACAAAGAAGAATATTTCATTGTAAAATTATCTCAGAATGATAAGTTATTCAGAATACCAGAATAAAAATGAAATGGTAGGTTTTTATGAAAAATAATAAATAAATTAGAATTCAATTCCTGACTAAACCATTTGTTTCCGTTTCCGCTCTGATAATAAAAAAATAGATCGGAGACATAGTAATGACTCGTTGGTTTTAATTCGCTACGATGGACCAAAACAATGCTGATGAACATGGATCGGAAAAATTTTGCGGGCCTTTGCTTAAACTCTGTTTTACTTTGCGTTAACTGCTTTGCGTCTGCGCGTCTTTGCGCGCTCTTCTTTTTACTACATGCTGAAATACTTCGTCAAATTCTTAAAACTTTTTCGCTGAACTGAAACTGTCCAGATCGTAGGAAATGCGGGTATCAGGCATGGGGAGACGTCTGATTTTCACATTTGCTTTGCTGAAAAAATCCTCTGCCATGGTGTTATGGTAATCAGAAAAAATCACCACTTCAATAATTCCCGCGGTGATCAATGCTTTAGCGCAGTTTGTGCAGGGCATATTGGTAACATAAGCAACCGCATTTTTAGTGCTGACGCCGTTGGCTGAACATTGCAGGATGGCATTCATCTCGGCATGAATCGTCCGGATGCAGTGCCCCTCATGAATCATACAGCCATCGTCCTCACAGTGTGCGTCTCCCGGAATAGAACCGTTGTAACCGGTGCTCAGGATTTGTTTGTTACGCACTAAAACACAGCCGCAGTGCATACGGGGGCAGGTAGCGCGCTCTGAAACGAGCATGGCTACTTTGAGGAAATATTCATCCCAGCTTGGTCTGTGCTGATTCATAGTACTTGTTAATCAGATGATGGAAAAGCAAAAAAGCCGTTTATGGTAAACGGCTTTTTTGGTGAATTATTTTTATCTGCCGAGTGAGTCTAAATGCTCTTTGCGGGCAAGGAGTGTATCCTTATCCTCAACGTGCTTCGGATCAGGAACGCAGCAGTCAACCGGACAAACCGCAGCGCACTGAGGTTCGTCATGGAAGCCAACACATTCTGTACATTTGTCAGGTACGATATAATAAAAATCACTGGAGAAGAATCCTTCAGCGCCGGATGGAGCTGCAGCGCCATCGCCGTAGGTAGCGCCGGCGAGTTCCCATTCACGACCGCCTTCGTAAATAGCGGTATTGGGGCATTCAGGTTCGCATGCACCGCAGTTGATGCATTCTTCAGTTATCATGATAGCCATAGTTATTTCCTTTTTTTCAAGTTGTCGTAAAGTTATTCGAAAATCTTTTTAAATATAAATTCAAGTCTGCTAATGGTTCAAGTTAAATTACCGGTTTATCAGCATTTTCCCGGAAATTACCAGCTTCCGCTGGCGCCCCCTCCTCCGAAACCGCCCCCCCCGCCGCTGAAACCGCCGAATCCACCTCCGCCCCCTCCTCCGAATGAACCGCCGCTAAACCCGCCGAATCCGCCTACATAAATACCTCTTCTTCTCCGCCCCCCTCCGGTAAGAAGACTTATTAAAATAAATAGAATAAAGAAGATAATTCTCCCAATCGGGAAATTTTCGTCCTCATTTTTGACAGATTTTACGTCATATTCGCCGGCAATGGCTTTTATTATGGAATTTACTCCAATTTTAATGCCACCATAATAGTCTCCCTGTTTAAAGAACGGAACCACTTCACGCCTTATAATATAACTTGCTGTAGCATCCGGCAGTGCCCCCTCCAGACCATACCCGACTTCAATTCTCACCAGACGGTCTTTTTTTACAATGAGAAAAAGAACACCGTTATCCGTCCCTTTGCTGCCTATTTTGTTTTTCTCAGCGGTCTTAAAAGCGAATTCCTCGATAGGGTAGCCATCCAGCGAGCTCATCATAAATACAACCAATTGATTGGATGTTGAATCGAAGTGCTGCTTGACCGTACCGGTAAGGTCGTTAATCTCCTGAGCGGTCAGGGTAGAGGTGTGGTCGGTGACCCATTTATCAATCGCCGGATACTCAACCTGAGCCCGGATGAGCGGGCTCAGGAGAAAAAGAAGAAGTGACAGACGCCTGAGAATTATCAAAACTCAACTTTCGGGGCGTTTTCGCTGCCCGGAGCAGACTGGAAATACTGCTTATCACGGAAGCCCAACAGTCCTGCAATAAGGACAACCGGGAAACGCTTAACAGCGGTATTATAAAGTTTTACTACATCGTTATATTTATTTCGCGCGACTGTTATCCGGTTTTCGGTACCTTCAAGCTGCGCCTGTAGCTGCTGGAAGCTCTCGTTTGCTTTAAGGTCAGGATAATTCTCGACGGTTACCAACAATCGCGAAATTGCACTGCCGAGTTCACTTTGGGCCTGCTGGAATCGGGCAAAACTCTGCGGGTCATCCAGGACTTCTTTAGTAACCGTAAGCTGACTGACCTTTGCGCGTGCTTCTGTTACGGTTGTCAGAACTTCTTTTTCAAAGTCGGCATAACCCTTAACCGTGTTAACCAGATTGGGAATCAGATCAGCACGTCTCTGATACTGATTTTCAACCTGACCCCAGGCGTTATTTACCTCTTCATTCAGCGCGACGAATGAATTGTATGAGGAGATACCCCAGAATATGCCCATAACCAACAGTACAACGAAGACGACTCCGCCAATAATGAACCATTTTTTCATCTTCTTAACTCCTTATGATTAATGAATAATAATTGATGACACACACAATAAATATATACTAAAGATTAATTCGTAAGACTTCTTGACGGGGCGGGAATCCTGCCGCCTCTGGTTACGAAACCGGATGAATTCAGAGTGCTGACAGGCATTATCGGTGCTCTGCCAAGCAACCCTCCGTAATCAACATAATCACCAACGCCTTTACCTTCAGCGGGGATAATCCTGACTGCGGTTGTTTTATCATTGATAATGCCGATTGCTGCCTCATCGGCAATGATACCGGCTATTGTTGTTGCCGGAGTGGAGCCGGGAACCGCCACCATATCCAGGCCGACTGAACAAACAGCAGTCATTGCTTCAAGTTTTTCGATGCTCAGGTGACCTTTTTCAACCGCACGTATCATCCCCTGATCTTCACTGACCGGAATAAATGCACCGCTCATACCGCCAACTGATGAACTGGCCATCAGTCCGGCTTTTTTTACACAGTCATTAAGCAGGGCAAGCGCGGCAGTTGTACCAGGCGCGCCAACATCTTCAACACCCATGGCGATGAGGATATCTGCAATACTGTCCCCCTCAGCAGGGGTTGGGGCAAGTGATATATCAACAATACCGAAAGGGATGCTGTGTTTTTCGGCAACTTTTCTGCCGAGAAGTTCACCTGCACGGGTAATCTTAAAAATTGTTTTCTTAATGGTCTCAGCTAACTCTTGAAATCCGGATCCGGCGCATGCCTTTACTGCATCAAGTACAACTCCGGGACCGCTAATGCCAACGTTGAGTGTAACTTCAGGTTCTGAAACGCCATGAAACGCGCCTGCAACAAATGGGTTATCTTCCACAGCATTGCAGAAGACCACCAGCTTTGCGCACCCGACTGAATCAGCCGCGGCAGTTCTTCTTGCTGTTTCCTTAATAGCTTCTGCCATCATCATCACAGCATCCATATTGATACCGGCTTTGGTTGAACCGATATTAACGCTTGAGCATACTTTTTTAGTGGTGGAAAGGGCAAGCGGAATGGATTCTATCAGCGCAAGATCGCCTTTAGTAAAACCTTTTTGAACAAGGGCAGAGTAACCGGCAATATAATCAATACCTATTTCAGCGGCTGCACGGTCTAACGCGAGCGCGATTTCTACTGCTTCATCACTCCCGAATCCGTCACACAGCAGTGAGACAGGCGTTACTGAAACACGTTTATTAGCGATGGATATACCGTAAGTACGTTCAACATCTTCCGCAAGAGCTACGTGTTTTGAACCGAGCTTTGTGATTTTATCATATACTTTCCCGCTGACCACTTTGCTGTTGCGATCGGCGCAATCCCTGAGACTGATGCCCATCGTGACGGTGCGGATATCAAAATGTTCCACCTCCGTCATTTTGATGGTTTCTAAAATTTCTTCAAACTGGTACGTCAATTATTAACCTGTGTCTGCAAAATTGAGTTGTTAAATCCGGTGCATATATCTGAACACATCTTCGTGTTGCAGATATATCTTCACTTTAAGACGTGCGGCAAGTTCTGATAGTTCATCCTGCAGCGCCTTAAAATCTTTTGACGCGCCTGAAAAATCAATTACCATGATCATGGTAAAAAACTCCTGCATAATTTTTTGAGAGAGGTCAAGTATATCGCATCCGCTGCTTCCGAGCAGAGTTGATACCGACCCGACAATCCCCGGCGCATTAACACCAAACGCGGTGAGAATAGCTCTTTGGGATGAGCCATTTGCACTGCCGGACTTAATCTGTGCCTCAGGGTTATCCTGCAACTTTTTTGCAATATATTTTTTAACATCCTCAGGATTGGCTTTTTCGCCGAGAGCAGAAATTGCCTCAACTGCCCATTCCCTTATTTGTTCTTCGTTTACCATTCGGGTTTTAATCCGTTATAATTATTCTGATAAAAGGATAAAATGCTGTTTTTAATTCGGGTATTGTGGTTTTGCCCGAAAAGTTCAGCGTTTTCCAAATTTCCATTATAAAACCGGAAAAATAGGAAATTTCCGGTCATGATGCCATCAAATATTCTGTTTGCGGTAAAAGCAGTTACCGCAGTGTAGCCCCAAAGCCCGCACCAGCCAAGGGAAAGCAAGCCGGAGGTGTATTCACCAAGGTAAATCTGGGGGATTCCGGGTAAAAAGGCAGAAATAAGTTTCAAGAGCTCAGGATTGACCATTTCCTCACCCCCAAGCCGGCAGAGAATGGCAAGTGAGTCCCCGGGGCTCAGGTCTTCAAGTATGATAGCTGCCTGGTTCAGATTTCCGGCAAAGAGCTCGGAAATACCTTTCCAGTAAGTAATTTCACGCTGAACAGAACTTTCAGAACTCTGGTTATACGCAAGGTTGAGTATTTTAAGCGCTGTTTCAGGAGTGCCTTTCAGTATTTCATTTTTAGCATGCTCAATCATTGCTGAAATCTTTTCCTGTTGATTTTTCGCCATATCTCTTGCACTCAGGAAATAGGGAGAGGCAAGACGGTAAAATCCGCCTCTGCGATAGGATTGGGCAATCATCAGATTTACCTCATGGTGAAGCGAGGAATCCTGAGAAAAAAACAGGTATCTTTTTAATTCAGTAATAGCATGAAAATATTCTTCCTGTTCAAAAAGCAATTTGCCATGAGTAAAAAGTGAGGAAACCTCATTTGTCTGAGTGAAATGTACTCCGCTTAAAAGGGAAAGCAGAATCAGGAGTCGCATGGCAGTTCCAGACTGAATCCGAGAAACCAGTTGTTCTTTAGTAGAAAATTGCCAAACTCAGATTTCATGTCAAACAGTGTTTTCTCATTTCTCAACCGGGCGGATATAACCGAGCCATATATATTACCGAGGTAAAACCCTGCTGCCGCGGCTCCGAGCAAATAACCCCGCGTCATGTGATCATGATCAAAACCGGTATAGGCGAGATAACCGAAAAGGGAAGTGAGAATGAATGCTGTTACACCGTCACCTGTTTCACCCGTATATATCTTTCCTGAACCGGGCAGAATTGCAGAAAATAAGCCGGCCAGTAGCGGAGATTTATACGGCAGGTTCTGATATTTTATTTTAAGTGAAATAATATCCTGCTTTGCTTCCTCATCTAATCCGCCTGGAATTTCTGATTGGAGACTGTATATAAAACTACTGCTGTTCTTAATAATTGAAACGGATTGATGCTCTGACGAAGAGGCAAGAGTTTCAATTCGTTGAGACAGTGCGGGATTGGGGAGCTTTAAGCTAAATCCTGAAATGAAAAGACCATATATGAATGCAGAGCTGATGGATTTTACGTCTTTGTTGGAAAGCTGCTCTGCTGCCGTTGTAATCCGGGCAATATTATCAGCGCGCCATTCAGAGAGAATCCATTTGAGAAGGGGGAGTGAGTCACCGCTGGTTTTGAATGCTTCATGATATTCAAGCCCTGCGCGAAAAAAATCACCGGAGCAGTAAAGATGATCAGCAAATCTGATACGTGCTTCGGGGGAGAAATAGGAAGAGTCCTGACCTGAAATGCTGCTTGAAAGCAAAATCAGGAAGAAAAAGAGCGGTTTTATTTCTTCTTCTCCATCAGGTATATATATTCAGCGAACCAGGGATTTGCATTACCGCTGCCGTCAAGGAGATAAACATTGTGTGCATCAAAGTATTTGCCGTGTGAAAAGAGAGGATAATGCTCTCTTCTGTTGACGATGTTTGCATCCCGGGTAAAGCGGTCAAAAAAAAGGATAGTGCCGGTAAATAGTCCCTCTGCATCAATACTGTTCATAAGAAATGAAGAGCAGGAAGGGTGAAACGGACATTTATCTCCATCCGGCTCTGAAATTGCAATCCAGTAAGTATATATCAGCGGGACAGTCAGATAATCAGAAAGAGAATTGAACTGAAGGTTGTAAATCTTTCCTGCGGGCTTTAATTCGCTCTGATATTCGGGTTCCCTGGCTGACCAGACTGTGTTCTCTTCTTCTGAATAAAGCTGGGCGGATAAGTCTGGTGAAGCAGATATAATCAGAGAGAATATGAGCCAAAAGAAATGAACTCCATGCGGAGAAGACAGATTTTTCAATAAGTTCTGATAAGCAGATGCAATTTTATCCATTATCATATCATCTGTCTTATCCGCATACAAGTATATATGAGAATCAGTTTCCGTGGAGGAGCGCGCGCGCGATAACGATCTTCTGGATTTCTGATGTTCCTTCATAGATTTCGGTAATCTTTGCATCGCGGAGATAACGCTCGACAAGATATTCGCGGACATATCCATAGCCGCCGTGCACCTGAATTGCCTCGAGTGCGTTTTCAACTGCAACTTTAGACGCATAAAGTTTTGCCATTGCCGCCTCTTTGGTATATTGCTTTCCTGCATCTTTCAACGCTGCTGCCTGAAGGGTGAGCATTCTTGCTGCTTCATATTTTACTGCCATATCAGCAATTTTAAATTGTATTGCCTGGTGATTCGCTATTTCAGTACCGAAAGCTTTACGCTGCTTTGCATAATTCTTAGATGCTTCTAATGAGGCCAATGCAATACCAAGCGCCTGGGAGGCAATACCAATTCTTCCGCCGTTAAGGGTGTTCATGGCAAAGTTAAATCCTTTCCCTTCTTCCCAGACAATGTTTTCTTTTGGGACACGGCAGTTAGTAAAAGTGAGGGAACAGGTATCGGAGCTGCGGATGCCAAGTTTGTCTTCTTTTTTTGCAGATTCAAAACCGGGTGTGCCTCTTTCAACTAAGAAGCAGGTAATGCCTTTGTGAGCTTTTTCACGGTCGGTCTGTGTCATAACTAAGGTATAATCGGCAGTGGTGCCGTTGGTAATCCAGTTTTTTATGCCGTTGATGATATAATGGTCACCGTCTTTTTCGGCTACGGTGTGTTGGTTGGTTGCGTCGCTTCCGGCTTCCGGTTCGGAAAGCGCAAAAGCGCCGAGTTTTTCACCGGTAGCGAGTTTGGTGAGATAATTTCTTTTTAGATATTCGCTGGCGTATTTTTCAAGTCCCCAGCAGACTAATGAGTTATTCACCGACATTACCACACCCACACTGGCATCAACCTTGCTTATTTCAGTCATTGCGAGGACATAGCTGATGGTATCGAAACCGGGACCCCCATATTCCGGAGAAACCATCATACCCAAAAAGCCCTGCTCTCCGAGTTTTTTAATGATTTCATAAGGGAATTCAGCGTTGATATCACGTTCAATTGCGGAGGGGGCTATTTCAGCTTCGGCAAATTCACGCGCGGACTGTTGAATCATTAGCTGATCTTCGGTGAGTTCAAAATTCATAGTGTGATCCTTCTTTGAGGTAAAAAGTTGACTGTGCAGGAAATAATTACCCGTACCCGCTATGGGGAAGTCAGGTATTATTTCCTTAATTTTAATGCCTGAAAATAAACTTTTATCCCCTTTTTACCAATAAACTAAAGCGTAATCTTTGATAATCACAGAGCCATTAGCAGAATCAGCACCGAAAAAAGCGATGCTGAAGGGATTAGACCATCATGAACTGAAAACCTGGTTCAGGGAGCAGGGGGAAGCAGCTTTCAGGGGGGATCAGGTTTTTAACTGGATGTATAATCACCGGGTGCTGGAGTTTGATCTGATGGTCAATCTTCCCAAAAGTCTGAGGCGCAGACTTGAAGAAACTGCTGAAATGCAGACTCTGACGGAACATCATTCCGTAATTTCGCCTGAATCTGCCACAAAGAAATTTTTATTTAAAACTGCTGAGGGTAATATTATTGAGTCAGTAATTATTCCTGAAGAGAAGCGGGTGACCCTCTGTGTAAGCACCCAGGTTGGTTGTCCGCTTGACTGCAAATTCTGCGCGACCGGACTGATGGGGTATAAAAAAAATCTGACCGCGGGTGAGATATTCGATCAGTATCTGATGGCGCAGCGGGGTTATGACCGTGAGATTACCAATATCGTATATATGGGAATGGGGGAGCCGCTGCTGAATTACAAGAACACAGTTAAGAGTCTGGAGATATTCGGTTCTGAACTGACAACCGGAATCAGTCTCAGAAAAATTACCGTTTCAACTTCAGGGATACCGGCAAAGATCAGGGAACTTGCCGATACCGGAATGAAAGTTAAACTGGCATTTTCACTTCACTCCTGCTTTGAAGGGATGCGGAGTAAAATAATGCCGATCAATGATAAATACTCTCTGCATGAAAATCTTGATGCCCTTGATTATTACACTGAAAAAACTAATACCCGCATTACTTACGAATATGTGATGCTCAGAGGAATTAATGACCGGAAAGAAGATTTGCATGCTCTGATTAAGCTGAGCAAGAAGATTCCCTCAAAAATAAATATCATCCCATTTAATTCACTTGCGCACATGAATCCGGAGGGGATTTCTGCCGAACTTGAGCCGACATCTGACAGGGATATACAAATATTTGCTGACAAACTGAGGGACAATAACATCACTGTAATGCTGAGAAACACTCAGGGGAAAGATATTGCTGCTGCCTGCGGACAGCTTGCGGTTAAGTTTTAATGATCAGAAAACTCACTCACGACGAAATTTCAGTTAACCGCCTGAAGCCGGAAAATCTCGCTGAGGCAAATCGTATGCCTGTCGTGGTCATAGTGGATAGTGTGCGGAGTATGTATAATACCGGCTCAATGTTTAGAACTTCAGACGGGGCTATGATTGAAAAATTAGTTCTTTGCGGATATACCCCCACTCCTGAGAAGAAAGAAGTGCTAAAAACAGCCCTCGGCTCAACCGAAAGTGTTGCGTGGGAATATATAAAGGATGCCGCCGAAGCGGTGAGGAAATATAAGGCACTCGGATATACTATCGCTGCGCTTGAACTCACTGATGTTCCGACCGGCTATACTACTCTCACAAAAAGCAGTTTCCCGCTTGTTCTGGTTGTGGGGAATGAGATTACAGGAGTTTCGCGGCAGGTTTTGGATGAGTGCGACCTTGCGCTTGAGATTCCGCAGTATGGTATTAAGCAGTCACTGAATGTGGCGGTTGCTTACGGCGTGGCGGTGTTTGAGCTAAGAAGGGTTTTTGATCAATGAACAATTTCGTACAGACAGATAACAATCTGTCTCAAGATGCGGAAATTTTTTAAAGCAAAGGAAACAAAGTTCACCGCAAAGAAAATACGACCCCAATGGCCCGCTGATTTTACGGATGCTTAAGCAACGCGGATTTTCGCTGGTCGGAAAATGAATGCAGCTTTACCAAAATAAGCTTCCAAAACTTTTCTTTTTTCTGCTTAAACCCCACCGTCCTCAGTGTCCCCATTGTCCCCAGGATGCGTTATTTCAATGAGAACCGCAACAGAGTCAAATAGCTAATTCATTTTCAGAAAAAATCTTTGCGCCTTGGTGTCTTTGCGCGAACTTTTCATGGCCAAACTGAGAAAATTACCACAAAATAAAAGCAAGCTACGGCTTGATAAATGTCTTTAAAAAGCAAGCTATAGCTTGTCAAATATCCTGGATTCTGGGTTGGCCTCTAAATCTTCTTAAATCCCTCGTTTAGCCGGTCGGTGAAGAACTCTTCGCCGTTGTCCTTGGTGTGGATGACCAGCAGCCCTGCACGCACCATCTTGACCAGAGTGCGGGAAGCCCGGCGGTGAGAGATATTGCATTTTTCGCTGAATAGCCGGACAGAGATGTATGGATTATGAATAAGAAAGTCGAATACTTTTTTTTCAAGTTCACCTATGGTGTATTTTATAAGCGGCTTACCGGAAACTTCAGCTCTCATGATCCGGAGCATCTCCTTGCTTGCGGGCATGCTCTTGTCCTCAATCCGTATATACACCTGAGCGGTAAGTATATCCATTTCTTCTTTGTAATCCTGTATGCGATGTGGCTTTGAATGAGACTCAGGAATCTCAGTGATGACCAGTTCTTTCCCCTCGACCTCCATATAATGAATTTCGTGGAGAATAGGCGGAGTGCAGTATTTTTCCGCGGCTTCAGTTATCATGTTGCTTTCGCTCTTTTCGCTTTCAACCCCGATCACCCGTTTATTATCATCCACCCCGAATATCATAAAGCCCCCTTTGGTGTTAGCAAAAGCGATCATCTCTTTCGCGATTTTTTCAGGGCTGGAAAATTTCTGCTTGAACTCTATATAGAGATTTTCCCCCTCCTCAATCATATCGAGCAGGTCAATACGTCTCATTTTTCGGGAAAGAGAACAACTGAATTATATCTGCCCCGGATGATACCTGCACGGCGGGTTACATAGCGGGAGCTTTCATTTGGTTTGTAACGCAGTGGAGCGGGAATTACGGCTGCCATCCTGGTTGCCTGATTGACGTTAAGTTTAAAGGCATCGGTTTTAAAATATATATCTGCTGCCTTTTCAGCGCCAAAGATACCGTCACCCCACTCAATGATATTTACATAATTTTTGAGGATACCTTCTTTTGAGACTTCTTTTTCCATTCGCGCGGTTACCATCAGCTCTTTTATTTTTCTGATAACACTTCTGTTGGTGGTAAAGTAAGCATTCTTTGCAAGTTGCATGGTGATTGTGCTTCCGCCCCGCTTCCGCTTTGTGCCGCGTTTATTTCCCTTTATTGAAAGCTCAAGCTGATTCCAGTTAATGCCGCGATGGAAAAAGAACGCATCATCTTCCATTGCGATGATTGATTTTAGGAGAACAGGGCTTATATCTGCAAGGGCGGTTTTGCTTTGTGACGGATAGTAAAGCAGATAGTTTTCAGAAGCGCGCTGATCCATAAGAGAAGAAATTCTGATGGTATGAAAATCAAGGTATGGCACCTGAAATACCGGAATGGCTGAATAGAAGATGAGAAGAAGATAGAGCAGAACAGTTTTAATCCTGTGTTTTTTATAATACTCCCTTAAACGTTCCCAACATTCTGTAAGTTCGAACATGGAAGACTCTTATCCGCTAAGACGATAAAAACGGAAAGGTGATGGATAAAAAACATCAGACAATCGGGGCAGAAGCGGTGCATTAATAAACCGGCTGCTTCGGCGGATATATGACATTTCCTCGCCACCGTTCTTCTCAGGATCATCAGTTTTCCCCTCCTCTTTTTGTTCTTCGGTTTCGATATTTTCCTCCGGCACAACACTCGGTTGCGGAGCATTCTTCAGGGAGTCGGTGTTTACTGAGTCTGTTTTGACGGAATCTTTTTTTACCGGTTCTTTCAGACGGTCAAGTGAATCCTGTTTTTGTTTTTGTATCCGCTCCTTTTCAATCTTGTAAAACTGAACAGCGGGGTTTACCTTCATTGCATACTGAGAGGCGGGATATTTTGCAATCAGCGAATCATAAGCGGTAAGGGCAGAGTCGGTTTTTTTAAGCTCTTTTTCAAGGATAAATCCATACGTATATAAAGATTTTGAGGCGATCGGTGATTCCGGATATGTGCTAAAAATTTTATAAAGCCGGCTGAGTGCATCCTGATAATTACCTGTGAGGAATTTTTTTTCCGCTTCAGAATAAATTTCCTTTGCGGGGTCAAAATCAAAGTCAATGATTTGTCTGCCTATTTTTGGCGCGACCACGTTGATAATTCTGTCTTCACTGAAAGTATCATATATATACCGGTAGATACTGTCGGCTGCAAGGGAGTCCCCGGCCACCAGATGACATCCGGCAAGAGCGTAAAGCACCTGGGGTGTATAGGGGTTCCGAGGGTAGGTATCAAGAATCTGCCGGTAATAGTAAAACGCAGAATCTATGATACTAAAATCATTAAAGAAGAGATTACCAAGATCGAAGGCCGAGCGTGCGGCAACAACCATCAATGAATCACCGGAGAGAATAGGACGGACGGGCGGAATACCCTGCTTTGTGTTGGTCTTGACCTTCACTTGGGTCTGGGGCTCAGTAATTTCGGGTTCAATTGTTCTTTCCCGTTCGCGCGGCTGATTTGTTGTCGTGTTTTGATTTTGATCTTTTTCCTCATTTTCGCCGGATGAATCAAGTGAGGCATAATAGGTGATTGAGTCGGCGATAAAAGCCAATGTATCTGTTGCATACAAATAACTCCGCTGATTGAGGCGATGGTTATTGCGAGTGGTTATATATTTGTTGAACAGTCCTGACTTAAACCGGATAAGGGGGAGATATTCGGCTGTAGCGGTTGAACTGAGCGCTTTACTGTAATAAACGGCAGCGCTGTCATAATTACCGAACCCTTTTTCATACAGGTAACCGATTTCGTATCGGATATTACCAAGCTGAACTGATTGCGTATATGCAGTGTCAGATTCATAAAAAACAGCCAGAGCCCGCTCTTTTTGACCGAGTTCTGAATAAGTTTTTCCAATCTCAAGATCTACATAGTCGAATTTATCTGAATATTTCACTTCACCGCGGAGCTCAAGCAGCGCACGAAGCGCATCGGTTGGGCGGTCAAGATTTCTTAACGCAGCAGCATAACGGATGAGGGAATTTATTTCAAACTCATAAACCGGCTCATAATCAAGCACTCTTTTGTATGAGTCAGCCGAGCTTGCGTAATCACCGCGAAGGAAATATATATCACCCATTTTGTAAAGCACTTCAGCATTCAGCCCCTGATCTTCTGAAAATTTTACTAACTCGTTTGCTGCCTTAAATGCTTCATCATATTTTTCTATGGAGATGAGATATTTCAGTTCTTCAAAGTTCGCGGCAGCAAGAATCCCATCTTCTGTTTCAGGGGCGGATTTCAGTTCCTCAAGAAGAGAAAGTGCCTGAGAATAGTTTTTCTGCTGCATCTGGGTTTTTGCCAGCCATAGTTTAGCTTCCTGAGTAAGGTCAGATGCTTCCCCCATGGCAATCAGCTCTTCAAACTTTCTCATCGCCTTAATATATACCTTCTGGTAATAGAAGGATTTCCCGATCATCAGCAGGGCATCATCTACATACGAACTTTTTGCGTCAAACTGAAGTATCTTTGAGCATTTTTCTATCACCTTAACAAGATTGGTATTTGCTGAGGAAGGAATCTGCGGTTCAAGAAGTGAAAGATTATCTTTTTTCTGCTCTTTTATCGCGAGCTCCGCCTGTTCAAAGGCAAGGGATGCATTATAATAAAGATTAAAATATGCCGTAAAATCATACCAGACTGAACAGCCGGGCAGAATCAGCAGCAGTAGAGCAACAATAGGGAAAGTTTTTTTCAAATTTCTCTGAATTCCGGAAATAAAACGTTTAATATAAATGAACCCTGATACGCAGGAAAGGTAAATAACCGGTTACAATGCTCCGGGTCCTGACTCTTCCGTGCGGATTCTGATTACATCCTGCACATCGTAGATGAAGATTTTCCCGTCTCCTACCTGTCCGGTTTTGGCGTGTTTCAGGATTGCGTCAACTGCTTTTTCGAGCAGGTCATCATCAATCACAACCTCAATTTTGATTTTAGGGACAAACTCAATTCTGTACTCACTGCCCCGGTAAGTTTCTTTATGACCTTTCTGGCGACCATAACCCCGCACCTCAGTAATAGTAAGACCCTTGATACCATTTTCAAGGAGTCCTTCTTTTACTTCATCAAGTTTAAAGGGGCGGATGATGGCTTCAATTTTTTTCATTGATACTCCTGAGAATCACTGAGTGTAACCGGATTTATTTACCGTGACAGTTCTTATATTTTTTACCGCTTCCGCAGGGACATGGGTCATTTCTGCCTATGCGCTCCTCTGCACGTACCGGCTGATTGCTGCGTACTGCTGCCGCGGATCCTGCTCCATGCTCCATCTCAAAAGCGCTCTTTGATTCAAGAAGCTGCTTGCGTGCCTGTGAGGTTCTTCTTGCACGCTCGCGTTCTTCAACTTCAGAAGGCATCTGCGGGAAGAACTTAAAGCAGAATGATACCACTTCATTTCTGATTTTGGTATTCAGCTCAAGAAACATTTCGAATGCTTCGTTTTTATACTCAACGAGCGGATCTTTCTGTGCATAAGCACGCAGCCCGATACCTTCTTTCAGGTCATCCATATCACGCAGATGTTCTTTCCAGCGGGTATCTGTTACCGTGAGGAAAGCGTAGCGCTCAATGCGTGCCATATTATCAGCGCCCAGAGTTTCCTCCTTACGGGCATAGAAATCGCGGGATGCTTTACTGAGCGCGTCTATATATCCGGCTTTGCCAAGTTTCTGGAAATCTTCTGCCGATATTTTAACATCAATCAGCATATTCTGAACAAATTCCTGTCGTATCAGTTCAAGATCGCCGTTATCAGCATGCTTGTTCACCAGTTCGTCTATATACTCATCAAGCATTTCAAAGACCTGGTCTTTCAGGCGTTCACCTTCAAGAGCGCGTTTTCTTCTCTGATAAACGATGCTTCTCTGCTGATTCATTACGTTGTCATATTCAAGCAGGCGCTTTCTGATGGCGAAGTTGTTTTCTTCAACACGTTTCTGCGCGCGTTCAACGGATTTGGTAATCCATGGATGCTGGATAACTTCACCCTCGTCCATCTTCATCCGCTCCATTACGGAAGCCATCTTGTCACTTCCGAAGAGGCGCATTAAGTCATCTTCCAATGAAAGATAAAATTTAGAAGTGCCCGGGTCACCCTGTCTTCCTGAACGACCGCGTAACTGACGGTCAATACGGCGAGACTCATGACGTTCGGTGCCGAGTATATATAAACCCCGCCGCTCTTTAACTCCGGCGCCGAGTTTTATATCCGTTCCGCGACCGGCCATATTGGTCGCGATGGTTACCGCGCCCACTTGCCCGGCGCTGGTTACAATTTCAGCTTCACGCTGATGCTGCTTCGCATTGAGAACATTATGCGGGATATTTTTCCGTTTAAGCATCCTGCTGAGGGTTTCTGAAACTTCCACTGAGGTTGTACCGACCAGAACCGGTCTTCCTTCTTTGCGGAGTTCTTCAACATATTCGGTTATTGCATTATACTTTTCACGTTTGGTTTTATATATAGCATCATCAAGATCTTCGCGGGTTACCTGGCGGTTAGTGGGTATGACCACCACTTCAAGTTTATATATTTCAAAAAACTCACCCTCTTCAGTTTCAGCCGTACCGGTCATTCCCGCCAGTTTCTTATACATACGGAAATAGTTCTGCAGCGTGATGGTTGCAAGGGTTTGAGTGTCCTTTTCTACGTGAACATTTTCCTTTGCTTCAATCGCCTGATGCAGTCCGTCTGAGTAACGTCTTCCGGGGAGGACGCGGCCGGTGAACTCATCCACGATGGCAATCTTGCCTTCATCGGTAACAACATATTCATCATCACGATCATACAGTGTATATGCGCGCAGAAGCTGATGCACCGTGTGGATGCTGTCGCTGCGCTGCCCGTATTCAGCATAAAGCACATCTTTCCGCTTTGCTTTTTCTTCATCTGAGAGCAAAGGGTCGTTTTCAAATTTAGCAAACTCTGTTCCAAGATCGGTAATAACAAAGAACTCTTTTCCTTCACGGGTTGCTTTGCTCAGTTCTTCACGGCCTTTTTCCATCAGATCAATACTGTGGTTTTTTTCATCAATAACGAAATAGAGTTCGTCATCAATGATATACATATTTTTTCCCTTTTCGCGAAGGAACTCAAGCTCAATTTCCTGTTGCAGCTTTTTGTAATGGGGTTCGGAAAGCAGTCTTACCAACTGACGGTTTTTTGGCAGACCGCGGTATGCCCGGAGGAGCAGTTTGCCGGCTTCATATTCAGAATCCTTATCATCTTTCGCAAGCAGTTCTTCAGCTTCTTTGACTAATTTTGCGACCAGATTTGACTGCAGGCGGACAAGTTTTTCAACACCCGGCTTAAACTCATTAAACTTATGATCATCTATATCAACCTGACCGGAGATGATAAGCGGGGTACGCGCTTCGTCAATCAGGACGGAGTCAACTTCATCCACTATTGAGTAGTTATGAATACGCTGCACCAGATATTCGGAATCAATTGCCATGTTATCGCGGAGGTAATCAAAACCGAATTCATTATTGGTTCCGTAGATAATATCGCAGTGATACTGCATCTTTCTTCTATCCGGCGGCATATTTGAAGTGATGCATCCAACAGTAAGGCCGTGGAATTCAAAAATTTTGCCCATCCACTGGGAGTCACGCTGAGCCAGATAGTCGTTCACGGTAACAAGATGCACACCGCGTCCGGTCAGAGCATTCAGATAAAGGGGGAGAGTTGCCACAAGTGTTTTACCTTCACCGGTTGCCATTTCCGCGATTTTACCCTGATGAAGAACGATACCGCCCATGAGCTGAACATCGTAGGGAACCATCTCCCAGCCGAGTTTGTGCCCCATAACATCCCATGAGGTACCGACTAATTTTTTACAGGTGGCTTTTACGACTGCATAAGCTTCAGGGAGCAGTTCGTCCAGAACCTCCTCATAAAGCTCATCAAGCTGTTTATTCAGTTCATCAAGC
Source organism: Ignavibacteriales bacterium (assembly GCA_045863035.1). Lineage (GTDB taxonomy): Bacteria > Bacteroidota > Ignavibacteria > Ignavibacteriales > Ignavibacteriaceae > H2-BAC3. The sequence continues at coordinate 6,149 of BTUV01000011.1, read as the reverse complement.
TGATTGTGGGCATCCTCGCGGTCAAACTCCTCATTTGATCTGAGTCGGTTATGCATCTCTTCGATCTGTCCGCGCAGGTCAGCGGTTCTTTCGCTGATGATGTTTTTGAATTCCTGAGTTTTAGCTCTGAGCTCATCATCGGAGAGCTGTTCTATGGTTTTATAATGAGCATTAATTTCATCAACGAGGGGCTGAAGAAGCTGAACATCTTTAGACTTTTTATCGCCGAAAATCTTCTTGAGAAACTGGATCATTCCTTAGGGGCCTTGTTATTAAATTCTATTTATTGGCAAACTACAAATATAAGAAGCAAAAGGATACCCTCTCCGTCAAAAATCAGTCCGTCAGACCTCAGTTTGAGAGGAGAATTCCAAATTTTCCTCTTAAACGACTGGAAAAGCACCCCTTATTCAGGGTCTTAGACGCTCTGACTTTCTTATATTTGCAGGATTATTGTTAAAAAAGTAAGGAAATTCCGGGATGTCGCAGAAAAATGCGAATGACACATTAGAAAAAATCGTCTCTTTAGCCAAGCGCAAAGGTTTTGTATTTCAATCCAGCGAAATTTACGGCGGTCTGAACGGCTGCTGGGACTACGGTCCATTGGGGGTTGAACTGCTGAAAAACCTGAAGGAGGAATGGTGGAAATTTATGACCTACCGTGACGATGTAGAGGGGCTTGATGCCTCAATTCTGATGCATCCCAAGGTCTGGGAGGCCTCAGGGCATGTGGCCAACTTTACGGACCCGATGATTGACTGCAAGCAGTGCAAAGCCCGGTTCAGGTTAGACCATCTTTCGGAAAACATCCCGGTAAAGAAGAGAAAGAAAGTACTTGAAACCGTTCTTGACCGGCTGCCGGATGCATATAAAGCAGAAGCCGAAGCAGTAGTAAAAGACAAATCAGATGAGCAGGATGGCTCCGCGCTTCTGGAAAAGATATTTGAAGATAAAGCCGCTGCTGAAATCGTCATTAGTGAGTTGACCTGCCCGCAGTGTGGCAACAAAGGCACCTTTACCCTGCCGCGCCTTTTCAATCTGATGTTCAAAACATTCATCGGCCCTGTTGAAGATACCGGTGCAGCCGTTTATCTCCGTCCCGAAACCGCGCAGGGAATATTTGTAAATTTCCTGAATGTGCAAAATGCTTCACGCCAGAAGGTTCCGTTTGGTATAGCGCAAATTGGCAAAGCATTCCGTAATGAGATTAACACAAAATATTTCCTCTTCAGAACCCGTGAGTTTGAACAGATGGAAATGCAGTTTTTTGTCAACCCGAATAACGATAAAGAATGGTATGACTACTGGAAAGCGGAACGTCTGCAGTGGTATATAAACCTTGGCATGAGCAGCGATAACCTCCGCTATCATGATCATCCGGCGAACAAACTCGCGCATTATGCTAAGGAAGCAACCGATATTGAATTTAAGTTTCCGTTTGGCTGGGGTGAGATAGAGGGGATTCATAACCGCACTAATTTTGACCTGAGCAGGCATAAAGAGTATTCAGGAAAATCACTTGAGTATTTTGATGATGAAAGTAAAGAGAAATATACACCATTCATAATTGAAACATCAGCAGGTGCAAGCCGCGGGTTCATGGCGTTTCTGATTAATGCCTATAATGAAGAAGTGGTAAACGGTGAGCAGAGAGTGGTGCTCAGATTCCACCGGCGTCTGGCTCCCATTAAAGCAGCTATACTCCCGCTGGTTAACAAGGATGGGATGCCGGAGATTGCCAGAAAAATCGAAGCAGATATACGCCGTAACTTTAAGGTGTTTTATGATGATAAGGGTGCTGTTGGCCGCCGTTACAGAAGAATGGATGAAGCCGGAACACCTTACTGCATCACGGTTGACACACAGACTACCGAAGACGGAAGCGTGACCGTACGTGAGCGCGACTCAATGCAGCAGGAGCGGGTTGACGCTTCACGGCTGAATGAGTATCTGGCCGGAAGACTGTTAAGCTGAAAATAATACCAGTAACCAGAAGTATAAAGAAGTAAAGCCCCGGAGAAGATGATTATGATTAAACGGTATATTTTTCTATTCCTACTGCTGACCTCCTCAGGGTTCAGCCAGGATGCCAAGTTTGATTCTCTCGTGACCGGCGGAATCATGCAGATATATAATATACAGTTTCAGGAAGCTGAAGTTACTTTCAGAAAAGTAATTGCCGACTATCCGGAGCATCCGGCCGGCAGGTTTTTCCTTGCTATGATTGACTGGTGGAAAATACTACTTGATATGGATACCGAGATATACGATGAGGGTTTTTATGAAAAGCTGGAAGACGTAATCTATTTCTGTGATGACGTCCTTGACCGGAATGAAAACAATGTTGATGCACTGTTTTTTAAGGGAGGGGCAATTGGTTTCCGCGGACGGCTGCGGTCACTGCGTGAAAGCTGGCTGAAGGCGGCTGATGACGGCCGTGAAGCGCTTCCGATTGTGCAGCGTGCCGCAAAGCTGAATCCAAATAATAAGGATGTGCAGCTTGGGTTTGGTATATATAACTATCTGGCGGCAGTTATACCCGACCGTTACCCGATTCTTAAACCGGTAATGCTTTTCTTCCCTTCAGGCAATAAAGAACTGGGTTTGCGGCAGTTGAATGAAACGGCTGATTTCGGAAAATATGCAAAGTTCGAAGCAATATATTTCCTGATGACTCTTCATTATCAGTTTGAAAATGATTCTTATAAAGCTGATGGATATGCTGACCGATTAATTTCACTTTTTCCTGAAAACCCGGTTTTCCTCAGATGGAAGGGAAGAATCCTTGTAAAAAAAGGGGAAGGGGAAAAATACTTTGAGATATTCAGAAAAGTGTATGAAGGGGCAAATGATTCTCTGCCCGGCTATAATACGCGCGCAAAGCGGGAAGCTGCTTATTATGCAGGTTTATATAAACGGAATACCATGCAGCCCGATACCGCCTTGGTCTATTTTGAAGAATGTGAAAAGCTTTCGCGCCAGCTTGATAAAAAAGAGCCCTCCGGTTTTCTTATAAATACAGTGTTATATTTGGGGATGATGAACGATGCGGTTGGCAATCGTGATAAGGCGGTTGAATATTACAATGAAATCCTCAGGATGAAGGAATATGGTTCCTCGCATCAGTTTGCAAGACAGTATCTGGAAACACCCTACCGGTATTAATCTATAACTTTACCAAAATCAGTTAAAAGGTAATTTTCAGAGAGAGTGTGTGTCAATCGGAATGTTTTCGGATCATTTTCGAAGGTATCCATTTATCTGACAGGAAAAGCTTTTTAAACCGCCGCGCAATTTGAAGCAAATCATCGGGGGAGTAACGTTTCAATAATTTGTTTACTCGTGAATCATTTAACATAGCGAGGTACAACAGATAGCCGGGAAACTAATGAACATCCATCCCCATAGTCCGTCAGGATTCAGCATGTGAGAAGAACCATCATATAAGGTATTCTTAAAACTATCAAATACCTGCTCCTCCTTAAACCGTGTTTTGCAGAGCAAATAAATCTCTTCCGGTGACTTATTGACCAGGTTACCCAAAATATAGATTGTTCCTAACGCCGGTTCTTTTGTCCTGAACTCATACATGGAGTAATCCTCCGGGTGAGATCTGAAACGCCTGAGATAATCTTCCTCTTCCAGCGTTTTGTTCCTCGGGTTGAAATTATGATTCTCCCGATTCTCTAAACTTATCTCCTTATGAACTGATTCCGGAATGTATAATCTTATTTTAATAACTCCTTAATATTTACTATATTTATTCAAAATTCTCGTGAATTTCTGCCGGTCTTTTCGGTGCCGGTTGTTTTGTGTGTGCACGAGATACAAGGCGTTTCAAAGTTTGTGTTGTTTGTCCCGGTTTTAATAACAAAATAATTACAGGAGTTCTCGTGAGGATATATTTACTTTTTCTTCTTTTTGGTTTATTTGTTTCCGCGGCCGCGCAGGATGTTTTGCTTGAAAAGGCAGTCCCTTCAGGTCGGTACCTGAATATTGAATGGGGCTCAGCGGACAGTGAAATACTTCCGAATGAGCCGGCGGGGAAATTTTCCGGGGTACAGGCATCAAACGGGACAATCTATCTTGCCGTTAACGACACACTCGTGACACAAAACCTAGGGCTGGTCGTTTTCGTTTCATCTGATAACGGCACCACCTGGGCTTTAAGTCCTTCCGGAATTTCAAACCGCGGGTTGTATGAAAATGTTAAGATGATAAGGACATCACTGGATTCAATTTATTGCTTTTTCCAGTGGGAGTATAATGTTTATTGCTGGAATGTATTATCTCCGGCTCCGAACCTTACTCCGGTTCTCACCGGCGGCTACAGAAGTTTTGATGTCGTAACCTCTTCAACCGGTGGCTTATATCTTTTTATTGATATTTTAGCTACGAACCAGATCTACAGGTACAGCTCTTTAAACGGCGGTCATACCTGGGGAGGATCAGGACTCATCACTTCTAACGGAGCTAATCCTAAAGTTTCAATGTCTGGTACCGGTGACACACTCTTGTTAAATTATTACGGACCTGTCCTCACGGATACAGCCACATCAGTGATCCGGCTTGCGCGATACCGTGAAACAACTCCGGGAACGCTCGCTTCAGCAGGATTTAGCGACATTACTACTGACGCAGCACCCAAATATGAGTATGTTGCAGCGACAAATAATAGTGAGATGTGGTTTTTCTTTACATCAGGCGCAATCGGGTCACGGGATATAAAAGCGAGAAGAAGCGGCGATGGCGGCGTGAGTTGGGGGTCAGTGTTTATCGTTGCAGGTTCTGAAACTCTGGATGAATTCGGTATGGATATCCGTTATCACAGTTATGGCGGATATGGTTTTGACCTGGTTTATACCGCGGATTCAGCACAAGCCGGACAGCCGAGCGCAGCTACGGATAAAGTACTGTTCAGCAACGTTGCCTACGGGGCAGTTAATTTTACAGAATTTACTCAGATTAATGAAGAACCCGCGGCGACCTATTCCCCACGCTATGCGAATACTTTGGTTCCGCTTCCCTTTACCAGTGATGTCGGCGTTGCTTATGTCGGTGGCGTTGACGGAAGCAAAAAGCTCTATTGGGACCGCTGGCAGGCAGTTATTCCGGTTGAGTTAAGCTCATTTACAGCATCAGGGAACGGAAACAGCGTTATACTTAATTGGCAGACTGCAACCGAAACAAATAATAAAGGTTTCTTTATTGAGAGAAAAGATAATAACGGTGAGTTTAGTTCCATTTCATTTATTGAAGGGAAGGGGACAACCACTGAGAAACAGAGTTATTACTTCTCTGACAATAACTTCAATGCAGGCATATATACTTACAGACTGCGGCAGGTTGACTATGACGGTGCCGCCACAATTTCAAATAGCGTGGAAGTTGTGATTACAAACCCTGATAATTTCGGGCTCGGACAGAATTATCCTAACCCATTTAACCCTTCAACTGAAATTTATTATCAGTTGCCGGTTGAGAGTAAGGTTAGTCTTAAAGTATTTAATCTGCTCGGAGGGGAAGTGACTACGCTTGTAAATGAAACCAAACCAGCCGGCAGTTACAGCGTAAACTTTAACGCATCGAATTTGCCGAGCGGAGTTTATATGTATGAAATGAGAGCAGGCGGAGTGTCATTGATTAAAAAGATGACGCTTGTCAAATAACGACAAATGTCGTTATTGTAAATGGTTAATTGAAATTGATGTAATTTCAGGCGCGTGCGGGGACGCGCCTTTTTTATTTTGGGAAAATGGACCGCGGAGAACGTGGATGTTTATGAATCTGCACAGATTAATGGAGATCAAAACCTCCTCAATAATAATTATATTATTCCTGACTTCTGCCAATTAGTAGGACGCATTTTATTTCAGAAATGACAATTTCGGCTTAGAATCCCGGCTTGTTCCAGAATGTTTGCGGAAAGTTTGCCCTGCTGCTGTATCCTCAATAATGATCATCTAAATCTTCTTACTTGTAATTGTTATATTTCTGAGATGAACAAAGTACAATGAAGAATTCCGGAAGCCCCCGGGAATCAATTAAGAATTAAGAATTAAGAATTAAGAAGTAAAAATTAAGAATCTGCAATGAACAATTCCGGAAGCCCCCTCTTTCCAATGCAGAACTTAATAAACATAAGTGTC
>BTUV01000010.1:46397-72259 GCA_045863035.1 Ignavibacteriales bacterium | reverse complement strand
ACTGTATCCGGAATTTCCTTTTTCCAAATTGCATCGTCAGCGATAAGGGTCTGAGTAAATATATTTCTTTTACAATTCATCACTAAAATTAGTATGACAAATTATGAAAAAATCTGTGTTCTTAGATCGTATTCGAAGATTTTTACGATTTGGTCAGATTTTTGCAGAAGTCAGGAGTTGTTGAAAATTGAATGTTAAAGGATTTTCTTGAGTTATTACTAAATTAACGTTCAGTTGGTATAGAACTTCGCAACCCAAGATACTTTTCAAATGGTAAATAGTCTCTATCATTATGAAGCAATTCAAATCTGTGCTCAATACAAAATGTAGCAATTATCACATTAGCAGTTTTTCTTATGGTAATTCCTTGTTTTCTTAGATAGCGAAAATTTTTTGCACTTTGTATAGCCATTTTAGTACCACCTATCGAGTAGATGGGGAATCTTGAAAGAGCCTGGAGAGCGTAGTTGTAGGCCTTGTCCTCTTTGAATCCCTGGAGAACTTCAAGCAATATGTAGTCACCTAAGCAAATTATGCCTGATTCAAGCTGTGAATCAAGGAAATCGACCTGCGGATTGTTGTTTCCATTGAAAAAATCAATCCAGACAGACGAATCAGTAAAAATCATTTTGCTGATCTCATGTCGTCAAGATCACCCTCCCAGCGCAATTTACCTCTCAGTTCTCTGATTTTTGATTGTGACTTAATATTAATGAGAAGTTTTAGTGCCTCCTCAACAACTTCTCTTTTAGTCTTTAAACCAGTACTCTTGAGTGCACGTTCCATAAGTTTATCATCAATAACAATATTTGTTCTCAAGATTTCACCTTGCAATGTGTATTTTTATAGCGATATATACACACTTCCGAAGTAAGCACAAACCTTTTTGTTCCTCTCCAAACAAAAAACCCCGGCTCAAGTGACCGGGGTTTTGCTAATTTGTGAAGTAGTTTATCCTGCCTGCACCATATCGCGTACCTGGTCGGTAATGGTTTTGAAATCAATTTTTCCGCTTCCTAATTTTGGCATTTCCGGGAGCACAACAAAACGGCTCGGCATTTCAATATTTGAAAGATGTTCAGCCATTTTTTTCATGGTATCTTTTTCGTCAATTTGTTGAGTTACAGCAGCTACTATTCTTGCGCCGCGTATGGGGTCTGGTACTTCAACCACGCAGCACTCGGTATCAGGCGGCAGGAGCTTTTCGAGAATGCTCTCAACTTTGATGAGGGAGACCATTTCGCTGCCGATTTTAAGGAAACGTTTCAGACGGCCAACGTGCCATATATATCCGTCTGCATCCATATAACCCATATCACCGGTATCATACCAGCCATGTCGGATGCTGAGTGAAGTCTGTTCGAAATCATCAAAATAACCCTTCATCACGTTCTCGCCTTTTACAAGGATTTTTCCGATCTCTCCTACCTTACACTCTTCGCCGGTTTCGTAATGCTCAATGCGGACTTTAACACCTTCAATTGGTCTGCCTACGCTTCCGGGTCTGTTAAACTCGTGAGTGTTAACGGTAATTGCCGGTGAAGTTTCTGTAGCTCCGTATGCCTCAAGCAGTACTTTATTATGCTTGGTCATAAAGGCCTCACGCAGTGCATCCGGGCATTTGTCCGCGCCTGAGAGCATAATTCTTACCGTATCAAAATCGCCCGGTTTTGAAGCTCTCAGATAACCCCAGAAGAAAGTTGGTGTTCCGGCCATCAGAGTTACTTTTTCTTCACGAACGATATCACAGACGGTCTTAAAGTCAAGCGGATTAGCGTAGGTTACCAATGTTATTCCCATTGAAAGCGGTACCCACAGATTTGCAGTCTGCCCGAACACATGGAAATAGGGGAGATTGGCCAGGAAGATATCCTCAGATGAAAATGTATAGGCCTTGATTAAAGCGTTGTAGTTTTGACTGATATTCTTATGAGTAAGCTGCACTCCCTTTGGGTCTTTTTCACTGCCTGAAGTAAAAAGAATCATGAGGTTGTCATCTTCGCTGCCCTGATGAATGCTTTTTATTATTGCTTCGGCGGGCATTGCAGCTTTGAACGCAGCACCAAGTTTGTCAAAAAGAGAGATGCCATCCCGTATGTCTTCGAGATAAACCATACCGTCAATATGGGGGCACTTAATTTTTTCAAGCAGTGCGCGGGATGTAATGATGGTTTTGAATGCACATTTTTTCTGAGCGTATTGGCAATTTTTATCTGCCTTTGTGGAGTAATTTATCATCACCGGCACTCTTCCGCTCATCAAGGTACCAAGTATGGCAAGAACTGATCCGGCTGAATTCGGGAGCATAATCCCCAGGAATCCCGGATCATACTTTTGGAATTTCTTGGCAAAAATAAGAGAACCGATCAATGCCCTTTTATAAGGAACTCTTGCATTGGTTGTACGATCGGCTATTGCCAGCTTCTTTTCATATTTCTTGGCAACTCTGATAAACTGGTGGTGGAATAACATTCCTTCGACTCCTATTGTTAATGAAATAAAGTTCATCTTACGACTGAACAAAAAGAGGGGTGATCACAATCATCCGAAGAAAGAAGACCCTCTTGCCGGAAATCTCCAAATCCGGCACAGCCATATTAATTATTTCAACTGAATTACCAAAAATAATAGTGAAAATATGGCTCAGCTTTTTTTACGTTTTGGGGCAAAGACAGCTTCGATTTAAGCAGTTATCGGGAAATTTTTCCGTCAGATTCAGCCCTTAAACGCTAAAGGAAAATTCAAACATCCAATCCCTCTTCATAAAAGCAGGTATCTGTATAAGTTATTGTAAATCATAGAGTTATAAGCCGGTTTCAGGATTTTTGTTAATGCCGATTTAACTTTTATTTCACACATTTTTTTGTTAAATAGTACTATTGATTATGTAAATAATGAGGTTTTTCAATGAATAATATTAAATATGAGATTAAATCCCGTACGGGTGAAATCCGGCTGCCGCAGCCATTAGGTTTTGGACAAATATTCACGGACCATGTTTTTGAGATGGATTATAACCCGTCAAAAGGATGGCACAATTACATCATTAAACCACTTTCTGAAATGTCGGTTCATCCTGCAACCATGTTTATCCATTATGGTCAGGCACTGTTTGAGGGTATGAAGGCCTTCCGTCATATTAATAATGATGTTGTTCTTTTCCGTCCTGATAAACATTTTATCCGTCTGAACAATTCAGCCAGACGCTTGTGTATGCCGGAGGTGGATGTAAACTTTGTGACAGAGGCATTAAAGGAACTTGTTTCAATTGAAAAAGAATGGATTCCAAGAAATGAAGGAGAAGCGTTATATATTCGGCCCTTTATGTTCGGCCTGGACCCGGTGCTTGGTGTGAAACCGGCTCAGTCATATAAATTCATTATACTGCTTTCACCTGTGGGGGCTTATTATCCTGAAGGATTTAAACCGGTCAAGATTTTAGTGCAGGATGATTATGTTCGTGCGGTGCGTAAAGGTATGGGCGAATGTAAAACACCCGGCAACTATGCAGCAAGTCTTCTTGCCAGCGAAATGGCACGCAAGCAGGGTTATACCCAAGTGCTGTGGCTTGATGGGGTTGAACAAAAGTATATTGAGGAAGTTGGAACTATGAACATCTTTGTTACATTTAAAGATGAAGTTGTTACCCCTAAACTGACCGGCGGTATCCTGCCCGGAATCACCAGATTGTCTGTGCTTCATATACTTAAAGACTGGGGGATGAATGTTACAGAACGTTTAATCAGTCTTGAAGAATTAGTCACTCGATTCGATAAAGGTGAGGTTGATGGCGTTTTTGGTACCGGTACTGCCGCAATTATCTCATCAGTTGGTGAGCTAAAATACAAGGACCGCAAAATGGTTATCAATAACGGAGCGCCAGGTCAGTTAGCTCATAAACTCTTTGATACTCTCACCGGAATGCATAGCGGTAAAATTTCTGATCCTTATGGCTGGCTGGTTCCGGTGCAACAGGAGGTTGCTGTATCGTAATGCAATTGCGGATTTTTTTGTTTTTCCTGCTCATTATTGGGCTTAGCTTTAGCGCTGAGCCCCAGCAGGGTAAGAAGCCCAAAAACATTATCATCATAATTGGCGATGGCATGGGGCTGAATCAGGTATCTTCAGAAATCATCTTTAACAGAGAGGATACTCCTTTCAAGAAGTTTACTGATGTTGGTATGTCGGTTACCTGTGCAGCCGATGCGCTTATCACGGATTCAGCGGCCGGCGGAACTGCAATTTCCACCGGACATAAATCATATAATGGCGCTATTGCAGTTGATACTCTAAAGCAACCGCTTCAGACTATCTTCGAATATGCTGTTACCAAAAAGAAAAAAGTGGCGGGGCTTGTTTCTACTGCTCCGATTACCGATGCTACACCCGCTGTGTTTTTTGCCCATGCAGAGAGCAGAAAGATGCACACAGAAATAGCTCAACAGTTGGTTAATGCTCCTGTTCATGTGGTAATTGGCGGAGGAAGAAAATATTTCCTTCCGCAGGATCAAGGGGGTGTGAGAACTGACGGAGTTAATCTTTTGCAGTCTATAACTGATAATGGATATGTATATTCATCCGAATATATCTCAGAAGGTTATAAACCTCATTCGAAGCTCTGGATGTTACTTGATACTAATGCAATCACAAAAGCCGGAACACGCTCATTCTCACTTGGTGATTTGGCAATGACTGCAATAGGACAGTTAAAGAACCATAAGGATGGTTTTCTTCTTATGGTAGAAAGCACTCACATAGATTACGCGGGGCATGCAAATGATGCTGTTAATCTGAAGTCAGAAATGGAAGAGTTCGCTGATCTGCTTCACAGGATGCTTGCGTTTATTGAGAAAGACGGTAATACCCTGCTCGTAGTGACCGCGGATCATGAAACCGGCGGAATGTCCTTAGTACACCCTAAAGACAAAAGCCAGCCGATTGAATATGCTTATACGACAAAAGGGCACTCTGCCGGAATTGTCGGTGTCTGGGCAAAGGGACCCGGAAGTGAGCTTTTCAGAGGTGTTTACGAAAACAACGAAATAGGGCTGAAGCTCTTCTCGATCGCAAAAAGCTGGAAATAGCTTTATACTGATTATATAATACGGAGACTGGTCATTGACCGGTCTCCGTTTTTTTTTGTCTTTCCGGGTAAACTAACCACACTTTACTCCCCCCTCCCCAAAAAAATAAAAAAATTATTAAAAAAAGACTTGACAAGTGTACATCTGTTCACTAATTTAGTGGTGAACAAATTATCACTATAGGCATGAAACAGGAAATAACGGCTCGTCAAAAGGAAATACTCGGATTCATAGCAGAATTCGGGCAGGAAAATGGTTATCCCCCTTCATTGAGGGATATTGCCTCTCATTTCGGCATTTCTTCAACCAACGGTGTCGCAGGACATCTTGAGGCACTTGTTACAAAGAACTTCCTTTCCAAGGAAAGTAACTCAAGCCGCACACTTACTATCACTGAAAAGGGGTGGTCGGTACTTGGTCTTGAAGGGCAGACTGCTGAAAAGGAAGATGAAAATCCTTACTCGCTGCCGTTGCTTGGTCGTGTTGCCGCAGGTTTTCCTATAATGCATTATGATAACATTGAGGGTTCAGTGGTGGTTGACCCTTCCATGTTGAGGGAAAGGAAGGATAGTTTTGCGCTCAAGGTTAAAGGCGACAGTATGATAAACGCCGGAATTTTTGAGGGTGATATTGTTGTAGTGCACAAGCAAATCTTTGCTTCAAATGGTGATATAGTTGTAGCCCAGATTGACGGTGAGGTTACGGTAAAAACTTACTTGCGAAAAAACAATCAGATCATCCTGCTTCCGGCAAATGAAAAGTATGATCCGATTGTCATCAGTCAGAATAGTAATTTTATACTTATAGGCAAGGTTACCGGCGTAACCCGCTGTCTGAACTAAAGGAGAAAGAGAACATGAAGTCACTGATATTTTTAGAAGCTATTGATAAAAGAAGAAAAGTCACTTTTCTGTATGATTACACTTTAGTTGAGATTGAACCCTACTTCCTGGCGATGGATAGGTTCGGTCACAAAGTGGTTTATGGCAAGGTGAGCGGTACACTTACGGTAAGAAAATTTGAATTTATTAAAATAAGCAATTTGCGTGTCCTCATGCAGGGATTTGCTCCGGCACTACCCTTGTATTACGGCACCCAAAATTGAAAAAAGGTTAGGTGAGTTATGAACAATATAAGAGACCGTTTCAGGGTGGTTTTTTCTGTACCGAGAAAAGACCGGATAGATGATCTTGCGTGGCATCTGATGACCAGAGGATACATTGTTACACAAAGGAAGTTCGGAAAATATCTTTCTGATCCTCCTAAGGTAGCCGGTTATGATGTTGATCTAATCGGAAAAAAGGGAAAGGATTATCTGATAGGACTAATAGTGGATTCAGATGATAATTTCACAAAGGAATTTACCGAAAAAGTTGAAATACTGTCGGGAAGGAAAACAAAGTACACGTATCGTGCTGTTCCTCTGTATCTTTCAGTGCCGGCAGACCGTTTGAATGAGCTCCGGAAGGCAATTTCATCCGTAAGTGATGAGTCACGGAAGAATATCAGAATACATGTTTACACCTCCGCACAGCTTCCGAGTCTGTTTTCAGAGGAAAACCAGCGCACCAAGGCGTTTATCAACTAAACTTCACATACCCCGGTCCGTCAGAATTCTCCACATCTGGCGGACCACTCCTCTTACCCTGACCTCCCGAAAAAGCCGTTTTTTGTAAAAAAAGCGGTATTTCGGGGGGCTTTTTTCCCTTCAAAAATTAGCCGAAGTTCCGTAATTTAAAAGTTTGATTAGAGTATTTTGGCAAATTATCAGCAGTCGGTTCCAAAAACCAGTTAATGAAAAGCACAGCAGAAGAACGAGATAATTACGGGTTACCGCAGGATGCGGTTATTCCTGAACATATTGCTATCATAATGGACGGGAATGGGAGATGGGCTAAAAGCAAAGGTCTTCCGAGAATTGCGGGGCATCATGCTGGGGTTGATTCGGTCAGGGAGATTGTTGAAATTGCTGCTGAAATCGGGGTTAAATATCTGACACTCTATACCTTTTCTACAGAAAACTGGAAACGTCCCAAAGATGAAGTCTCAACTTTGATGACTCTTCTGGTGCGTACTCTGAGAAAAGAAATAAATGAACTTCATAAGAATAATGTCCGTCTTAATACCATCGGTGATTTTAACATGCTGCCCGAAAAGGTTCAGGAAGAATTTACCGATGCAGTAGAGAGAACAGCCGGAAACAGCCGGCTCAACCTTAATCTCGCGCTCAGTTACAGCGGAAGATGGGAGATCATCCAGGCAGTAAGAAAAATCGTCTCTGATGCAGCATCCGGAATTATAACACCGGAGCAGATTAGTGACCAGCTTTTTTCTTCTTATCTGACAACTAAAGGGATGCCCGATCCTGAACTGCTCATTCGCACCAGCGGTGAGTTCAGGGTAAGCAACTTTTTGCTTTGGCAGATAGCGTATTCTGAGATATATATATGCAACACCTACTGGCCGGAATTCAGAAGAAAGAATTTTATTGAGGCCATTCTCGATTTTCAGAAACGGGAAAGAAGGTTTGGCAAAGTAAGCGAGCAGTTACCGAAAGAAATCAAAAGGAATTGAATGTTTTTTAACTTTTCGAAAAGTGCACTGTTTCTGATCATGCTGCTGATGCTTGGTCCGGCAGAAACAAACGCTCAAAAAGTATATAAGATACTGGGAGTTTCAGTGCAGGGAAATAAAAGCGCTGATGCAAAAACGATACTTGCCAACACCGGGCTTCGGGTTGGTGATGAAATACGTGTGCCCGGCGATCAGACGCTTAATGCAATTAAACAGCTCTGGTCTTTGAATATCTTCAGCGATGTGCAAATCCTTATTGAAAAGGAAGCCGGCGACGGTGTCTTTCTGGTTGTTAAGGTTGATGAGTACCCTCGTATTGAAAAAGTTGCTTTTGAGGGGTTTGATCATTTTGACGATGATGAACTGCAAGGGAAAGTAACATTTATACGCGGACAAATACTGAAACCTCAGGAAGTGGAAAGACTGAAATTACGGCTTGCTGCTTATTATGAGGAGGATGGTTACTTTAATGCACAGTTTAACGCAAAGTATTATTCTTACTTTACAGCAGACACGTCCGGTAAATCGATAAATGTTGTCTGGCGGAATGATACTGATCTGTCTGAAGAATATACGGTTGAATACGAGAAGGATGATATTACGTATTCTAATCTGATAGAACGAATCAAAGACAGGAAACTGCTGATGATTGTTATTGATGAGAACAGCCGCAGCACAGTGAGAAAAATAGCTTTTGAGGGGAATGACTTTTTCCCGGATGATGATTTGAAAGCAGAACTGGAAGAAACAACTGAAGCGAAATGGTGGAAATTCTGGTCACTTTCCCGCTTTGATAAAAAGAAATATGAAGAAGATAAAACCAAAATTCTCCAGTTTTATCAGCGGAACGGATTCAGGGATGCTGAAGTCTTAGGCGACAGTATTACTTACTCATCCGACAAAAAAGATGTTGAGCTTTTGATACGTATCTATGAAGGACCGCAGTACAAGATACGCAATATCACCTGGGAAGGAAATAAAATTTATTCAACTGAGATGCTGAATGAGCGTCTCGCTTTCAAGACCGGGGATATATATGATCTGGAGCGGTTTAATCAGAATTTACGTCAGAATGAAAAACAAAATGACATTGCCTCGCTCTATCTTGATAACGGATACCTGACTTTTAATCTTCGGACATCTGAAACAAAGGTGGGGACTGATTCAATTGATATACTTATTCAGGTAAGTGAACGAAATCAGTTCAGAGTAGGACGCGTTGACATTACCGGCAATGACAAAACAAAAGATAAAGTTATCCGTCGGGAGCTTTATACCGTGCCGGGTGACTTTTTTAACCGTGCAATGATGTTGCGCAGTCTGCAGCAGCTTGCAAATCTTCAATACTTTAACGTAGAAAAAATTTATCAGGAAGGTGTTGATTACAATCTCGCTAATGACAGCACGGTGAATGTTGCTTTCAAAGTAGAGGAAAAGTCAAGCGATTATTTAAATGCCTCAGTCGGTTATAGCGGTAGTTTCGGGTTCAGCGGTGCTGTGGGGGTAACCTTGACGAACTTCTCAATAGCCGAACCATTCAGTCTGGGCGGTGGTCAGATACTCAGCTTTAACTGGCAGTTTGGTGTTGGCAGTATATATCGCACATTCTCATTAGGATTTACTGAGCCCTGGCTGATGGACTCTCCTACGCTTATCGGAGCAGATATATTTGATACCAGACAGCAGTATATTTATGATTTACGCCAGTCGGGTGCAACGGTACGTCTCGGAAGACGCTTGAGATGGCCGGATGATTATTTTTACGCAAGTACATTCTTCCGTTTTCAGGGCAATAATGTTATAGACGGAGGCGGGTATTACCGCATCGGTAAAACGAATCAGTTTACACTGGGTTTCGGTCTGCAGCGTAAGAACGTTGATAATCCGATTTTCCCTTCGCTCGGTTCATCGCTTTCGCTTGATGCTGAAATTTCAGGCGGACCATTTTTGCCGGGAAGTGTGGATTTCTACAAAGTGAATTTCAAACTGGAATGGTATAAACGCCTGTTTAACTCAAATAAATTTGCGTTCTATACCGTAACTGATCTTGGCTACCTTGAGGAAATTAAGGCAGGTACTCCGATACAGCCGTTTGAATTTTTCTACATGGGTGGTAATGGTCTGGTGATTGCAACCGTGCCGCTGCGTGGATATGATGACCGAAGTATAGGTCCTAAAGATATTAACGGTAATGTGAGAGACGGGCGTGTTTATTCGAGATATACCGCCGAGTTTCGTTTTGCGGTTGCGCTTGAGCCGATTCCTCTGTACCTTCTTACCTTTGCTGAGGCAGGTAATGTATATGAGGACATTAACAGTGCCGATATTTTTAATTTGAAACGATCTATCGGATTTGGCGCGCGTCTGCTGATAAACCCAATCGGACTTATCGGTTTTGATATGGGCTACGGTTTTGACAGAAAAGCAATTGACGGAAAAGACCCTGCATGGCTCTTCCATTTCCAATTTGGCAAAGCATTTTAATACAATAACTAACAAGGAACTCATTCGTGAAAAACACAATAAAACTGGTTCTCCTCACTGTTCTGCTTTCTGCAGGATCACTGTTTGCACAGACCCAGAAAACCGGATATGTTGATTCAGAAGTCATACTGAAACAGTTCTCTGAAGCAATTAAAGCTCAGGGTCAGCTTGACGCACTTATTGAGCAGTGGAATACCCAGATAGACAGCATGACCTATAATCTGCAGCAGGCCTATCAGAACTATCAGAAACAGTCCGGCAATATGAAAGAAGACAAGAAGCTGGAAGAACAGCAGAAACTTGTTCAGCAGCAGCAGATGATTGAAGAATACAAAAGGTCTAAGTTTGCTCAGGGTACAGGAGAAATCTATAAGAAACAGGATGAGCTTCTGAAACCGGTGAAGGAAAAAATTTTCAAAGCAATAGAAGGTGTCGCGAAAGATGAAGGAATGCACTTTGTTTTTGATAAGACGGGTGAAATCCTGCTTCTTTACGCGGATAATCAGTTTGATATCACCTATAAAGTTCTTGATCGCCTTAAAAGAGGCAAATAAGTTTAACCATTCAGGAATATTCCTATGAAAACTTTGTCATATATAACTGCGTTACTGTTCATCTGGACAGGATTACTCTCAGCACAAATTACCATCGGCTATGTAGATTCGGATACTGTTCTGGATAAACTGCCCGATGCTCAGGATGCACGCCAACAACTTGATCAGATTATTCAGGAGTGGCAAGCTGAACTGCAAAAACTTGAAAGAGAGTGGAAGGCAAAGTATGAAGATTATGACAAGCGCCGCCTTATTCTGACTGATGACGCACGGATGCAGATTGAAGCGGAGCTTGTTAAAATGGAGCAAAATATAGTTGAGTACCGGGAAAAGAAATTCGGTACCAATGGCGAGCTTTTTACCAAGCAGGATGAATTGATGAAACCCGTACAGAACAGGGTTTTTAACGCGATTACCGCGGTTGCAAAAGAACTGAATCTTGATTTTGTGCTTGATCGCAGCGGAGGCGTGCTGATTCTTTACGCTAAAGAAGAACATGACATTACTGCTCAAGTGCTTGAAAAATTAAAATAAGGAGAACTCCTGATGATCACCGCTGGCGAAGCCGCTGAATTGACCGGTGCGGTTATAACTGGTCCTGCTGATACAGTTATTCACCGGCTTGCGAAAATTGAAGATGCAGGGAGCGGTGATCTTTCCTTTCTTGAGCGGGATATATATGCCAAATTCTATGAAACAACAAAGGCCTCCGTACTTTTTGTAAAACCGGGTTTTAATAAATCACGGTCCGAAATCACCTATCTTGAAGTAAAAAATCCATATCTTTCATTTGTAGCAGTTTTGAACCGCTATTTCGCGCCGGAATTCAGACTGACCGGAATTTCACCCTCCGCATATATAGACCCGACAGCAAAGATAGGGACAAACTGTGCAATAGGGCAGAATGTCGTGATTGAAGCAAATTGCATGATTGGTGATAATGCAAAAATCTTTCACAATACGGTTATCAGCCGTGATACAAAGATTGGAAATAATGCACTGATTTTTCAGAATGTATCAATCCGGGAAGAATGTATCATAGGAGATAACGTAATAATTCATCCCGGTGCTGTAGTTGGCTCTGATGGGTTCGGATTTGTCAGAGATTCAGCAGGGGTATATAACAAAGTCTGGCAAAAGGGGAATGTTATCATTGAAGATGATGTTGAACTTGGGTCAAACGTCTGCATTGATCGTGCAGCAATGGGGTCAACCATAATACGTAAAGGGGTAAAAATGGATAATCTGATACAGATTGCACATGGCGCTGAAATTGGTGAAAATTCAGTACTCTCCGCGTTGTCAGGTGTTGCAGGGAGTACCATTCTCGGTAAGAATTGTATTGTGGCGGCACAGGTTGGTATAGCCGATCATCTGCGCGTAACGGATGGGGCAATAATACTCGCGCAGTCAGGGGTTTCACGCTCTATTGATAAGCCCGGAATGTACTTTGGTTATCCTGCAAAAGAACATCGCCTGGCTCAACGACTTGAGGTTCATACCAGAAATCTTCCTGAATATGCTGACCGTATAAAAGCCCTGGAAAAGAAAATTGCTGAACTTGAAGAAAAATCGGGAAGCAAGTGATTTATAAGATATTCCTGAATACTGCTCATTGAAATGAAAAAAATTATAAAAAACATACAAGAGAAGAAGCAGAGCAGGAGGAAATCAGATTCTGCAAAAGTCTGACTCCTGAAGAGAGAGAATATTTAGATCGGGATTTACGGAAACAGTATATCAGAGACAACCACCTGGAGGAAGAATATGAAATGGCAAATAGATTATTGCGGAAAGTATAGAGAGTAATAAAATAACCGGGGAAACTTTAGACGAGTTTGATGGTGCGCTGATTGTAAACGGATGCTTCAGCAGCGCGGATTTTAGCGAATCAGGAAACAAATATATAATTTACAAAGTACACGGCGAAGTAACATTAAACTCCTGACTTCTGCCAAAATCTGACCAAATCGTAAAGATCTTCGAATACGATATAAAAACACAGATTTTTTCATAATTTGTCATACTAATTTTAGAGGTAAATTAAAGAAATTTCAGATATATCAGCAATGCCTCAATAGCATAGTTCCCGCTTCCGATGTGCAATGAACAATATATAATTTATTAAGCCCCCTCTTTCCAATACAAATCCCGGCAAACACAAATTTAGGTTCTGCGGTAGTAAATATTCAGTTAAAAATTACACTGTCAGGAGAGAGGGGGTTTGGGGGTGAGTCTTGTTATTGCGAACATGTGGCTGACTGTTGGTTTAACTAAACTTCTGATCAGGCGAAATTATAAAAGATAGTTTTGTCTTGTAATTTGTAAACTTTCACATCAAAAGTGTAAGTGATGCTTACGAAGAAGAGTATTTTAGTGTTGTTTGTTGCCGAATATAGTCAGTGGTAATTAATGATTTAAGGAACGGAGTAAAAAATAAATTATAGAACAAGTGAGAATATTTGAATTGGTACATTTATTTGGCTTTTTCTGACTCACCCCCAAACCCCCTCTCTCCTGACAAACTTAACATTTTTCAAGTATATACTTTAACCAAATATGATTTTTCGCATATTTAAATCCGCATTGGAAAGAGGGGGCTTCGGAATTGTTCATTTCACATTCTTAATTTTTAGTTTTTAATTCTTAATTCTTCATTGTTCATCTCAGAGGTATAATAATTACAAGTAAGGAGATTTAGAAGATCATTATTAAGGATACAGCAGCAGGGCAAACTTTCCACAAACATTCTGGAACAAGTCAAAATTCTAAGCCGATATTGTCAATTCTGAAATAAAATGCGTCATACTAATTGGCAGAAGTCGAGAAATATATAATTTACAAAGTACACGGCGAAGTAACATTAAACTGCATGGTAAACTTAGCGTGACGCTGCAAGTTCTTTTCTTCCCTCTGCGTTCTGAATTACTGCCCCAGTAAAATTTATTCAATCTGGAACAGCGGCTTAAACTCAGGTTCATTCATATCTTCGGAATAATAAACTTTTTCTAAAAACAGCCCTGAAGGGGGCGCTGTGTAGGGCGCAATTATCCGGGCGTCTTTGTTTATCATTGCATCTTTAAGAAATGTTACGCCGGCATTACCCCTGCCTACCTCAACCGCCGCGCCTATTATTCGCCTGACCATCTTCCAGAGGAAATGATCGGCTTTCAATCGTATCAGAATCAGCTCTCCAAATTTTCCGACCTGTATATCTAATACCTCTGCTTTTGAATCCTCCCCCTCATTATCCACCTGTGAGAATGCAAAAAAATCATTTCTGCCTTTTAGAAAGGCAAGTGCTTCTCCCATTTTTTCATAATTTAAGGAGTCTTTCACCCACCAGACATAATCTTTATAAAACCCGCTCGGGCGTGAAGAAATCTGGTATATATAACTCCGGGCAATTGCACTGTACCGTGCATGGAATTTCGGGGAGACTGGTTCGGCAGCGCGGAGAACGATATCCGCGGGTAAAAGATCATTAACCCTGTAAATGAAGTTCCTCATATCGGGTCCCCGTTGCAGTTCAAGATGTGCAATCTGGGCAAGTGCATGAACACCGGCATCAGTTCTGCCTGAGCCCTGCATATCAATTTTGTCTTTGGGAAAGAGCTGGCGCAGAGCTTCAAACAAAGTTCCTTGTACCGTCTTTACATTCTTTTGCACCTGCCACCCCTGGTAGCGTGTACCTTTATATTCGATGGTTAGTTTATATCTCATAGCAGTTTAGAAAGTAACAGAGGCAGTTGCTGAGGCATCAGCGGTTTCATAGATGCTTACACTAATACCTGAAATATTTTCAGGAAGTCCGGATTTTCGTATCTCATCGATGAAGAACAGAGCGAGATTTTCAGCGGTAGAGTGGAATGGTATTACTTCATGTTTTGAGTTGATGTTTTTGAAGAATGTAATCACTTCTGTGTCTGAATCCGCAAGAATAAATGCGTGGTCAAGCCGGTCAAGAAGCGGTTTTATTACTTTATCAATGTCATAAAAATCAATAAGGATTCCGTATTTATCAAGTGTACCCTCAAGTGTTATATACGCCTTGTAAGAGTGCCCGTGCAGATTTTTGCAGGGTCCCGGATGAAACGGGAGCCGGTGCCCCATTTCCCATTGATATTCTTTGGTTATTTTCATTATACTCCTTTAAGAGAAGGGTCCCAGATATATTTATGCAACTGCATCTGAAAGCGGACAGGAAGGTTATCTCGTAGTATCAAATCAACCAGCTCTTTTGGCGGGAAAGCAGTGAAGACAGTAGAGAAAAGCAGTTTACACGTATCTGTAAGATTATATTGTTTAATAATTTCTTTCGCCCAGGAATAATCTTTCTCTGAGCCGATGACAAATTTCAGTTCATCAGTTGGTTTTAAATATTCAAGATTTTCATACCGGTTTTTGTGAAGCATGCTGCTTGACGGAGTTTTTAAATCCATAATAATAACAACCCGTTTATCTATTTCTTTGACCGGAAGACTTCCGCTTGTTTCGATTAAAACTGTATATCCCTCATCGCATAGCTCAGTCATCAAATGGTGAATTCTTTTCTGAACCAGTGGTTCTCCACCGGTAATTTCAACCAGCCGGCAATTGTACTTTTTAATTTCATCCTTGATTTCCTGAAAGGTCATTTCCTTCCCTTCGTAGAATGCATATTCCGTATCGCAATAAGTACATCTGAGATTACACCAGGTCAGACGGATAAAGATACAGGGAAGACCTGCATAGGTACTTTCCCCCTGTACAGAGTAATAAATTTCGTTGATATTAAGCGAATGCATAAATAATGGTTTTCCGACTGTAAAGATACGGAAAAATCTGTCTCATAGTTTAGCCCATTGACATAATGCCTGTAAAAGGGGCTAAGGTTTCTAAGCTGAGTTACCGGCCGGCTGACTTCTGTTTTGGAGCAGCAGATTCATGCCCCAGATAATTGAGCCGAGTGATAAAGCAATAAACAGTGGAATGACGTACCAACTGTTAATAATGCTTTCACTGAGCCGCATATAGTGGGGGAGCGCACCGGCTGCAAGCGCAAGTCCAAATGCAATTGATGCGGTAAGTCCGGCTCGACCCGGCAGCCCTTCCGCAAGAACACGAATGGCAGCCGGAGAGGAGGCCTGCAGAAAAAACGCGCCGGCAAAAAGACTGACTCTGGAATACTCATGCAAAGTAAGAAGAATAATTGCCAGAATAAGTGATACATAAAGCCAAAGCCGTTTCCCCAGCCAATCCGCCAAAAAGCCGCCGGCCATTTTTCCGGATGCTGCACTGAGAGCAAGGGGAATCAGAACCGCGATTTCACCGGCTGATATATATTGAAAAATATTCCAGACAGCCGAACGAAAAGCAATGGCTAAGAGCACTGCAATCATAATTATATCATGCTTTTCCGGTATGAAGGAGTGATGCTCCCTTGCGATGAGACGCTCTTCAGTTTTCAATACTGCTGAAAATGCGGCAGCAACCACAAAAAGAATTATCAACCCGGCTGCAGGAAAGTGCCCCAGCCAGGATATATAACCGCCGAGAGCTAATCCAAGAACTCCCGGTGATGAAAACATACCGATATATTTTGATGACTCATCATCCGCCTGGATGGCAAGTGAGCCGCCCCCGACATGGAAAATTGATGAGCCAATTCCGCTAAGAATTACCGCAGTCCATGCAGAAACATTAAAAATAATTAGTCCGGCGACCGCGCAAAGAACTCCCGCATATACAAAAATTCTGCTCAGGCGATACCTGTCTGAGAGCAAACCTGCTAACGGCTGAGAACCAAACGCAATTACATTGTAAACGAGAACCAGCATACTGAGTTTCTCGCCCGATATATCAGATGCTGCTGCACTGCCGATAAGCAGCCCCGCCGTCAGGTCGTTAAGCAGATGAATGAAACCAAGAAGCGCAGGCAGACGCCATGCAGCGTGGTTCCCGCTGTTGAAAGATAAGATTGCGTTATTCATTACAGGACCTCGTAAATCAGCAGTCCCGTACCCGCTGAGATGATATTTGCAAGCAAGGAAACTTTGAGCGCTGTTTTGAAATCGGTTTTCAGTAAAAACCATAGAAGAAACATTTCCGCGATAATGACCAGCGTCTCTATCGCGAAAAAGAAAGGAAAAAATCCGATTGTTTCGTAATACGTTGAATAGTAAAATTCATAAAAGAGAAGCTGGGCGAGAGGTTGAGTAATTAAATTAACAATAGTAACAAACATGAGTGAATGCAAAACCGGCTTCCTGACCGCAAACAGATAGACAGCAAGCTCAAGCAGGATAGTCAGCAGAAATGTTCCGAAATTCATTGCTTTTTCTCCGATGATTTTCTTCGGAGATAGATAATCAGCAGGGCAATTACTCCGGCTAAAGGAAGCAGGAAATAAAACATATCACCCACAAACAACCCTTCGGGTTCGGGTGCTACATCGCCGAATAAAACTTTAGTGTTCTGAAACATTCCCGCTTCATACTCAAACGGGATTTTTTCAACTTGTTCTGAATCAATAATTACCTGTGCTGAGACAATTGCTGCCCTGACTCCGCCTTTGCCTAACTCTACTTTTACGGTGAATACAACCACATCTGCATCACCGTACTTTCTGTTAAAAATATCGCTGAAGTCAATTACCGTTTTGAAATAGGTAATACTATCAGCATCCAGCTTTTTAATCAGGTCATTTAATTTATTGCCTGTTTCAAGAACATCGGGACTGATACGCTCACCATCAAAAACATAAAGAACAGGGGACTTTGCCTTATACTCAATCTCAATATAATCATCGTAAGAGAGATTTGTGAAATCTTCCTTCCCGGTAATGTATTCGCGGTTAAGGTTTGAGAGAATAAAAACCTTGCCGGGGAAGGAATCAACTGCGGAAATGTCGAGGAAGAATTTCTTTTCTTCCGGTTCACGAGGCCTGATTATCACGTCCGGTAATATTACGCCGTTAATTACAAGCAGAAGGAAAAAAACTTTGTACATTAAAATCTCTGGATATTGATGAAAGTTATACCCTATTTTAATCAAAAAGTTTCAAATTGAAAGGTAGTTAAGCCAGTTTTTTTTGGCTAAATCTTATAAAAAATGAAGTTTAAGATTGAGGAGAGTTAATTCAGTGAAATCTGCGGGAATGCAGTAGTTATGGTATTATGAAAAGCCAGCTCAACAATTTTTGCATCCATATAGCGCCGCATCGGAAAAGCAGCCAGAAGACGGAATACATCACTGTCTGACTTAGCGCTGAGGATAATCCAGAGTTTGGTTCTGTCCAGGGAGAGGGTATAGCTATTTATCTTACCTTCGAGCATCAGCCGGTTTACCTGCTCACGCTGCCGGGGGATAAGTGACATATATTCCTCCGTGATAGTTTCGGGGAGGTCTATATCAACCATGTACTGTTTCATAGAACCGGACGTATTTCCATTGTTATAAAAATTTGCTGTCTTTCTGAAACAATTTACTGCGAATAATGATTCCCTCAAAACCGGAGATTAAAAAAAGCACTTTTTTGGCGTTATTCTTAGTCGAAAAGCCATTCAAAAAACGATTTCTTCTGCTTTTTATTTGCCTTCCAGTATTCCTGATAACGGGATTGGGTTATGAGACCAATCGGTCCGTCATGAATTCCTCCGTCCCGGAATCCGTCATATACCCGGACGGCAACGATATTTTCCCCGCTTTTGAGCACACCGGAGGGGATATAGTAGCCCCTTAACTGTTGCCATTCCTGGTCAATTGAACTTGAGGAGGGATTTTTGCTGATAACACCCGTATTGCCTATCTTGACGCCATTTATGAATGCTTCATCAAGGTCATCAATTTTACCCAGAAGAAGAACTAATGAAACTCCTTCCAGCTTTTCAGGCAGGATAAACCTTTTCCGGTACCAGGCCATCCCATCATATTCGGGGAAACCCTGCGATTCCCATTTAGCAGGGACTACAATTTGTTTCCAACCAGTTTCCTTAAATGACGGGGCAGACCAGTCCGGATTATCACCTGTGGTAAAAGACCAGTAACCTTCCAGGTTATATTCCGGTACCAGAGCGCCTTCAAGAATTGTAACACGGAGCGGACCTTCAACAATTCCTCCTGAAAGCTGGGCATCATAAACTCTGATGGCAATGATATTCTTTCCTGAGTAGTTAAGAAAATGAGCCGGTATTTTATACGTCCTGAACTGATCGTAAGCAGTCTGATACTCCGGAGGAAAGTACCCTGTTGCGCCGATGAGCCGGCCGTTGCAATAAACCTGATCTGCATCATCAATCCGCCCAAGTTCAATGAAAACGGGTTTACCTTTGGCATCAGACGGAAGTGAAAAACTTTTGCGGTACCAGGCGTATCCATTGAATCCGTGAAATCCTTCATCTTCCCAAGAAGCCGGGGCATAGATTGATTCCCATTGACTGTCGTCAAAAGAGGGAAGCGCCCAGGCCGCATCATCGCCGATTGAAAACTTCCAACTGCCTTTTAAGTCGAGTGAAAGAAATTTCTTCTGCGAAAACACCACGGAACTGAGAAGAAGAATGAAAAACAGAATTTGAATTTTTTTCATGATGCAAAATACTTCAGAACATTATGTAATATGAGTAAAAAAGAAAGCCGGAGGTGTTATGACCTCCGGACTTTACGGGCAGACTACCGCTCAGAAGCTGCTCTGTGCTGCGATATGACTATTATATTCCTGATATAAGGAAGTGAGCATCCTCTTTACCTTCGCATCTTTTTCGATGTGAGAGAAGTTCAAGATGGCCTCCATACCCGATACTTCACCAATATTGTAAAGAGAAAGGGCGATAAGTATTCTGGTGGAAGGGTCGATTTCTGCTTTCATTGCCTCGATGAGTACACTATTGACCTCAGCTATGCGATATTTGCCCGCCAGGTAGATTGCGCTTCTTCTGAGCCCGGTGTTTTCGGACTGAATGCCGGTAATAAGGTTTTGCAGATAAAGTTTTTCTTTGAAATATCTGCTCTGAGTTTGCTCCTGTGCGTGAGAGAACCCTGCCTGAAGTAAAAGAACCAAAACTGTAATAATGCCTAAATTTTTCATGACTGACTCCTTGTGACGCGAATATTATTATTGATGACCTGAAACTAAATTGTATGATACCTGAGCTGATGCCGGAAACTTCGTATGCTGTCGGGGCTCTGCTCCTGCCCGAAGTCCGGCTACTGCTGCAAGGGTGAATATAAACCAAACCAGCAGGAGAGTGATAAGTTGTTTATTTTTTTGCTGTTCCATGATGTTGTTTACAGTATCTTTGTTAATTACTGATTCAAAACTACAGGTATCTTGTGTAAAGGGTGTCACAGGCAAGTAACGAATTGTAAAAAATTGTAACAGTCATTTCCCCTGTGAAAGCTGCTGAAAATATTGCGTTTTCTGCCTGACTTCGGCGGTGAGGAGGATTCTCCTACCGGCGGTAAAACCGAAAGAATCAGCAAGGGAAAGAATTGGTATATATTGATCTGAGAAGCTCTGCGGCTAATATATACGCTTCACTCTGCTTGAATCAGTGTGGTGTGGCTGGTGGCAGTGGTAATTGAAGGCGGAATCTTTTGAGAAGTATTTGCATTTAATAAGAAACAGATTTTTTGCATTTTTGCGAATGTAACAGAGTATTTTTTTATATAAGATGATCAGGAGCTGAAAATTATGGCAGGATTAGATGGTTTAAGGAACTTAGCAGATAATTTTAAGGAACGTGATAGAAGAATGCCTGTGTATTTCATGGGGCACGGTTCACCAATGAATGGGATTGAAGACAATGCATTCAGCCGTGGCTGGAGGAAAGAAGGAGAAAGTATGGATTCACCTTCTGCCGTGCTCTGCATTTCAGCTCACTGGCTTACTCATGGAACGCATGTTACTGCAATGAATAATCCGCGTACGATTCATGATTTTGGCGGATTTCCCAAAGCATTGTATGAGATTCAATACCCGGCGCCTGGTTCTCCGGAGCTGGCTGAGGAAATCAGTAGAATTGTTACCTCAACTCAGGTCGGGCTTGATCATGAATGGGGACTTGATCATGGGGCATGGGTTGTTGTAAAAGAGATGTTCCCTGATGCTAAGATTCCGGTGCTGCAGTTAAGTATCGACTATAAGAAACCCGCAGAGTATCATTATGAACTGGCCAAGGAACTTGCTTCGCTCAGGAAAAAAGGAGTGCTCATTCTGGGAAGCGGAAATATGGTTCATAATCTGCGCATGATTGGATGGGATATGCCTGACAGTGGTTTTGACTGGGCTGAGGAGATTAACGAGGTGATGAAAAACAAAATAACAACGCGTGATCATAAAGCCCTCATTAACTATGAAAATCTTGGCTCTGCCGCAAAGCTGGCAATTCCAACACCCGATCATTATTACCCGCTTATATATACGCTTGGTCTTCAGGAGCAGAATGATGAGACGGTTATTTTTAACGATAAAGCGGTGATGGGTTCGGTTACAATGACTTCTGTTAAAATTGGTAATTAGGAAGTGGGAAGTAATAATTAGGAAGTAGTAATTAGTAATGGGAAAAACTGAAATGAACAATGCACAATTTACAATTTGCTAAATACGAAGAGACGGGTTGTGTAAACGAGTATCACGCTTACTCATTTGCACAATTAAATTTACAGTTTTACTAAATCCGTGAGAGGAAAAACTTTTCCGCGGATTTCGCGGCTTGACTCATTAGATGGTATATATATCAGATATGAGTATTTGCCGCGGCGTTACCGGCAATCCAGCCGGTGGTCCAGCAGGCCTGGAAATTGAATCCTCCTGTTATTGCATCTATATCCAGCAGTTCACCGGTGAAATAGATATTTTTGTGCAGGCGGCTTTCCATCGTGGTGAAATTTATCTGCCTGAGAGATATGCCTCCGCAGGTAACAAATTCTTCCTTGAAGGTACTTTTTCCCTCAGCAAGAAATTTCTGATTGCAAAGCAGCTCTGCAAGCACTCGCAATTTTTTCTGAGATATATCTTTCATTTGCAATGATTCTGCAATATCTGCCTTGCCAAGGAATTTTCTCCACAGTTTTTGGGCTATACTGAACAGTGGTTTGGAAGAAAGTTTGACCTCCGGTTGCTCATTTTTCAGTGAATGCAGAATGGTAAATACTTCATCTGAATTTTTGCCGGCTGTCCAATTAACCGTCAGCGTGAAATGATATTTCAATTCAGACAACACTCTTGCCCCCCATGCTGAAAGTTTAAGTATGACGGGTCCGCTAAGCCCCCAGTGAGTTATTAATAATGGTCCTGATTGTTTTAGTTTTGTCCCTTCAACTGAAACATGGGCATCAGCAACAGAAATTCCCTGTAATCCCTCAAGAAATGCGTCTCGGATATTGAAGGTAAAAAGTGAAGGGACAGGCGGTTCAATCTTATAACCTATACCCGAAAGCAGCTTTAAAAGCTCCTGAGAACTGCCTCCTGCTAAAATAACTTTCTCCGCGAAAATTACTTCTCCGTTGGCAAAGCATAATTCCCAACCGGCTGCACCATTACTCAGGGGGGCAATATTTTTAAGTTCAAACTTACGATGGACGGTGATGTTGAGCCGTTCAGCAGTGTTAATGAAACAATTTACAATTTCTGATGAATTATTACCGGCAGGAAACATTCTGCCATCATCCTCAGCTACAATTTTTACCCCGAACCGGGAGAACCAGTTGATTGTGTCCGTAGGTTGAAATCTGGTGAAAGGAGAAAGTAATTCCTTACTTCCTCTGGGGTAAAATCTGCTCAACTGAACCGGGTCAAAACAGGCATGAGTTACATTGCATCTCCCGCCACCTGAAATCCTCACTTTTGAGAGCAAATTGGAGGTTTTTTCGAAGATTTTTACTTCGCCGGACGGATTTGCTTCTTTGGCGGAAATAGCCGCAAAAAAACCCGATGCTCCGCCGCCTATGACTGCTATAAGGGACATGAGGCAAAAATAATAGGGAAGTTGAAAAAACTCATGTTTAAATATAAGTCCAGCTCTCCGACTGTCGAACTGTGAAATCAGGCATTGAGGACAACGGATTATGTTTTTCACTATTTTAAACTATTGTTTTTCTTTGTGCTTTGCCAAAAGGTGAAATCTTCAAACCCAGAAGGAGATTATAATGAAACGATTATTCGTGTTTCTGCTATTAACAGGTGTTTTGCTGGCGCAAAATACACTGACCGGACAGATTAAGGGCAAAGTTATTGCCGGCAATTCCTTTGTTTCAGGCGCCCAAGTGGAGGCCTATGCTCTAAGTCCTGCCGCAGGTGACACTCTGATTTTTACGACACATTCCGGGAATACCGGTGATTTTGCATTTCTGGCTCTGCCTGCCG
The DNA here is from genome assembly GCA_045863035.1 of Ignavibacteriales bacterium. Lineage (GTDB taxonomy): Bacteria > Bacteroidota > Ignavibacteria > Ignavibacteriales > Ignavibacteriaceae > H2-BAC3. The sequence goes on along the minus strand of BTUV01000010.1, from coordinate 49,220 downwards.
GTATATATCATATAAGAGCAAAGTACAGCGGCGCGGTATCTCAGATGGCCGGTCCTTTTACGATTGCCCCGGGTATTATTATTCAAAATGTAAATCTGTATCTTGCCTCAACCGGTGTTGTTAATAACTCTGTTACGGGCGTAATATCAGATGCAGTTACCAACGCACCTGTCCCCGGAGCGATAGCCAGACTGATCGGAAATTCAGTAACCGGTGTATATACTGCCGCTGCAAATCAAAATGGTGAATATAGATTTCAGAATATAAATCCGGGCAGTTATCTCCTTGAGGTTACCGCTCCCGGTTATCAGACTACATCACTTCTTGCTTATCTTAATATACAAAACGGCACATTCCTGACAGGAATGAATATGGCTATGATGCCGCTTACGGTCACCGGTGTTTTCTTCGGAGGGCAGGTAAGGCAGGGAGGTATGCTGACTGTTGTTATTCCTATTCCAGGTGCAGCAATTACTCTCTTTAAGATCAGCACAACACCGGACTCATCAATTTTCTTTACCGTTTCTGATTCACTCGGAAGATTCCGGTTTAATTCTATCCCCGCCGGCACATACCGGCTTACCGCTCAAAAGGAAGGATATATAACAAAGATTATTGAGCATCTCCAGATTACTCAGAACACTGATAACTATATTGTTCCGCTTGAACAGCAGGGAACAAACACCGGAGGTATCATCAGAGGAAATGTTAGCTTTGACGGAACCAACCTTCCGGCTGCAAATGCCCGGATAGATTTTCTCCCTCTGAATGCTCCGTCTGTTACAAACGGATTTACCGTTATAACTGGTCCTGACGGCAGATATACGAAGCAGCTTCCGGCAGGAAGTTATGTTGTATCTTGCACTTTTTTTTCAGCCGCAGGCGTTGTATATAAAGAGTATTATGATAATAAATTGCATGCAAGCGAGGCAGACATAGTCAATCTTTCCCCTGGTGCAGTAATTGAAAATATCAGTTTTGGCATACCGGGAGTTCAAAATCCGCCAATGGTTCTGCTTAAAGGAGCAGTAAGAGATACCCTTAACCATCCTGTTTCACAAGCGCTTGTTACTCTCTGGATTATGAATGATTCATTACGGTTAACCACATTCAGCGGCTCGGATGGTCAATACCACTTCACTTTGACGAATCACCCCGCGATGAATGTGGGATACAGAGTATCTGCTCAAAAAGAGGGATTCAAGGCAGAGTTTTATAACAACAAACCGACCTTTGCTCTTGCTGACGTAATTGTAATTCACGGTGATACGGTTGTTTCAGGAATTGATTTTTCACTTGAACCGCTCCAAAACCCGGGACCTTCTTCTATAAGTGGAACTGTGTATGAAGAGGATGGGACCACTCCAATTGCTAACGCATTTGTGATAGCGTCCAAACGGCCCACCGGTGAGATTCTGTTTACCTTTTCCGGTGCTACCGGTGCATATAGTTTTGCTAATGTGAGTCCGGGCGGATATTATATATTGTTTGCCGCAACCGGGTATGTGCCGGAGTTTTATAATAATGCACAGATGTGGGAGCAGGCAACCCTTATTCCTGCCTCAGGACAGGTAGCAGGCATTAATGGAACACTCACTACGGTAGCATCGAATAGCAATCCGGGTATAGTTGCCGGCACAATCACTACTGCTGAAGGTCAGCCACTTTCGGAGGTATATGTTTCAGTAGTGAATGAAACCGGACAGGTGATTGGATATGCTTTCAGTGATGCTGTAGGTAACTACTCGGTTACCGGACTTGCTCAGGGTAACTATACAGTTCAGGCAAGCAAAGTACAGTATAACAGTTTCAGTCAGAATCTGTTATATAACCCAGCCGGTGGTTTGACGCATTTGATGAATATATCACTGAGTTCTTCACCAACTGATATTGGTTCAGAGGGTGGTGATATTCCGGAGAAATTCACACTGCTCAGCAATTATCCCAATCCCTTCAATCCGTCAACAAGCATTGAGTTTGCTCTTGCTGAGAGGAGTGATATTACTCTGAAGATATATGATCTCTTCGGAAGAGAAATCGCAATCCTCGCTTCAGGCAGCTACGCTGAAGGCAAATATACCGTTCCATTTGACGGCGGCAATCTTTCGAGCGGAGTATATATCTATAAGCTCAGCTATGGCATGGGAGAGAGCATTACAAGAAAGATGACACTGCTTAAATAATTATGAATTTTTAAGTATGAAGTATGAATTGTTCAAATTCGTAATATATAATCCCAAAAGCCCTGGTTTGCAGCCAGGGCTTTTTTTGTTTTTATGAATAATAATTATTGTAAAGACGATGCAAATGCCAACCAGATGTTATATTGATTACGATGTCTTGCATTTGCATCGTCTCAGGGCAGCATGAGGAAGGCGAGGTCTGTGCAAAACGCAGATATGCGAAGATATAAGGTTTGTTTACACAGATGCGCGATGAGACGATGCAATCGCAGAAATTTTGTGGTAATTGAAAATCACCATAGCGATTGCATCGTCTCTACGGAAAAAATGGAAGAATTATTGTAAAGACGATGCAAATGCCAACCGGATGTTTTATTGATTACGATGTCTTGCATTTGCATCGTCTCGGGGGAGCATGAGGAAGGCGAGGTCTGTGTAAAACGCAGATACACGAAGATGTAAGGTTTGTTTACGCAGATACGCGATGAGACGATGCAATCGCAGAAATTTTGTGGTAATTGAAAATCACCATAGCGATTGCATCGTCTCAGGGTGGCATGAGGAAGGCGAAGAATCGGTAAAATACAGATACGCGATGAGACGATGCAATCGCAGAAATTTTGTGGTAATTGAAAATCAC